>JAHJLB010000057.1 GCA_018822105.1 Pseudomonadota bacterium
CTGCCCCTGGTCATCTTTCTGCACGGCGCGGGCGGCTCCGCGGCCCAGGCCATGCGCCAGACCGGCCTGGGCGGCCTGGCCGAGCGCGCGGGCTTCATGGCCGTGTTCCCGGAGGGCCTGGCCGGCCCGCCGGACGCGGGCGGGCAGGAGGGCGGCGGGGTGCAGTCCTGGAACGCCTGGATGTGCTGCGGCTACGCCCGGGACCAGCGCATCGACGACGTGGGCTTTCTCGCGGCGCTCATCAACCGCCTCAAGGCCGACTATGCCGTGGACCCCCGGCGCATCCACCTGGCCGGCTTCTCCAACGGGGCCATGCTGGCCAGCCGCTTCGCCCTGGAGCGGCCCGGCGTCCTGGCCTCCCTGGCCTCGGTGGCCGGGTACCTGCCCTGCGACGCGCAGGCCCCGCAGGAGCCCCTGCCCGTGCTGGTCATCCACGGCAGCCACGACCAGGTGGCGCGCTTCGGGCCCGCCCAGGGCCACCCGCGCAGCGGGCGCTTCTGCGAGGACTTTCCGGCCAAGGCCCAGGTGGCCTTCTGGGTGCGCGGCCTGGGCCTGGCCGAACGCCCCCGGCAGGTGCAGGACGCCGCGCTTACAAGCGGCAGCCGGGGCCGCGTGCGCGTGGAGCGCTACGGCCAGGGCGGCCGGGCCCAGGTGGAGTTCGTCATCGTCAAGGGCGGCGGGCACGCCTGGCCCGGCGGCCCGGCGGAGCGCTACCGCTACTGCGACCTGCCCGCCCCGGACCCGGACGCCACGGCCCTCGTGTGGAGCTTTTTCCAGCGCCAGGCCCGGCCCGCCCCGGGCGAAACACCCGCGCCGGCCCCGGCGCCGCGCAAGGCGGGGAAGAAGGCGGTCAAGGACAAGGCCAGGGACTGAGGCCCGCGCGGGCCAGGGAGGAACGAGGCCTCCGGCGGCCGGGGGGCCAGGCGCCCCCGAACCCCTCCATCGCCACCGAAGCCCCGGATGCGGCACTGCCGTATCCGGGGCTTCGGTGGTGAACGTGGCGGCTGCGCCGCGAGGCGGGAGCATTCCAGCCCCGCCGCGCGGCGAAGGGGCTGGGGGACCTTAGTCTCCCCGGCCGCCGGAGGCCTCCCGGGCCAGCCTGCGGTAGTCCTCGGCCATGCGCTGCGCGTGGAAGCGCCGCCGGCCCTGGTCGCGGGCTGCGCGGCCGAGGCTGCGCGCCAGGGCCGGGGTGGAGAGCAGGGCCACGGCGTGCTCGATCAGGGCCGCGGCGTCGCCCGCCGGGGCCAAAAGCCCGGTTTCGCCGTGGCGGAGGATTTCCGGCACCCCGCCGGCGTCGAAGCTGGCCGCGGGCAGCTCCTGGGCAGCGGCTTCGAGGAGCACCAGGGGGTGGTTGTCGGCCAGGGTGGGGTAGACCAGGCAGTCCGCCGCGCGCATGAGCAGGCCGAGCCGGGCGCGGTCCAGGTAGGGCCAGACCGTGAGGCCCTGGCGGGTGTCCGCCTCGTCGCCGCCCACGGCGAAGCCCAGGCTGCCGGGCAGGCGGGCGGCGATGCGCGTCCAGTAGTCCGGCCACTGGGCCCCGGACTTGTAAGCCGCGCGGGCGCCGCCGTGGGCCGCGAACAGGGCCACGGGCGCGCCCAGGGCGATGCCCAGGGCGCTTCTGGCCTCCTGGCGCGGGGTCAGGGCATCGGGCCAGGGCACGCCGTTGGGGATGATGCGCAGGGGCAGCTCCGGCAGCACGGCCTTGGCCAGCCCGGCCAGCCAGCGCGAGGGGCTGACCAGCTGCGGGCCGAGGCGCCTGAGCAGGCGCAGGGTGAGCCCCTGGCGCAGCCGGGCCTGGGGGAACAGGCGCGGGCAGGGGTCGGCGCAGGCCGGGAAATGCGGGCAGTCCAGGGGATAGGCGCAGCCGCCGGTGAGGGGCGTGGCGTCGTGCAGGGTCAGCAGCAGGCCCGTGGCCACGCCGCCGTCCAGGAGGCCTTCCAGCAGGGCGGGCCAGTCGGTGCTGGTGTGCAGGTGCAGCAGGCCGCCCGGCGGCAGCCCCCCGGCCCGGTGGGCCAGGGCGGCGGGCGGCGTGGGGGCCTGGGCGTGGTTTTGGGGCGCGTCCAGGGCCTCGGGGTCGTTTTCGTCCACTTCGAAGGACAGCCGCGCGTCCAGGCCGGCCTCGGCCTGCTCGGCCTGGAGCAGCCGGGCCACGCGCACGGCTCCGCCCCGGTGGCGCAGCGCCGCGTGGTGCAGGATGGTCTGGGGCATCAGGGCTCCTGGATTGCTTCGAGCAGGTCGTGCTTCACGGCCCAGAGGATGTGGTAGGCGGCGCGGTCGGCGTCCAGGTCCGGGCACAGCTCGACGAAGCGCTGGGCCAGAGGCCCGGCGGTTTCGCCCTTGCGCGCCAGGAAGATGAGCTTGCGGATGGCCTCGGCGTCCAGGATGTGGTCCAGCCCGGCGTAGAGCATGGGGTATTCCCGCCCGGAGAGCAGGGCCACGCCCGTGCGCCCGGGCTTGAGCGGGGTGTCCGGGGTCAGGGTGCGCGTGGGGTAGCTGGCGAAGACGCCGGCGTAGGGCAGGTGCAGCGGATGCGGCACGCCCCGCAGGGTCTCGATGTCCGGAACGGGCAGGGCCGCGAGCTCGTCCCAGAGCTCCAGGTGCCTGTCCACCACCTGGGGCCAGAGGAAGCCCGCGCGCACGCGCTCGCGCCCGGCCGCGCCCATGCGCAGGCGCAGGGCGGGGTCGGCCAGCAGGGACTCCAGGGCCAGGGCCAGGGCCGGGGCGTCCACGGCGGTGCGCTGGGCCAGGAGCAGGTGGTACTGGTTGTCGAAGAGCAGCGGGGCCAGCTGGTCGATGAGGTCGTCGGGCCGGGGCCGGCCCGGTGCGGCGGGCCCCAGTGTGGGCACCAGCAGGCCCGTGGCGCCGTGGGCCACGAGGTCGCGGTAGCCGTCGTAGTCCGAGGCCACCACCGGGAGGCCCGCGGCCTGGGCCTCCAGCAGGGTCAGGCCGAAGGTCTCCTGGGGGTTGTCGGCGATGGAGACGAACACGTCGCAGGCGGCCAGGAGGTCGGCCTTGCGGCGTTCCCCCGGGCGCAGCTCCAGGCAGGCGCTCAGGCCCACCTTGGCGGCGATGTCCACCAGGCTCTGGGGGAAGGGGTCGTCCTCCTCGGCCCAGCCCGCCAGCACAAGGGCCACGGAGTCGCGCGGGCGGCCCTCGTCGCACAGCCGGGCCAGGGCGCGGATGAGCGGCAGCACGTCCATCTTGGAGGAATGGGAGATGCGGCCCAGGACCAGGACCAGGGCGGGCTCCACGGGCAGGCCCAGGGCGCGGCGCAGGGCCTGCTTTTCCGCCGGGCCGGGCAGGGGCGCGCCGGGGCCTGCGGGGCCCAGGGCCTCGGGGTCCAGGCCCAGGGGAATGCGCCGGATGCTCGGCCCGGGCGTGTCCGCCAGGCCGTAGCCCTGGCGCAGGTGCTCCAGGAAGGCCTCCACGGCCTTGTGCCCGGCCCGGGAGGTGGCGATGACGCAGTCGCGCGCCGTGGCCCCGGCCCAGAGGTGGCGCAGGAAGGCCGCCGGGTAGTCCGGGTAGGACAGGGAGTGGATGGGGCCGGTGACCGGGAAGAGCCAGCTGCTGTGGGCGTTGCGCAGCCGGGCGATGTGCGTGGGGTTCACGATGCAGTCGGACTGGTGGAAGCAGGCGTAGCGCGTGGCGGCCAGGCGCTCGGGCAGCTCCCGGCGGTCCATGAGGGTGAAGCCCCCCCGGGCGGCGATGTCCGGGGCCAGCTGGGCCAGCAGGGCGCCCAGGGAGTCGCGCAGGGCCTTGTCGGACAGGAAGAAGTGGTAGGCCTCGAAGGGGTCGGCCGCCAGGAGGAAGCGCAGGAAGCCGGTGTTGGCCACCCTGCGGCCCAGGACGGGGCCGGTCTCCAGAAAGGGGTCCAGGGTGCCGAAGACGCCGGGCTTTTTCATGCCTGCACCAAGCCACACTTGGTCCGTTTTGTCAAAGCCCGCCGCTCCCGGGCCGCGGGGCGGCTGCGGCGATGGGGGCCTGGCGGGCGGTTTTGCCTCCGGAGCGGTATTTGCATGTGCTCCACTGGACGCATCCCTCCAGGAGGCTTAAAACGCATGCACAGCACCGAACATCCCGAAGTAATGTGGGGACTTGGACTTGATCCGGACACCGCGGCCTTTGTGGAGGCCGCCGCCGGGGCGGGGTATGCCCTGCGGAATCTGCCGCCCGACGCCGTGGCCTGGATGCGCGGCTCCGGAGGCCAGACCCAGGCCGCCTGGGTGCCCTGGCAGGTGTGGATAGGCCTGCCAAAAAACCGTCGCCTGGCCTGCGGCCAGGACGAGTGCGTGCGCCGCATCCTCATTCTGGAGCAGGACGCCGAGGTTCTGGAGACCGAGCAGGTGCTGGCCGAGGGCTTTGTCACCGCCGTGCGCGCGCCCCTGACCCGCTTCAAGGTGCGCGACGCCCTGCTGCGCCTGCGCGAGATGGATTCCCTGGCCGCGGACCTGCGCCGCAAGACCGAGGAGATCGCCCTGGAGCGCGAGCTCCTGGTGCGCAAGGGCAACCATTTGAGCTTTCTGAACCGCGTGCTTTCCCGGGCCACGGCCTCCCTCGACCCCGTCACCATCTTGTCCAAGGCCAGGAGCGACCTGCGGAGCCTTCTGCCGCTCACGGCCCTGGCGGGCGCGTTCTGGTCCCGGCCTGAGCACGGCTCGGGCCTGGACGCCGAGCTGTACATGCCCTGCCTGCTGACCCCGCCGGAGAGCGAGGAGTGGCAGCAGGCCCTCATCGCGGCCGCGGAGCGCCAGGCCGGCTACAAGGTGTCGGAATACCGCCAGGCCTGCCTGGCCCCGGACCGCGGGCGCAAGCTCGCGCCTGGGCCCTCCGCCGGGCGGCTGCTGTTCCTGCCCCTGTCCGTGGGGGGCGAGAGCTTCGGCTTCCTGGCCCTCATGACCGACAAGGGCCTGCGGCTGGCCAAGGACCAGGTGCAGACCCTGAACGCCTGCGTGAACCACCTGGCCCTGGCCCTGCGCAACGCGCTGCTCTACCGCCAGGTCAAGCTCCAGGCCGACCGCGACGGGCTGACCAAGATCGGCAACCGCCGCAGCTTCGAGGAGCGCCTGGCCGCCGAGGCCGCGCGCCACGGCCGCTACGACCAGCCCCTGTCCCTGATCCTGGTGGATGTGGACCATTTCAAGGCCGTGAACGACACCCACGGGCACCAGGCCGGGGACGACGTGCTGCGCGAGATGGCCGCGCTCATGGGCGAGGGCCTGCGCAGCTCGGACTATCCGGCGCGCTACGGCGGCGAGGAGTTTGTGGTGATCCTGCCCCACACCAGCCGCGAGCAGGCGGCCCTGCTGGCCGAGCGCCTGCGCCAGCGCGTGGCCGGGCGCTTCTTCCGCGCCGGGGCGGCGAAAGCCGGCCTGAGCCTCACGGTGAGCGCCGGCGTGGCCGCGCTCAGCCCCGGGTCCTCGGCCCAGGAGCTGGTGCTGCTGGCGGACCAGGCCCTCTACCTGGCCAAGAACGGCGGCCGCAACCGCGTGGTGGTGGCCGGCCCCCTGGACATCCCCCAGGCCGGACAGGCCGCGGGCGACGCCATGGAGCAGCCCTTGCGCGTGGTGCGGGAGATCATCGAGCCGCGCATCGCGCTGGGCCGCAAGGCGGACCGCGCGGCGGTGTGACGGCAAGGCCGCCTAGGGCCTCCAGCCCTCGCGGCGCTCAAAGATCTTCCACTGGCCCATCTCGGGCAGGAGCACGAACAGGGCGTCCTCCTCCACGGTCCTCTCCACCGGCGGCACGGAGAAGCTGTACCGGCCCGTGACGCGGATGCGCGCCAGGTCCGGGTCATTGGTGACGCGCTCGAACACCAGCCCCTCCAGATCCACCTCCGCGTTGCGGAACCGCTCCAAGAGCCCCCTGCGGCGCTGCATCTCGCGCATGGTCAGGAAGGCCATGGTCTCGCCGTCCTTGACGCGGCGCGAGAAGACCTCCGGGAAGTCGTCGTCCAGGGTCACCTGGCCGCGGAAGAAGCGGCGCAGCACGTCGTCCTGGGCCTGCCGGGCCTCGTCCTGGGCGGGGCCTTGGGGGGGCGCGGGGGTGCCCTGCCGGCTGGTGGCGCTGTCTGTGGCGGTGGCGCTGTCTGTGGCGGTGGCGTTGTCGGCGGCGGTGGCGTTTTCCTGCTGGCCCGGGAGGAACCAGGGTCTGGCGCCTGCGGCCAGGGCCGAAGGGCAGGGGGCGAGGACCAAGGCGAAGAGCAGCGCCAGAAGCAGCAGGCCGACCCTGGCCCCGAAGAATGGCGGCGCGCAGCTCCGGCTCATTCCAGCTCGTCGATGAGGTTCTTGAGCACGGCGTAGTCCAGGGGCTTGCCCATGAAGGCCCTGGGGTTGGCCTGCGCGGCCTGGGCCCTGGTGCCCGCGTCGGTGTAGGCGGTGCAGTAGATGATGGGCAGGTGCGGCGCCGCGTAGCGGATCTGGCGCGCGGCCTCGATGCCGTTCATGGTGCCCTGGAGCATGATGTCCATGAGCACCACGTCGGGCTTCCTGTCGGCGGCGTAGTCAATGGCCTGCTGGCCGGTGGACGCGGTGCCCACCACCTCGCAGCCCATGCGCCTGAGGCTCGCGCTGGTGGCCATGGCGATGATGTGCTCGTCCTCGACGATGAGCACGCGTGTGGGGTTCGGCAGGGCGGAACAGGAGAACATCATGGGTACCCCGTGTCCTTGTGGTCGCGTGCGTGCTCGAATTTTAACTCTACCAAGAAGGTATGCCCGGCGCAGCCGGTTGTCAACCTGCGGACGAAGGGGGGAGCGATTGTCCGCACTCAGCGCCTTTGTTTTCGCAAAAACGGGTTGACGGGGACGCGAAATTATGCCTAGACTTTTCTTAAAGAATCACTATAACAATTCCGTGCGGCCCGGAAGCGCAACAACCGGGCGGACGTGGAGCCGATGGGACTCATCTCGGGCATACCTCTGCACACGCGGCTGACCCTGCGCTACGTCCTGGCCCTCGGGATCGTGGCCGCGCTCACCCTGGGCAGCTACTGGCTCATGGAGGACGCCGTGGGCACGGAGGTGCTGGGGGCCAAGCTGCTCAATGTGGCCGGGCGGCAGCGCATGCTCTGCCAGCGCGTGGAGATCCTGGCCAGGCGCGCCCAGAACAGGGCCGGCCCGCTGCGCCAGGCCGCGCTGGCCGAGCTGGACGGGACGCTCCGGGAGCTGGTCGCCGGGCATGATCTTTTGGTGCACGGCCCGGCGGAGGCCCTGGGCATAGGCCCGGACAATCCGGCCCTGGCCGTGCTGCGCCAGGACGCGGATGGCGGGGAGGCCTTGATGCATTCCTTCCTCCAGACGGCTGGCGCGCTGCGCGCCGCCCTGCTGGAGGAGGGGGACGCGGGAGCGGCCCGGCTGCAGGACCTGCCGCGCCTGAGCCGGACCGGGGACGCCCTGCTGGAGAACCTGGACCGGAGGATGGACGAGCTGCAGCGCCTGGGCGAGAGCACCCTGCGCAGCCTGAGGGGCCTGATTCTGGCCCTTTCCGGCGCGACCCTGGCGGCCCTCGCGCTTACGGGGCTGGGGCTTTTCCGGCCCATGGTGGCCGAGGTGGTGCGCGACAGCGAGCACCTGGAGAGCCTGAACCGCGTCCTGGAGACCCAGGCCGGCACGGACAAGCTGACCGGGGCCTACAACCGCCGCACCTGGGACGCGGAGATCGGGCGCGAGTTCGCCAAGGCCCTGCGCCAGAAGAGCCGCCTGTGCATGGTCATGACCGACCTCGATCATTTCAAGCGCGTCAACGACGCGCACGGGCACCAGCGCGGCGACAGGGTGCTCCAGGAGTTCGTCCAGAGGCTCAAGCTGGGCGTGCGCGTTTCGGACAGCGTCTACCGCCTGGGCGGCGAGGAGTTCGCCCTGCTGCTTTCCGGCACGAATATTGAACAGGGCAGGGCGACGGCGGAGAAATTGCGCGAGCTTGTGGCGGGCAGCCCCCTGGCCGGGGGCCTGGCCATCACCGCCAGCTTCGGGGTGGCCGAGACCGACGGCCGGGAATCGCCGGACGAATTTTTCCGCAGGGCCGACCAGGCCCTGTACGCGGCCAAGGCCGGGGGCCGGAACCGCGTGGAGACAGAAGAGAAGAGCGCGTAGGGCCTGCGGTCCGGGTGGCTTGCCAGCCGGGCCTGACCTGGGCTATGGAGCCCAGGCCTGGACCTTGTCCAGCGCAGGCGGAGACAATCTGCAACCCACAGGGAAGCCATGCGGACACAAAGCAGAGTCTTTTTCCTGACCATGCTCCTCGTGATGCTCGGGGCCACCTCGGTGCACGCGGCCACGCGCAGCGCCGGAGCCCTGCGCGCCAAGTCGGCCATCGCCATGGACCTGGCCTCGGGGCGCATCCTCTACGAACAGAACGCCGATGAGCAGATCCCTCCGGCATCGCTGACCAAGGTGCTGACCCTGTACCTGGCCTTCGAGGCGGTGCAGGAGAAGCGCCTGTCCCTCACCGACCCCGTGCTCGTGACGCCCGAGGCCGCGGTGGCCGGGGGCTCGCGCATGAACATCCGCTCGGGCGAGCGGGTCATCGTGCGCGAAATCATGAAGGGCATCGCCGTGGCCAGCGGCAACGACGCCTGCGTGGCCCTGGCCCAGCACCTCAGCGCCAGCGAGGACTTCCACCCCTTTGTGGCGGCCATGAACGCCAAGGCCCACGAGCTGGGCATGGCCGACACGGTGTTCAAGAACCCCAACGGCATGCCCGCCGACGGCCAGCTGACCACCGCGCGCGACATGCTCAAACTTTCGGCCAGCTATCTGCGCCGCTTCCCCCAGGCCCTGACCTTCCACTCCATGACCACCTACGTGCACAACAACCACAACCACCACAACGCCAACCGGCTGTTGACCTCCTATGAGGGCGTGGACGGGCTCAAGACCGGGTACGTGCGCGCCTCGGGCTACAACAACGTCGTCACCGCCAAGCGCGGAGAGACCCGCGTGGTGGCCGTGGTGCTGGGCGCGCGCAGCGCCGGTGCCAGGGCCGCGGTGACCCAGCAGCTGCTGGACATCGCCTTCAAGACCCTGGGCAAGGGCGAGAGCATCGCCGTCCTGGACGAGCAGAAGGGCCGCGGGAAGCTGCCCCTGGCCCTGGCCCAGGCCGCCCCGCGCCAGCAGGACAGGGACCTCAGGGCCGCCCAGGTGCTGGCCGACTCCAAGGTCGGGCAGCTGCAGCAGGCCTTGGCCGGCGAACCCGACCAGGCCGCGGCGGAGGACGCCAAGCCGGCCTCGGCCCTGCTTCGGCGCAAGGTCGCCCAGGGCGCCTACGCCATCCAGGAGAGCTCCTTCCAGTCGCGCCAGAGGGCCGAGCGCCGCGCCCAGCACCTGGAGAAGAAGGGCCTGCCGGTGCAGGTGGTGGCCGCCAGGCTCGACGGCAAGGGCAAGTACTACCGCGTTTTGGTGGGCCCCTACACCAACGTGGCCGAGGCCCGCAAGACCGAGCGCATGCTGGGCCACGGCTCGGTGCTGGTGGAATAGCGCCCCCCGGCGCAAGACCGCCCGCGCAAAAAGCCCCTGGCAGGAATCTTCCCGCCGGGGGCTTTTTGCATGCGTCCGTGTCTCCCGCGGCGCGGCCCCCGGCCTCCGCCCCCCCCCGCAAACCCCGTCCTCTCCGGTCCGCCCGTTTTCGGGCGCAAGACTCCGGGCGCAAGACTCCTCGCGCTGGCAAGCCACATCGCCAGACCCGCCGATTTTGACAAATCCAGCCTGGCCCGAACCCTGTCAAGAGGGAATTTTTGTCCTTTTACCGGCCAAAACAGGGGTAATTTTGTCCTGTGGCAAAAGCAGGGGGTATACTCCGCTCCAGCCGGACCGCGCCGGGTCCCAACCTGTGAGCAACGAGCAACCACATGCCTGCACCCCTCCTGGCCCTCGCCTTCCACCCCGCCCATGCGGCGGACCTCTGCCTCAGGCCCGGCGCGGCCCTGGCCCTGGCCGGGCTGCCGCCCCTGGCGGAGCTCGCCCGGGCCTACCACGCCGCGGGTCCGGCCTGGACCGTGCTTGACGGCGACACGGCCGTGGCCTGCGGCGGCGCGGTGCGCTTCTGGCCCGGGGTGGGCGAATGCTGGTGCTGGGCCGGGGCGGGCTTGGACAGGGTGGGCCTGGCCTTTGCCCGGCTGGCCGGGCAGGCGGTGCAGGGCCTGCTCCGGGAGCACGGCTTCCACCGCCTGCAGGCCCACGTGCGCGAGGACGACCTGCGGGCGCAGCGCTTCATCCGGCACCTGGGCTTCGCCCTGGAGGGCCGCTGCCCGGGCTTTGGCCCCGATCAGTCAACCCACAATCTCTACGGGAGGATCCGCACATGGAAGGAGTGAGCACCGTCATGCCCCTGACCGTGAACATGGGCGCCGGCTTTCTGAAGGCCATGGCGCCCGGCGCCGGCGGCAACACGGAGACCGGCGAGCTCGCCGAGGCGCGCGCCCAGGCCGTGGAGGCCCAGGCCGGGCGCCAGGCCGAATCGGAGCAGCGGCGCACCCGGCAGCAGGTGGAGACCCTGCGCGAACAGGGCCAGCGCCGCCGCGCCGCAGCCCGGGTGGCCGCTGCCGGGTCCGGGCTCAGCCTCTCGGGCAGCTCGCTCCTGTCCATGCAGGGCCTGGAGCACGGGCAGGACGAGCAGCTGGGCCGGCTGCTGGGGGACTCGTCCCAGCGCCTGGCGGACATCCTGGGCTCCGGGGCCGCCCAGGCCCAGAGCATCCGCCTGTCCGGGCGGCGCAGCCGCGCCGGCGACGACGGCCTGGGCTCGATCCTGCGCCTGGGCGGGCAGGTGCTCTCCGGCGGCGTCCCGGGCGGCTGGGATGTCGGCGTGCTGGACGAAATGCCCCGTCCCGACCCCGCCGCATCGAAAGGCTGGGGCGGCGGCATTGTCCTCGACTTCTAGCCTGAGGAGGCCCCCATGTCCCTGGTGCCCGTGATCCTGACCAATTTCACCTCCGGGGAGCTCTCGCCCCGGCTTTCCGGCCGCGTGGACGTGGCCAAGTACTTCAACGGCTGCCAGACCCTGGAGAACTTCCTGGTGCATCCCCACGGGGGCATCACGCGGCGCAGCGGCATGCGCTACGTGGCCGACGCCGCAAGCCACGCCTCCCGGTCGGTGCTGGCGCCCTTCGAGGACGCCCAGGGCCAGGCCTGGGTGCTGGAGTTCGCCGCCAATCCCCAGCACCCGGAACAGGGCCTGCTGCGCTTCTTCTACAACAAAGGCCGCGTGCTGGGCCCGGACAGCGCGGTGCTGGAGCTGGAGACGCCCTATGGGGCCGACCTCCTGGACGGCCTGCGCGCCGTGCAGGACCGGCAGGAGATGATCCTGACCCATGCGCAGGCGGCCCCGCGCGTACTCTCGCGCACCCAGGAGGGCGGCTTCGCCCTGGCCGAGCTCGTCCTTGCGGACCGGCCCGAGGCCTGGGGCGAGGGCAACTGGCCGGCCCTGGCCTGCCTGCACGAGGACCGCCTGGTCTTTGCGGCCACGCCCAGGGAGCCCTACACGCTGTGGTTTTCGCGCACCTCCGGCCGCCGGGACTTCCGCCTGTGCACCCGCGAGGTGCCGCTCAGCGGCTGGGACGATTTCGAGATCGCCGACGGCTCCGGTGACTCCCGGGCCGACGGGCGGCAGGGCGACACCTTCCTGCTCCTGGGCGGCGACACCTTCAGCCAGGGCTCGGCCCTGTGCGGGGACGTCTACGACGCCCAGGGCAAGAGCTCGCCGCGCTACTGCCGCTATCTCGGCTCGCGGATCCTCACGGCCAGCAGCGGGTCCTTGCGCGTTACCTTCAAGGACGCGCCGGCCACCTCCTCGGAGATCGAGAGCGTGCGCGACGCCAGCGGTGCGCTGCGCGCGGAGTTCTGGGAGGAGTTCCAGGTGGGCGAGCGCATCACGGCCGACCCCGGCTCCGAGCCCCTGGACGACGACGCCGTGGAGATCACCCTTTCGGCCCAGCAGGGCGGGCGCATCTGCTTCCTGGCCCCGCGCGGCAAGCTCTGGATCGGCGCCACCTGCGGCGAATGGACCGTGTCCGGCAGTTCGCTGGGGGCGCCCATAACCCCCGGCGGGGTCAAGGCCGACCGCCAGGGCACCAGCGGCGCGGCGCGCTCCCAGGCCTGCCCGGCCGGCCCGGCCACGCTCTATGTGCAGCGCTCCGGGAAAAAGGTGCGCGAGATGGCCTACCGCTTCGAGTCCGACGCCTACAGCTCCCGCGACCTGACCCTGCTGGCGGCCCATGTGGCCGGGCCGGGCATCGTCCAGCTGGCCTTCGTGCAGGAGCCCGACCCCGTGCTCTTCTGCGTGCGCGCCGACGGCCTGCTCGTGGCCATGACCTACCTGCCGGAGCAGGATGTCTGCGCCTGCGCGCGCATCCTCACCGACGGGGCGGTGGAGGCCGTGGCCGCCGTGCCCAGCGACGCCAGCGGCCGCGACGAGCTGTGGCTGGTGGTGCGCCGGAGCGTGCCCGGACCGGGCGGCGAGCCCCTCGCGCGGCGCTTCATCGAGACCCTGGAGCCGGTCTTTTCCGAAGACGCGGCCAGCGCGGCCGAGGGCTTCTTCCTGGATGCGGGCCTGACCTACCGCGGCGCGCCGGCCAGCGAGATCACCGGCCTGGCGCACCTGGCCGGGCGGAGCGTGCAGGTCCTGGCCGACGGCGCGGTGCTGCCCGGGCGCACCGTGGCCCCGGACGGGTCCATCCGCCTGGAGCGCCCGGCCTCGGTGGTCCACGCCGGCCTGGGCTACGTCTCGGTGCTCAGGCCCATGCGCCTGGAGTACGCGGGGGCGCGCGGCAGCGCCCAGACGCGCACCAAGCGCATCATCGAGGTGGTCCTGCGCCTGCACCGCAGCCTGGGCGGCAAGGTGGGGCCGGACATGGCCCGGCTGGAGCCGCTGCTTTACCGCAGCAGCGCGGACCCCATGAGCGGGCCGCCGGCGCTGTTCTCCGGCGACAAGGCCGTGCGCTTCCCCCAGGGCTGGTCCCCGGAAGGGCTGCTCGCCGTGGTGCAGGACCAGCCCCTGCCCATGACCGTGCTCCTCGTGGCGCCCACCCTGGCCATCAACGAATAGCCCCCAACACCGTGCCGCCCCCAGCGGCGAAGGAGTCCCCATGACCCTGGCCACCCAGACCTCCAAGACCTCCTACACCGGCAACGGGGCCACAACCGTGTTCCCCGTGCCCTTCCCCTTTTTGCGCCCGGCCGACGTCAAGGCCCTGCTGCGCCAGGACAACGCGGAGACGCAGCTTCTGCCCGGCACGCACTACAGCATCGAGGGCGCCGGCAATCCCGCCGGCGGCAGCCTGACCATGCTCGAACCTCCGGCCACGGGGCAGACCCTGGTGCTCTACCGCGCCCCGGCCATCGTGCAGGAGGTGGACTACGTGGAGAACGCGGCCTTTCCGGCCGAGACGCACGAGGCGGCCCTCGATCTCCTGACCATGATCTGCCAGGCCCTGGACGAGAAGGTCGGCCGCGCCGTGCTGTATCCCGTGAGCACGCCGCAGGAGGACATCCGCGACTCCGCGCAGTTCCTGGGCGCCTGCGAGGGTGCCCGGGAGCAGTCCCTGGCAGCCCAGGCCCAGGCCGGGGCCGCGGCGGCCCTCTGCACGGAGCAGGCCGCGCTGGCCCAGGGCTACGCCGCCCAGGCCGGAGCC
>JAHJLB010000058.1 GCA_018822105.1 Pseudomonadota bacterium
AGTTCGAGGAGATCAAGCGCTGGCAGATCGAGGTCAGCAACCCCGGCGGCATCGACGAGATGGTCCTGTCCATCGAGTCCGGGGCCTTCAAGCGCGAGGACGAGCTGCTGCACACCTTCCGCGAGAAGATCAAGCTCCGGCCCACGCTGAAGATCCTGGCCCCCGGGACCCTGCCTCCGCAGATCCGGCCCATCGAGGACAAGCGCACCTGGGACTAGCCTCGGCCCGGCCGCCGCACACAGGAGGCGCCATGCCCCTTGCACTGATCCCGCGCGCCCTGGCCCCTGGCCGGGGCGCGTTTTTGCTGCCCCGGGCGGCCTGGCTGCTGCCGGCCCTTGTGCTGGGCCTGTGCGCCTGCGCGCGGCCAGCGCCCACGCAGCAGCCCATGCCGGTGAGCTTCCTGCCCGCGCCGGGCGAGTTCCTGAGCAACGCCGGCGACCGCCTATCGCCCGAGGCCCTGCGCGCCCGCGCGGCGTCCGCCGCCTACGTCCTGGTGGGGGAGAGCCACGGCAACGCCTGCGACCATGAGGCCGAGGCCCGCATCATCACCCTCCTGGCCCACGGCGAAACCGTGCCTGTCGTCGGGCTGGAGATGGCCCCGGCCAGCCTGAACCCCGTGCTCCGGGCCTTTTCCGAGGGAGCCCTGGCCCCCGAAGAACTGGAGGCCCGGCTGGACTGGAAGACCAACTGGGGCCACCCCTTCGCCAAATATCTGCCCGTGTTCCAGGCCATCCGCCGCTTCAGGCTGCCCGTATACGGCCTGAACGTGCCTCCGGGCGTCATCCGCCGGCTTTCGGCCGCGGCCATGCAGAACGCCACCCTTGGCGATCCTGCCGGCGACCCGGTGGCCAGCCTCTCCCCGGAGGACCGGGCCCAGCTTCCCGCGCGCATCATCCCGCCCGCCCCGGAGCAGGAGGCCTTCCTGCGCGAGGTCATGGGCAGCCATCCAAGGGCCAAGGCCAGGGGCGGCACGGCCGACGACCCCCGGCAACTGGCGCGCTTCCAGCTCATCCAGAGCGTCTGGGATTCGGCCATGGCCGAGCAGGCCGTGGGCGCCCGCCGGGCCACGGGCCGGCCCGTGGTGGTGCTGGCGGGCGCGGCCCATGTGGAGGGCGGCCTAGGCATCGCCCGGCGCCTGCGCGTGCTGGACCCCGGGGCGCAGGTGCTGCTCGTCTCGCCCTGGCGCGGCGACGCCCTGGACAAGGCCGACGCCGAGGTGCGCGTGTACTGCCCGGAGTCCTTTGAAAGCCGCATGGGCATGACCCTGGTGTCCCGGCCCTGGGGCGGGGCCTTCGAATACGTGGTCGGGGCCGTGGTCCGCGGCTCCCGGGCCGAGGGCGCGGGCCTGCGGCCCGGCGACGTGGTGGAGCGCGCGGGCGGCTATCGCATGCGCTCGCTCAACGCCATGCATCTGGCGGGCAGCGACGCCTTCCGCGAGAAGAAGAGCCTCGTGCTCGTCATCCGGCGCGGCGAGGAGGCCCTCAGCGTGGACCTGGGCCCCCTTGGCCGGCAGGGGAGGCCGTAGCACGTGCCCGAGCTGCCCGAGGTCGAGACCATCGCCCGCACCCTGGCCCCGGAGGTGGAGAGCCGCCTCATCCTGGCCGTGCAGGTGCTGGACGAGAGCGCCCTGGAGCCGGGGGCCGAAGCCTTCCGCGCGCTGGTGCTGGGGCGGCGCATCGCCCGGGTGGGGCGGCGGGGCAAGCTGCTCCTGCTCTTCCTGCAGGCCGGGGGCGGCAAGGACGGCGGGACCATCGCCGTGCACCTGCGCATGACCGGCCGCGTCCTGGCCCTGGGCCCGGACCAGGAGCCGAGCCGGCCGCGCGTGGTCCTGACCCTGTCCGACCGTGGCGGCGGGGCGGCGCAGTTGGTGTTTTCCGATGTGCGGCGTTTTGGCCGCATGCTCGCCTTTGCGCCGGGCGGCCTGGAGCGCTGGTCCTTCTACCGCGACCTTGGCCCGGAGCCCCTGGAGATGACCGCGGCGGAGTTCCGGGCGCGCCTGAGCCCTGCCGGCAGGCGGAGCCGGGCGCGCATCAAGGCGCTGCTGCTGGACCAGGGCGTCCTGGCCGGCATCGGCAACATCTACGCCGACGAGGCCCTGTTCCGGGCGCGCATCCGGCCCGACGCCCCTGCCGGGACCGTGAACGCCCGGCGGCTGGACGCGCTCTTCGCCGCCATCCAGGCCGTGCTGGCCCAGGCCATCGCCGAGAACGGCAGCTCCATCCGCGACTACCGCGACGCGCATGGCGACGCCGGGGCCTTCCAGAACCACTTCCAGGCCTATGGCCGGGGCGGCAAGCCCTGCCCGGCCTGCGGCGCTCCGCTTCTGGCCATGCGCGTGGCGGGCCGCACCAGCACCTTCTGTCCGCGCTGCCAGACAGCCTGACCTAACCATCCGCGCGCATATTCTGCCGCCCACCGCCTGTTTTCGGCCTTTCACCGATTGCGCGGGCACAACGGCCCGGAGCAGTGTATCCGGGTTCGATTTTTATGCTCCGCCCGCGCAAGCGGGCGCCAGCGCACACCACCGCAGCACTGCACAGGAGGACCATTCGTGAAGCACGCGCACAAGGCACGGCCCAAAGGCCACGCACACCATCATCCCGCCTCCGCCGCCCCAGGGCCCCAGGGCCACGGCAACAAGGGCTGGATCGTCGTCTTCTCCGGCCTGGGTCTGAACCTGGCCCTGGGCGTGCTCTACGCCTGGAGCGTTTTCGCCAAGCAGATGACCGAGGCCGTGGAGGCCGGCGGCATGGGCCTGACCAAGACCGAGGCCTCCCTGCCCTACATGCTGGCCATTGCCGTGTTCGCGGTGATGATGGTGCCCGCCGGGCGTCTGCAGGACCGCATGGGGCCGCGCGTGGCGGCCATGGCCGGAGCCCTGCTCACCGGGTCCGGCCTGGTGGTCTCGAGCTTCGCCGGCCCGGGCAACCTCATGCCCGTGCTCATCGGCTTCGGCCTCATGGCCGGCTCGGGCTTCGGCCTGGGTTATGCCGCGGCCACGCCGGCGGCCATCAAATGGTTCCCGGCGGAGAAGAAGGGCATGATCACCGGCATCGTGGTCAGCGGCTTTGGCCTGGCCCCGGTGTACATCGCCCCCTTGAGCAAGCACCTGCTGGGCGCCTATGGCGTGGGCGGGGCCTTCCGCATCCTGGGCGTGGCCTTCACCCTGATCACGCTGCTGCTGGCGCGCATGATCGTCAACCCGCCCGTGCCCGTGGCCGTGGCCGGAGCCGCCCCAGCGCCCCAGGCCCCGAGCTCGGTCTGGCGCGAGATGGTCGCCTCGCGCTCGTTCTACCTGCTCTACCTCGAATACACCTTCGCCGCCCTGGCCGGACTCATGATCATCGGGCATCTGGCCAAGATCATCGCCGTGCAGTCCGGGGGGCTGGTGCAGACCGGGTTCCTGTTCGTGGCCTCCATGGCCGTGTTCAACGCCCTGGGCCGGCTCATGGCCGGCATCCTGTCCGACAAGTTCGGCCGCATCCGCACCCTGGCCGTTGTGCTCTTGAGCCAGGCCTGCGTGATGCTCGTGTTCCCGGGCCTCAACGGCATGGCCGGGTTCTTCGTGGGCTCGGCCGTGGTGGGCTTCAGCTACGGGGCGTGCCTGGCGCTGTTCCCGGCCACCGTGGCCGACTTTTGGGGCGCCAAGAACTTCGGCCTGAACTACGGCATCCTGTTCACGGCCTGGGGCCTGGGCGGCATGTTCGGCCCGTTCCTGGCAGGCCGCATCGCCGACCTCACGGGCAGCTACCAGCTGGCCTACTACATCGCGGCAGGGTTCCTCGTGACCGCCGCGGCCCTGACCTCCATCACCAGGCGCCCCGCGCCCGCGGCCTCCGTGGGCGAGCAGGCCGCCGCCCAGGCCGGATAGCGCACGCAAGGGCTCCTGGCCAGAACTACGGCCCTGCGCGGAGCAAGCCCTCTGCACAGGGCCTTTTCTTGGCCCCTTGACCCGGGGGCCCGGGCGTCCTAAACCCGGACAGGCTGCGCGCCCTGGCCATGAGCATTGCCGGCGCGCGCCAAGGGGGGGAAGCATGGGCGAGGAAACCAACGCCTGCCAGGGCCCGGCCCATACGCCGGCGGGCAAGACCGCCGCCGAGTCCGCGGTGGTCATGACGCACCAGGTGCTGCCGCACGACGCCAACCCGGCGGGCAACGTGCATGGCGGCGTCATCCTGAAGCACATCGACACCGCCGCCGGGGTGGTGGCCATGCGCCATGTGCGCGGCTGGGCCGTCACGGCCAGCATCGACCGCATGGACTTCCTGCGGCCGGTCTACGTGGGCGAGCTGGTGACCGTGAAGGCCAGCCTGAACCTGGTGGGCCGCACGAGCATGGAGATCGGCGTGCGCGTGGAGGCCGAGAACCTGCTCACCGGCGAGGTGCGCCACACCAACTCCGCCTACCTGACCTTCGTGGCCCTGGACGGCCTGGGCTGCCCCAGGCCCGCGCCGCCGCTGATCATCGACGGCGAGGTGGCCGAGCGCCGCCACCGCCAGGCCCTGCGCCGCCGCGAACTGCGCCGCCAGGCCATCGCCGAGGAGCGCGCCGGGGGCTGATTCTGCCCGGTTGGGCGCTGGTACGGTTGTTGCTTTCTCCGGGCGAGTGTCGGAACCTTCCCCCGGAGGCCTCCATGCAGAATCCGCCCCAAGAGCCCTGGCTGTCCATCCTCCTGCCCACGCGCGGCCGGCCGGCCCAGGCCTCGCGCCTGCTGACGAGCCTGTTGACCACCGCCAGCGACCCCGGCGGCGTGGAAGTGCTCCTGTACATCGACCAGGACGACCCGCAGAGCCTGGGCATCGGCCTGCCGGGCCTGCGCGTGGAGCGCCACTGCGGCCCCCCGGGCGTGGGCCTGGGCGTCATGACCAACGTGCTCTACCAGGCCGCTCGCGCACCGTACATCCTGCTCTGCGGCGATGACCACGTCTTCCGCAGCCCCGGCTGGGACGAGGCCGTGCGGGCGGAGTTCGCGCGCTTTCCGGACGGCGTGGCCCTGGTGTATGGCGACGACCTCTTCCAGGGCGAGCAGATCTGCACCGCCCCCTTTCTCTCGCGCACGGCCTGCGAGCTCATGGGCGGCCCCTGCCCGGCCGTGTACAAGAGCTCGTACATCGACACGCATCTCCTCTCGGTCTTCGCCCAACTGGAGCACCTGGGGCACGAGCGGCGCCTCTACCTGCCGGGCATGGTCATCGAACACCTGCACCACCTGGCGGGCAAGGCCGAACTCGACGACACCTACCTGAACCGGCCCCTGTCCGGCGAGGAGAGCCAGGACCTGTTTCTGGCCCTGGAGCCCATGCGCGCGCGGCAGGTCAAGGCCCTGGCCCGGCACATCCGCAACTTCTCCCGCCGCGCCGCCTAGGCGCGCTTCCGGGCCTGCCGGAAGCCGACCATCCTCCGCTCCTCCTCGTCATACAGATCAAGACCCAGGCATTCCAGGCTGCCGCCCAGGGTGATGGGCCTGACCGCCTGGAGCTGCGGCACCTGCTGGTGGCACGGCCGCAGGTTGTAGTTGGGGATTGCCGGGCGCAGGTGGTGCACGTGGTGGAAGCCGATGTTGCCGGAGATCCACCGGAGGGCTCCTGGCAGCGCATAGTAGGACGCCCCCTCCATGGCCACCCGCCACGGATCCCACTGTGCGTGGCGCGCCCAGTAGACGCCCTGGAACTGGTGCTGCACGTAGAACAGCCAGATGCCAAGCGGCCCGGCCATGAGCACGACGGGCAGCTGGACCAGGAGGTAGGTCCGGAAGCCCACGGCGAGGCTTGCGGCCGCCACGATGGCCGCTATGCCCAGGTTGGTGTAGAGCACGCCCAGCCGGTCGGCCCTTTTGCCGCCGCTGGACGGCAGGCGGTTGCGCAGCAGGAAGTAGTATGCCGGCCCGATGCCGAACATCAGCAAGGGGTTGCGGTACAGCCGGTAGGCCAGGCGCTTCAGGAATGGGGCGGCGTGGTATTCCGCCACGGTCATCAGGGTGATGTCGCCGAGGCCGCGCCGGTCCAGGTCGCCTGCGCTGAGATGGTGCCCGGCGTGGCTGCGCCGCCAGTCGTGGAAGGGGGTGAAGGTGAGGACCCCGCAGAGGTAGCCCAGGTTCCTGTTCCAGCGCGGCGTGGCCAGGTACGAGCCGTGGGTGCAGTCGTGGAAGATGATGAAGAGGCGTATGTACAGCCCGGCGGCAGCCGCGCCCAGCAGCAGGGTCAGCCCGTACGAAAGGCCCCGCGTCACGGACAGGACCATCAGGGCGAGCAGCAGGAGATAGGGGACAAGGGTGTTCGCGAGCTGCCAGGCGGACTTGCGCCTATCCGGCCGGGCGAAGGGGTCGGTGGCTGCGTACCATTCCGGTTTCTGGGCGGCTGTGGCGATGAGCACAGGGTTGAAGGACATGGCAACCCCCCCCTGTTGCGAGCGCTGCCTGCGCCTGGGCCTGCCTGGTAAAGGGCGCGCGGCCCGCCCCGTTGCGGCAACAGGCCGTCATGGCAGCAGTTTTCATGTGAGTATAGCACATCCTGACCGGATTTCAAGCGCTGGGGCCTCGGCCAGGGGGCGGGGGGCAAGGCGGGCAGCCTGCCGCCCCCTGGCCGCCCTACCAGGGCTGCCAGCCGCCCGGCGCGTCGGCTGGGAAGGCGTCGGGGACGTGCTCGATGCGGGCAAGATGGCCCGCGCGGAAAAGCGCGGCCACGAGGTCGAAGCGGCAGGGCCGGTGCCAGAGCCCGCGTTGGGAGAGATAGAGCTGGGCGGCGCGCTGCAGGCGCACGCGCTTTTGCCGGTGCAGGCCGTCGGACGGCGCGGCCAGGGAGCCTTCGGCGCGGGTTTTGACCTCCACGAAGACCAGGGTGTCGCCGTCCTCGCAGACGAAATCGAGCTCCAGCCGGCCCAGACGCAGGTTGCGCTCCAGGATGCGCAGGCCCTTGCCCTCCAGCAGGCGCGCGGCCTCGTCCTCGCCCTGACGGCCTAGGTCAAGATGCCCGGCAGGCATTGCTGGCGCTCATTTTTTGGCGGGCCGCCGGGCCGCACGCCCCGGAAGGTCAGGCGGTGGATGGGGCTGGGGCCGAGGCGGCGCAGGGCCTCCAGGTGCGCTGCGGTGCCGTAGCCCTTGTGCCCGGCGAGGCCGTAGCCGGGGTGGCGGCGGTCCAGGGCGCGCATGAGCCGGTCGCGGAAGGTCTTGGCCAGGATGCTGGCGGCGGAGATGGCCGGGATGAGCGCGTCGCCGCCGATGACGGTGCGCTGCGGCAGGGGCAGGGCGATGGCCTGGTTGCCGTCGATGAGCAGCAGGGCGGGGCGCAGGCGCAGGCCGGCCACGGCGCGCTCCATGGAGCGCAGGGTGGCTTGCAGGATGTTGATGCGGTCGATCTCCGGGCCCCAGGCCAGGCCCAGGGACCAGGCCACGGCCTGGGAGCGGATGGCGCCGGCCAGGGCCTCGCGCCGGGCGGGGCTGAGGGCCTTGGAGTCCGTGAGTCCGGGCAGGTCGAAGTCCTCGGGCAGGATGCAGGCCGCGGCCACCACGGGCCCGGCCAGGCAGCCGCGCCCGGCCTCGTCGATGCCCGCGGAAAGGCCGCCGCCAGGGCCAGCGCAAGGCCCGGACGGGCCGGGCAGTCCGGGGTCGGTGGAGCCGATGCGGGGCGGGGCGGTCATGGCATCCCCCCTTGGAACAGGCGCACCGTCCCCGGCGCCGCACCCTGAGGGGCGGCGCCGGGGACGCGCGGGTCCGAAGTCTGGCCGGAGGGGATTATTCCCAGGTCTGGCGGGACTTGACGCGGGCGGCCTTGCCGGCCAGCTTGCGCAGGTAGAAGATGCGCGCGCGGCGCACCTTGCCCTGGGACAAGATCTCGATGCGGTCGATGGCCGGGGTGTGCATGGGGAAGATGCGCTCCACGCCCACGCCGTCGGAGACCTTGCGCACGGTGAAGGTGCTGTCGGTGGTGCCGCGGTTCACGCAGAGCACAACGCCCTGGAAGACCTGGATGCGCTCCTTGTCGCCCTCGATGATGCGGGTGTGCACCTTGACGGTGTCGCCCGCGCGGAAGCTGGGCAGGTCCATGCGCAGGTGTTCGCTTTCGATCTTCTTGATGATGTCCATATGTCGACTCCTTTCTGGAACAATACGTCAGTTCAGTCTTTCTACCATGTTTCGCCCAGCAGCCTGTCCACCAGGATGGCGAGGGCGGAGCGCACCGGCAGGTGGTTGTAGGCCGCCAGGGCGCGCACCGGGGACAAGACGGCATCGGCCCGGGTGAGCACCTCCGGGGCCAGCCCATGCCCGGTGCCGAGCACCAGCAGGACCGGGCCCTGCTTCAGCCAGCGGCGCACAACGCCCGCGGGGATGAAGTCGATGGCCCGCGGTTTCCGCCCGCGCGCCGGGCAATAGCTCGTCCGCGCCGAGGTGGCCACGACCCTGGGGGCTTGGCCGGCCTGCTCCGTCACCTGGGCGATGGCCTCGTCCAGGCTTTCGGCCATGCGCCCAAGGCGCAGGGCGTTGGCCCGGTCCGGGTTGGCCCGCCCGCCTGCTCCGTCTGTCCAATGCCTGAGCAGGCGCATGCCGAGTTCCCGCTGATCGGCCAAAGGGGTGACGAAACACACCCCCGCCAATTCGTATGTGCGGGAAACGCGGCACATATCGTGAACGTCGAGGTTTGTCAAAGAAACCGTGGCGGGTTTCCCCGATTTGTCGAGCACCGGATGGTGCAGCAGGCAGACGGTCAGCCCGCGGCCCAGGCTGGCCGGGCGCTCCTGCCCGCGCAAATAATCGATGTCCGCGCCGGACAAATGCGCGCCTTCCAGCAGCTCCGGCCTGCGCGCCAGGGTGCGCCGCAGGGAGGCCTGGCGCCGCCACAGGGCCACCTTGGCGTGGGAGCCGCCGCGCAGGACCTCCGGCACCTCGAGGCCCTGGTAGACCTCGGGCCGGGTGTAGTGCGGGTACTCCAGCAGCCCGCCGCTGAAGCTCTCCTCGTCGCCGCTCTCGCCCTTGCCCATGAACCCCGGGACCAGCCGGCCCACGGCCTCCAGGAGACACAGGGCCGCGGCCTCCCCGCCGTTCAGGACGAAGTCGCCCACGCTCAGCGGGGTCAGGCCCTCGTCCTCCAGGAGCCGCTCGTCCATGCCCTCGTAGCGGCCGCAAAGAACGGTCAGGGCCGGCTCAAGGGCCAGCTCCCGGGCCAGGTCCTGGGTCAGGGGCGCGCCGGAGGGCGTGAGCACGATCTTCCGGCCCGGTTCGGCCACGCTGCGCAGGGCCGCGGCGAGCGGTCCGGGCATCATGACCATGCCCGGGCCCCCGCCGTAGGGCCGGTCGTCCACCGGGCGGTGGCGCCCCACCGCGAAGTCGCGCGGGTTCACTAGGTCCACGCGGACCACGCCCGCCTCCACGGCCTTGCCCAGCTGGGCGCAGGCCAAGGCGCTGTGGAAGAATTCCGGGAACAGGGTCAGGATGGTGAAGCGCACGGCGAAGACTTCCAGTGGTTCAGGACGTTGTCATGGTGCGCTGCAGGGCGAGGTGCCGCCTGGCGCAGTCCCAGCTCAGGCTGTCCCTGGACAGGGCCACCCAGCCTTGCAGGGTCAGTGTCTTGCAGGTGCGCTGGCCCGTTGGGGAGGTCAAGGACAGGGTGCTCTTGATGAAGTGGTACTGCAGGGTGAAGACCCCGCCCGGGCCCTGGGTGACGAGGCCCTCCACGTACCTGGGCAGGCTGGGCGAGCGCAGGCAGGTCTTTATCCTTAGCCACAAATATGTCAGATTGCTGATGATGTGGCGATGGGGCACGCGTCATTCCTTCCGGTTCGTGGTGTCTTGCGGCGTGGTCATGTACAGTTCGAGCAGCCCCGGCGGCGGATCGATGACGATCTCGCCGCGCTTGGCGTCGAGCGCCAGGATGAACTCCGGCACGGCCGGAAACAGGATCTCCGCCCCGGCCCCATTGGCGGCGTGCGCCCGGATGACCCAGGTGAGCTGACCTGGGGTGTCGAGGATGGCCTCGAACACGCCAACAACCGTGCCGTCCTGGAGCAGCACGCGGCAGCCCAGGAGCCTGTGCAGGTACTCTTCGCCCTCGTCCGGCGGCGGCAGGTCGGCCTCGGCCACAAAAACCTCGGCCCCGCGCAGGGCGTCGGCCGCCGTGCGGTCGTCCACGCCCTTCAAGGTCACCAGGACGCGGCCGGTGTGGCCGCGGCTGGCCGCCACGGCGTAGGCCTTGGGCCTGCCGGGGCCGCCCTTGCCCCCGGGCGCGGGCGCGGCCAGAAACAGGGTCTGCCCGGGCGCGAAAAGCAGCGGGGAGCCCGCATGGCTGTCCATGCAAAGCTCCCCGCGGATGCCGTGCGGCTTGGCGACGCGGGCCACGGCCACCAGGCCGTGGGCGGCAGGCTTGGGCGCGCCGGGCATGGCCCTTATTCGATGATTTCGAGCATGGCGCGCCGCTTGGTCTTGGCCGAGGCCGCGCCGAGCAGGGTGCGCATGGCTCTGGCCGTGCGTCCCTGCTTGCCGATGACCTTGCCCAGGTCCTCTTTGGCTACCTTGAGCTCCAGCACGGCGGTCTGCTCGCCTTCAATCTCCGTGACTTTCACTTCGTCCGGGTTGTCCACGAGCGACTTGGCGATATACTCGATCATGTCTCTGAGCATGTCGGACCCCCATGAGGACTGTGCGTAGGAGAACGTGCTGTCAAAAGGCCCCTGCCAAGAGAGACGCGGGCCGCCGGTCGCGCTAGGCGGACTGCTTGCCGACCAGGGAGCGCACAGTGTCGCTGGGCTTGGCGCCGAGGCCGACCCACTTGTCGTATGCTTCCTTGTTGATGACGACCTCGGCGGGCTCGGTCATGGGATTGTAGTGTCCCAGGAATTCCAGAGGACGGCCGTCGCGGCGGCTGGCGCGCTCCAGCACGACCAGGCGATAGAACGGACGCTTCTTGCAGCCCATGCGGGTCAGTCGGATAGTGAGAGCCATGTTGTCTTTCCCCCTAAATGTGTTGATAGGCGTTTCGTGCTCAAAAGGCAAGCGGATGGCCGCCTGCTCCGTTATGGCTTGAACTCAGCGGTTTTTGCGCTGTTTCTTGTTCAACTTCTTCTTCTTGCGCTCGGCCAGGGTCTTCTTGGAGAGCTGCTTCTTGCCGCCGCCCTCGCCTGCGGGCATCTCCGGCAGGCCCGGCATCCCCGCCAGGCCGCCGCCCAGGGCGTTGGAGCCCAGGGCCTGCCGCCCGCCCTGGGGCTTGGTGCCCGGAGGCGTGTAGCCCGCGGGCATGCCCGGGATCTTGGGCATCTTGGGCATCTTGCCGCCGCCGCCCAGCATCTGCTGCATCATCTTGCTCATCTGGTCGAAATTCTTGAGCAGCGCGCTGACCTCGGCCACGCCCACGCCCGAGCCCTTGGCCACGCGCACACGGCGGCTCTGGCTCAGCAGGGCGGGCTGCTGGCGCTCCTTCCTGGTCATGGAGTTGATGATGGCCTCGGCGCGGTCGATCTCCTTCTCCGGCACCTGCATGTCGCCAAGCTTCTTCATCATTCCGCCCATGCCGGGCACGAGCTTGAGGATGCTCTCCAAAGACCCGATCTTGCGCATGCGGCGCATCTGGGTCAGGAAGTCCTCCAGGTCGAAGGTGGCCTTCTGCATCTTGGAGGCGAGCTTCTCGGCCTCCTCCTGCTCCATGCTGCCCTGGGCCTTCTCGATGAGCGTCATGACGTCGCCCATGCCCAGGATGCGGCTCGCCGCGCGGTCCGGGTGGAAGACCTCCAGGTCCGAGAGCTTCTCGCCCATGCCCACGAACTTCAGGCTCTTGCCCGTGACGCTCTTGATGGACAGGGCCGCGCCGCCCCGGGCGTCGCCGTCCATCTTGGTCAAGACCACGCCGCTGATGCCCAGGCGCTTGTCAAAGGCCTCGGCCACGGTCACGGCGTCCTGGCCGGTCATGGCGTCGGCCACGAAAAGGATTTCCTGGGGGGCGCAGCGCGCCTTGATGGCCGAGAGCTCCTCCATGAGGGGCTCGTCCAGGTGCAGGCGGCCGGCGGTGTCGAAGAGGATGGCGTCGCAGCCGAGTTCCGCGGCCTTCTTCACGGCGTCTGCGCAAATGTCCACGGGATCCATGTCCGTGGTGCTGGGGTGGCAGGGCACGCCCAGCTGCTTGGCCAGCACGTGCAGCTGCTCGATGGCCGCCGGGCGGTACACGTCCGCCGGGACCAGGTAGGGCTTGAGCTTGTGCTTGCCGCGCAGCAGGTTGGCCAGCTTGGCCAACGTGGTCGTCTTGCCCGAGCCCTGCAGGCCCACGAGCATGATCTTCACCGGCCTGCTCCGCAGGTCCAGGCCCTTCTGCTCGCCGCCCAGGAGCTCCACCAGCTCGTCGTTGACGATCTTGACCAGCTGCTGGCCGGGGGTCAGGCTTTTTAAGACGTCCGCACCCAGGGCCTTGTCGCGCACCCGGTCCACAAAGTCCTTGACGACCTTGAAGTTGACGTCGGCCTCGAGCAGGGCAAGGCGCACCTCGCGCAAGCCGTCCTGGATGTTCTTCTCATCCAGGCGGGCCTGGCCGCGCATCTTGCGAAAGGCTTCTGAGAGCCGGTCAGTGAGACTGTCGAACACCTGGCACACTCCAGCAAACACGCATTGGGCAAAACGTTTCCGCACCGTCCGCTCCTCGTGGAGCGGCTCGGCACGGCCTAAAAAAGAGACTGTGTGTTACATAAGCAGGTGGGGCAAGTCAAGCGGAGCGTGCAGGCTCGGCGCCGGGGGCGGCCTTTGCCGCGCGGGCCTCGTCCTTGGCCCGGGAAAGGGCGGCCTTGATGCGGGCCACGAAGGCCTCCGGGCTGTCCTCGGCCTCGGCCTGGGCTGCGCCCAGGGTCACGCTGATCTGCCCGCCATGGTGGAAGCGGTGCTGGGCCACCAGCCCGCGCAGCTTGTCCGCAAAAAACGCGGCCTGCTCCGAGCCGATGCCCGAGGCCAGGATGAGGAAGCGCCCGCTGCGCCAGCGGAAGATGCAGTCGGCCTTGCGGATGCGCTGCTTGAGGAACTGGGCCAGCTCGAAGAGCATGTGGTCGCCGGCCTCGTAGCCCAGGGATTCGTTGACGGCGCGGAAGCCGTCCACGTCGACCATGATGCCGGAGAACACGGCTCCGTAGCGCTTGAGGCCCTCCAGCTCGCGCACGATCATCTGGTCGAAGGCCGTGCGGTTCAGGACCTTGGTCAGCTCGTCGTGGTGGCAGTGCAGGTCCAGGGATACCTTCAGGCGGGCGATCTCAAGCGAGTTCTCGCGCACGGGCCGCAGCAGCCCGGCGTAGACCAGCACGGCCTGGGCCGCAAGCACGGCCACGCCCACGAGCATGGCCGCGTAGGTCTCCCTGATGAGCCCCGGGGCATGGTTGGGCTGGCTGAGCAGCAGTTCGTAGGCCACGAAGAATTCGGCCAGCAGCACGCCGAGGATGGCCGCCAGGCTGGCGGCGTAGAGGGCGGAGGCCGTCCGGGCGGGATTCTTCTGCGTCTGCAGGGCGGTGTCGTCGTTTGCCATGTCCGTCCCTCGCGTCGGGGTCAGGGTTGGGGCGAATAGCGCAGTTCGCCGGCGCCGTCGCGCAGGCGCAGGTCGATGAAGAAATTGTCCCAGGTCCAGCCGTAGCGGTCGCCCATCTGCCGGCCTGGGCCGTAGAGGTCGATGAGGTGGTCCTTGATGAGGAAGAAGTTCTCCTGGCCCTCGAAGATGATGCCGACCCCGGTGAGGGCGCCCTTGGGGAAATAGTAGGCCACGGAGCGGATCTCGGCCTGGCCCAGGCGCAGCAGCTCGTCGGGCCGGAAATAGGTGCCCGGCAGGGAAACGGGCTTGGTCACCGGCGCCAGGCCTTCGGCCCGCCCCAGGGCAACGCCCCAGGGCAGCCCCCGGAAGTTGGTCGGCGCGGGCTTGACGGCATAGGTGATGTCCGGGCGCACGGGCTGGGGCCTTGCCGCTGGCCGCTGCATGAAGGGCGGCGCGGCGTCCATGTCGCCGGGGGCGGTGGCCTGGGCCGGGGGGGCTGGAATGGGCGGAGCGGGCGGGATCTCCTGCCTGGCAGGCGCGGCCTCGGCCTTCATGAGCGTCGGGGGGCTTTCCTGCCGGGCCTCTTCCGTGGTCGCGCCGATTCCGAACTGGGGCGCCGGGGCGCGGTAGGGCTGGGCGAAGCCGTTGGCGGCAAGGGCCAGGACAAGACAGGCCGCCAGGGCGGGGACGGCTGGAATGCAGCGCATGAAGCCTCCAGGACAAAATGTGGAATCAAGACTGCATTCTGGTCCGACTGGGCGCGGAAAGCAAGTCCTGGCGGCACATATTTTGTCCGGGGCGACTCTCCCTGCCGGCTCAGAGGGCGAGGGCGTCGGCCTGGGCGCAGGCCTGGGCGGCGTCGCGGGTCTCCATGACCATGCGCCCCAGGCGCAGGAGCTTGCGGCCGGAGCTGATGTCCTCCTGGAGCCTCCTCTCGCGCGAGCGCGAAAGGGCCAGGCGGTAGGGGCGCGGGTGGAAGGGGTCCGTGGCTTCGTACACGCGGTACATCTCCGCGGGCAGGCTGTGCAGGGGCTGGGCTTCGATCTGGGCGTTCATGGCGTCCTCCTGGCGTTTCACGGCAAGCGAAGCAAGTTCCATGCCCCGTCGGCGATATTCTGGCGCGGACGGAGGTTGCTGTTGCACGGGCGGGCGCGGCACCGGGCAGGTGCGCAAAAAAAAGCCCCCCCGGACTGCGCCGGGGGGGCTTGGGGGTGTGGGCTGGCTAGGCCTGCGGGGTCAGGCTCTGGATGACCCAGATGACGCGGCCCGCGGTGCGCGCGGCCATCTCGGCGGCGGGCACGTGCAGGTCGGCGTGGGCCTTGTCCTCGGCCTTCAGGACGAACTGCCCGTCCTGGTAGTACACGCGGCGGATGAGCAGGCCCTGGTGCGGGAAGTGCACGGCGCACAGGTCGCCATCGGGGTGCTGGCGCTGGTCCTGGTCCACGCCCACGAAGGCCCCGCGCAGGATGAGCGGCTCCATGCCCGCGGAGTCGACGCGCAGCACCTGCAGGTTCTGGCGGAAAAAGGTCTCCGGGATGGTCAGGTCTTCCACGGACAGGGGGGCCCAGGTGGCGGGGTCGGTGCCCGCGCCGGCCATGGAGGAGACCGGGACCACGCGGCCGCGGGAGTGGGTGCGGCCATAGGAGGCCGGGGCTTCGCGCAGCAGGTTGTCGGCGCTGACGCCGCCCTTGGCCGGGTTGATGTAGACGGGCTCGTGGCCGTCGGACAGCCAGTTGGGGTTCAACCCGTGGCTGCGGTAGAGTTTGAGGAACCAGTCCGAAGGCACGGAGCAGCGCCGTTTGGCGTCGGAGATGCTGGACTGGCGGACTTCCAGCACGTCCGCAAGCTGAACCTGGGTCCGCGCTCCCGTGGCTTTCTTGATGCGCTCCATGGCTTCCTCGAACCAGTGTTCCAGGCGCTCGTCGCATTTCTTCTTTAGCTTTGCCACTGAGAAACCTCCATGATTATTGAATATTGGATGCGGCATCTACGGATGCGCAATTCTATATTCGCTATTTGGCGCTTTGCGAGCACCTTGGCACATTGTAAACGATGCTTTCTTCCCAAGTCAAGCCGGGGTGTGCAGACGTCAACGTATGTTGGTCCTGGCATACATTCCCACGGCATACATTAATGAACTGTGTATGGGGTACCGCTGCCTGATTTGCGTCTTGTATATCATTCTTTGACACTGTCAATACGCTCTATGCAAAATTAAGTAGCCCTGTTGTGCAGTACCCTGCCCCGGCAGGGCTCGTTTGTGCTGTATTCTTTGGGCAAGGCTTTTCCTGGAAATACCAGAAGATGAATGCGCTCTCAGGGCCGGGGTCGCCGCGGCGGCTTCCCTCCCGAAACCGGATGTGCTACGCATATGGCCAGCGCGTCGGGAACGGGGCAGTGTCCGGCCCAGGCGCAGCCGCAAAATCGTCCAGCAGCAGAGGGAAGCATGAGTCAGAACCGCTCGCGCGTGTTCCGCGCGTACGACATCAGGGGCATTGTGGGCCAGGACTTCGACGCCGACTGGGTGGAGGAGCTGGGCCGGGCCTGCGGGGCCTATTTCCTGGCGCGCGGGTCCAGGCGCGCCGTTGTCGGGCGCGACTGCCGGCTGACCTCCCCCGGGTTCCAGGACCGCCTGGTGGCCGGGTTGACCTCCACGGGCGTGGACGTGCTGTTTCTCGGCATGGTGCCCACTCCGGTCTGCTATTTCGCCATCCGCCATCTTGGGCTGGATGCCGGGGTGATGATCACCGCCAGCCACAACCCTTCAGAATACAACGGATTCAAGGTCTGGGCCGGCAAGAGCACCATCCACTCCGGGCAGATCCAGGAGCTGGCGCGGCTTTTGGACCAGGGCCGGTTCCCCCAGGGCCAGGGCCTGGCCACGGCCCACGACATCGTCCCCAGCTATCTGGACGCCCTGACCGGGCTGGCGCGGCTCAAGCGCAGGGTCAAGGTGGTTCTGGACGGCGGCAACGGCGCGGCCGGCCTGGTCACCGCGGAGCTGCTCAGCCGCGCCGGGGCCGAGGTCATTCCCCTGTTCTGCGAGCCGGATGGCCGTTTTCCCAACCACCACCCCGACCCCGTGGACGAGAAGAACCTGGACGCCCTCAAGGCCAGGGTGCTCCAGACCGGCGCGGAGCTGGGCATCGGCCTGGACGGCGACGGGGACCGCATCGGCGCGGTGGACGAGCAGGCCCGCGTGGTCCACGGCGACCGGCTGCTGGCCATCTTCGCCCGGCAGGTGCTGGCGGCCAGCCCGGGCGCGGCCATCATCGGCGATGTGAAGTGCTCGCACCTGCTTTTCCAGGACATCGCCCGGCACGGCGGCAGGCCCATCATGTCGGCCACGGGGCATTCCCTCATCAAGGACCGGCTGCTCTCGGAAAACGCCGCCCTGGCCGGTGAGATGAGCGGCCACATGTTCTTCGCCGACCGCTACTACGGCTTTGACGACGCGCCCTACGCCGCCCTGCGCCTGGTGGAGATCGTCTCCGGCGCGGCTGGCCCGCTCTCCACGCTGCTGTCCGACTGGCCCGAGACCTTCGTCACCCCGGAGCTGCGCGCCGACTGCGCGGAGCACGCCAAGTTCCAGGTGGCCGAGCGCGCCCGCACCGAGTTCGCCAAGCTGTATACTCTGGAAGGCGACGACGGCGCGCGGCTGGTCTTCCCCGACGGCTGGGCCCTGGTGCGCGCCTCCAACACCTCGCCCTCCCTGGTGCTGCGCTTCGAGGCGGAGAGCGCGGCCAGGCTTCAGGAAATCCGCAAACTGGTCGAAGAGCCTCTGGCGGGCTGGATCAAGGAGTTGGGCGGGTAGACGTCTGGAAGGGCTCCGGCGGGCCAAGGGGGACGCCCCCGGGCCTGGGAGGCCGTGGCTTTGGGGACATCCCCGTTAATTTTTGGAAGCCATGCACAAGGACTGTCATGACGCGGAAAAAACTGTTGTACGCAGCCCTTGCACTGTTGCTCCTCGCCGGCGGCGGCTACTATTTCAAGAAGAGCCGCGCAGCGGGCGAGACCAAGGTGCTGGCCGAGGCCAAGGTGGAGCGCGGCAGCGTGCGCCGCGTCCTGGAGGCCACGGGCATCATCAAGGCCCAGGTGGGCGCCAGCGTGAAGATCGGCGCCCAGGCCACCGGGGCCATCTCCCGCGTGTACGTCCGCGTGGGCGACCGGGTGAAGAAGGGCCAGGTGGTGGCCGAGATCGACGCGCGGGAGCTCATGACCCAGCGCGCGGAGGCCGCCGCCCGCCTGCGCCTGGCCGAGGCCAAGGCCCAGTATGCGGGCCAGACCCTGCCGCGCAACGAGGCCCTGACCAGCCAGGGCATGCAGGCCCAGAGCGTGCTGGACGAGACCCGGCAGAACTTCAAGGTCTCCCGGGCCGAGGCCGCCGCCGCGCGCGCCGCGCTGGCCACCCTCGACGTGCGCCTTTCCTACACCAAGATCGTCAGCCCCATCGACGGGGTGGTCTCCCAAGTCACGGCCCAGGAGGGCGAGACCGTGGTGGCGGGTCTGCAGGTGGCCAATCTGGTCACCGTGCTCGACCCCACGCGCCTGGAGATGTGGATCTACGTGGACGAGACCGATGTGGGCCGCGTGAAGACCGGCCTGCCCGTGGAGTTCCGCGTGGATTCCCAGCCCGACAAGACCTTCAGGGGCAGCCTTGACCGCGTCTACCCCGACCCGGAGATCCGGGACAACATCGTCTACTACAAGGCCCTGGTCACCGTGGACAGCGAGCAGGCCCTGCTGCTCCGGCCGGAGATGACCACCCAGTGCCGCGTGGTGGTGGAGACGCGCGAGAACGTCCTCACCGTGCCGAACCAGGCCCTCAAGTGGGTGGGCGGCAGGCAGACCGTGTTCGTGGTGGACAAGGCCGCGCCAGGCAAAACGCGCCAGGTGCAGCCGAAGCTCGGCCTGCCCGGCCTGGAGCAGAGCGAGGTGTTGGAGGGCCTGGCCGAGGGCGATGTCGTGGCCACGCAGGTGGTGCTTTCCGGGCAGGAGAAGCCCGCGGAGAACGGGCAGGGCGGGGCCAGGCCCGGCGGGGCCAAGCAGGGCGGAGGCAAGCCCGAGAAGAAGGGCAAATGACCAGCCCCGCCGCCGCGAACGTGGTCGAGCTGACCGGCATCCGCAAGGTTTTCCGCCAGGTGCTGGCCCCGCAGGAGGGGCCCGGCATGCTGGCGCGGCTCTTCTCGCGCCCGCCGCCGGCCGCCGCGGGCGCGCCGGGCGCGTCCCGGGACGAACCTGGCGCCGACGCGGGCGGGGTGGAGGTGCTCTCGGACATCACCCTGTCCATCGCCCACGGGGAGTTCGTGGCCCTGCAGGGCACCTCGGGCTCGGGCAAGAGCACCCTGCTGCACCTCCTGGGCCTCCTCGACAGGCCCACGGCCGGAACCTACCGCCTGCTGGGGCGCGACGTGTCCGGGCTCACGGACGACGAGCTCTCGCACCTGCGCAACACGGCCCTGGGCTTCGTGTTCCAGAGCTTCTACCTGGTGCCCTACGCCACGGCCCTGGAGAACGTCCTCTTGCCGGGCATGTACTCCGGCCGTCCCCAGGCCGAGCTCCGCGCCAGCGCCCTGGACCTGCTCTCCCGCGTGGGGCTTTCCGACCGCGTGCATTTCAAGCCGTCCAACCTCTCCGGCGGGCAGCAGCAGCGCGTGGCCATGGCCCGCGCCCTCCTGAACGGCCCTGCGCTCATCCTGGCCGACGAGCCCACGGGCCAGCTCGACTCCGCCACCAGCCAGGAGATCATGCGGCTCTTCGCCGAAGTCAACGCCGAGGGCTGCGCCATCGTCCTGGTGACCCACGACGAGCACGTGGCCGCCCAGGCCGGGCGCATCATCCGCCTGGCCGATGGCCGCATCACCTCCGACAGCCTTTCCCCGGCCTCCTGACGGGCGCGCGGCCTGCTGCCGGTGCTGCCTACCATGAGGGATCATTGACACTTCAATGATGTGCGGGCACAGTCCATTGGTCATGGCTCCAGCATTTTCGACTGCCAGCTTCTTGCCAGGAGGTTCTGCCGCAGATGACGGACGCCCAGCCTGACAACGCCCTTCCCGCGAGCGCCGAGCCCGCAACGCCGGAGCTTCGCCGCCCGAGCCGGCGTCTCCCCAGCGCCGGCCTGCCGCACCTGCTGAAGCCTTCCCAGTGGGGCCTGCGCATACGCATCCTGCTGGTGTCCGGGCTGCTTCTGCTCGCGGGCATGACCAGCCTCGTGGGCTTCGAGGCCTGGCAGCTTACCAGCTCCATGGAGCGCGGCGTGCAGGAGCGCCTGAAGCTCCTGGACCACTGGACCCAGGACGAGATCCGCACGCGCCTGGACAGCCTCACCGCCGCGGTGAGCTCCCTGGCGAACCTGCCGGAGGTCAGCGGGGCGCTGGCCGGTGGCGACCGCGAGGCGCTCAAGGGCTTCATCCTGCCCTATGTGGAGAAGCTGCGCGTCGCCACGGGCAACACCTCCTTGTACTTCCACTTCCACACGCCCGCCTCGGTGTCCCTGCTGCGCACCTGGGACATCCACCGCTATGGCGACGACCTCTCCCGGCAGCGGCAGATGGTGGTGCGCGTGAACCGCGAGCTGGCCTCCTTCACCGGCCTGGAGCTGGGCCAGGGCGGCACGGTGATCCGCAGCATCGCCCCGGTGTTTCACCAGGGCCGGCACGTGGGCAGCGTGGAGGCGGCCATGAACATCGTGGACGTGCTGCAGAAGATCACCCTGCCCCAGGACTACGGCATCGTCTTCGTCCTCGACAGGAAGTTCAAGGGCGAGTGGGAGGGCAGCCTGGAGCGGCCCGCCTCTGACAGCTGGATGGTGGTCAAGAGCCTGGGCGACGCCGACGGCGCCCTGGCCGACAAGGTCCTGGGGGCCGGCGGCGCCACCGGGCGCGTGGACCATTTTCTCTTCCGCCTCATCCCCCTGAAGGATTTCCAGGGCCGCCTCATCGGCTCCCTGGTGCTGACCTACAACGCCGGGGTCATCGTCCAGCAGGACGCCCTGAAGACCTTCTGGTTCGGGCTGCTCGCCGTGGTGGGCGCCCTTTCCCTGTGGCTGGTCCTGTACATGAACGTGCGGCGCCTGATGCGGTTCCTGGAGCGCCTGAAGAAGATCATCCTGGCCTCCCACGGCAGCGACTTCGTGGAGCGCTTCGAGTCCGACCATGTGCACTGCCTGGACGTGCTCCGCTGTCCGAACACCGAGTGCGTGGTCTACAAGAACCCCGGCCTGGTCTGCTACCTGGAGACCGGCACCGAGGCCGTGTCGCCCACCTCGCGCGGCACCTGCCTGTTTCTGAACAAGTACAACACCTGCCAGAGCTGCCCGGTGTACATCGCCCGCTGCGGCGACGAGCTGGCCGAGATGAAGAACCTGGTGAACACCATGATGCGCATCTGGGGGGTGTTTCTGGGCCGGGTGGGCGGGCTCCTGTCCGAGGTGCTGCGCAACCAGCAGGCCCAGGCCCAGACCATGCCCTCGCTGGACCAGGTCTCCGGCTATCTGGAGGAGATGGCCCGGCTCACGGCCTTCAGCCACGACCTGCAGGGCGTGAACAATATCGGCGAGGTCTACCGCCAGCTGGACCATGTGTTCAGCGCGCACTTCCGGCTCGTGGCCTACGCCGTGGTGGAGGTGGTGCAGGGCAAGAACCGCATGGATCTGGTGCTCGACCGGGGCCAGTTCTGCCAGAACTTCAGCCCGGACGTGCTCGGCAACAGCAATCTGTGCCGCGCCCGGCGCGGGGCCGAGGAGGTCTCCAGCCACCCCAACCCCGTGCTCTGCCCCTACTTCAACATCGACACGGACAAGTACGTGCGCTGCTGCCTGCCCATGGTCATGGGCGGCCGGGTGGGCGCCATCTTCTCCTTCATCATGCTCAAGGCGGAGTGGAACCCCAACCGCAAGCGCGTGGTGATGCTGCGCAAATACCTGGACGAGTCGGCCCCGGTGCTGGCCTCCCTGCGCCTGCTGGAGGCCAGCAAGGAGCAGTCCCTGCGCGATGCGCTCACCGGCTGCTACAACCGCCGCTACCTGGAGGAATACCTGCCCTCCTGCGAGTCGCTGAGCAAGCGCGAGGGCCGCAAGGTCTCGGTCATCATGGCCGACCTGGACTTCTTCAAGCAGGTCAACGACCAGTACGGGCACCAGGCCGGGGACGAGGTGCTCCGGCAGGTGGCGCAGATCATCCAGCGCACCCTGCGCGAGAGCGACCTGCTGGTGCGCTATGGCGGGGAGGAGTTCCTGCTGCTGCTGCACGACCCGCCTCCGGGCGGTGGCATGCTCGTGGCCGAGAAGATCCGCGCGGCCGTGGAGGGCACGGCGCTGCACCTGCCCGACGGCAAGCAGCTGGCCAAGACCATCAGCCTGGGCCTGGCCAAGTATCCGGAGCACGGCGACACGCTTTACAAGATCATCAAGTACGCCGACGTGGCCCTCTACGCGGCCAAGGAGCAGGGCCGCAACCGGGTGGTGCGCTTCGATCCCTCCATGTGGCAGGAGGATTCCTACTAGGCCTTCTTCGGCTCGTTGGCAGGCCGCGCCTGCCGTCGGCGCATTGGCAGGCCGCGCCTGCCGTCGGCGCATTGACAGGCCGCGCCTGCGCGCATACTGCCCGGACATGCCTCTCCGCTTCGCCCATCCCGAACCCCCGCGCCCCGGCGCGCGGCCCAGGGTCTATCCGGTGTTCCTGCCCCAGGCCGGATGCCCCGGCCGCTGCATCTACTGCAATCAGCCCGCCCAGACCGGGCAACGGCCCGAAGCCCTGGAAACCCTGCTGGCCCGCGCCCGCGCGGGCGCGTTGGCCCTGCCCGCGGACGCCGGGCCTGTGGAGCTGGCCTTCTACGGCGGCACCTTCACCGCGCTGCCGCCGCCCTGGCCGGAGCGCCTCCTCGGCCTCGCGGCGGAGCTGCGCGGCCTGGGGCGCGTGTCGCGCGTGCGCTGCTCCACGAGGCCCGACGCCGTGAGCCCGGAACTCTTGTCCCACCTGCGCGGCCTGGGCCTCGACCTGGTGGAGTTGGGGGTGCAGAGCTTTCAGGACGCCGCCCTGGCGCGCTCCCGGCGCGGCTACGACGGGGCGCTGGCCCTGGCCGCCTGCCGGATGGTGCGCCAGGCGTCCTTGAGCCTGGGCGTCCAGCTCCTGCCCGGCCTGCCCGGCCACAGCGCGCAGGACCTCGCCCGCGACATCGAGACCATCGCCGCCTTGGCGCCGGAGCACTCGCCCGAACTTGTCCGGCTGTACCCCTGCCTTGTGCTGGAGGGCACGGAGCTGGCCGGCATGTGGCGCTCCGGGGCGTACGCGCCCTGGGGGCTGCCCGAGACCGTCGACGCCCTGGCCCGCGCCCTGCTGCGCCTGTGGGCGGCGGGCATTCCGGCCGCGCGCCTGGGCCTGGCCGAGGAGCAGGGCCTGGGCGTGCTGGCCGGGCCCAGGCACCCGGCCCTCGGCCAGATGGCCCGCGCCCGGGCGCTTTTCCTGCACGTGCGCGAGCTGCTGGCCGCACTGCCGGAGCCCGCCACGACCCTCTCTGTGCCGCGCCGCTGGCAGGGCGAGGTCCTGGGCCAGGGCAACGCGCTCCGCGAGGACTACGCCGCGTTGGGGCTGGGCGTCTCGGTGTGGGCGGAGGCGGAGTTCGCCTTGGGCTGAGGGCCGCAACTCTCCAGCAACTCTTCCGTTGACCAGCCCCCCCCCATGAATTATTGTAGGAGTTGACGGCGGACACCCCCGCGCCTGGAGCAAGGCGGGGAGCAGCCCCCGCGTTCACCCTCCCGCGCCTGGCGCGGTATTTTTTGGAGGCCCACCGGATGTCCAGCCAGTCCAGCTACGAGTTCTACGGCCCCGAACTGGCAAAAATGCCCCCCCTGCGCGCCCTCGCCGAGACCCTGATCCTGGACCCCCGCGTGCGCCTGGTCAACGCGGCCGAGGCCTATGCGCTGGCCCTGGCCCAGCACGACGTGGCCGCGACCGACATGCCCGTGTACCCCCCGGCGGCCAGGCGCCTGGGCCTGCCCGAGGGCGCAAGGGTGCTGAACAACTGCCACGGCCGCATCGTGGGCCGCTCGGGCAACGCCCGGCGCTTCTACAACGCCATGCCACTGGCCGAGCAGCAGAAGGTCCTGGGCGACGTGCGCGAGGCCATGTTCGACCTCCAGAAGCGCCCGCTCATCAAGGCCCACGCCGTCCTCGGCCTGGACCGCGACCTGATGATCCGGGCCACCCTGGTGGCCGGCGAGGACGACGCGGTGAACGTGTTCAACTGGCTGGCCAACTTCACGCCCTTTGACGAACTGGCCGAGGAGTATGCGCGGAGCCCCAGGCTGCCCATCCAGGACATCCTGGTCATCGGCGACAACCTCTGGAGCAACGCCGACCCCTTCTACCACAACCACGGCGGCCCGCAGCTGGCCCTGGTGGACGAGACGGCCAACGTCATCTTCAACCTCGGCATGCGCTATTTCGGCGAGCGCAAGAAGGGCACCCTGACCCTGGCCTGGACCTCCGGCATGCGCCTGGGCATGGCCGCCTGCCACGGCGGCATCAAGGAGATCGACTTCTCCGGCTGCGCGGACGCCTCGGCCAGGGCCGTGGGCAGGCGCAGCGTGGCCTTCTTCGGGCTTTCGGGCACGGGCAAGAGCTCGCACACCAACAGCGCGGACAACGGCGGCACCCTGCCGGAGGGCTTCAAGAAGGTCGTGCTGCACGACGACGCCTTCCAGATCGACTGCGAGGAGAAGGTCTGCCGCGTGTGGGAGCCCACGCTGTTCGACAAGACCGACTCCCGGCCCCTGGGCCACGACGACTGGCGCTTCATCATCTCGGTCATGAACCACGGCCTCATCGAGGTGGACGGCAAGGTGCTGCCCCTGGGCCAGGACCTGCGCAACTCCAACGGCCGCGCCCTGTTCGACCGCGACCTCCTGGGCGCCTACGTGAACCGCTGCGGCTTCCCGGACATCATCTGCTGGCTCATGAAGGACTCCTGCCTGCCGCCCTTGATGCGCTTTTCCGAGCCGGCCCTGGCCGTGGCCATGGGCGCCAGCCTCATGACCCGCCGCAACCGGGCCGAGAACGTGCCCGAGGAGGAGTTGGCCAGGCTGGTCTTCGTGCCCTACGCCAACCCCTTCCGGGTGTACGAGCTGTGGCGCGACGTGCAGGCCTTCAACAAGGTCTTCCACCAGGGCGCCGTGGGCTACTGCTTCAATTCCGGCGGGTTCTGGAAGTCCTCGGACCTGGACCTGCGCGGCATTCCGCTGGCCACGTCCCTCACCCTCCAGACCGCGCTCCTCCTCGACCAGCTCGAGTGGGAGAACCTGGACCTCCTGCCCGGGGCGCAGATCCCCACCCGGGGGAGCGTGGAGGCCATCCTGCCCGGCTATTACGACACCTACCACCCGGACAACGTGGAGAACCGCGCGGCCTACCTGGCGACGCTCAAGAACCGCTTCCGGCAGCGCATGATGTTCCTGCAGTCCAGCGACCTGCACGACAAGCCGGGGCTTTTGCTCTCGCTCATCAATTCCCTGAGCGTCAACGGCGGCGAGGACGAATAGGCGCAAGCCCCTGTGCCTGTGAACGTCAACGGGCGGCCCCTCCGATCTGGAGAGGCCGCCCGTTGGCGTTATGCGGAATAGGGCTAGGCCACGGCCACGAGGCAGAGCCCCCGCTTCAGGGCCACCGAAAAGGCGTCATCCTTGCTGACGCAGGCCATGTCGATGGTCACGATGTCGATGGCGCTGCCGGGGTGGTGTTTTCGGGCGGAAAGCTCCGGAATGAAGGTCCCGTCCTTGGTCAAATAGGCATAGGGCCGAAGCTCCCAGCCATTGTGCAATTCGACCTTGCCGGTGTACATCTTCTTGCTCCGTGTCTTCATACGCCAACCCCCCGATGATTCAGATAATGCATACCAAATGTGGTCCATCGACATGGTCTGTTCACGGCTATTTCAAACGTAGCGCAAATCTGCGTCTGGGTCCAGTGGGTTTGCTGAATTTTGCGTAGCGAAGAGAAAAATATTTCGGCGCGGGCAGGAAATCTGGGGTCTTGCGGAACAGGCGTTCGGCACCGGATGGGGCTTGCCCCCCACGGCCTGCCCACGCTATGCTTATGCCCAAACCCGCCAACCCCTGGAGGCCCCATGTCCGCTGCCAGCAAGCCGAAGCCCGCCAGCCCCGGAACCCCACGCCCCGACCCGTCTCCCGGGCCGCTCCTGGCCCTGTCCGGAGGCTACTGGCGCTCCTGCGTCCTGCACGCCGGGGTGGTGCTGGACGTGTTCTCTCCCCTGGCCGAGGCCCCGGCCACGCCGGAGTCCCTGGCTCCAGCCCTTGGCTGCGAGCCCCGCGCCCTGGGAATGCTCCTGCGCGCCCTGTGCGCCATGGGCCTGCTGGAGCGCACGGGCGCGGCCTACGCCGCCACGGAGCAGGCGCGGCTGTTCCTGGCGCGCTCAAGCCCGCGCTACGTGGGCCACATCATCCGCCACCACCACCATCTGGTGGATTCCTTCGGCCGCCTGGACGAGTCCGTGCGCTCGGGCCGGGCCAACCGTTCCGGCGTGGGCGACGGCCCCACGGCCCGGGAGGACTTTCTGCTGGGCATGTTCAACATCGCCATGGGCATCGCCCCGGGCCTGGCCGCGCAACTCGACGCCCTGCTCGCCGCGGCGGGCCTGCCGGGCATGGCCGGGCGCGCGCGGCTGCTGGACCTGGGGGGCGGGCCCGGCACCTACGCCATCCAGTTCTGCCTGGCGCATGCCGGCCTTGCGGCCTGCATCTTCGACCTGCCCACCACCCGGCCCTTTGCCGAGGCCACCGTGGCCCGCTTCGGCCTTGCGGAGCGCGTGCGGTTCCAGCCCGGCGACTACTCCACGGACCGGCTGCCCGGCGGCTTCGACCTGGCCTGGCTGTCGCAGATTCTGCACGGCGAGGCGCCGGGCATGGCTGCGGACCTGGTGCGCCGGGCCGCCGCGTCGCTCAAGCCCGGCGGGCTGCTGCTCGTGCATGAGTTCCTGCTCAATGATCCCGAAAACGGCGCCCAGGACGGCCCGGAGTTTCCGGCCCTGTTTTCCCTGAACATGCTGCTGGGCACCAAGGGCGGGCAGTCCTATTCCTGGGGCGAGGTGCGGGGGATGCTTGAGGCCGCCGGCCTGACGCGGATCTGCAGGCTGGGCTTCGCCGGGCCGAACGATTCCGGCATTGTCGCCGGAATCGTCCCGCCTGGCTGAAGAGGAAGGGGGCCGGGCTGCTAGTCGCCAGCGCCCATAAGCGCGTCGAGGACGCTGATGAATGCGCCGGGTCCGGCGTGCACGCCTGCCCTGACCGAGGTCTTGGTGGAGGAGGTGGTGCTGCTGGTGGAGCTGCCGCCGGGGAAGTCCGTGGTGCTGCCGCTGGTGCGGGTGGAGCCGGAGGAGCCCACGTCCCAGCTCTTGCCGACGCTGGGCCAGGTGGACTCGCCCAGGGCGCGCACGGTCTCGCGCCGGGTGATGTCCTCCGCGCCCTTGTCGGCCGCAGCGGGCGCCTGCCTGGCCGGCAGGCTCACGGTCCATTCGCCCCGGCCCACGCGTTGCGCCGGGTAATGGCCGGAGGCGGTGCGGCCGTTCTGGCGCGCGCCGAGGGTGAACCAGCGCACGACATCGCCGGAGGCGCCTTCAGTGGCGGAGTCCGGCACCACGGAGAAGGACGCCCCGCTTTGGGGATTGCTCCAGGCGGTGGTCTCTCCGGTTCGGCTGCGCTCCAGGGCGTCCTCCAGCATGTGCTGGTCGCCAGCGGCCATGATGTCCAGGGGGGAGAAGGCCGCGGCCAGGGCCTGCTCCACGTGCCCGGCCGTGGCCCTGGACGGGAAGCCGCCCACCGGCACAAGGCGCAGGCTCACGGTGGAGGGCGAAAGCACGTAGGCCTCGCCGGTGTCCTCCTGGCTGTTCACGGACATGACGCCCGCGTTGGCGCCCATCCAGCCGTTCCTGAAGAAGTTTGTGGATTGCGCGCCCTGGTTGATGGCGTTCAGCAGGACCTTGTTGGTCTGGTACTGGCGCTTGATGAGCACGTCCTGCTGGCGGTAGCCGTCCTTGCTCAAGGTCAGGATGTGGTCCTGGTTGCGGGCGAGGCTCACCTCGCAGGGGGCGGTGCAGGCGGCCTTGCCGTCCACCACGACGTTGACCCCGCCGGGATCCGTGGACACGGGGATGGACTGCATGGCGATCTGCGGGGCGCAGGCGGTCAGGGCAAGCAGGCAGAGCAGTGGTGCGGCGCGTTTGATCACGAGTACTCCTGTCATGCGCGGGAAGTCCCGCGCGGGTGTAATGTATGTGCCGGAAGCATGGCACATAAGCGGATGCGAGGCCAGGGCATCCGGAAGCTTGCGTCGTGGGATTGGCCCAGGCTATAGCTTCGCCGGGAAGAAATGGCGTGGGTGCCGGCAAGGGGGGCTGCATGGCCAAGGGTGGAGACAGGCAGGCCGCGCTGCGGGGCCTCGCGGAGAGGATCGCCGCCGTCCTTGAGGACGGGCTGCCGCAGGATGCCGCCACCCTGGACGTGGTGCTGGCGGCCCTGGGCGAGAGCGCTGCCGCCGCAGCCCTGGCCCGCCTGGCGACGGACCCCGAAACCTCGGAGCACGCGCCCCTGGCCGCGTTGCTGCTCTCGCCCGGGCCCTGGACCCTGGCCGCGCTGGAGCCCGCGCTGGCGGCGGCGGACCTGGACGGGGCGGGCGCGCGGGAGCTGGCCGAGGCCGTGGCGCGGCATTTTGCCGCTGGTTCTGGCCGGGTGCTGGCGCTTTTGCCGGACGGTTCAAGGGCCGAGCTTGCGGCCACGGACCAGGGGCTGCGCGCCTTTGTGCGCCGCCTGCGGCCCGAGGCCACGGCCCCGGCCGAGCTGCGCGGCATTCTGGCCCGGCGCTGCGGGCCGCAGCAGGCCGCGGAGCTGGCGGCGCTTTTGCGCCACAGCCGCCTGGACTGGACCCGGGAGCGCGTCTTTTTCCTGGCCGCCCTGCTTGAGCGCGCGCGCTCTGGCGGGGGCGGCGCGGCCCCGGACGACCTGCCGGGCCTGGTGGCCTGGGCCACGGGGTTTCTGGACGTCAGCGGCCTGCCTTTGGAGCCGAGGCCGGCCCTGGCCCGCCGCAGGCAGGCCCTGCAGGTCCAGCTGCGCCAGGCGGAATTCCTGGAGGAGGCCCTGGCGCGCGGCAGCTACGAGGTCCGCATGTCCCAGGGGATGCGCCTGGGGCACGTGCACGGGCCCGCCGTCCGCGTGGAGCTGGCGCACCTGGAGCGGGCGGCGGCGCTGGTGCTGGGCCTGACGGGGGAGGCCCTGGACGGGGTGGGCGTGCGCGATCTGGGCTGGGCCGAGGACGCCGGGGAGCTCCTGCGGCTCCTGCCGGGGCTTTAGGGCTAGGCCCGGGCTCAGGCCTGCTTGCGCTCGCGCCAGAGCAGCCAGGACAGCCGGGCCAGGAGCGCGCCGCCCGCGAGGCAGAGCAGGGTCCCCAGCACGATGAGCGCCGGGTCGAAGTCCACGATGTCCAGGTCCGGCATGCGGATGAGGTACACCGCCACCCCCACGAACAGGCCCACCAGGATCACCGACAGGCCGTAGCCGCTGCAATGATGGTCCACGCGGGCCTGCAGCGGGGTCCGCCCGTGCGGGTAGAGCTTCAGAAACGTCAGCAGCGCCTCGCGCTCCTGCAGGACCACGCCGAAAGCCACCAGGATGGTGCTCAGGCCCTGCAGGATCTCCTCCAGGGCGTGCTGGCGCTCGGGCAGGGCCTGGATGCTGCGCAGGATGTCCCAGGAGCCCTGGGCCATGAGCAGCACGAGCAGGCAGTTCATGGCGAGGATGGGCGTTGGGCCGGCCAGGCGGGAGAGCAGTCGTTTCGGCATGGGGCGTCCTTGGGGCGGGAGGGTGCCGTAATCTGCCACAGGATGCGGGCGCAGGCAACGCGCAACGCAAGACGGCGCGATTCCGGAGGAAACCGCGCCGTCTGAGGAGTGGTGGAGGCCCTGGGGCTACTGCCCGGGCTCGGTCCTCTTGTCCTCGGTCTTCTTGGCCTTCTTGCCCTTCACGGCCTTTTTCTCGGCCTTTTCGGCCTTGACCGGGGCCTTGGCCGGTGCGGCGGCGACGGCCGGGGTGGCCGGGGTGGCGGGCTTGGCGGGCTCGGAGGCGAAGGCGGGGATGGCCAGGGAAAGCATCAGGGCGGCGAGGATGAGCTTTTTCATGGAAGACTCCTTGGCTGTGCGCAGGTTGGGGTTTGGAAACTGCGGAAAACGTTCAGGCCGCTGCCCGGGCTAGGGCCTGGGGGCGGTCTGCTTGTCGTGCTTTTCGCGCTTGATGTCCCGGCTCAGGCGGTCGGCCTTCTTGTTCAGGCGCTTGCGCTCCTGCTTGGTCACCACGCCGTCGGCCTTGGCCTTCTCTTCGGCCTTTTCCAGGTTCGCCTTGCGCTTTTCCAGGCGCGCGGCCTCCTTCTCGTTGAGGGCGCCGGAGGCCTTGCCCTGCTCGATGCGCTTCTCCATGTTGGCTTCGCGCTTGTCCAGGCCGGGGGTATTGGGGCCCTGGGCCAGGGCGGGCACGGCCAGGGCGAGCATCAGGGCGGCGGCGGCGAATTTCTTCAGCATGGGCAGACTCCTCGAAAGTGTCTTTGGGTGTTGCGGGACGGGAATCCATTGGGCCAATTGCCGATTCATTTCCTGCGCCTCGTGGCGACGGGTGCAGTGAAGCATAGCTCGTGCCAACATGCAACGAGCCAGAATATATGAATATTGTGTATTGGCGTCGCGGGGCGTGGGGCAGGGGAGAGCAAAGATTGCGCAGCAAGCGCAAGAATGCCACACGCTGCCCCCGTCATCCCGGTGCCTGCGGCCCTGCCGCGGCCGGCTCTGGTCGGCCGCGGCAGGAACGCGGGATTGGCTAGTTGCCTGGGCGCAGGCCTGTCTGGAGGTCGAACACCGGGGTGATCCTGCCCTCGGCGCGCAGCACGTCCTCCAGGTTCCCGGCCACGGGCTGGCCGTTGACGGAGATGCCGCGCAGCTCGGCCATGAGCACCAATCCAGCGGCCACGGCCTTCTTCAGGCCGGGCACGGTGGAGCTGTGCGCCTTGGTCATGGGGCCGTGGTGGCTGCTGCGCCAGGAGAGCCAGGCCTCGGGGGTGCTGCCGGGCGAGACGGAGAACACGGAGTGGGTCACCTTGCCCGCGCAGTCCTCCTCCAGGGTCAGGAGGAACTCGCCGCGCGCCCCCGGCTTTTTGGCGGCCAGGGCCTCGAAGCGCGCCAGTTCGCCGGCCTCGATGAGCCAGGCGGTGTGGCAGTCGCGGGTCTTCTCGTAGGCCAGCAGCGGGCCGTAGATGGCCTTCGGGGTGCCGCCGTCGGCCGTGAACAGTGCGGCCAGCACGGACTGCGGCGGGGCGAAGGGCACGAGGTTGCCCGTCTTGCGCAGGTCCTGCGCCTGCTGGCTGAGCACGTGCCTGTTCTCGGGCAGGGCCGGCGTGGGCAGATCGGGCGCGGCCAGGGCGGGCGCGGCCAGGGCGCATAGAAGGAAGAGGGTCGGGAAAAGGCTGGCGGCGCGGCGGGTCATGGTCCCTCCGAAGGTTGGCGGTGGGAGGATGTGTGCAAGCTCACCAATGAATAGAGAAACCGCCAGCACAGGTCAAGGCCGGTGGGGGCAGGGCCGCCGGTCGAAAGCCATCTGGGGAAGGCTGGGAAGGCGTCGTCCACACTGGTCAGCCCCTGGCGCGGCTTTCCGTCTTCATCGAAGGACTGCGCCACCGCCGGGGCGTATTGTATGTCTGTCTCCGTCGTGTGCTGCACGGTCCAATCGAGGAGGAAGGCATGCAGCTCCTTGGCCACCAGCAAATGCCCGGTGATGAACTTGTCGTGCTCGTTCTTGTGCTCGATGAAGTTCTTGTACCTGCGGCGTATCTGCAGCTCCTCCTCCATGCTGAAATGTGCCAGGAAATAGCGCCGCAGGTTCGTGAGCAGGATGTGCAGATTGAGGCGGCTTTCCCCCTCAGGGCCGTTCCGAAACCCGAGCGAGTCGGAATAATGACTGTCGAATTCGTTGGCCAGGTTGAACAAATGCCTGTGCTGCCGGTCAATGGCCGCAATGCCGACGCTGTCGTCTTCGCTCCACTGCGGGCAGTCCATGGGCGTCTTTGTAAATGGCAAACGTCACAGCGTGTAGAAGTCGTTGTAGGCGTTCAGGGCGGATATCTGCTCCGCGTATCTGGCCTGGTTGACCTGGTCGTAGCTGCCCAAGAGCAGCTCCACATGCCCGCCGTCCAGCTGCCCGGAGTCGGCCATGGACTTCATGACCGCCTCGGCCTTCTCCGGCTGCATGCCCGCGCGGTAGGGCCGGTCCTCGGTGATGGCCGTGAACACGTCGGCCACGGCCATGACCTTGGCGCCATCCGACAGGGCCTGCCCCGCCATGTGGAAGGGGTAGCCCTTGCCGTTGGGCCGTTCGTGGTGGAAGGCCGCCCAGCCGCTCACCCGCTCCAGCTGGGGCACGGTCTGGAGGATCCGGTACGTCATGTAGGGGTGGAAACGCACGCGGTCCATCTCCTCCGTGGTCAACGGGCGCGGCACTTCCAGCAGCTCGACGGGCACGGCGATCTTCCCGAGGTCGTGCAGATACCCGGCCACCTGCATGAGCTGCGCGTCGGAGGCGCTGAAGCCCGCCAGCTGGGCCAGCTTCATGGCGGTGGCGGCCACGCCGCTGGAGTGGGTGGCCGTGAATCGGGAGCGGAAGTCGATGATGTGCGTGACCAGCTTGGAGAAGTCCAGCAGGCGGTCCATCTCGCTGCCCTGCCTGCAGCGCAGGGTGTCCTGGGCGCAGACCATCCTCAGGATGCTCAGGAGGTCCGGGGAGCCGATGTCCAGCCAGAAGCTCTCCTGCCTGGACAGCGCCTGAAAGGCCTTGACGGCCTCGGGGTGGAACATGGCGCCGGATTCGCGGAGGATCGCGTCGTGGACGGCTCCGGCCTGGGCCAGGGCGTAGATCTTCCTGTCCAGGAGCACGTCGGCGCGGTCGGCCAGGTGCAGGATGTGGCAGCCCATGGGCTGCCCGGGCCGCCTGGCGTAGGGGACGTGGTGGTGGCGCACCAGCTCCGCCGCGCGGCCCAGATCGTCCCACATGGAGAGCAGCTTGTAGCCGTACTCGTGGTGGCCGTTGCCCGGGGCGTCGAACTCCAGGGTCTCGATCCTGCTCTGCCGTGTCAGGCCACCCACATCGTGGAGCAGCGCGGCCAGGGCGATGTCCTCCTGCTCCAGCTGGGGCAGGTCCAGCTCGAGCGCGATGCGCGCGGCGATGTAGCAGACGCGGAGGTGGTGGTTGGCCAGCACCGGGGACAGGGAGTCCATGGCCTTGGAGATGCAGCACACGGCCTGGAACAGGTCGGCGCCCTGCACCGGGGCGGCGCCCAGAAGGCCCCGGAAATACTCGGAGTCATCGGAGATGTTGTTCGCCACGGGTGGCCTCCGGAAGGAAGAGTCTGGGTGTATGCTATACCAACCAATGTGTTGGTCAACACAAAATCCGCTTGAGCGGGCAGAAAAAGTCGGCTCTGTGGGGCTTGCCTCTGCAAAGGCCGGGCTCCGGCCGGGGCGCAGGGCGTGAAGCGGCCGCCCGGCTCCGCGGGGCGCGGCGGGTCAAGGGCGCTGGCCAAAGGCCGGCCGCGGCAGGGGGGATGGGCCGGCTCAGCCCCAGAGGGCGTAGGCCAGGGTCACCAGGGCGATGCTCGTCGCGCGCAGGGCCTGGTTGCTGATGATCAGGTTCAGCGCCAGGCCGGGCTTGAAGATGCCCGCGTAGTAGGGGAACTGGTGGCGCACCGCGCGCACCGGCGAGGACAAGATGTTGCCCACCAGCAGCGCCAGCACCAGCTCCTTGAGGGTCAGCCCGCCGGTCTGGACCAGGGCTCCGGCTGCGGCGTAGCCGGCGGTGGTCTCCGCGGCCATGTGGAAGCCGATGATGCCCATGGCCTGGGGCGGCAGCCAGGACAGGAAGGAGACATGCTCGGCCATGTAGGCCTCCATGACGTCGAAGGCGCCCCAGCGCTTGAGGAAGAAGAAGGCCACGTAGATGGGGATGGTGTAGGAGACCATGCGCGGCAGGCGGCGCTGGAAGCGCTTCCAGGTCTTGGCCAGGGCCGCGCGCCAGTCCCATTTCTGGTCCTCGGCCAGCAGGCAGGCCACGCAGCCCTCGGGCAGGGGCGGCAGGGTCAGCCGCCCCAGAAGCACGATGCCCAGGGTGCGCAAAAGCGCCGCGCCGATGGTCAGGCCCACGTACAGCCCGGCGGCCGGGCCGATGAAGGGCGCGGCGATGAAGAACAGGGTGGGCAGGTGCAGAAAGTAGGTGGGCAGGCTGTTGAAGAGGTTCGAGAGGATGACCTCGCGGCGGCTCATCTCGCCCTTCTCGTGGGCCTCGGCCAGCATGGCGTTGGCCGCCGCGCCGGAGAAGAAGGCCAGGGAGAAGCTGGCCCCGGCCACGTCCTTGAGCCGTCCCAGGCGCACCAGGGGCTGGGCGATTTTGGCCACGGCGCGGGTCCATTGCAGGGCCTCGATGAGGGTGCCCACGAACAGCCCCACGCTGACGGACAGCAGCAGGCGCGACAGGGGCACGGCCAGTCCGTGCCAGAGGACGCCCAGGGTGAGGGTTTCGGAAGCGGCGTGCATGGGCATGGACGGGCTCAGGCGTCCCCGTATTCCCTGCCACGGGTGAACTCCTTGAGCTCCTCCGGGTCCATGCGCCGGGTCTGGGCCTCGGCCGGGAACGCCCCCCCGCGCACCTCGGCGCAGTAGGCGCTCAAGGCCTCGCGGGCCGGGGTCCAGAGGTCGGCGTAGCGCTTGACGAAGCTGGGCCTAAGGCCCGGGCACAGGCCCAGGATGTCGTGGAACACCAGCACCTGGCCGTCGCAGTCGGGCCCGGCCCCGATGCCGATGGTGGGGATCTCCACCTCGGCCGTGATGCGCGCGGCCACCTCGGCGGGCACGGCCTCCAGCACCAGGCTGAAGCACCCGGCCTCGGCCAGGGCGCGCGCGTCCTCCAGGAGCTTCTGCGCGGCCCGGGCGGTCTTGCCCTGGGCCTTGAACCCGCCCAGGCGGGCCATCTGCTGCGGGGTCAGCCCCAAATGGCCCATGACCGGGATGCCTGCGGAGAGCATGGCCCGGATGTGCGGCGCGAACTCGGCCCCGCCCTCCACCTTCACGGCGCGCGCGCCGGACTCCTGGATGAAGCGCCCGGCATTGGCCACGGCGGTCTCGATGCCGGTCTGGTAGGACAAGAAGGGCATGTCGGCCACCAGCAGGGCCTTCTTGACGGCCCGGGCCGCGGCCTTCGTGTGGTGCAGCATGTCGGCCATGGTCACGCCCAGGGTGTCCGGCAGGCCCAGGCAGACCATGCCCAGGCTGTCGCCCACGAGGATGACGTCGGCCCCGGCCTCATCCGCCAGCAGGCCGGTGGGGTAGTCGTAGGCCGTGAGCACGGCGAGCCTGCGCTGGCCCTTGGCGGCCAGGATGTCCGGTGCGGTGAGCTGCTTCTGGGGCATGGCGGTCCTCGTTTCAGGTCTGGGGCGGCCCGGTTCCGAGACATGGAGCGGCGGGCAGGGGTGGAAAGTAGGACTGCGCGGCCCCGCAGTCAAGGGACGCGCCGCCGGGCAGAAGGCCTACAGCATGAGCACCGGCGCAAGAACGCCCTTGTACAGCCCCTCGGCGTTGGCGGGTATGGCGACGAGCCCGTCGGCGCCCAGCAGGGTCTTCAGCAGCCCGGACTTGCCGAGCACCGGGTGGGCCAAAGGCGGCAGCCCGGGCCGGGCCTCCAGGCGCACGCGCACGAAGTCCTCGCGCCCCGGGCGGCTGGCGATGTTGCGCGCCAGCTCGGCCACGAAGGGCGGCGGCGCGCCGGCAAGGGCGGACGCATCCCCCGCCAGGTGCCGCAGAAAGGGCTGGATGAGCACGGCCATGACCACCTGGGCCGAGGTCACCTGTCCTGGCAGGCCGAGGATGGCCTTGCGCCCGACCCGCGCCAGTATGGTGGGCTTGCCGGGGCTCATGGCGATGCCGTGGGCCAGGATTTCCGCGTTTGCCTGGGCCAGCATGGCGGCGCCCGTGTGGTCGCGCGCGCCCAGGGAGCTGCCCCCGGAGAGCAGCAGCACGTCGCAGGCCGCCAGGGCCTCGGCCAGGGCGCGGGTCAGCCGCGGCAGGTCGTCGGGGATGATGCCCAGGGCCAGGACCTCGGCCCCGGCCTCGGCGGCCAGGCAGCACAGGGCGGCCGAGTTCACGTCGCGGATCTGGCCGGGGCGCGGGCTGGCGTGGGCCGGCACCAGTTCGTCGCCGGTGGAGAGCACGCCCACGCGGGGCCTTTGGCCCAGGCTGACGCCGGAGATGCCCAGGGCGGCGAGCAGGCCCACGTCCTGGGCGCGCAGGGTGCGCCCCCGGGGCAGGGCGATGGCTCCCCTGGCCACGTCCTCGCCGGGGAGCATGACGTTCTCGCTTGGCGCGGCGCTCCTGCGCACCTCGATGGTCTCAACGGCTTCAGGCTGCCTTGCGCCGAGCTGTCCGGTGTGCTCCACCATGACCACGGCGTCGGCCCCTTGCGGCAGGCTTCCGCCCGTGGGGATGCGCGCGGCCTGGCCGGGGGCCAGGCGCACGTCCAGGCCGCCGGCGGCGGCCCAGTCGATGGAGAGGTCGGCCACGCAGTCCACGTAGGCCGGGTTGGTCTCGGTGGCGCCGAACACATCGCCGGCCCTGAGGGCGTAGCCGTCCATGCAGGCCCGGGCCGTGGCCGGCAGGTCCTCGGGCGCCAGGACGTCCCGCGCCAGCACCCGGCCCAAAACGGCGGCCGGCCCGGCGGCCAGCTCCACGTCCTGGGCCGGCAGGGGCGCGAAGGATCCGAGCAGGGCGCAGAACTCCGCGCGGCTCAGCACGTTCAGAAAGCCGTGCCCGTCCAAGGTCTTGCCAGGTGCGCTCATGGGTGGCTCAGCCCAGGCGGATGTCCACCGGGCCGGGGCCAAAGCCCTTGAGCTCGCGCAGCATGCCCAGGATGCCTCCGCGCAGCATGCGCTCGATGAAGGGGTTGAGGGCCAGGGGCTGGCCGTTGATGCTGATCTTGAGCTCGCCGTTCTGGGCCACGCAGTCGGCCTCGCTGGCGTCTCCGGCCACGATGTCCGCGGCCAGGGCGCGGCAGTTCTCGCGGCCGCAGCCGCCGCAGTCCAGCCCCGGCAGCAGGAAGCCCGCATTGGCGGCGATGCGCGCCAGGCCGTTGATGTCGCGGGTGGCCAGGATGCCCTCCAGGACGACGTCGCCATAGGCGGCCAGGGCCAGCTCCGGGTCCAGGTCGTTGGCTGTGGTCTCGTCCGGGGCGATGATGATGCGCGGCATGACGCCCAGGGTCTTGCCGCCCTCCAGCACCAGGATGTCCGTGCCCACCAGGGGCACGAGGTCGGCCAGGGGGCGCTCGCCGGGCCAGGACACGAAGCTGCCGCCGGGCGAGAACCCAAGGACCATGTCGGCGTTTTCGCGGAAGCGCGCGGTGTCGGTCTCGGCCTTTTCGTCGAAGCCGTGGTGCGAGTGCTTGGCCAGGGTGACCGTGAGGCCCATCTTTCTCAGGGCCTGGGCCAGCTCCAGGGCCAGGGTGGTCTTGCCGGACTTCTTGTAGCCGATGACGGCGATGGCGCGCATGAAGGACTCCTTGCTGTTGCCGCGCTAGCGGGTGATTTCGGTGCCGATGCCGCAGGCGGTGAACATTTCGAGCAGCACGCAGTTCTCCACGCGCCCGTCGATGATGTGGACCTTCTCCACCCCGCCCAGGATGGCCTCCAGGCAGCATTGCAGCTTGGGGATCATGCCGCCCACCACAACGCCCTTCTCGATGGCCTCGAAGGCCTTGGTGCTGGTCAGGGAGGGGATGAGCTTCCTGTCGCGGTCCAGCACGCCGGGCACGTCGGTCAAGAGGTGCAGGCGCTTGGCGCGGATGGCCGCGGCCACGGCCCCGGCCACGGAGTCGGCGTTGATGTTGTAGGTGCGGCCCAGGTCGTCCACGCCCACGGGGGCGATGACCGGGATGAAGCCCTCGTTCATGAGCGACTTCAGCACGCCGGTCTCGATGCTGACCACCTCGCCGACCATGCCCAGGTCGATGATCTCCGGCGGGGCGTCCTTGCTTTCGATGGCCAGCTCCTTCTTCTCGGCGCGGATGAGCATGCCGTCCTTGCCGGACAGGCCCACGGCGCGGCCCCCGGCCAGGTTCAGCAGGTTCACGATCTCCTTGTTGACCTTGCCCACCAGGACCATCTCCACCACGTCCATGGTGGCGTCGTCGGTGACCCGCAGGCCCTGGCGGAAGTGGCTTTCGATGTTCAGGGCCTTGAGCATCTTGCCGATCTGCGGGCCGCCGCCGTGCACGATGATGGGATTGACGCCCACGTACTTGAGCAGCACCACGCTGCGGGCGAAGCTCTGTTTCAGGGCCTCGTCGACCATGGCGTTGCCGCCGTACTTGATGACCACGGTCTGCCCGGCGAACTCGCGGATGTAGGGCAGGGTCTCGATGATCATGCGCGCGCGCTCGGCCTCGCGGGCCAGGTCGCGGGAGGGCCCGGCGGAACAGTCGGGCGCGGTGGCGAAGTCGTCCTTGGGGGCGTCGTGCGTGGACATGGCGGGACCTCCGGGAAAACAACTGGCGCTGGCGCGGCACAGGGCTAGACCCGGCAGGCAGGCGCGAGAAAGGATATTCGCCTGGGGGGGCCGTTCTGTCAAGACGGGCGGGCGAAGCGGCCCGGCCTCCACGGTGGGTGGCAGGCCGGGCAGCTCTCGCTTGTTGCGCCACTGCGGTGAGGGAACGACGAATAAGCGTGCGCACGGAAGACGTGAGGGGCTGCGGCTCAAAAAACGCTTGCACGTCCTGGGGAGATCCGCCCGGATGGGACACGAGGCTACGCAACACTTCTCTGCGAAAAGTTCCAGGGGGAGAAAGGTGGCTGTTCACTCCTTCCCCTGAGGCGACAGACGGTTTTGATCCGGCTCGCGCACCAGGGTGATAGGGTCCGTACCTACAACACAGGCCTCCCAGGTGCCGGGCGCTTCATCCATCCCTCTGGATATATCCGCAGTCATTTTGAAATTGCACTGCGCGAATAATCCGGGGGTTTCTATCACAAAGTGGAGGGTGGCCCCATTAAGCCTGACTCCGCTGACACCTACCACGTTTTTGTCGCAGTTGAACTGGCCAGAGTGCGTGGCCCCAAGCACGCCATCCGTAAGGAAGAACCTGACCAGAAACTTGTTTGACCCGCAACCCATGAATCTGCCGGACTCCCAGCGGACGGAATACACGCCTGCAAGCCGGGCCTTCAGCTCGAGCCCGCCAACCAGTACTCCCGCGTAGCTTCCTCGTTCGGATTCCTGCACAAGTGACTGATAGCCGCGCAAAGAAGCCTCAACTTGGTCGTACTGACGACGTTTGAGTTGCACTGTGGCCTGGCACAGAGCAAGCAATGCCTTGTCGACGCCTTCGTCTGCCGCCCGGCTGAACTGGTAGGCCGCATCCTGGCCACCCTCCAGCCCCAGCAAAAGTCCTCTCGCGAGGCGCACGTTGGCTGTCTGGATATTTGACTCTGAAAGCCGCCTTGCCTGATATCTAGCGTCGGCGTCCTTTCCGGAGAATACGAGGGCGACCACCAATCCGGCGCGCGCGTCGACGTCCGCGGGATCACCCTGCACGACGCGTTCGAAGTAGGTGCGAGCATCAGGCATCCCGGCCCTGGCGAGTTGAGCAAACTGCGCCGCATGGGCGTTAGAAGATGCCCCGGGTGCGACTTGCGGAGTTTGCTTGGGACGAGGGGCCATGGCAAGCAGTTTCGCCTGCTCCACCTGTAAGCGCTCAGCCTCCAGGCGGCCCTTCTTGGCCTGGATGGCCTGCATCTGCGCCAGTTCCTCCTTTTCCAGCTTGAGACGCGCTGCCTCGTCGGCCAAACGCTTTTCCTCGGCCTTAACGTCAAACTTTGAAGGAACCGCCTGCATTGGCGCCATTGGCTCCGCCGGCGCGCCCTGCTGGTTGAAGTAGAAGTCGCCGGTGAGGCTCGACGACTCCCAGGGGGTCTGCTTCCTGCCCGTGTCGTTCAGCACGCCGATGCGCACCTTTTTCATGGCGTTTTCGATGGTCTGGCCGGGCACGCGCATCTCGCGCAGCAAGTGCTGGGTATAGACGCCGTTGCGGCCGCTACCGTCCGCCGCCACGCTGTCCGGGGCCGTGGCATAGCCAATGAGCGTGCCCGTGGGCGCGTCCATCTTGGCCAGGCCGGAATCCGCACTGCGCCAGGAGCGGGCGAAGGGATTGTTGCGGCAGGCGTCGAGCAGCACGATATTCAGGCCGTTGCCCGCGTTCTCCATGCGGCCCAGCACGCGGCCCGCGTCCAGGCACAGGCTCTTCACGTCCTGCTCCACGCTAATGCGCGCATCCACGGGCACGAGGTAGTTGACTCCCTTCACCTGTAGTCCGTGTCCAGCAAAAAAGAAAAGCCCGGTTCCGCCTCGTTTGAGGCTCTTCCAGAACTCGTCCAGGGCGTCCTCCATCTGGCGCAGCCCGGCGTTCTCGCGCGCTATGACCTCGAAGCCCAGGCTCTTCAGGGCGTTCGCCATGTCCCGGGCGTCGTTGACTGGGTTCTTGAGCGGGGCAGTGGGGTACGCCCCGTTGCCGATGACCAGGGCCACGCGGCGTTCGGCGTGGGCAACGCCGGCAAGGAGGGAGACGAAGCACAGGGTGGCAAGCAGAAGACCGGCTACGCGCATGTACACCTCCAGATATCGGGAGCGATATCAAAGAGGAAGAATGGACACAAGCCTTGTCGAAACCTATGCCATTACAGTGTGCGCAGTGTGTTTCCGGGTAGATCAGATCAAGAGTATGCTATTTGTTCTTTTTGGCGGGGTCCAGGGGCGGAGCCCCTGCGCTGGGCCTACCGAGTGGTCTTGACGCTGCCGCGCGTAGCCCGGCGGTAGACCACGCGCTCGTACCCGCCCGAGAGCCCGCCCCCCGCATCAGTCCTGGAATTCCCGTTGTCGGCCAGGAGGATGCCTTGAAGGCCGGACTACATGTCGTACAGCTTCCACACGTGGAACGCGCTCACCCGACCGCCGACAAACCAGACGTCCATGGAGTGCTGGATGCCTCCGGGCTTGGCCTGCACGTCCTTGGGCCAGTTCCAGCGGGTGATGAGGAACTCGGGGGTAAACTGAATGTCCCCGAGCGCGCCATACTCATACGCGTCCTTCGTTTTCCACAAGGGCTTGCCCAATACTGCCTCCACCTCGGCGCGCGTCATACCAAGCTTCAGGCCGCTCTGGGTGGCCAGTCCGGCGTGGATGCCCTGGGAGGGAACAAAACGCTTGAGGTATGGACGGTACTCCTTGGGAAGCACCGAGGGGCTGAAGCAGATCAGGACGCCGGTAACATGATCTGGAGGTTCAAGATCGGGCACGCCCAGTTGGACCACAACGACCGTGCTGTCGCCCGGCTGGTTTGAGACGAACCCGAGGTTGTAAAGGGACTTACGCCAATCGGGAAGGCGCGCTGCCGCGCCCAACAAGGTATGGAGCGACTGTCTTGTGTCGTCGCCTACGCGCAGGACGCCCTGCCCATCCGCGCCCAGGCCCGTGAGGATCATGTGCCCGGGCTTGAGCAGCCGCTCCAGAAGAGCCTTGCCTTCTGTTGGAGGAAGCCTGTCGTGCGTGCGGCCTTTTGTTGCCGGAGTCGAGAGCAGATATTCTCCATCGTAGAAGTGGACATATGAGCCTGCCGCGCAAGTCGCCCCGCCCAGGACGAGGGCGCAGAGGACAGCAAGCAGATGGCAGATGGTGAGATTACCTTTCCACACGTAACCACCTCCCCTCAAACTTACCCAAAGCAACGCGATCATTCTTCCCCAGAGCAATACAGCCCTCCGAATCGCCTCGACCCCTTCTGGCCTCATCCCGAGCCTGCGCATGGATGTAGAAGCTGTCCGGGTCACGGCCTAACGCCTCGACACGCTTTCGAGTCTCGTCGTCGGGCGTCAGCTTGTACGATGGTTCGGGCCATTTGTTGGTTTTGACCTCCTCCATCCGCCAATTGCCTTGCGGAATCGGCCCCACGCCCTTGATGCCCTCGGCGTTCGTGTTGTTTTTCCCTTCCTTTTGCCCGGCGTAGCCCGTCCCCAGGTGAGCGCCGTCAGGTCCGGTCAGGTTTCCGGACTTATGGCTGTAC
>JAHJLB010000059.1 GCA_018822105.1 Pseudomonadota bacterium
CGCCCAGCTCCTCGGCCACGCAGCGGGCCGTGGTCTCGGCGGAGTCGATGAGGCAGACGCCCTGGGGCAGCACGGAGCGGATGGCCCGGGCCAGCACCGGGAAGTGCGTGCAGCCGAGCACCAGGCAGTCCGGGCCGCCCTCGGGGAACTCGGCCATGAGGGGCTCCAGGTAGCGCCGGGCGATGTCCGTGACGATCTGGCCGTCGGTCCAGCCCTCCTCGGCCAGGGAGACGAAGAGCTGCGCTGGCCGGGTGGCGATGGTGGCCTCGGGCCTGCGGCGCAGGATGGCCGCCTGGTAGGCCGCGCCGCGCACGGTGCCGCCCGTGGCGATGACCGCGATGCGGCCCCGGGGGGCGGCCTGGCAGGCGGCGGCGGCGCCGGGCTCGATGACCCCGGTGACCGGCAGGCCGGGGTAGGCCTCACTCAAACCGGGCATGGCCACGGAGGAGGCGGTGTTGCAGGCCACCACGAGCAGCTTCACCCCGATGTCCACCAGCACGCGGGTGGTCTGCAGGGCATAGCGCGCCACCGTGGCCCCGCTCTTGGTGCCGTAGGGCAGGCGCGCGGTGTCGCCCAGGTAGAGGAAATTCTCGTTCGGCAAGGCGCGGCGCAGCTCGCGCAGGACGGTGAGGCCGCCCACGCCGGAGTCGAAGACGCCGATGGGGAGTGAAGAGGTGTCGGTGCTCATGGTGGGGTGGTTGTGCACCGGAGGCGGGGTGGGAGTCAACGCCCCTCCCCCTCCAGCAGCCGCTTCACCTCGCCCTCGTCCTCCACGATCTCAAAGGCGTTCCTGAGCTCGTCGGGCACTTTTGTGGGGCGGCCGGTGGCGAGGTCCACAAAGACCCACATGGTCTCGGCCTCGGCCAGGACGCATTTGTCCGCCGCGCGCCAGAACAGGTACTTGCGCGGGCTCATGCGCGGGCTGAACCCCGCGATCCAGGTGCAGGCGGTGATCGCCTCGCCCAAAAACGCCGGGCGCTTGTAGGTGATGGTGTGCGTGCGCACCACCCAGCCCATGCCCGCCTCCGCGTAGCGCTGCATGCTCCAGCCCTGGGCCGTGGAATGCGCCACGGCCACGTCCTGCATCCACTTGAGGTAGCGCAGGTTGTTCACGTGGCCCTGGATGTCGATGTCGCCCTCGGCCACGGTGATCTCGCGGGTGAAGATGCGCGGCATGGGGACCTAGCCCTTGGCGGCCAGGGCGGCGTCCACGTGCCGGGCCACGCGCTGGCGCAGCTCCTCGGCCACGGCCTCGGCCTCGGCCCCGGTCATGGCCGGAATCCCGGACGCCAGCGCCTCCACCTCGTCCCCGGCGATGCCGGCGGACTTCTCGACCAGGAACGAGTCCACCTCGCCCGCGTCGAGGAGCCGGCCGCAGCCGCCCACCACCCCGACCAGCTCGCCGCGGGCCATGACCGGCACGCAGATCTTGAGCAGCCCGGCGTCGCATTCCGCCACCACGGGCGCGCCCGAGGCCCGCGCCTCGGCGGCCATGGCCTGGTGCGCCACGGAGCAGATGGCCGAAACCCCCTGGGGCCTGGCCTTGATGGCCGGGCAGAGGCGGTTCACCCAGGTGGTGTGCCCGGTGAAGGTGAAGCCCTTGTCGTCGTACACGCGGGCGTTGAGCCCGAAACGCTCAAAAATCTCCTGCTCCAGGGCCTGCCAGGCCTCCTTGGACAGGATGTCGGTCATCTGCATGCACACACCTCGCGTTGACAGGGTGAATTCCGCGCCAGAACTTCCTGGCACAACCCGCTGCGGGGGTCAAACCCGCTTTGCGCCATCTGGAGAGGCTAACACGTCAGGCGGCCTGAGGAAATATTTTTCGGAATCCGGTCCAATTCGGTTGACATTAAAACAGGAAGGATTACTATTTGCTCACAGCCAAGGAGGAACCATGGGCAGCCTTCGTGAATACCGCAACCTTGAGATCGACTGGAGCATGACCCCCTGGGACGCAGTGACCCTGTACCTGGAGTGGGGCAACAATTCCTGGCACGCGCAGCACCAGCCAGTGCGCTCCAAGTCTGATTTCTGCAACTATTTCGTGGTCTACACCTGGGACAAGACCCCCCGGGCCATCCTGGTGCGGCGCAACTCCGAGGAGGCCCTGGAGCTGGCGCAGCTGGACCTGCCGGAGCCCCTGGGCGAGAAGTTCCTGGAGTCCGTGGGCCACCTCAAGGGCGTGTACCCGCCCACCGAAGAAGTCCGCCAATGGCTGGAGAGGGAACTGCTCTCCCCCAACTGAGCCCAAGCATTTCCGCGACGAACACCTTCTCACCGCTTCGCTTCCTCCACTCCTCTCCCCCCCTGGGGCCGGCCACCGGCCCCTCTTTTTTGTCCTGCGCCCAGGTTGCCAGGCGGCCTGGCGGCGGGGTACAGCGCCTGCATACCACCTGGGAGGCCGCCATGACCCGACGCCTGCTCCATTCCGCCGCCCTGGCCCTGTGCCTTGCGTCCGGCCTGCTGCCCGGCTGCCTCAGCCTGCCCAGGATGCTCGGCGGCAGCGGCGACGCGGCCCTGACCCTGGACGGCGAGCAGGACCACGCGGCCACCCTGCCCAAGGGCCGCACCCTGACCCTGGACATGCGCGACCCGGCCCTGAGCGGCTACGCCTTCGCAGGCACGTCCTTTGACCCGGCCCTGCTGCGCCTGGAGGGCATCACGCCCCAGGCCGGGGGCCGCGTGCTCTATCAGTTCCTGGCCACGGGCGCGGGCGAGGCGGACATCCAGATCAAGATCCGGAGAAACGAGCCGGGCTACCGGCCCGAGGTGTACAAGCGCGTGCGGGCGACCATCGAATAGCGCGAGCTTACAGGCCGCAAACGCGCACGGCCCGGCCGGGAGATCTCCCGGCCGGGCCGTGCGCGCGAAAAACGCCAGGCTAGTCGTCCATGAGCGTGGTCCGCCCGTCCTCCACATGGAACAGCACGGCGTAGCGCGAGCCCAGATTGGCCAACAGGCTCTGCACCGTGTGCTCGCCCATGTGCCCCAGGCGCACGAAGGCGTGCCGGAAGCCTGGGTCGGCCTGGTCCAGGGAGGTGAACACCGAGGCGTAGCGGACGCCCTCGGCGCGGATGTCCGCCAGCAGCGCGGACAGGGAGCCGGGACGGGTGTCGAGCCGGAAGGCGATCTGCGGGCCGCCGCCGCCCACGCCCGAGGCCGAGCAGAGGAAGCGCAGCACGTCCGCCACGGTGACGATGCCCACCAGCCGCCCCAGGGCATCCACCACGGGCAGGCCGCCGAACTTGTGGCGCTGCAGGATGCTGGCCACGATGTCCATGGGGGTGGTGGGCGTGACGGTGAGCGGCTCCGGGGTCATGATGTCCGTGGCGCGCAGGTTGTTCAGGCTGCCGCCGGTGGCCATGTCGCCGGGGAGGTATTTGGAGGGCATGGCGTCGCGGATGTCGCGGTCGGAGACGATGCCCGCCAGCACGCCGTGCTCGTCGATGACCGGGAACTGCCGGATCTTCTTGGAGCGCATGATCTCCGCAGCGTCAACGACCGTGGTCTTCAACCCCAGGGTGGTGACATTTCTGGTCATCCAATCGCGTACAAGCATGGGTCGCCCCCTGTGGAGGTGTGTCTGGCCCTTCAAGCATACCCGCCTGGGGGGAAAAGTCAAAGGCCCGGGCGCGCGGGCCGTCTACAGCGGCGGCGGCCCGTGGGGCTCTTGCCGGTGCCAGTTCCAGGCCGTGCTGATGATCTCGCGGATGTCCGAGAACTCCGGCCGCCAGCCCAGGACGGCGCGGGCGCGCGCGGCGTCGCCCACCAGCCGGGGCGAGTCTCCGGCGCGGCGCGGGGCCAGGCGCACCGGGATGTCCAGGCCCGTGACCGAGCGGGCCGCCTCCACCACCTGGCGCACGGAATGGCCCAGCCCGTTGCCCAGGTTGAAGGCCCCGGAGGCCCCGCCCGAGCGCAGGTGCTCCAAAGCCAGGGCATGGGCGGCGGCCAGGTCCTGCACGTGGATGTAGTCGCGGATGGCCGTGCCGTCGGGCGTGGGATAGTCGTCGCCCAGGATGTTCACGCACTCCCGTTGGCCCAGGGCCGTCTGGAGCACCAGGGGGATGAGGTGGGTCTCCGGCAGGTGGCGCTCGCCCACCTCGCCCTCGGGGTCGGCCCCGGCGGCGTTGAAGTAGCGCAGGCACAGGGCCTTCAGGCCATAGGCGCGGGAGCAGTCCGCCAGGATCTGCTCGATCATGCGCTTGGTGTGCGCATAGGGCGAGATGGGGCCGATGGCGTGGTCCTCGGTGAGCAGGCTGTCAAAGGGCGGGCCGTACACCGCGCAGGTGGAGGAGAACACCAGGGTGTCCACCCCGTGGCGGCGCATGGCCGCAAGCAGGGTCAGCGCGCCCTGGACGTTGTTCTGATAGTAGAAGAGGGGGTTGGTGACGCTCTCGCCCACCTGGCTGGCCGCGGCGAAATGCACCACGGCGTCGATCTTCCGGGTGCCGAAGACCATGTCCAGGGTCTCGGCGTCGCCCACGTCGCCCTGGATGAAGGCGCCCCAGCGCGCGAAATCGCGGTGTCCGGTGGACAGGTTGTCCACCACCACGGTCTCCAGCCCGGCGCCGGCGAGCCGCTTCACCGTGTGCGCCCCGATGTATCCGGCTCCGCCGGTGACGAGTATCTGTCCCATAAGGGCCCCATATCAGGGGCGAACGGCTTCTGGCAAGGGCCTGGGGAACGGACGACGAAAAAGGGGGCGCCCCGAAGGACGCCCCCATGAAGCCGTAAACAGTGGTCGGTCAATTACATGGCGGAGCCGGAAGCGGCCTTCTGCATCTTGACTTCGACCTTCTCGGTCAGGCCGGCGTAGTACTTGCGCAGGATGACCAGGCACTCCTCGCGGCCGAAGTGGTCGGGCACGTCGCCGCCCTCGGACAGCAGCTTGCGCAGCTTGGTGCCGGAGAGGATGACGCGGTCTTCCTTGGAGTGGGGGCAGGTGCGCAGGGAGGCCATGCCGTCGCACTTCACGCAGTAGAAGGTCCAGTCGATCTTCATGGCCTGGGTCAGCAGGTCCTTGGCGGGGTTGCCGGTGACCGGGATCTTCTCGAAGATCTCCTGGGCCTCGAACATGCCGTAGAAGTCGCCAACGCCGGCGTGGTCACGGCCGACGAGCAGGTCGCTCATGCCGTAGTTCTGACGGAACAGGGCGTGCAGCAGGGCCTCGCGGGGACCGGCGTAACGCATGTCCAGGGGGTAGCCGGCCTGGATCACGTTCTTCTTCACGAAGTAGTGCTCGACCAGGGTGTTGATGGCGTCGACGCGGACTTCGGCCGGGATGTCGCCGGGCTTGAGCGCGCCCACCAGGGAGTGGATGACCACGCCGTCGCACACTTCAACGCCGATCTTGCACAGGTACTCGTGGGAGCGGTGCATGGGGTTGCGCAGCTGCAGGGCGGCGACCTTCTTCCAGCCGCGCTCGTCCATCTCGGCGCGGAGCTGGGCCGGGGTCTTGTAGACGCCGGGGAACTTCTCGGGGAAGCCGCCCTCGGAGAGGACCTTCACCGGGCCGGCCAGGCAGAACTGCTTGCGGGCCAGGACCATCTGGACACCGGGGTGATCCTTGATGGCGGTGCCCATGAAGTCGGTCTGGGAGTCGGCGCCTTCACCCTTGTAGCACTTCTCGCACTCAAAGGTCTTCTCGGCATCGGAGAGCTGGAACACTTCGGTGACCTTCATGGTGGCCATGACGGTGCCGTTGCGCTCCAGGGTGATCTCCTCGCCGGCCTTGACGGAGGCGTCGTCGGTGGCCAGCATCACGGGGATGGGCCAGAAGGTGCCGTCGGTCATGGTGTACTTCTCGCAGACGCTCTTCCAGTCAGCCTTGCCCATGAAGCCGGTCAGCGGGCTGAAGCCGCCGATGCCCATCATGATCAGGTCGCCCTTCTCCTGGGAGGAGATTTCGATCTTCTTCAGGCCAGCGGCCTTCTTCTGCTCGGCGGCCAGAGCGGCGCCTTCAAGCAAGCAGCAAACGAGGCCTTTGCCACCATGAGGGGGAACGAGTTTCGATGCCATCTACGTTTCTCCTTGAAAAAAAATCCGGGTTGATGTGTGCCACTACCTCTGCCGAAACCTTGGCCCCGTTAGGACACGCCAAATGGCGACTCCCTGAGGCTCTGGGGGTCGTCGTCCGGGCTGGCGCCTCAAAAGCGCCGCCTGCCGGGCTTTATGCGACGAATCGCGTCCCGTGGACTATATGAGCAGCGCGACTATGAACAGATTGTGAAAGTTGTGTCAAGGGCAATGTGCCAACAGCCTCCGCCGCAATGCCGCGGGTCTGCGGGGCGGCCGGAAAATCCGCGCCCTGGAAGCCCCTTCGGCCGCCCGCAAAAAAGGCTTGCATGAATTTGCGGACTTGGGGTATGCAGGTCCACGCTACGTCAAAAATATCGCGGCTTGTGATCCAATTCACGAGGAAGCCAAGGCCAATGCGCCGCTTCCTGCCCCCCGCCCGGCGCGGGTGGACAGGACAGGGCGACAGGACGCCGTCCCCACAGGGGTTCACGGCGGGGTGGAGAACAGGGTGCGGACCCTTGTTCAAAAATTCACTTTCGCCTTGACACCCCCGGAAAGGGTTGCTAATCGGATTTTTCACAAGTCCGTGCCCGATCAGGAGCACGTAGTTGGCTGTGGATCGTGTCGGTAACTGCTTTAATTTAAACCTGTTAGGAGGAGTGTTATGCCGACCTTTGTCAATCCGGAAAAATGCGACGGCTGCAAGGGTGGCGAGAAGACCGCTTGCATGTACATTTGCCCGAACGACCTCATGATTCTGGATCCGGATGCCATGAAGGCATACAACCAGGAGCCTGATGCCTGCTGGGAATGTTACTCTTGCGTGAAAATCTGCCCCCAGGGCGCCATTGAAGCCCGCCCCTACGCCGACTTCGCCCCCATGGGTGGCACGTCCATCCCCATGCGTTCGGCCGAAGACATCATGTGGACCGTGAAGTTCCGCAACGGCTCTGTGAAGCGTTTCAAGTTCCCCATCCGCACCACCCCTGAAGGCTCCATCGATTGCTTCGGTGGCAAGCCCGAGCCGGCCAATCTGGACGACGAGCTGCTGTTCACCGAGACCAGCGAGCGCATCACCGCTCCCGAGAACGCCATCATGAAGAAGTTCGAACTGGCCGAGGCTGACAAGTCTCAGTGCTGGCTCGACGCCGTTTGCGACTAGCATCGGCCTGGGTCGACTGACGAGCTGAGTTGTTTAAGGTTTCACAAAATCAACTCTATGAGAGCATACGGAGGTAGCTATGCCTCAGATTCCGTCTAAAGAAATCGTCAAAGGTGTCCCCCTGGCCGAGCCGACGATCGTCGAGATGCATGCAGACATCCTGATGGTCGGCGGCGGCATGGGCAACTGCGGCGCCGCCTACGAGGCCGTCCGCTGGGCCGACAAGTTCGACAAGAACCTGTCCATCATGCTGCTGGACAAGGCCTCCCTCGAGCGCTCCGGCGCCGTGGCGCAGGGCCTTTCCGCCATCAACACCTACATCGGCAAAGAGCAGAAGGCTGACGACTACGTGCGCATGGTCCGCACCGACCTCATGGGTCTGGTCCGCGAAGACCTGATCTACGACCTGGGCCGCCACGTTGACGATTCCGTCCACCTGTTCGAAGAGTGTGGCCTGCCCGTCTGGATCAAGAAAGACGGCAAGAACCTCGACGGCGCCCAGGCCAAGGCCGCCGGCCTGTCCCTGCGCGGCGGCGACGCCCCCGTCCGCTCCGGCCGCTGGCAGATCATGATCAACGGCGAGTCCTACAAGGTCATCGTTGCTGAAGCCGCCAAGAAGGCCCTGGGCGACGACCGTTACCTCGAGCGCATCTTCATCGTGAAGCTGCTCCTGGATGCCAACACCCCGAACCGCATCGCCGGCGCCGTGGGCTTCAGCACCCGTGAGAACAAGGTCTACGTCTTCACCTGCAACGCCTGTCTCGTGGCTTGCGGCGGCGCGGTCAACGTGTTCCGTCCCCGCTCCATGGGTGAGGGCATGGGTCGCGCCTGGTACCCCGTGTGGAACGCCGGTTCCACCTACACCATGTGCGCCCAGGTTGGCGCCGAAATGACCATGATGGAAAACCGCTTCGTGCCCGCCCGCTTCAAGGACGGCTACGGTCCGGTCGGCGCCTGGTTCCTGCTGTTCAAGGCCAAGGCCACGAACTACAAGGGCGAGGACTACTGCGCCACCAACCGCGCCATGCTGAAGCCCTACGAAGATCGCGGCTACGCCAAGGGCCACGTCATTCCGACCTGCCTGCGCAACCACATGATGCTTCGTGAAATGCGCGAAGGCCGCGGCCCCATCTTCATGGACACCAAGACCGCCCTGCTGGCCACCGTCAACGGCAACCTGTCCGGCCCCGAGTGGAAGCACCTGGAGTCCGAGGCCTGGGAAGACTTCCTCGACATGTGCGTGGGCATGGCCAACCTGTGGGCCTGCACCAACTGCGCTCCTGAAGAGAAGGGCTCCGAGATCATGCCCACTGAGCCTTACCTGCTCGGTTCCCACTCCGGCTGCTGCGGCATCTGGGTTTCCGGACCGGACGAGGCCTGGGTTCCCGAAGAGTACAAAGTCCGCGCCGCCAACGGCAAGGTCTACAACCGCATGACCACCGTCGAAGGTCTCTGGACCTGCGCGGACGGCGTCGGCGCCTCCGGCCACAAGTTCTCCTCCGGCTCCCACGCTGAAGGCCGCATCTGCGGCAAGCAGATGGTCCGTTGGTGCATCGACCACAAGGACTTCAAGCCCACCCTCCAGGTGAAGGCTGCGGACCTGTGCAAAGAGATCTACCAGCCCTGGTACACCTACGAGCAGTTCAAGGGTGCTTCCACGGCTCCGGAGATCAACCCGAACTACATCACTCCCAAGAACTTCATGATGCGCCTCATCAAGTGCTCGGACGAGTACGGCGGAGGCGTCGCCACCCTGTACATGACCTCCGGCGCTCTCCTGAAGACCGCCTTCTGGCTCATGGGCATGCTGGAGGAAGACTCCAAGAAGCTGGCCGCCCGCGACCTGCACGAACTGATGCGCGCCTGGGAGCAGTTCCACCGTCTGTGGACCGTGCGCCTGCACCTGCAGCACATCGACTTCCGTGAAGAGACCCGTTACCCCGGCTTCTACTACCGTGGCGATGCCATGGGCTTGGACGATTCCAAGTGGAAGTGCTTCGTGAACTCGAAGTACGATCCGGCGAAGAAGGAAATCAAGCTCTTCAAGAAGCCTTACATCCAGATCATTCCCGACGCCCAGTAAGGGAAGCTCGTTGAATCAGGGCGGCCGTGAGCCACAAGCTTGCGGCCGCCCCTCTTCCCAGACGGGGAAGTGGTCTGAACCCGGACTGGAACAGCCTCGTTGCAGTCCGGGTTCGGGCCATTTCATCGGCTGGGGCCATTTCCGCCCGCACGGGGGCATATAGCGGGGAGGCCACAGCAGGGGTCGTCCCCGAAGTCGTGCCTCAAAGGGGTATGGGGAATCCCAAGCCGCGGCTCATGCCGATCGGCCCAGGCGGGCAGGCCCGCCTGGCACAATTACAGAGGGAGGACAGCGAATGTCGAACAACAGTATTCTCGTCGTAGGCGGGGGATTCGCCGGGATCACCGCCGCCCTCGAGGCCGCAGAAATGGGCCATGAGGTCTACATCGTCGAGACCAATCCGTATCTCGGCGGACGGGTGGCGCAGCTCAACCAATATTTCCCGAAGCTCTGCCCGCCCTCCTGCGGCCTGGAAATCCAGTTCCAGCGCATCAAGAACAACCCCAAGGTGAAACACCACACCATGTGCGAGGTTGTCAGCGTGGCTGGCGGACCGGGCGCGTTTGATGTAAAAATCAAACAGCGCCCTCGTTTTGTGACCCCCAACTGCACCATGTGCGGCGAATGCGAAAAGGCCGCCAGCACCAGCGTGAAGAGCGAGTTCGAGTTCGGCCTCGTCGACCGCAAGGTGGCCTACTCCACGCACCTCTTCGCCTTCCCGCAGCGCTACGTCATCGACGGCGCAGCCTGCGCCCCCGGCGAGCTGGAGGCCATCAAGGCCGCCTGCCCGTACGACGCCGTCAACGTTGACGACGCCGAGAGCACCTTCGACCTCTCCGTGGGCTCCATCATCTGGGCCACCGGCTGGAAGCCCTACGACATGGCCAAGCTGGACAACCTGGGCGGCGGCAAGCTCGCCAACGTGGTCTCCAACATGCAGTTCGAGCGCCTGGCCGCCCCCAACGGCCCCACCGGCGGCCAGATCCTGCGCCCCACCGACGGCAAGGCGCCCAAGCGCATCGCCTTTCTGCAGTGCGCAGGCTCCCGCGACGAGAATCACCTGAACTACTGTTCCTACATCTGCTGCATGGCCTCCCTCAAGCACGTGACCTACATCCGCGAGAAGCTGCCCGAGGCCCAGGTCGTCATCTACTACATCGACCTGCGCGCGCCGGGCCGCTACGACAACTTCCTGCAGAAGGTGGCCGCGGACGACAAGCTGACCCTGGTCAAGGGCAAGGTCGCCAAGATCGTCGAATGCGAGTGCAAGAGCCCCATCCTGACCGTGGAAGACGCCGTCACCGGCATCAAGGGCGAGGAGCGCTTCGACATGGTGGTACTGGCTACCGGCATGCAGCCCAGCTGCGCGGGCGCCAAGCTGCCCATGGATTTGCCTGTGGACGATGACGGCTTCATCGTCGGCGGCGCCGAATTGGGCGTGTTCGCCGCAGGCTGCGCCAAGCTGCCCCTGGATGTCATGAAGACTGCCCAGACCGGCACCGGCGCTGCCCTGAAAGCCATTCAAAACGTGGTGGGGAGGTAGCACATGGCTGAAAAGCTTGGAGTATACATCTGCTCCGGATGCGACATCGGCAAGTCCCTTGATGTGGACTCGCTGCTGGACACCGTCAAAAAGGGCAAACTGGCCAGCATCTGCCCGGTTGTGAAGAAGAGCGCCGTGCTCTGCAGCCCTGACGCCGTGACCGAGATCGAAGCTGACATCAAGGAAGCGGGACTGGACGGCGTGGTGCTCTGCGCCTGCTCGCCCCGCGTGAAGTGGGACATCTTCCAGTTCGGCGCCACCCAGGTGGAGCGCGTGAACCTGCGCGAGCAGTGCGTGTGGAGCTTCCGCGAGGACCCCAAGGTCCCCGGCCTGCTTCCGCTCATGGCCCAGGACTACGTGAAGATGGGCGTGATGAAGCTCTCCAAGAGCCGCATCCCGGCCCCGGAAGTCCCGGAGACCAACAAGACCATCCTGGTCCTCGGCGGCGGCTTCACCGGCCTCACCGCCGCGTTGGAGGCCGCCAAGCTCGGCAAGGACGTGGTCCTGGTCGAGCAGGCCGCCACCCTGGGCGGCAAGGCCGCCACCATGTACAAGACCTTCCCCATGAGCCACCCCTACCTCAAGGCCGAGGACACGGGCATTGACCAGCTCATCGCGGATGCGACCAGCAATGCCAAGATCAAGGTGCTCACCAGCGCCAACCTGGTGTCCCTTGAGGGCGCGCCCGGCCTGTACACCGCCACGGTCAACGCCGGCGGCGAGCAGCAGTTCGCCATCGGCGCGGTGGTCCTGGCCACCGGCTGGGTCCCCGGCGACAAGGGCTTCCTGGCCCCCATGGGCTACGGCAGCATCAAGAACGTGGTCACCGCGGCCGAGTTCGAGGCCATGGCCAAGGCCGGCAGCATCGTTCGCCCGTCCGATGGCCAGGCTCCGGCCTCCGTGGCCTTCCTGACCGACGTCAGCCTGTGCACCAAGGGATCGACGGCCGGAACCGCAGACGTCTGCGCCCCGGTTGATCCGCTGCCGGAAAAGGCCGCCGAGGGCGAGCCCGAGGTCAGCGCCTACCCGGACAAGGAGAGCGCCAAGCACCTGGCCTACAGCTCCGAGCTGACCAGCCTGGTGGCCCTCAAGCAGGCCGGCTACGTGCGCGAGAAGCTCGGCCAGTCCGTGGCCTTCGTGCTCTACGACCACATGATGGTGCCCGGCATCAATGAGCGCTACTACAAGGCCGCCCAGGACGATGCCGGCATCATGCTCTCCAAGGCCAGCATCACGGCCGTCACCGAGGATGCCGACGGCGGCGTCATCGTGGCCGCCAAGGACACCCTGCTCGGCGCCGACATCGAGATCAAGGCCGACCTGGTGGTGCTGCCCACGGCCATCGTGCCCGTCACCGCCCACGAGCCGACCATGAACCTCGTCTACCGCCAGGGCCCCGGCTTCCCGGACCTGGAGCTCTTCGACGGCTTCGTGGATTCCAACTACATCTGCTTCCCCTACGAGACCCGCCGCACCGGCGTCTACGCCGCCGGCTGCGTGCGTCAGCCCATGACCCTGGCCGGCGCCAAGGAAGACGCCGCCGGCGCCGTGCTCAAGGCCGTGCAGTGCATCGGCAGCGCCAACCGCGGCGTGGCCGTGCATCCGCGCTCCGGAGACATCTCCTTCCCGGTGTTCAACTTCCAGCGCTGCACCCAGTGCAAGCGCTGCACCGAGGAATGTCCCTTCGGAGCCCTGGACGACGACGAGAAGGGCACGCCGAAGCCCAACCCCACGCGCTGCCGCCGCTGCGGCACCTGCATGGGCGCCTGCCCGGAGCGCGTCATCAGCTTCGACAACTACAACATCGACCAGATCGGCTCCATGATCAAGGAAGTCTACGTTCCTGACGACATGGTGGCCGGCGGCCCGCGCGTCATCGTGCTGGTCTGCGAGAACGACGCCTACCCGGCCCTGGACATGGCGGCCTTCCGCGGCAAGAGCTGGAGCCCCTTCGTCCGCTTCGTGCCGGTGCGCTGCCTGGGTTCGGTCAACGCCATCTGGGTGGCCGACGCCGTCAGCAAGGGCGTGGACGGCGTGATCATGCTGGGCTGCAAGTACGGCCCGGACTACCAGTGCCACTTCGTCAAGGGTTCCGAGCTGTGCAGCCGCCGCAAGACCAACATCGCCGAGTCCCTGGGACGCCTGGGCGTCGAGGCCGAGCGCGTGGAGCAGTACGAAGTCTCCATCGACGAATACGACAAGGTGCCGGCGATCATCGAACGCTTCATGACTGAAGTCATCACCAAGTTCGGGCCCAACCCGTTCAAGGGCTACTAGGAGGTTTGGAACCATGTCGAACACCGTCAGGGTTCAACCGGACCTGAAATTCGTTCAGGAACTGCAGCAGGTCGGCGGCGAGGCGCTCAAGAAGTGCTATCAGTGCGCCACCTGCAGCGTCGTCTGCCCCCTGTCCCCGGCCGACTCCCCCTATCCCCGCAAGGAGATGGTCTGGGCGCAGTGGGGACTCAAGGACAGGCTCGTCAACGACATCGACATCTGGCTGTGCCACAACTGCGGCACCTGCTCGGACCTGTGCCCCCGCGGGGCCAAGCCCGGCGACCTGCTCTCGGCCCTGCGCAACATGGCCTACCGCAGCCTCGCCAAGCCCAGCATCATCGGCACCTGGATGAGCTCCAGCAAGGGCTTCCCCCTGCTCTTCCTCATCCCGGCGCTCATCTACATGGCCATCTGGGTGCTGCGCGCGGGCCAGCTGGGCACGGCCTTCCCGCTCTTCGTCACCGACGGCCACACCCTCAAGGTCGCGGCCGAGGGCGCCATCATCTACGGCGGCCTCTTCCCCGGCGACTTCACCATTGACCCCATCTTCGGCGCGGTGTTCGCCTTCATGGCCTTCGCCTTTGCCGGGGGCATAGCCAGCATGCTCAAGGGCTTCGAGAGCATGCCCAAGACCTTCATCGTGGGCCGGGGCAAAGAGCCCAGCTTCCTGTGCTGCCTCATCGACACCCTGAAGGTCGAGGTGGCCCAGCACAGCCGCTTCAGGAACTGCGGCCAGGAAGAGAAAGACGTGCAGCGCTTCACCGGGCACCTCTTCGTCTTCTACGCCTTCATCGCGCTGATGGTCGTCACCAGCGTGGTGGCCGTGGGCCATTGGTTCGGCGCCTTCTTCCTGCAGCACCTCATGGGCATCGAAGGCGGCATCGCGGCGCTCATCGCCTGGTCCGGCCACACCCCCATGCCCCTGTGGAGCCCGGTGAAGCTGCTGGCCAACGCCGGGGCCGTGGCCCTGGTCTACGGCTTGATGAAGCTCACCGGCCGCCGCACGGCCATGGACGCCGCCAAATCCACGTCCAACTGGTACGACTGGTACCTCTTGACCGTGATCTGGGGCATCGCGCTCACTGGCATCGGCAGCGAGATCTTCCGCCTCTTCGGGCAGAAGATTCTGGCCTACCCCACCTACTACCTGCATCTGGTCTTCGTGTTCATGATGCTGGCCTACCTGCCCTGGTCCAAGCTCGGGCACGTGGTCTACCGCACCGTGGCCCTGGCCTATGCCCGGAAAATCGGCCGCCTGCCCATGGGCGAGCTGAAGTAGGATCCGCAGAGCGGAAACTGGCGATATTAACACTGCAAGGTTTTCCCGACCATAAGGAGGAATCCCATGGCTGAAGCGAAAGTGTTCCCCATGCATACATTCGTCTCCTGCCTCAAAGGCGGCGACGCGGCCGACAGCGGCCTTCTGGACATGCTCTCCTTCCTGACCCAGAACAGCGTGGACGCCGAGTTCGCGCCCATCGCCGCGGCCCTGTCCAAGGCCTGGATCTACGAGCAGGAGCCGACCCTGACCAAGGCCAGCGCGGACGAGGTTTCCGCCCTGGGCGAGAAGGTCGCCGTCAAGCCCTTGCCTGACGCCGCACTGGCCCAGGCCCAGGCCATCCTGACCCAGATGGCCGACCTGCGCGCCCAGAGCGCCACCCTGGTGGATCAGGTCGCCAAGCTCAGCGCCGAGAAGGCCGACCTGGTCGCCGAAGTGACGGCCCTGAAGGCCAAGCTGAAGCCCCTTGAGCAGCAGGCCGCCCAGGGCGACGTGAAGCTCCAGGTCAGCAACTCCAAGATGGACGAGCACATCAAGAAGCTCGAGCAGCTCATGGAGGAAGTGGCCAAGGTCAAGGCCCAGGGCGTGGTCGTTGCCGGCGTGGCCGGCGGCGCTGCGGCCGAGGGCGGAGCTGGCGGCGGCGATGCCGGCGGCGCTCCCTCCGTGGGCGGCGAGCCTGAGGCCGACTTCGGCCTGGGCAGCAACCCCTTTGCCGACGCCACCTGGTAGCCGAAGCACGCATACGTACGCAACACAAGGCCCCCGGCTGCACAAGCAGCCGGGGGCCTTGTCCCGTTTCCGGCCATCCGGGGGAGCCTTCGGACCGGATGAGTCCGCAGCACGGGCTGCGCAGCGCGCCGGTTCCTAGCGGATGACCACCCTGATCTTGCGGGCGATGGTTCTCAGGACGCGCACCGGGGCTGCGTACCACTCCTCAACCTTGTTCTGCCTGCGCCAGTCCCAGGGGGGCATGGGGTTGTGCTCCGCCCACAGGCCGCGGCCGGCCGTCCTGGCCTCGGCCTCGGCCTGGCGCAGGGCGGGGCACACGTCGGCCCGCAGGCAGTACTGCTCGTACACCCAGGCCAGGCCTTGGCGCACCAGGACCTCGTTGACCAGGGTGCCGTCGGCAAGGCGCACCAGGGCCACGTTGCGGCCATAGCGGTCCGTGTCCTGCTTTCGATGCTGAGGCTCTTGCGCGAGACCAGCTTCATGAGCCCCTTCCTGGCCTGATAGCCGAAGGCCTGCTTGCGTTCCGGGGCGTCCAGGCCGTAGAGGCGGATGTTCACGGCCACCCCCTCGGCATTGACGACGTTGATGGAGTCGCCATCGTTCACACCCTTGGCCCGGGCCTGCCAGGCCAAGGCCGGGACGGCGAGATGCACCGCCAAAATAACAGCCAGAAGGGACGTTCGCATGTTCGGAAGATGCATAACAAATTGCCCAAGGTCAAGTTCCCGGACGACGAGCAGGGCCATTCCTCGTTGGCGAACAGTCCATTTTACTGGTTTATCTACGCATATTTCTATCGCCTGACCCATTGACTGCGTATTACAAAATGCGTATATTTCCAATCAAACACGACTGCATCGGGAGCAATAGCGCTCCGGGTGTGCAGGAACAGGATGGGATGCATGAACAAAGGCAAGGACAGCAAGAAGCTGCGGGTGCTTTTGGCCGAGGACCACGCCCTGCTCAGGCAAAGCCTCAAGGCCTATCTGGAGACCCAGGGCGCCTGCGAGGTGGTGGGCGAGGCCGAGGACGGCCGCGAGGCCATGCGCCTGTACAGTGAGCTCAAGCCGGACGTCGTGCTCATGGACCTGTCCATGCCCGGGGTGGACGGCATGGTTGCGGTGCGCTCCATCCGGCGCGATTTTCCCACGGCGCGCATCATCGCCCTCACCGCGCACCGGGCCGAGGAATACCTGCACGCGGCCCTGGACTCCGGCGTAGACGGCTACGTAGTCAAGGCCGCCAGCGCAGAGGACCTGCTGACCGCAATCCGCGCCGTGTGCCGCGGCGAGGCCTACGTGAGCCCCGAGGTTTCGGCCACGCTCATCAACGGCTACCTGCGCGGCAGCCGCATTACAAAGTCCAGCCCGCTGGAGTCCCTCACCTCCCGCGAAAAGCACATCCTGGAGCTGGTGCTTTCCGGCATGAAGAACAAGGAAGTCGCGGAAAAGCTGTTCCTCAGCACGCGCACGGTGGAAAAGCACCGCGCCAATTTCATGAAGAAGCTCGGGCTGCACAACCTGCAGCAGGTGCGCGAGTTCGTGAAGGCCCACGACGCCCCCCTGAGGGAGTCTTCCTAGCCTTCGCTCATACGCCCTGCCGCCTGCCCACCTGAGGCCCTCCGGCCGCCGGGGAGGCCGCACCCAGCCCATGGGCTCTGCTTCTGAGCCGAGCGACGCCAGGGCCCGGCTCCTGGTCCGGCTCCCACGGCGGCGCGGCCTTTGATGCTCCGGGGCGGAGTCTTTGCCGGATTCCTTGGGCAACGCCCTGCCCGGCGGCCCGGAAACCAGGCCGGACGGCCGCGGCGCGCAGGTCAAAAAATATTCCCCCGCAGACGTTGACAATGCCCGCCCCCTGCTTATCTTTCCGATGCCGCAACCAAAACGCTCTCGCGCAGGCGGACTTGCTGCTGCGCCTTCGGAGCTGGGCGGAACTCAAAACACACAATCTGTTCAGGAGGATTCATAATGAAGCTCAAGCCGTTGCACGACCGCGTCATCATCAAACGTCTGCCCGAGGAAGAGAAGACCGCTGGCGGGCTGTTCATCCCCGACAGCGCCAAGGAGCGCCCCATGCGCGGCACCGTCTTGGCCGCCGGACCAGGCACGGAGAAGGTCAAGATGCAGGTCAAGAAGGGCGACGTGGTTCTCTTCGCCAAGTACGCCGGCAACGAGTTCAAGATGGAGAGCGAGGAATGCGTCATCATGCGCCAGGAAGAGATCCTGGCGGTCATTGAGAAATAATCGGGGAAACCACCGGCGCACACAGCCGAATCTTTCTAAATCAGGAGTGCTCTGAACATGTCAAAGACCATTCGTTTTGACGAGTCCGCCCGCGCCGGGCTCAAGATCGGCGTGGACAAGCTTGCCGATGCCGTGAAAGTCACCCTGGGGCCCAAGGGCCGCAACGTCGTCATCCAGAAGTCCTGGGGCGCGCCCATCATCACCAAGGATGGCGTCACCGTGGCCAAGGAGATCGACCTCGAGGACAAGTTCGAGAACATGGGCGCCCAGATGGTCAAGGAGGTCGCCTCCAAGACCAACGACGTGGCCGGCGACGGCACCACCACCGCCACGGTGCTGGCCCAGATCATCTATGGCGAGGGCCTGAAGCTTGTGGCCGCCGGCCGCAACCCCATGAGCGTCAAGCGCGGCATCGACAAGGCCGTCACCGCCGTGGTGGACGAGCTGGGCAAGATCGCCAAGTTCACCAAGGACCGCAAGGAGATCGCCCAGATCGGCACCATCTCCGCCAACAGCGACCAGGCCATCGGCGACATCCTGGCCGAGGCCATGAGCAAGGTCGGCAAAGAGGGCGTCATCACCGTCGAGGAAGCCAAGAGCATGGAGACCGTGCTCGACGTGGTCGAGGGCATGCAGTTCGACCGCGGCTACCTCTCGCCCTATTTCACCACCAATTCCGACAAGATGACCTGCGAATTCGACGACGCCCTGCTGCTGATCTCCGAATCCAAGATCAGCAACATGAAGGACCTGCTGCCCGTGCTCGAGCAGGTGGTGAAGATGAGCCGCCCGCTCATGATCATCGCCGAGGACGTGGACGGTGAGGCCCTGGCCACCCTGGTGGTCAACAAGCTGCGCGGCACCCTCAAGGTCTGCGCCGTCAAAGCCCCGGGCTTCGGCGACCGCCGCAAGGCCATGCTGCAGGACATCGCCGTGCTCACAGGCGGCCAGGTCGTGTCCGCGGACATGGGCGTCACCCTGGACAAGGTCCGCGCCGACTCCCTGGGCTCCGCCAAGCGCGTCACCGTGGACAAGGAAAAGACCACCATCGTCGACGGCGCGGGCAAGAAGGACGACATCAAGGCCCGCATCAAGCAGATCGAGGGTGAGATCAACCTGACCACCTCCAGCTACGACAAGGAAAAGCTCCAGGAGCGCCTGGCCAAGATCGTGGGCGGCGTGGCCGTCATCAAGGTCGGCGCGGCCACGGAAATGGAGATGAAGGAGAAGAAGGCCCGGGTCGAGGACGCCCTCAACGCCACCCGCGCCGCGGTGGAGGAAGGCATCATCCCCGGCGGCGGCACCGCCTTCGTGCGCGTGTCCAAGGTGCTCGACACCCTGAAGACCCTGGACGACGACGAGGCCGCAGGCGTGCTCGTCATCCGCCGCTCCCTGGAGGAGCCCCTGCGCATGATCGCCGCCAACGCGGGCTTTGAAGGCTCCGTTGTGGTGGAGAAGGTCCGCGAAGGCAAGGGCGCCTTCGGCTTCAACGCCGCCTCCGGCGTCTACGAGGACCTCTACGCCGCCGGCGTCATCGACCCCAAGAAGGTCGCCCGCGTGGCCCTGCAGAACGCCGCCTCCGTGGCCAGCCTGCTTTTGACCACCGAATGCGCCGTGGCCGACAAGGTCGAGGACAAGGACGACAAGAAGTAGACCGCTGCTTCCGCTTCCAGATGGACCACAGGCCGGGCAGAAATGCCCGGCCTTTTTTTTTGCGTCTTGCGCCGGGGCTAAAGACTTGGACCAGAATTCCGATACATCCGGCAATGGGCCGCTCATCACGGCGGCAAAGGGCTTCGGTTGTCCAGGGAGGGGGCCGGAGCCCTTTTTTGCGCCGAAAGCTTGCCCAAGGAACCGAAAACGTGGCATGAGGACAGCAGCACCACCCCACCCCTGCCCAAGGAGCGGAACATGCCATACTTCGTCTGGGACGACTCACTGCTGGTGGGCATCAAGAACATCGACGAGCAGCACCGCCGGCTTGTGGACATGGTCAACGGACTCCACGACGCCGCGGAGCAGTCCGGGCACCAGTGCCTGACCCCGGAGCTGGTGGACCAGCTCAAGGCCTACGCGGCGGAGCATTTCCACATCGAGGAGGGCTACATGCAGGCCTTCGCCTACCCGGACTTCGAGGCGCACCTGAAGGAGCACGAGGGCTTCAGCGCCGCGGTGCTGTATTTCGAGAAGGCCTGCGCGGATGGGCGCACCCACCCGGCCGAGGTGCTGGAGTTCCTCAAGCAGTGGCTCACCGAGCACATCAAGGGCGTGGACATGCAGATGGGGCGGTTTCTGGAGTACTATCTCCAATGACCCGCCGTCCGGAGGGGGGGGCCCCCATGCGGCGCTACGACGCCCAGGACCTGCTCAGGTCCTTCTTCCGGCGCAGCTTCCTGCTGACCCTCCTTTTCGCGGCGCTCTTGGCCGTTTCCGTCCCCCTGACCCGAAACCACTACGCCGTGGCCGAATACAAGGCGGATTCCCTGGGCATCGCCACCAAGTTCTTGGCCCGGGAGCTGGACTTCGACCTGCATGAGATGCTGACGCATCCGGACGCCCCGCTCATCCAGCGCATCAACGTGTTCATGGAGTACAGCAACCTGGTGGAGTTCCGCATCTGGGACAGCCGCGCAACCGTGGTCTACTCGTTCGCCGACCCCCAGCTCAAGGGCAAGCGTTTTCCGGACGACCGCGAACTGCTGCAAGCCCTGCGCAGCGGCACCCCCAGCACGGAGATCTCCGAGGCCACGAAGCTGGAGAACCAGTCCCTGCGGGGTCACGGCGCGCTGCTTGAGATGTATGTCCCGGTGTTCTCGGGCGGCAGGATCGTGGGCGCGGTGGAGATCTACCGCAAGGTGCCCCCGCTGCGGCTGCTGAGCCCGCAGAACCTGCTTTACGCCGCTGCGGCGCTCCTGCTGCCCCTGCTTCTGCACGTCTTCTTCCACGGCCAGTTCAAGAAGGCCACCCTGGAGCTGGTCCAGTCCAGCGCGGAGATGAGGGAGGCCTACCGGTCGCTGAGCAAGAACTCCCTGGATTCCATCCGGGCCATGGCCAAGGCCCTGGAGATGCGCGACACGGGGACCCAGGAGCATTCCGAGCAGGTGGTCGCCCTGGCCGTGCTCCTCGGGCACAGGATGGGGCTCGTGCCCGAGGACATGGCCGGCCTAATCGTCGGCGCCTACCTGCACGACGTGGGCAAGATCGGGATCCCGGACGCCATACTGTTCAAGCCCGGCCCGCTGGACGAAAAGCAGCGGGCAATGATCGAGACCCATGTGCGCAAGGGCGTCGACATCGTGGACGGGGTCGACTTCCTGTGCCTGGGCCTGGACGTGGTGCAAAGCCACCACGAGCGCTGGGACGGACAAGGCTACGCCCAGGGGCTCGCCGGAGAGGCCATCCCGCTCACGGCGCGCATCTTCGCCCTGGTGGACGTCTTCGACGCGCTCATGAGCAAGCGGCCCTACAAGGAGGCCTTCGGTATCCAGGAGTCCTGGGAGATCATCCGCCAGGGTGCTGGAACCCACTTCGACCCCAGGGTGGCGGAGGCCTTCCTGGCCCTAGGCCAGCAGGAGATCCTGACCCTGCGCGGAGAGGTCCAGCGGCAGGGCGTGCACGCCCTCGTGCGCCAGGCCACGGATGCGCTGTTCAACACCCCGCGCCTGCACCAGTGCTCCCTCGACGACCATTGAGGCCGCTCAGGCCAAAGCCCGGGGCTGAAAGTCGGGGGCGCAAAACAGCAAAAGCCCCCGCTCCATGGCGGAACGGGGGCTTTTGCTTCAGTACGGTCGTATTCTAGTAACGGCGGGGCGGACGGGGCTCACGCTCCTTGGCCTCGTTGACGCGCAAGGTGCGTCCACCATAGTCCTTGCCGTCCAGGCTTTCGATGGCCTTGGCAGCTCCTGCGTCCTCCATCTCCACGAATCCGAAGCCCCGGAAGCGGCCGGTCTCGCGGTCCATGACGAACTTGACCACCTGCACCTCGCCGAAAGAGGCGAACAGGTCACGAATCTCATCTTCCTTGGCGCTAAAAGGCAAATTGCCGACGTAAATGGACTTCATCGCTTCCTACTCCTCATGGAATACAAGAGAAAACCCGCCTTGTCCCGCCCGCCTGCGGCTCACCAGAGGTCGCGCGCGGCGCTCCAAGCATGCCTTGACCTATTTCCGCATTATCCCAGGCAAATAGAAACAGCAAGGGGAAATATCTAAAAAACACGCCCGCGCATCAATTATTTTATTCCGCCCCCCGCAGCCCCAGAAGCGCAACGCCAGGGCGGCCTTAGGCCCTCAGCCCTTGCGCCGCAGCAGGCCAGGGCCCTTTTCCCAGGGCAAGGGCCCGGAGGCCGGCGACTCGGCGCTGTCGAGCAGGTCCAGCAGCTGCCCGGCCTTCTCGATCTCCAGCTCGGTGCGCGTGCTGGGCGCGCGCAGAAACGGGTCCCGCGCGGGAAAGGCGCTTTCAGGCAAGAGCAGGCTCTCGGCCCCGGCGGCCAGCATGTCCTGGGCCTTGCCGGCCAGCGCGGGCAGAAAGCCCTCCTGGCCGCTGCCCTCCCCCAGCAGGACCCGGCGCACGCGCTCCGGGTTGTCCACCAGCGCCTGCACAAAGCCCCCGGTCTGCAGCCAGAGCAGCTTGTCCCGGCCGCTTTCCGCCAGGCCCAGGCCGCCCAGGTCCCCGGCCCGGTCCTCCACGGGCTTGCGCCAATCCTGGGCCAGGCCGGAGCGCAGCAGGTCGCTGTTCTTGGTCAGCACGTCCCGCAGGCCGTTGTAGGCCGTGACCACGTCCGAAAGCCCCTGGGACAGCCTGTCCAGCGGCTCCAGAACGCTTACCGGCAGCATGGCGCCGAAGGTGCCGGACTGCTCCAGGACCACCCGCCCCTGGTCGGCGCTGAAGGTCCCCGGCGTGCGCACCCGGTCGCGGCCATCCACCACCATGCGGCCGTCGCTGCCGGGCTGGGCCGTATGGTCGAGCCCCAGCGCCGAGAGGATGTTCCCCGAGCCGCCGCCGAGGTCTCCGCCTGAGAGCGACAGCCGCCAGCCGGGCTTGGGGTCGCGCAGCCGCACCTCCAGCCCCGTGGCCGCCACCACCGCGTGCCGCTCGTCCGTGGCGGAATCCCACACGCGCCTGGCGGGCACGAGCTGGGCGGTCATGGCCGCGCTGGCCGAGCCGAAGACGCTGGCCATGTTGGACAGCACCTCGCCCCAGGTGTCCCCGGCGCTGATGGTGATCGCCAGGTCCCCGGACAGGACGCTGCCGGAGTCCGGGCCAATGGCGTAGGCCACGGTGTAGGTGCCGGGGGCGAGGGTGGTGGGCGCCTCGGGGTCCAAGCCGGAACTGCGGAACAGGGTGGGCCGGGCCACGGAGAGCCCCGTCAGCTGGCGCGTTCCGGCCTCGGCCGGGCCAAGGGGCATGGCCGTGCCGGAGAGGCCCAGGGAGGCGGCCAGGTGGCCGGAGACGTCGGTGAGGCTGGGCGTCTGGTCCGCGCGGCTGCGGTTCACGGACAGGGCCAGGAAGCTCCCGGTGGGGATGACCCCGGGGCCGAGGATGTTCGAGCCGGTCTGGCTGCGCACCTGCGCGTCCACCTGCAGGGAGGAGCCGTTTACGGCGGAGGCCACGGCCTCCAGGACCTGGGCGTTGGTCCAGCCGGACTCCACGTTGACGGTCAGGCGCTGGGCGTCGGCGCCCAGGCCCAGGGTCATGGCGTAGGCGCCCGCCTCCAGGCTCGTGGGGGCGCTGGCGGCAAACCCGCGCGATAGGAATTTGTCCTCCTGGAGGTAGCCGCCGGCCTCGGGCAGGCTGGCGCTTATGTCCTCCGCGCGCGCAGGGGGCCGCACCGCCAGGCGCGACTGGCTGGCGAAGGGGAAGCCCGCCGTGGGCCAGGCGAAGCTTGAGGCGGCCTCGTCCAGGCGGCGCAGGGCCGTGTCCAGCAGGCCGGCCAGGCTCCCGCCCAGGCGCCGGCTGCGCGCCCCGGCGCTGGCCTGCTGGTAGTGTTCCGTGACCCGGGCGCTGGAGGAGACCCCCTCGGACCGGCCTTCAGTCCGCAGGGTTCCGGTCAGGCCCGAGAGGGGCCCGGTGGTCGCGCCCGGCCATTTGATGCTCGTCATGGGCCGTGTCCTGACTTCGCGCCGCCTCCTGGTCCTCGGGGTAGAAGACCCGCTCCATGCACAGGCCCCAGGGCGGGGCGGTGGGCAGGGCGTGGGTGCGATCGCGCCTATCGATGATGGATCGGACGTCCTGGGGCGCGACTTTACCCTGGCCCACGCTCACCAGGCAGCCCATGATGTTGCGCACCATCTGCTTCAGGAATCCATTGGCCCGGATGCGCCAGGTGATCTCCGCCGGGGTCTGGCCGGGCTCGCGCCACAGGGCCATGACCGTGCGCACCGTGCCGCGCGCGCCCACGTCGGTGCCGGCGTTCTTGAAGCTCTTGAAGTCGTGGGTGCCCACGAAGAGGGCGGCGGCCTCGTCCATGGCCGCCAGGTCCAGAGCCTGCTGCATGCCCCAGACGAAGCGGCGGCGCAGCGGGCAGACGCCCGCGCGGTCAAGCCAGAGGGTGTAGGCGTAGGTCTTGGAGAGCGCGTCGTAGCGGGCGTGGAAGCGCGGATGCGCGACGCCGGCCCTAAGGATGCGCACGTCCGGCCGCATGAGGCCGTTCAGGGCCACGGCCCAGGGGATGTGCCCGAGGGCCTCCGGGGCGTCGAAATGGGCGCACTGGCCCAGGGCATGGACCCCTGCGTCGGTGCGGCCCGCGGCGTTGACGGGGATGCGGGCCCCGGCGATCTTGACGATGGCGGCCTCGACCTCGCCCTGCACGGTGCGGTCGCGGGCCTGGAGCTGCCAGCCCGAGAAGTCGGTGCCCTCGTAGGCCAGGATGAGCTTGATGCGCGCCATGGGGCGGACGTAGCACAGCCCCGCCAGTGCGTCCACGAGGGAATCACGGGCGGGGCCGGGGGGGGCTTTGATGCCGGCGCTACTGGCCCGGGCCCTGCATGGGCGCCTGGACCCTGGTCATGGCCTCGGTGAGCTTGGCGGCCTTGTCGGTCTTGACGAAGGTCATGATCTCGCCCGCCTGCTTGGGCTTCATGCCGGTCAGAATCTTGACGGCGAGGTCCTGGTCCATGTTCGAGAGCACCTCGGCCGCCTGCTTGGGCTTCATGGCCATGTAGGTGTCCACCTGCCGCTTGATGCGGGCGTCCTTGAGGGAGTCGGCCTCGTCCAGCAGCTTCTTGATGGAGGCCTCGGCGCGCTTGAGCTCGGCCAGCTTGTCATCGACGCTCTTCTCCATGGCCGCGAGGGCGTGCTCCTTGGCCCGCAGCTCCTCCTCCCGGCGCTTGAGGCCGCTGGACTCCTGGGACTCCTGCACCTTGGCCCCGGGGATGGCGGCCTGGGCCAGCATGTCCGGCTCGGCCGGGGCGGCCTCCTTGGCCGGGGCCAGGGCGGCGGGGCCGGCGGCGGCAGGCGTGGAGGCCAGGGCCATGGGCAGGGGAAGCAGCTCCTCGTTCTGCAGCTGCTGCAGGGTCTTGAGCCCGAGGGAGCCCAGCACCGTCAGCTTGAGCGCGGCCACGGCCACCAGGACCAGAAGAACCTTAAGGATCTTTGGGCTCATGGCGAAGCGTGGACATTTCATCGAACTCTTTTTGCTCTGCGAGGTTTTCGGCGACATGGTGTTTCTTTGCCTGCCTGTCCTTGAGTTTTTCCAGGAGCTTCTTTTCTCTGGATCGAAGCACGGCTTCCTGGCGGCAGTTTTGCAAAATCAGGGCCAGGCGTTGCAGTTCGGCCTTCGCCGAGGCCAGGTCGCGCTCCAGGGCCTGGCGGTACTGCATCCAGAGCCAGATGTCCGCCTGGGTGGCCTTGGCCCCGAAGCCCTTTTCCAGGAGTCCGGCCAGGCGCTCCTCCAGGTCGAGGACCACCGCCTCCTGCTCCTGGTGCCGGGCCTGGGCCTGGGCCAGGGCCATGCGCGCCTGGTCCGCCAGTTGGCGGCGGTAATCGAGGACCTTCTCCAGGCGGAAGACGAAGGGCTTGGGCATGAGCGGGTCATGCCACGAACCGCCCGCCTCAGGCAAGGGCCAGGCCCCGCCGCCGCCGGCCTCTTGTGTCCGTGGACGCCTGGGTGTACATCAGGACCGCCCCCCCCACCCTTTCACGGCGAGCACAAGGAGCCCCATGACCGCCGCCCCACGCGCCCTGATCTTCGACCTGGACGGCACCCTCCTGGACACCCTGCAGGACCTGGCCGACTCCGGCAACGCGGCCCTGGCGGAGCTGGGCCTGCCCGAGCACCCCGCGGACGCCTACCGCCTCTTCGTGGGCCTGGGCGTGGCCGAGCTGGTGCGCCGCATGCTGCCCGAAGGCCGGCGCGACGAGGCCACCATCCGGCGCGCGGGAGCCCTGCTCATGGAGGAGTACACGCGCCGCTGGAACGTCATGACCCGGCCCTACCCCGGCATTCCGGAGCTGCTGGAGGCCCTGCGGGCCTCGGGCCTGCCCCTGTGCATCCTCTCCAACAAGCCACAGGACTTCACCGAGCTCACGGTGCGCGAGTTTTTTCCCGGCTTTCCCTTCGCCCATGTGCGCGGGGCCCGGCCCGAGGTTCCCAACAAGCCGCACCCGGCCGGGGCCCTGGCCCTGGCCCAGGAGCTGGGCCTTGCGCCGGGGGCCATGGCCTTCGTGGGCGACTCGGCCACGGACATGAAGACCGCGCGCTGGGCGGGCATGCTGCCGGTGGGCGTGCTCTGGGGCTTCCGCGACAGGGCCGAGCTGACCGAAGGCGGCGCGCTGCGCCTGCTGGCCAGCCCCGCAGACCTGCTGCCCCTGTTGCAGGACCGAGACTAGCCCCATGCCCGGCCCCTGCGTTTGCGACCTGGACCTGCTGCACGCCGTGGACGCGGGCGTGCTGGTCCTGGACGCCGCCACAGGCCGCGTGCTCACGGCCAACGCCAGGGCCCAGGCCCTGCTCGGCCCCCTGGACGCCCTGCCCGGCCTCTCCGGGCTCTTCGCCCCGGGCCAGTTCTCCCTGGCGGAGCTGGCCGGCGGCGTGGACGGCAGGGAATGCCGCGTGCGGGGAGCCCGGGGCGCGGGCATCCCGGCGCTGTTGACCTCGCGGCGCCTGACCCAGGACAGCCAGGACCTGCTCATCCTGACCCTGACCGACCTCTCCGGCCTCAAGCGCGCCGAGGCCCACTTCCAGAGCTTCTTCGAAAACATCATCGAAGGCGTGTTCCGGTCCACCCCCGGCGGCACCTTCCTCATGGTCAACCCGGCCCTGGCGGAGATCCTGGGCTTCGGCAGCCCGGAGGAGCTCATCGCCCATTTCCGCGACCTGCGCACCCAGCTCTACGTGGACCCCAAGGACCGCGACAGCATGCTGCGCATCCTGCGCGAGCGCGGGCGCATCAAGGACTTCGAGACGCGCTTCTTCTGCCGGGACGGCTCCGCCAAATGGATTTCCCTCACCGCGCGCGAGGTGCGCGACCCCGCAACGGGCGAGCTTCTGTACATCGAAGGCCTGAACATCGACATCAGCGCGCGCAAGGAGGTGGAGCGCGCCCTGCGCGAGAGCGAGGAGAATTTCCGCCAGACCTTTGACCAGTCGCCCATCGGGGCCAGCATGGTGGCCCTGGACAACACCTTCCTGCGGGCCAACGACGCCTTCTGCCGCATCACCGGCTACCGCGAGGACGAGCTCAAGACCATGAGCTTCCTCCAGATCACCCACCCGGACGACCGGGACGAGAGCAGCTCCCAGTATGAACGGGTCAAGCGCGGCGACATCGACTCCTTTGAGCAGGAGAAGCGCTATGTCCACAAGGACGGGCACCTGGTCTGGGTCCACCTCTCCGCAGGCCTGGTGCGCGACGCCCAGAACCGGCCGCTCTACCTCCTGCCCGTGGCCCAGGACATCACCGGCCGCGTGGAGACCGAGCAGGCCATGCGCCGCGTCTTCGCCGAAAAGGAGCTCTTGCGCGCCAACCTGGAGGCCGTGTTCCGCTCCATCCCCGACGCCACCATCACCGTGGACACGGACATGCGCATCATCCAGACCAACCGGGCCCTGGCCGAGGTCTGCTGCATCGGCGCGGAGCTGGGCCAGGGCAAGGCCCTCACCGGGGTCAGCGGCTCCTGCGCGCGGGCCTGCTTCAGCGTCCTGCGCACCACCCTCGAGACCCGCCGCCCGGTGGTGGAGCACCGCGTGGAATGCCGGACCCACGCCCCGGGCAAGGTGGTGGTCATCAACTCCTCGCCCCTGCTCGACCGCGACCACAACTTCTCCGGCGCGGTGCTGGTCATCCGCGACATCACCCGCCTGGCCGACCTGGAGAAGCGCCTCACCGACCTGCACGGCCACCGCGGCATCGTGGGCAAGAGCAAGGTCATGCAGGACATCTACGCCGTGCTGGACCACCTCTCGGACCTGGAGTCCACGGTGCTCATCACGGGCGAATCCGGCACGGGCAAGGAGCTGGTGGCCGAGGCCCTGCACTTCGGGGGCGCGCGCAGCAAGGGGCCGCTTATCAAGGTCAACTGCTCGGCCCTGTCCGAGAGCCTGCTGGAGAGCGAGCTCTTCGGCCATATGCGCGGGGCCTTCACCGGGGCCATCCGCGACAAGATCGGCCGTTTCGAGGCCGCGGAGAACGGCACCATCTTTCTCGACGAGATCGGCGACATCTCCCCGCGCATTCAGCTGAACCTCCTGCGCGTGCTGGAGCGCAAGGAGTTCGAGCGCGTGGGCGACTCGCACACCCGCCGGGCCAACGTGCGCGTGCTGGCCGCCACCAACGTGGACCTGCGGGACAAGATCCGCCAGGGGCTGTTCCGCGAGGACCTGTACTACCGCCTCAAGGTCATGGTCATCCAGCTGCCGCCCCTGCGCGAACGCACCGAGGACATCCCGCTGCTCACCGCGCACTTCATCAGCCATTTCCAGGCCAGCTTCGGCAAGAACATCAGCAAATGCTCGGACGAGGTCATGCGCCTGTTCATGACCTACCCCTGGCCGGGCAACGTGCGCGAGCTGAAGCACTCCCTGGAGCACGCCTGCATCCTCTGCCCCGGCGGCGAGATCACCCCCGCGCACCTGCCCCTGGACCTGCTGCGGCCCGCCCCGGCCAGCCAGCCGCACGCCGGCCAGCCGCCCCGGCCGGGCTCGCGCGGGCTCAGGACCGAGGACATCGCCGGCGCCCTGGCGCGCTCCGGCGGCAACCGCGCCAAGGCCGCGCGCCTGCTGGGCATCGACCGGCGCACCCTGTACCGCAACATGGACCGGCTCAAGCTGTCCTGACCCCCGGGGAACCGTGGCGCCACATAAGCGAGGCGCCACACATGTGGCGTACGCCACACTCCTGGAGCGCCCGGGGTCCCTGCCCAGGCCAGAGCCGCTCCGCGCAACCGACCGGATTCCAAGACTCTTCCACTGCCCCGCGTGGGTGCGCCCCCTTGGCACGGCAATTGCCCTTGCCAGGGTTCCGGCTACAGCCTCCCTGGCCCCCAGGAATCCTCCTGAGCGCAGGCGGACCGCTGCCCAAGCCCTTCCCCGGGCGCCGGCCTCCCCCGCTGCGCCACCTGCAGGGCCGCGGCCCGGGGGAAAGGCGCGCCGGGCTCGGGCCAGCCGTTGAAGAGCGGCCTTGTCCTGGACTCCGGGCGCGGCACAGGCTAGCATATGGCGCGAACAGTATTGGCCCTGCCGTTTTGATGAGGCTCCTGAACCACCGCTGGAGGTGCGAATGTCCGTTCCCCTGACCGCCAACCACAAAAGCCTGCAATGCCGCCGACTCGACGGCCTGCTGGACTGGGCGCAGATGCTCTCCGGCGCGGGGCTCATCGGGTTCATGTGGATGCACATGACCCTGGTGGCCAGCGTCGTCATCAGCCCGGGCATCATGAACGCCATCGCCGGCTTCTTCGAGGCCACGGGCCTGGCCCAGGTCGGCGGTCCCCTGGTCTTCCTGCTGTTCCTGGCGCACTTCGCCCTGGCCGCGCGCAAGATACCCTTCCGCCTGGAAGGCCAGAAGACCATCTGGGAGCACGCCAGGCTCCTGCGCCACGCCGACACCTGGCTCTGGGTGGTCCAGGTGGTGTCGGCCATGGTCATCCTGATCATGGGCGCCATCCACATGTGGGTGGTGCTCTCCGACCTGCCCATCACGGCGGTGAAGAGCGCCGAGCGCATCCGAAGCGGGGCCTGGATCTTCTTCTACCTGCTGCTGCTGCCCCTGGCGGAGCTGCACGTGGGCATAGGCCTGTACCGCATCGCAGTGAAATGGGGCTTCGCCGGGCGGGCCGAGCGCAAGGGCCTGAAGCGCGGCGAGAACCTGCTCACCCTGGTCTTCATCACCATCGGCGTGCTCACGCTGGTCCGCTTCTGGTTTCTGAAAGGATAGGGTGGGAGACATGCAGACCATTTACACCGACGTTCTCGTCATCGGGGCCGGCCTGGCCGGCGAACGCGCGGCCATCGAGGCCGCCCAGGCGGGCTTCTCCGCCATCTGCCTCAGCCTGGTGCCCGCGCGGCGGTCGCATTCCTCCGCGGCCATGGGCGGCATGCAGGCGGCCCTGGGCAACTGCGCCAAGGGCGAGGGCGACTGCCCGGACGTGCACTTCTCCGACACGGTGAAGGGCTCGGACTGGGGCTGCGACCAGGAGGTGGCGCGGCTCTTCGCCGACAACGCGCCCATCGAGATGCGCCAGCTGGCCCACTGGGGCGTGCCCTGGAACCGCGTGGTGCCCGGCAAGGACACCTATTTCAAGGGCGGCAAGATCTTCGACAAGGAAGAGAAGGAGGAGAACCGGGGGCTCATCACGGCCCGCGACTTCGGCGGCACGGCCAAGTGGCGCACCTGCTACGTGTCCGACGGAACCGGCCACTCCGTGCTCTTCACCGTGGACAACGTCTGCGCCCAGCTGGGCGTGGAGGTCCACGACAAGACCGAGGCCGTGGCCCTGATCCAGGACGGGCAGACCTGCTTCGGCGCGGTGGCCAGATGCCTGCGCACGGGCGAGCTGCGCGTGTACCTGGCCAAGGCCTCGGTCATCGCCACCGGCGGCTTCGGGCGCATCTATCCCGGCACCACCAACGCGGTGATCTGCGACGGCGGCGGGCACATCGCGGCCATCAACACCGGCGTGGTGCCCATGGGCAACATGGAGGCCGTGCAGTTCCACCCCACGGGCATAGTGCCCACGGAGATCCTGGTCACCGAGGGCTGCCGCGGCGACGGCGGCACCCTGCTCGACGTCAACGAAGAACGCTTCATGCACGTCTACGAGCCCGAGAAGCAGGAGCTGGCCTCCCGCGACGTGGTCAGCCGCTGGATGACCCACCACATCCGCCAGGGCAAGGGCGTCAAGAGCCCCTACGGCGACCACCTCTGGCTGGACATCCGCCACCTGGGCGAGAAGCACATCACCGGCAAGCTGCGCGAGGTCTACGAGATCTGCACCTCGTTCCTCGGCGTGGACCCCATCCGCCAGCTCATCCCCGTGCGCCCCACCCAGCACTACAGCATGGGCGGCGTGCGCACCAACAAGGACGGCGCGGCCTACGGCCTGGGGGGCCTGTTCAGCGTGGGCGAGGCCGCCTGCTGGGACATGCACGGCTTCAACCGCCTGGGCGGCAACTCCCTGGCCGAGACCGTGGTGGCCGGCGGCATCGTGGGCAAGAAGATCGCCGAATTCCTGCAAGGGGCCGAGGTCACCTTCAATTCCAGCGTCATCGACGCCGAGGTCAGGCGCCAGCAGGAGCGCATCCAGGGCATCATCAGCTGCAAGGCCGGCACGGAGAACGTGTTCAAGGTGCGCACGGCCATGCAGGACGCCCTGTTCAAGGGCGCCAACATCTTCCGCACCGAGGACGGCCTGACCGAGTGCGTGGAGTCCCTCCAGGCGACCCTGGAGCGCGCCCGCAAGGTGGGGCTGCGCAGCAACGGCAAGGGCGTCAACCCGGAGCTCTCCAGCGCGCTCAAGATCGAGGGCCAGGTCAAGATGGCCCTCATGCTGGCCTATGGGGCGCTCAAGCGCACCGAGAGCCGCGGCAGCCACAACCGCGAGGACTTCACCGCCAGAAACGACCGCGACTGGCTGACGCGCACCCTGGCCTTCTGGAAGAGCGAGGCGGACACCCTGCCGACCCTGGAGTACGAGCCGGCCACAAGCGTGTTCCACATCCCGCCGGGGGACCGCGGCTATGGCAAAAGCGAGATCATCACCGCCGGCACCAAGGCCGAGGACAAGGGGTAGCAGCATGGCCAGAACACTGAAATTCAACATCTTCCGCTACAACCCCCAGGACCCGGAGTCCACCCCGCACATGGAGTCCTTTGTGCTGGAGGAGACCGACTCCATGACCCTGTTCATTGTGCTCAACCGCATCCGCGAGGAGCAGGACCCCAGCCTGCAGTTCGACTTCTGCTGCCGCGCGGGCATCTGCGGCTCCTGCGGCATGGTCATCAACGGCCGCCCTGGCCTGGCCTGCCACACCAAGACCCGCGACCTGCCCGACGAGATCACCCTGCTGCCCCTGCCGGTGTACCAGCTGGTGGGCGACCTCTCCGTGGACACCGGGGCCTGGTTCCGCGAGCTCTACGACACCGTGGAGTCGTGGATCCACACCAAGAAGGTCTTTGACCCCACGGCCCCCGAGGAGCGCATGGAGAACGAGGTGGCCGAGGCCATCTACGAGCTGGACAGGTGCGTGGAGTGCGGCTGCTGCGTGGCCGCCTGCGGCACGGCGCGCCTCAGGCCCGACTTCCTGGGCGCGGCGGGCCTAAACCGCGTGGGCCGCTTCCTCATCGACCCCCGCGACGAACGCACCGAGCAGGACTATTACCAGATCATCGGCAACGACATGGGCATCTTCGGCTGCATGGGCCTGCTCGCCTGCGAGGACGTGTGCCCCAAGCACATGCCCCTGCAGGACCAGCTGGGCTTCCTGCGGCGCAAGATGGGCATCACGGCCCTGAAGACCTTCTTCAAGAAGTAGACGAAACCAGGAAGGACAGGAGACGCCATGAGGGAAATCCAGGCGGCGGACATTTCGGCGGCCGTGGCGCGCATGTGCGTGAGCGCCAACACCAGGCTGCCGGACGACGTCCGCAGGAAATTCGAGGAAGGCTTGCGCAACGAGACCACGGCGGCCGGGAAGGAAATCTTCCGCCAGCTCCTGGAGAACGCCGACCTGGCCTTCGAGACCAAGCTGCCCCTGTGCCAGGACTGCGGCCTGGCCATCTTCTACGTGGAGCTGGGCGAGGACGTGTTCGTGCCCGGCGGCGTCAATGCGGCCATCACCGAGGGCATGGTGGCGGGCTACAAGGACGGCTTCCTGCGCAAGAGCTCCTGCGACCCGCTCTCGCGCAGGAACACCGGCGACAACACCCCGGCCATCATCCACATCGACCTCAAACCCGGCGACGCGCTCAAGATCAGCTACATGGCCAAGGGCGGCGGGTCCGAAAACATGAGCCGCGTGACCATGCTCAGCCCCTCCCAGGGCTGGGAGGGCATCAAGCAGTTCGTGGTCCAGCGGGTGGTGGAGGCCGGGCCCAACCCCTGCCCGCCCATCATCCTGGGCATCGGCATCGGCGGCACCTTCGAGCTCGCGCCCAAGATCGCCAAGCAGGCGCTCCTGCGCAAGCTCGACGACCTGCACCCCGATCCCAAGGTGGCCGAGATGGAGGCCGAACTGCTCGCCGCCGTGAACAGGCTGGGCATCGGGCCCATGGGCCTGGGCGGCAGCTACACCTGCCTGGGCGTGAAGATCGCCCTGGCCCCCTGCCACATCGCCAGCCTGCCGCTGGCGGTCAATGTGCAGTGCCACAGCGCCCGGCACGAGGAGGTGGAGTTCTGATGACCACGCATGCCCTGAACACCCCCCTCACCGACGCCGACATCGAGAAGCTGCGCGCAGGCGACGTGGTGCTGCTTTCCGGCATCATCTACTCCGGCCGCGACGCCGCGCACAAAAAGCTCATGGAGCTCCTGGACCGTGGCGAGGCCCTGCCCTTTGACCTCCAGGGCGCGAGCATCTACTACGTGGGCCCCTCGCCCGCGCCCCCGGGCCGGCCCATCGGCTCCGCCGGGCCCACCACCAGCGGCCGCATGGACGCCTACGCGCCCAGGCTGCACGCCCTGGGCCTCAAGGCCACCATCGGCAAGGGCAAGCGCACGGACGCCGTGCGCCAGGCCATGCAGGACCACAAGGCCGTGTACTTCGGCGCCACGGGCGGCGCGGGCGCGCTTCTAAGCAAGTGCATCACCGCCTCCAAGGTCATCGCCTTCGACGAGCTCGGACCTGAGGCCATCCGCGAGATGACGGTGCAGGACTTCCCCCTGCTCGTCATCAACGACGCCTTTGGCGGGGAGCTCTACGCCAAGCCGAACCTGAACGACTAGCCTACCCTTGGCCTGGGGCAGCCACTGCGCGGCGCTACCGCAGCAGGCCAGCACCCGCCCCGCAAGGCCATGCGCTCAAGGCAGGCCGGGACTCCCCCTGCCCCGGATCACCGGGAGCCCCGGCCGCCTCTGCCCGAGGCGGCCGCCCTTTTGGCCGCGCCCTTGCCTTGGCCGGGCCTGTCTGCTACTTTCCAGGATGGGAGCCTTTGCCCCCGGAGGAACAGCCATGCGGACCCCCGTGCGCCCAATAGACCTCGCCAGCGACCGCGACCCCGGCTTCCAGGCCGAGGTCGCCCGCGCGTCCGGCCAGCTCCTCCAGTCCTGCTACCAATGCGGCAACTGCACGGCAGGCTGCGTCTACACCCCGGACTACGACTACCCCGTGCACCAGGTCATGCGCCTGGTGCAGCTGGGGCTGAGGGAGCGCGCCCTCGGCTGCCGCTCCCTCTGGCTCTGCGCCACCTGCCAGGCCTGCACCACCCGCTGCCCCAACGACATCGACGTGGCGCGCGTCATGGACGTGCTGCGGCACATGGCGCGGCAGGCCGGCTTCGCCCCGGAGCCGGGCGTCAAGACCTTCACCGACGGCTTCCTGGCCTCCGTGGCCAAGCACGGCCGGGTCTTCGAGGCCGGGCTGGCCGCCGCCTTCGCGCTGAAAGGCGGCAGGCCCATGCAGGACGCGTCCCTGGGCCTGCCCATGCTCCTGCGCGGCAAGCTCTCGCTCAGCCCGCATGAGCCCGAGGGCCACGGCAAGGCCGAGGTGGCGGCCATCTTCGCCCGCTTCGCGAAACAAGGGGCTGGGCCAGGCTCCAGCGGCGAGGCGAGGCGCGGCGGCGCGGCGGAGGACAAGAAATGAGCGCGCCAGCGCCCCTGACACTCGCCTACTACCCCGGCTGCTCCCAGACCGGCACCGCGGCGGAGTATGATTGTTCGTCCCGGGCCTGCTGCGCGGCCCTGGGCGTGACCCTCATCGACGTGCCGGACTGGACCTGCTGCGGGTCCACGCCCGCGCACACCGTGGACCACCACCTGGCCGGCGCCCTGGCCGCGCGCAACCTGCTCCAGGCCGAGCTGGCCGGCCATGACCGCGTGGCCACGCCCTGCCCCAGCTGCCTGGCCGCCCTGCGCACCGCCAGCCGGCACCTCGCCCTGCCGGAGCCCGCCGAGGGCCTTTACTACCGCGCCGAGGTGGAGCGCCTGCTGGACCGGCCGGCGCCCCTGCGCGCGAGCGCCGTGTCCCTGCTCCAGGTCCTGGACGAGGACGTGGGCCAGGAGGCCATCGCCGCCGCAATCACGCGGCCCCTCGCCGGCCTGCGCGTGGCCCCGTACTATGGCTGCATCATGAACCGCCCGCCCGGCCTCATGGACTTCGACGACCCGGAGAACCCCACGGCCCTGGACCGCCTGCTCGCGGCCTGCGGGGCCACGGTGGTGGACTTCCCCTTCAAGACCGAATGCTGCGGGGCGGCCTTCGGCATGCCCCGGCTGGACATGATGCAGCGCCTCTCGGCGCGCATCCTGGACATGGCCGAGGAGTGCGGGGCCGACGCCATCGTGGTGGCCTGCCCCCTGTGCCAGATGAACCTGGACCTCCGGCGCTCCCAGGTCAACGCCGCCTCCGGCAGCGACAATCGGATGCCGGTGCCCTATTTCACGCAGCTCTTGGGCCTGGCCCTGGGCCTGGACGGGGATGGCCTGGGCCTGGACAAGCTGGTGCTGCACCTGGGCCCGGCCCTGGCCGCCGCGGAGGCGCGCGCGGCGGCG
>JAHJLB010000060.1 GCA_018822105.1 Pseudomonadota bacterium
ACCAGCCCCGAGGCCAGGACCACGGGCCCGGCCATGTCGAAGAGCTGGTACTTGAGCGAGGAGCTCCCGGTGTTGATGACGAGGATGTGCATGCGCGGGCTAGCCCTTCTTGCCGGCCTGGGCCTGGATGGCCGTGATGGCTGTGGCGGAGGTGACGACCGGCTTGCCGCTGCGCGGCTCAATGCCGTTGCCGAACAAAGTGTGGACCATGATGCGCTCCTTGGCGTTTGCCGCCCTTCCATGGGGCTCCCGGCGGCGTTCGAGGGGTGTGGGGGGGGCAGGCGCCCGCCGCCGGGAGTTGACCTCGCTAGAGTGACTCCGCGTAGATCTCCATGGGGTGCTTCACGGCGACCTGGTCGCCGGAGCGTGAAAGCATGTCGGAGATCTGCAGCATGCAGGCGGGACAGCCCGTGGCCACCACCTGGGCGCCTGTGCCCTTGATGCTGTCCCGCTTCTGCCGGCCGATGTCGGCCGAGATCTCCGCGTGCTGCAGGGTGAAGCTGCCTCCGCAGCCGCAGCAGGCGTCGGAAGCGTTCATCTCCACGATCTTGCAGCCCGGATTCATGCGCAGCACCGTGCGCGGCTGAGCCGAAATTCCGAGGGATTTCTTGAGGTGGCAGGGGTCGTGCACGGTGACGCTGACTGCGCCCTGCCTCGGCTCCGGCGGGATCAGGCCCAGCCGGTCGGCCACAAAGGCGTTGACGTCCATGACCTTGTCCGCAAGCCCCTTGATGCGCTGCTGGTCCTGGGGGCTCATGCCCAAGGCCATGGCCGGCCAGATCTTCTTCAAGGTCGAGGTGCAGGTGGCGCAAGGCGTCACCAGGACGTCGAAGTCGCCCGCCCCGAAGACGTCCAGATTGGCCCGCACGAGCTTCTCAAAGCTCTGGCGGTCGCCCGAGGCCAGGGCCGGGATGCCGCAGCAGGCCTGGTTGGGCGGCAGAAACACGCCCACTCCGTGGTGCCTGAGGACCTTGAGCACGGCATGGCCCACGCGGGGGAAGATCTTGTCCGCCAGGCAGCCCGGAAAGAAGGCCGCCCGAAGCCCGCTTGCGCCGGCTTTGGTGTCCAGGCTGGGCACCTCCCTGTGCAGGGGGGTCTTGGCCAGAAGCATGAGGTGGCGCTCGCCCAGCACGGGCGCAAGGAGCTTGGAGCAGGACGAGCCGATGATGTCGTTCACCGGCGAGGTGAACAGCCCCTGGAACCTTGAGGCCAGGCCGAGCATGGTGTTGAAGAGCCTGGGCTTGGTCAGCATGCCCCGGAAGATGGCCTGCTTTACCGGGGAGAGGCCCAGGTAGCCGGTGAGGATGCCCCTCGCCTTGAGGAAGATGTCCAGCGCCTTGACGCCGCTGGGGCAGTTGGCCGCGCAGGAGCCGCACAAAAGGCAGCGCGTGACCTTGTCCTGCACCCCCTGGGGGTCCTTGACCATCTCGTGGGCCAGGCCCTCCAGCAGGGCTATCTTGCCGCGGGCCACGTCGGCCTCCCGGCCGGTCTGGCCGTAGATGGGGCACACCGCCTGGCACATGCCGCAACGCATGCAGCCCACCAGCTGGTCGTCGAGCTCGCCGAGCAGGCGCAGAAGTTCGTGCATCGCGGCCATGACTCCCCCTACTCGCCGATGATCTTGCCGGGATTCAGGATGCCCTTGGGGTCAAGGGCCTTCTTCAGCCGGCGGGAATACAGGATGGTGGCCCGGCTGGTCTCCTTCTCCAGGTACTTGCTCTTGGCCAGGCCGATGCCGTGCTCTCCGGACAGGGTGCCGCCCAGGGCCAGGGCCACCTCGAAGATCTCGTCGATGGCGTCCTCCACGCGGCGCCACTCCTCCAGGTTGCGGCGGTCGGTGAGGATGGTCGGGTGCAGGTTGCCGTCGCCCGCGTGCCCGAAGGTGCCGATGGTGAGCCTGTACTTCCCGGCGATGCCCTCCAGGGCCTGCATCATGGCCGGTATCCTGCTGCGGGGCACGGTGGCGTCCTCGAGCACGGTGGTGGGGCTCATGCGGGCCAGGGCGGAGAGGGCCGCGCGGCGGGCCTCCCAGACCTTGTTGCGCTCCTCGGCGTCCTTGGCCACCTGGATGCGCGTGGCGCCCAGCTGCCTGCAGATGGCCTCGACCTTTTCGGCCTCGTCGGCCACCTGGCCGGGGTGGCCGTCCACCTCGATGAGCAAAAGCGCCTTGGCGTCCACGGGCAGCCCGGCGTGGGCGAAGTCCTCCACGCTGCGGATGGTGAAATTGTCCATGAACTCCAGGGTGGCGGGCACGATCTTGGCCGCGATGATGGCGGCCACGGTCTCCGAGGCCTTGGCCACGTCGTCGAAGATGGCCATCATGGCCTTGGCGGCCAGGGGCGGCGGGGTGAGCTTGAGGATGAGCTTCTCGAACACGCCGAGGGTGCCCTCGCTGCCGACCATGAGCCCGGCCAGGTTGAGCCCGGTGACGCACTTCACCGTGCGTGAGCCGCTTTTCACGATCTCGCCGTCCACGTCGAAGAAGTCCACGCCCATGACGTAGTCCTTGGTCACGCCGTACTTCAGCCCGCGCAGGCCGCCGGCGTTCTCGGCCACGTTGCCGCCCAGGGTGCTCACGGCCTGGCTGCCGGGATCCGGGGGGTAGAACAGCCCGCGCGCGGCCACCTCGGCGGCGAACCTGGCGGTGATGACCCCGGGCTCAACCACGGCGTAGAGGTCGGCCTCGTTGATCTCCAGGATCCTGTTGAGGGCGTTGGTCAGCACCACCACGCCGCCCTGGCTTGGAATGGTGCCGCCGGAAAGGTTGGTGCCGCTGCCGCGCACCGTGAGGGGCAGGCCGTTGTCGTTGCAGAGCTTGACCACGCGGCCCAATATCTCCCTGCTGGCGGGCCGGACCACGAGGCCGGGCACCACGGGCTCAAGCACCGCAGCGTCATAGGAATAGGAGAAGCGGTCGGCCTCGCCCTCCATGACGTTGTCCTTGCCCACCAGAGCCTGAAATTCCTTGAGCAGCGCGTCGTTCATGCGGAAGTCTCCTGGGTGTGGCGTGTGGCCCTGACACGGGCCGTGTCTCTGTACGCCCAGCCAACGCAACTTGCGTGCCATGATGCAAAAACATCGTTTTTATACAATAAGTTACGATATCATTGTGCCGTCACGCAGGGTTTGGGACAATTGGCTGTCCGCAATTCCAGACTGGGGGGGGGGGGCTGGCCCAGGCGCCTGGGTGCAGGGGCGAAGGCGGGCGCTCACCCCGGCTCGGCGGAGAGCGGCGGCGCCGGGAGGCGGAATTGTGGCGGGAAGAACAGTCCGGAATATCAGACAGGGTCGCTGCTGCCCACGCCTGGGCCGTCGACGGAGAGGCCCCATTTCTTGAGCAGGGCGTAAAGATGCGAACGCGAAAGGCCCGAGGCCTCCACGGCCTTCTGCACGTCGCCCTGGGCGCGGCGCAGGAGAAGCTCCAGGTAGCGGCGCTCCAGCACGTCCTTGCAGGCCTTGAGGGACTGGGTCATGGCCAGGGCCAGCTCCGGCCAGGCCTCGCCGCAGGGGGCCGCGGCCTGGGCCGCGGGCGCGGCCAAAGGCTGTGCGCCCAGGTCCTTGGGCCGGCGCAGGGAGGCCTTGGCCACCTTGATGCGCACGTCCTGGGGCAGGTGCATGGCGTAGAGGGTGCGCTCCGTGCCGGAGGCCACAAAGGCGCGCTCCAGCACGTTGAACAGCTCGCGCACATTGCCCGGCCAGCCGTAGCCCTCCAGCACATGGAAGAAGTCCTGGTCAAAGCCCTTGAGGGGCAAGGCGTACTGCTCGCAAAGCTGGCCCACGCGGAACACGCTCAGGGGCTTCACGTCCTCCAGGCGTTCGCGCAGAGGCGGCAGGCAAATGGGGATGGTCTTGATGCGGTACAAGAGATCGTTGCGGAAGCTCCCCTGCTCCACCATGCCGTCCAGTTCGCGATTGGTGGCGGCCATGAGGCGGAAGTCGCTCTCCACCTCGGCGCTTGCGCCCACGGGCCGGAAGCGGCGCTCCTGCAGGACGCGCAGGAAGGCCTTCTGAAGGTTCAGGGGCATCTCGCCCACCTCGTCCAGGAACAGGGTGCCGCCGTCGGCCAGCTTCACCAGGCCCACGCGGTCGCTGTCCGCCCCGGTGAAGGCGCCCTTCCTGTGGCCGAACAGGGTGCTTTCCACCAGGGTCTCGGTGAGGGCCGCGCAGTCCACCACCACAAAGGGCCTGGCCGCGCGGGCGCTGTTCAGGTGGATGGTCCGGGCGAATAGCTCCTTGCCCGTGCCGGTCTCGCCGGTGATGAGCACGCTGGAGGCCGCCCCCGCGGCGCTGGCCACGGCGTCGTAGCAGGCACGCATGGCCCGGCTCCTGCCCACCACATCCTCCATGACCAGGGCCACGGGGCTGCAGGCGCCGCGCTTGCCGCCGCGGTACTTGAGCGCGCGCTCCAGGGCGAGCATGGTCTCCTTGATGGGCGAGGGCTTGAGCAGGTAGTCCCAGACCCCGCCCTGGATGGCCAGCTCCGCGCCGTCCGCGTCGCCCCGGCCCGTGAGGATGATGACCTCGGGCGAATCAGGCAGGGCCTTGATCTCGGCCAGGGCGGCCAGGCCGTTGCCGTCGGGCAGGCTCACATCCAGAAACGCCACGTCCACGCCGCCCTGGCGCAGCCGCGCGAGGCCGGCGGCGATGGAGCCCACGGCCTCGGCCTCATGGCGCATGCGCCGGGCCAGGGAAAGCAGGGTCTCGCGCACCTCGGCGTCGTCATCGATGATCAGGATGTTGCCCATGCAGCACTCCGGTTGAAGGTGTCGCCCAGACGGTAGCAAACTGCGGGCCAGAGCTCGTCCAAGCGGGAGCTTCTCGCCTGCGGAGCTCTGTAATTCTGGAGTAGGTCAACTGCGCCCCGGCGTCAATGACCGGGCCGGGCCGGGCTGGCGCGGCGGCGCTGTTGCTTGAAACCTGTTGTTGCGGCGCCAGGCGCGCCCCGCCGGGGCAGGCTGTGGCGGCCTGCGCCCGGCGCGGCGGCAAACCCCGGCGGCGGTGCTGTCCGAATTTGCGGACTGGGGCCCAGGCCAGCCTGCGGAAGGGGCGCGCCAGGCGCGGAGAGACAGGGCTTCGCGTGGCCGCCGAGCAAAACTACGCGTCGCCGGGGGCAAAACTAAGCGTCGCGCTACAGGTACATATTCACGATCCGGCCTGATTTTGGGCGCGAAAAAGGGGTTGCGGCGGATGCCGCAACCCCTTGAAATCTGGCGGAGAGGGAGGGATTCGAACCCTCGATGGGCTTTTAAGGCCCATACCCGCTTAGCAGGCGAGCGCCTTCGGCCGACTCGGCCACCTCTCCTGGAGAACGCGCCAGTGAAGCGCGGTTCGGTCCTCTACCCCTTGGCGGTGTGCGCTGTCAAGGTGCCTGGACGCCTCAGCGCTTCGGGCCCGTCACGGAGCCCTTGCCGTGCTTGGCCCCGAGCTTGCCCTTGGGCTTGCCCCCGGCCTTGGGCCTGCCGGCGGGCTTGCCCCCGGCCTTGGGCCTGCCGGCGGGCTTGCCCCCGGGCTTGCCGTCCTGCCCGTCCGGAGACTTGACCCAGTGCTTGGTCCCGTGCCTGGCGTCCGCCTCCTGGCGCGACTTGCCCAGGCGGGGCGCGCGGGTCTTGAGCACGCGCTCCGGCTCCTTCTTCTCGTGGCTGGAGCGGAACACGGCCTGCAGGGGGGCCATGCGGATGTTCAGCAGCTTGCGCAGCTGGCTCTCCAGGTAGCGCGCATAGGCCGGCTTCACCAGCTCGGCGTCGTTGACAAAGAAGACGAAGGTCGGCGGGGAGTCGTCGGCCTGGGTCATGTAGTAGAACTTGGCCCGGCGGCGGTTGATCACCGGGGGCAGGTGCCGCGTGGTGGCCTCGCTCATGGCCCGGTTGAGCACGCCCGTGCCCAGGCGGATGGTGCATTCACGCCTAATGTCCTCGGCCAGGGGCAGGACCTTCTGCAGCCCGAGACCCTTCAGGGCCGAGACATACAGCGTGGGCACATACGGGCAGATGCGCAGGGCCTCGTCATACATCTCGCGCAGGGCCTTCAGGTGCTCCCTGGGCACCAGGTCCACCTTGTTCACGGCCACGAAAAACGGCGTGCGCTGCAGCGCCAGGTAGTCGATGAGCCGCTTGTCCTGGCGGGACAGGCCCTCCATGGCGTCGAGCACGAGGATGGTCACGTCGGCGCGCTTGCTGCTGGCCAGGGCCCGGTACACGGAGAGCTTCTCCAGGGCGTCGTGGACGTTGGCCTTGCGGCGCACCCCGGCGGTGTCCACGAAGATGTAGCGCTTGCCCTCGATGTCGTAGGTGATCTGCACGGAATCGCGGGTGGTGCCGGCCACGTCGCTGACGATCTGCCGGCCCTGGCCCACCAGGGCGTTGACCATGGACGACTTGCCCGCATTGGGGCGGCCCAGCATGCAGATCTTGAGCCCGCGCTCCAGCTCCTCGCCCTCCTGGGGCTCCGGCTCTATGAAGGGCCGGGCCAGCTCGGCGATGCGCTCGCGCAGGGTGTTCAGGCCAAAGCCGTGCGCCGCGGACACGGGCGCCATTTCAAAGCCCATGGAATGGAAGTCCGCCGTGGCCTTGGCCTCCTGCTCTGGGCCGTCGATCTTGCTGACCACCAGAAGCGCGGCCTTGCCCGAATCGCGCACCTTCTCGCTCACCGCCAAGTCGAGCCCGGTGATGCCCTCGCGGCCATCGACCACGAAGAGGACGATGTCGGCTTCTTCCAGGGCCTCGGCGGCCTGCTCGAAGACGCTCTTGTCGATGCCGCCGTTGTCCTCCTCGGCGGAGTCCGGCAGCATGCCCCCGGTATCGACAACGGCCACGCGCACGTCCTCCTCCACCATCTCCCCGTAGATGCGGTCGCGGGTGACGCCGGGCATGTCGTGGGTGATGGCCTGGTTGCGGCGCACGAGGCGGTTGAAGAGGCTGCTCTTGCCGACGTTGGGGCGGCCGATTAAGGCGATGATGGGCAACATATGGGTCTTCCAGATGCCCGGCCGGCCCCCTTCAGGGTTCATGGGGGCCGGGCCGGGGCTTCGAGTTGTGCGTTTACAAAAGGGCGTCGATCTCCTGGGCAACCTTGACGCCGGAAAGGAGCATGCCGCCGAAAATGGGGCCCATGCGGTAGGAGCCGTAGGTGGCGTTGGCGGCCATGCCCGCCACCCACACGCCGGGGAACACCTCGCGCGTATGGCGCACGGTGTTGGCCTCGGCCACGTCGGCCCACATGGACTGCTCGCCCTCGATGCAGCCGGAGGGGGTGTTCAGGCGCACCCCGTTCTTGCGCACCAGGGTCTTCAGCATCTCCACGTCGTGCCCTGTGCATTCTATGGCATGTTTGCAGTGGAGCACAAGCGGGTCCACATGCAGCCGCGCCATCTCCACGGGGCTGGAATTGACCACCAGGCCCATGACGCGCTTCACGCCGTCCTTCTCGCGCAGGACCACGTCCTCCACGCTCATGCAGTTGAAGACCTGGGCTCCGGCCTTGGTGGCCCGGTAGGCCAGGGCCGCCGTGGCGGCCACGGAGTCGGCCAGGAAGTAGCCGGACCTGTACTCGCTCATGGCGCAGCCGGCCTCTTCCAGGATGCCCTTGGCCTCCTCCTGGACCACGATATAGTTCCAGGTCATGCCGCCGCCCCACATGCCGCCGCCCACGGAGAGCTTGCGCTCGAACAGGGCCACCTTGCGTCCGGCCTCGGCCAGCTTCCAGGCCGCGGTGAGGCCCGAAGGCCCGCCGCCCACGATGGCCACGTCCAGGTCGAGGCAGTTCTTGAACTTCTCGAAATACGCGCTGGCGATGGCCTCGGTAACAATCCTTTCGTCAATGATCATGGGATACTCCTGCAACTGTTGCGGTTTTACCAAAACGCGCCTCAAACGAAAAGCCGTCCCTAAGAAGGGACGGCTCCTCGCGTTGCAGAATTCCCTTCGTCGGCATTACCCGGACAGGTTCAACGGTCGACCCCTCAGCATGCGCATGGGATCCTCTCAGCCCGGTTTCTCCGAGCTCCCGCAGGACGGCTTGTTCCAATAAGGAACTATGTGAACAAGGCGGCTATGGCCTCCTTGTAGGGTGCTGTCAAGACCCCCCGCTCGGTGATGATGCCGTGGATGAGTCTGCACGGGGTCACGTCAAAGGCGTAGTTGTACACGCCCACCCCGCTTGGGGTGATCTGGGTGGCGCCCACGTGGGTCACCTCGCGCGGGGTGCGGTCCTCGATGGGGATGAGGCTGCCGTCGGCGGTCTCAGGGTCGATGGTGGACACCGGGGCGGCCACATAGAAGGGGATGCCGAACTCTTTCGCCAAAAGCGCCACGCCGAAGGTGCCGATCTTGTTGGCCGCGTCGCCGTTGGCCGCGATGCGGTCGGCTCCGACGATGACCTTGTGCACCAGGCCGCGCTGCATCAGAAGCGCGCAGGCGTTGTCGCAGGCCACCTTCACCGGGATGCCGTCGCGGTGCAGCTCATAGGCCGTGAGGCGCGCGCCCTGGAGAAAGGGCCGGGTCTCGTTGGCGATGACGGAGACCCTCTTGCCCTGCGCCACGGCAGCCCGGATGGGCGCCAGCGCCGTGCCGTAGCCGGCGGTGGCCAGCGCCCCGGCGTTGCAGTGGGTCATCACCGTGTCGCCGTCATTGATGAGGTCCGCGCCGGAGGCCCCGATGGCCTTGCAGGTCTCGATGTCCTCGGCGTGCACGGCCTTGGCCTTGGCCAGCCAGAAGACGCACAGCTCGTCCAGGGACAATTCCGGGCGCCTGGACCACTCGGCCTGCATGAGCCGCACCGCCCAGCGCAGGTTCACGGCCGTGGGCCGGGCCGAGGCGATCTCCTCCAGCTTGGCCGCCAGCAGGGGCCGCCAGTCGGCTCCAGGGGCGGGGGTCGAAGCCACCTCGCGGGCGGCCAGATAGCAGCCGTAGGCCGCCGTGACCCCGATGGCCGGGGCGCCGCGCACCACCATGACCACCAGGGCCTCGCAGATGTCCTTCACGGTCCTGCAGACAAACCATTCCTCGCGCGTGGGCAGGTAGCGCTGGTCCAAGAGGACCAGGGCGTCCTTTTCCGGAGAATACTGGATATGCTCAGTCATTTTTCGTCCTTGAGGAAGAGTCTTGGAAGCTATTGCTGCAGCTTCTCGTTGAGGAGCTGGTTCACCACGGCGGGGTTGCCCTGGCCCTTGGTGCGGCGCATGACCTGGCCCACGAAGAAGCCCATGAGCTTGGTCTTTCCCGCGCGAAACTCGGCCAGCTCCTTGGGGTTCTCGGCCAGCACGGATTCCACCGCCGCGGCCAGGGAGGACACATCCGAAATCTGGACCAGGCCCTTGGCCTTGACCAGGGCCTCGGGATCGGCCCCGGTGGCCAGCAGCTCGGGCAGGATGTCCTTGCCGCTCTTGGCGCTGATGGCCCCCTGCTCCACGAGACGCACCAATGCGGCCAGCCCCTGGGGGGTCAGCTTCAGGTCCGCCGCGCGGCCCCCGGTGGCGTTCAGCTCGCGCAGGATATCCGTCATGATCCAGTTGGCGATCTTCTTGGGCTCGGCAAACGCCGCCACGGCGGCCTCGAAGTATTCGGCCAGGTCGCGCTCGGCCGTGAGCACCTCGGCGGCGTCCGCAGACAGGCCGTACTGGGTGGCGAAGCGCCGCTCCCTCGCCCTGGGCAGCTCCGGCAGCTCGGCCCGCCACTGGTCCAGCCAGCCCTGCTCCAGCACCAGGGGCACCAGGTCCGGGCAGGGGAAATAGCGGTAGTCGTGGGCTTCCTCTTTCCCGCGCATGGAGTGCGTGGTGCCCTTATTCGCGTCGTACAGGCGCGTCTCCTGCACCACGGCCTCGCCGTCCTCCACCAGATCGATCTGGCGCTCCACCTCGAATTCGATGGCCTTCTGCACATGCTTGAAGGAATTGAGGTTCTTCAGCTCTGCGCGGGTGCCGAAGGCCTCCTGCCCAAAAGGCCGGACGCTGACGTTGGCGTCGCAGCGGAAACTCCCCTCCTCCATGTTGCCGTCGCAGATGTCGAGGTAGACCAGGATGCTGCGCAGGGCCTTCAAGTAGGCCACGGCCTCCTCGGCACTGCGCATGTCCGGCTCGCTCACGATCTCGATCAGGGGCACGCAGGCGCGGTTCAGATCCACGTAGCTGGAGTTGTCCTGGGCCGAGTGGATGCTCTTGCCCGCGTCCTCCTCCATGTGGATGCGCGTGACGCCCACGCGCTTGGGCCCCTTGGCCGTGGCGATGTCCACATGGCCGTGCTCGCAGATGGGCAGCTCGAACTGGGAGGTCTGGTAGCCCTTGGGCAGGTCCGGATAGAAGTAGTTCTTGCGCGCGAATACGCTTTTGGTGTTGATGCGGCAGTCTATGGCCAGGCCCATCTTGGCGGCGAACTCCACCACCTTGCGGTTGAGCACGGGCAGCACGCCGGGCATGCCGGAGCACACGGGGCAGACGTTCTCGTTGGGCTGCGCCCCGAACCGGGTGGAGCAGGAGCAGAAGATCTTGGAAGCGGTCTTGAGCTGGGCATGCACCTCAAGGCCGATGACGGTTTCATACCTGGTCATGAGCCCTCCGCGTGCGCCTTCAGCCCCCGGCCTTACGGCTGTAGAGCTCCGGGTTCAGGCGCGGATCGTTGTACATCTTGAACTGGTAGTAGATCCTGGGCCGCTTCTGGCCTGCGGCGTACTCCGCCACGAGGTCGAGGATGGACTGCTCAAGGTCCGCGCGCTGGACCTCCAGCACGGACAGCTTGCGGCGGCACTCGGCCGCGAGGTCGGCGTCGGCGCCCTGGCGCTCGGCCTGCTCGCGCATGTGGAAGATCTTGAGGGCCAGGATGGAGCCCCGGTCCAGGGCCACGCCCAGGGACTCGGTGTTGTAGCGCGGGCGGAGGCCCTCAACCTGGGGCGGCAGCAGGGGCTCCAGGGCCAGCACCAGAAAGCGGTCCAGGCGCTCGATGAGGTCGTTTCTCTCCTGGTTCAGCTTGTCGATGGCGTACTTGCAGTCGGCGATGAGCTCCGGGCCGGCGTCCTTGCGCCGGGCGCGGTCCTCCACGTGCCAGAGGCAGAAATTGGCCCAGTGCTGGCGCAGGGCGAGGTCCGCGAAGCCCTCGGCGTCGGGCGCGTCCGGTATCTCCGCGGCAAAGGCGGGCTCCTGGCGATGCCAGGTCGGCACGGACTGCTCCTGGTCCACAAAGGCGCGCTGCAACAGGGCGAGTATGGCATCAAGGGAGAATGGGGTCATGTTGCTCTCTTGTTTCATGGTCTGGCCCGCAGCGCGCTCTTGCTCACGAGCAAATGGAACCTGGCGGGCGAGCGCAGGCCGGCCTCCAGACGCTCGGCGCGTTCGCCGCCGCCCAGATAGAGATCGAGCCTGAGCCCGCGGATGTCCGCGCCGGAATCCTGGGCCAGCACAAGGCCGCGCAGGGACTCCGGGCCGCCCTGGGACGGCAGCGGCACATCCAGCGCCGCCACGGCTCCCAAGGGCAGGAGACTTGGGTCTGTAGCCAGACTCACAAGCGGCGTCAACGTTTTTCCCAGCGAGCCCTGGCTGGCCCCGGCGCTGAACCGGAAGAAGACGTAGCTCCGGCTCTCGGCCATGAACTCCAGGGCGCGGGAGGGGTTGGCCGCGCACCAGGACCGGATGTCCTCCCGTTTCAGGCACTCCCTGGGCAGGGCTCCGGCATCCAAAAGAATCTGGCCCAGGCCCTTGAAGGGCAGGCCGTTGCCCCCGGCGAAATGCACCCCCTGCACCGTGCCGTCGGGGAAGCGCAGGCTCCCGGCGCCCTCGGTCTGGAGCAGGAAGACATCCGCCGGGTTGCCCAGCCAGGCCAGCTCCAGCCCGCGCCCGGCCAGCGCGCCCCCCAGGTCCACGGCCCGGCGCTCGTAGGCCCCCGGCCGCGCGGCGAGGTCCGGCGGCGGGGCGTAGAGCGGGTACTCGTACCCGGGCGCGCGCACCGGGCTGGCCGCCATCTCCGGGGAATAATAGCCCGTGAGCAGCGGGCGGGGGGCCAGCTCGTACCAGACGAAACGCTCGGCCAATAGCCCGGGGTCGGCGTCCAGCCCGGGCAGCAGGGCCAGCAGCTCCTGGGCGCTCAGGCGCAGCTGGCCCCAGGTGAGCGCCCCGTCCGGCCGCACCAGGGCCGCGCCCTGTTGGGGCATGCGCGAGAGGTGCTCCAGGCTCTGGCGCAGCGGCCCGGCCAGCTCGGCAAAGGAGCCCAGGGACTGGGAGGCCGGAGACAGGCGCCGGGCCAGCAGCAGCGCCTCGGAGCCGCGCAGGGCGTTGAACTGCGCCGGGGCCTGGGGCGCGCGGCCTTCCACGGCCGGGGCC
>JAHJLB010000061.1 GCA_018822105.1 Pseudomonadota bacterium
ACCAGCCCCGAGGCCAGGACCACGGGCCCGGCCATGTCGAAGAGCTGGTACTTGAGCGAGGAGCTCCCGGTGTTGATGACGAGGATGTGCATGCGCGGGCTAGCCCTTCTTGCCGGCCTGGGCCTGGATGGCCGTGATGGCCACGGTGTTCACGATGTCCGGCACGGTGCAGCCGCGGGAGAGGTCGTTGACGGGCTTGTTCAGGCCCTGGAGCACCGGGCCGATGGCCACGGCCTGGGCCGAGCGCTGCACGGCCTTGTAGGTGTTGTTGCCGGTGTTGAGGTCCGGGAAGATGAACACCGTGGCCCGGCCGGCCACGGCGCTGTCCGGCATCTTGGTGTGGGCCACCTCCGCGTCCACGGCCGCGTCATACTGGATGGGGCCCTCCAGCAGCAGCTGCGGGGCGCGCTCGTGGGCGATCCTGGTGGCCTCAATGACCCGCTCCACGTCCTCGCCCTTGCCCGAGGCCCCGGTGGAATAGGAGAGCATGGCCACCCTGGGCTCGATGCCGAAGAGCTGCGCGGTCTCGGCGCTGGAAAGGGCGATCTCGGCCAGCTCCGTGGCCGTGGGGTTGGGATTCACGGCGCAGTCACCGTAGACCAGCACGCGGTCCTTCAGACACATGAAGAACACGCTGGAGACGATGGAGGCCCCGGGCTTGGTCTTGATGATCTCAAAGGCCGGGCGGATGGTCTGCTGGGTGGTGGTGATGGAACCGGAGACCATGCCGTCGGCGTGGCCCCTGTGCACCATCATGGTCGAGAAGAAGGTCGGGTCGAGCATGCGGTCCCGGGCGTCCTCCTCGCGGATGCCCTTGTGCCTGCGCAGCTCAAAGTAGGTCTGCACGTAGTCCTCGTAGTGCGGTGAGGTGAAGGGCTCCACGATCTTCACGCCCTCCAGCTCCAGACCCAGCTGGCTCATCTTGTTGCGGATCTCCTGCTCCTTGCCCAGGAGGGTGATGTCCACCACGCCCCGACGCAAAAGGATGTCCGCCGCGCGCATGATGCGCTCGCCCGTGCCCTCGGGCAGAACGATGTGCTGCTTCTGGACCTTGGCCTTGAGGATCAGGCCGAACTCGAACATCTTGGGCGTCACCGTGGTGGGCTTGGCGGCAACGAGCTTGGTCCGCAGCTCTGCCAGGTCCACGTGCTCCTCGAACACGCGCAGGGCCAGCTGGATCTTGTTCTGGTCCCCGGGCTCGATGCGCCCGTACAGATCGTAAAGGATGCGCGCGGTCTTGTAGGTGTGGCCTTCGGCCATGAGGATGGGGATGGGCGCGCCCACCCAGCCCTCGATGAGCCGACGCACGGACTCCGAGGGCTCAATGCCTCCGGTGAGCAGGATGCCCGAGATGTCCGCATAATTGGTGGAGAGCCGGGAGGCCAGGGAGCCCAGGATGATGTCCGCGCGGTCGCCGGGGGTGATGACCAGGGTGCCGCGCTCGATGTAGTTGAGGAAGTTGCCCAGCTGCATGGCCGCGATGACGTAGGAGTCCACGAGGTTGCTGAGCATGTCGCCGCCGTAGAGCACGCTCGCGTCCAGCCACTTGACCACATCGGCCACGGTGGGCTTGCCCAGGCGCGGCTCCTCCGGAATGACAAAGATGGGGAAGCATTCCGGGCAGCGGATGTTGCGCCGCAGCTCCTCCACCATGCCCACCCCGTCCACGTCCTCCACGCGGTTGATGATGGCGGCCAGGATGTCCAGGCCCTTGTCCTCGAAGGACTCAATGGTCAGGAGCGCGGAGGCCACGATCTCCTCCTGGGTCTTCTTCTGCGCGTTGCACACCAGGAGCACCGGGCAGCCGAGGTTGGCGGCGATGTCGGCGTTGGTGTCGAACTCGAAGGCCGGGTCCGAGCCCAGGAAGTCCGTGCCCTCGCAGAGGATGAAGTCGAAGCGGCCCTTGAGGGCGTTGAAGTCGTTCAAGACCTTTTCCAGCAAGGCCTCGTGCTGGCCCTGGTTGATCATCTCGCGGGCCTTCTGCATGGTGTAGGAGAAGGTCTCGGAATAGCGCATGTCCAGGTTGAACTGGTTCAGCACGAGGTTGATGTCGTGGTCCTTGGCCGAAGCCTCGGAGGCGTTGATGATGGGCCGGAAAAAGGCCACGCGCCGGATGTCGCGCAGCAATAGCTGCATGATGCCCAGCACGATGGCGGATTTGCCGCTGCGGGGCTCAACGCCGGTGACGAACAAGGTTTCGGCCATGATATGCTCCTTGGCGTTTGCCGCCCTTCCACGGGGCTCCCGGCGGCGGCGAGGCCGAAGCCTGCCCGGACCCTGGTCCGGCGCCGGAAGCTCATCATGCATGCCTGTGGTTCTGCGCAGCCCTTTGCAAGGGCGTCCGCCCGCGCGGCCGTCCCGCTACTGCATGCCCATATTGGCCGAGATTGGCGCACGCTGCAAGGTGAAGCTGCCCCTGCTGGGGCAACTGGCGAAAAATACCTCTGCCCCCGACAGGGCCAAGGCCCAGGCCACGCTTCCAGCCTCCACCCTCGGGCCATTGCCGCCGGGCTTGCCCCAAACGAAAAAAGCCTGAGAGGGGGACGTATCCCACCTCTCAGGCCGGCTGGTGTTTTCAACTGGAGCGCGTGGTCCCCGGCATCCATGCGGAGGCCCGGACAGGGACGCGCGCTGCGGCTATGCCCTAGCGGTTGCCGGAGGAATAGCCCGTGCCGCCCTGGGGACGCGAGCCCTGGACGCGGGGGCCCAGGGGCCTGTTGCCCTGGGGACGGCCGTAGGCGGGCCGGTCGGAACGGGGGCGGTCGCCAGCCGGACGGTCGCTGGCGTAGATGTTGTCGCCGGGCTGGGCCGGGTGCGAGGTGTAGCCCTCGGAGGCGCTGCGGTCCGAATGGCCGGAGGGGCGGTACGGACGGGACGGACGTGCGGCCTGGGGGCGGTCGTAGGCGCGCGCCCTGGGCTCCAGGGGCGGACGCTGGAACTCGCGCTCGCCGGCGGGCACGGAGGCGTTGTAGTCGAAGCCCTCAAGCTTCTTGCGGGCCAGCGGTTCGCGCAGCAGCCGCTCGATGGCGCGGACCATGCTCACGTCCTCGCCGGTGACGAAGGTGTGGGCCTCGCCGGTGCGCGAGGCGCGGCCGGTGCGGCCGATGCGGTGGGTGTAGGTCTCCGGCGTGCTCGGCACGTCGTAGTTGACCACATGCTCGATCTGGCTCACGTCGATGCCGCGCGCGGCGATGTCCGTGGCCACGAGCACACGGTAGCGGCCCGCGCGGAACCCGTCCATGGCGATCTTGCGCTGGGCCTGGGACAGGTTGCCCTGGATGGAGGTGGCCGAAAGGCCGCCCTTGGCCAGGGTCTCGGCCAGGCGCTTGGCGCGGTGCTTGGTGCGGGTGAAGACGAGCACCGAGCCGGACTTGTTGCGATCAAGCAGCTCCTGCAAAAGCCGGGTCTTGAGGTGCTGGCCCACGGGGTAGATGGCGTGGCTCACGGTCTCCACCGGGTTGGAGTTGCCCACGCGCACGGTCTCGGGCTCGGTCAGGCACTCCGCGGCCAGGCCGCGGATGGCGTCGGGCATGGTGGCCGAGAAGAGCAGGGTCTGGCGCTGCCGGGGCAGGGCCGCGAGGATCTTCTTGATGCCGGGCAGAAAGCCCATGTCGAACATCTGGTCGCCTTCGTCCAGCACCAGCACTTCAACGCCGGAGAGGTCGATGGTGCGCTGGCCCATGTGGTCCAGCAGGCGGCCCGGGCAGGCCACCACGATGTCCGTGCCCTGGCGCAGGGCGGAAAGCTGACGGCTCATGGCGCAGCCGCCGTAAATGGTGGTGCTGCGGATGCCGGTGCCGCGGCCCAGGTCCATGGCGGCCTCGTGGATCTGCTCGGCCAGCTCGCGGGTGGGGGCCAGGATCAGGGCGCGGACCTTGCGGCGCGGGCCGGTGGGCTTGTTGTTCACCAGACGGGTGAGGATGGGCAGCAGAAAGGCCGCGGTCTTGCCGGTGCCGGTCTGGGCCAGGCCCATGAGGTCGCGGCCCTGCATCACTGCGGGCATGGCCTGGGACTGGATGGGGGTGGGGGCGGTGTAGCCCATGGCCTTGATGTTCGACAGAAGCAGGGACGGGAAACCGAAAGATTCAAAGGTCAAAATAGGTCCTTTGTAAAAAGTGGCCGCGTAAGCGCAAGACGCACCAATACGGCAGCGAAGAGCGTATCGAGTGGCGGATGCTGCGGGCCGGGACAGGATGGCTCAATCGGGGCAGAGGTCGATTCGGCGTGGGAACTGAGGATTTTTATGGCGGGCTGTGCAGCGTTGCCGCGCCTCTCAAGAACGTGTGCCGTGCCGGGGATTGCCCCCGGACTCGGGAAAAGTAAGGGGGATGGGAGGGGATGTCAAGGGGAAATGAAGGGGGGCGAAAATGTTTTCACATTCGAGAGCCACTGCAATTGTGCTAGAATTCTATGCGTGATGCCCTCGTGGCACGGATAGCTTCAAGACTTTTCTGACGTTCAAATTTATAATCGAACGCCGAGTCTATGCATGCGATAAACCTTGATTTAGTGAAATACCAATCAATGATTTTCCCATCAGATTCAACAAAAAAATCACCCGCGACATGGGCCGGAGTAGCATGAAACAATAACACGAGTGATGCGGCAAAAACTCGCGCGACTATGGAATTTAAGAAGTTAATATCGTCCCCGCTTTCATAGCCAACGGTTCGCCCCTGTTCTGTGAATGCAATTCTTTCAGAGATCTGCTGCTGCGAGAGGTGAACATAATGCGATGCGTCACCATATAATCTTCCTATCTCGTCACGAAAGAGCAGTTTTTCCTCTTCTGGCAATAAGTCTAGGGCTAACTTCCTTTTCATTGTTATTGACGCTGGTCCGAGCACAGATTCAAATTCTGACAATTTTTCGTCGATCGTTGATGTATAATTAGATTGTTGTATGTAGCAAATCTTTACTGATGCTTCGAGCAAAAAGCGCAGCTCACGCCTTGCAACATTTATCAGTCCGTCTTTAATAAGTGCTGCAATAGACAATGACGATTGCAAATAATCCTGAAATAAATATGAGAATAAATGTGTTCTTCTGAATTCAGGATCACGACTTGTATCGAATGAAATGAATTGTAGTGCTCTCAAATACTCACGTGAAAGAACTGCTGTGTGGGAAGCTGCTTGTTCTTGCTCAACAGAAATCCCTAGCTTCTTGCTCACATGGCCTCCTTGCTAACACTATCGCCTCGCTTACCCACGCCCCCAACGCCCCAAACTGCCGCAGCATGACCTCCACCCTCCACTCTATCTCAGCGCGGCCCGCAGTGGCTAAAGCAACGTCTTCCCTTTACCCCACCACCACCACCATCTTCCCCTTCTTCTCCCCCTTCTCAATCATCCGCTTGAGCTCCCGCCGCCACTTCGGGCCGCCGAGCCTTTCCGCCAGGTGCTCCGTGGTGTGCAGCACCTCGTTGGGCCTGTGCATCTGCATCAGGCAGCGCTTCACGCCGATCTTGCACGAGGGGCAGCCCACAAGCACCGGTGTGTCGCGGTCGGGCCGTCTCGAGTCTGGCCGGGCCAGGTCCAGCGCCAACTGCTCCTTCTTGCGGTCGCGGATGCGGTTGTAGATGGCCGGGCTGGTCAGCGCGCCCAGGCCGGACTCGCCGCAGCACCCGGGCGAGAGCCGCACCGTGGCCCCCAGCGCGTCGGCCAGCGCCTTGCGGTAGATCTCCGGGGCCTTGACCTTGGGCACGTCCACCCATTCCGCGTGGCAGGCCGCGTGGTAGAGGACCTCGTCCTCCTGTTTGGGGATGTCCAGCCGGGCCAGGAGGAACTGCACGATGTCCAGGTGGCGCAGGGGCTCGGAGAGCTCCTGGCTGAAGTCGTAGGTCTCGATGGCCTCGCGGCAGGTGCCGCAGTTGGTCACCAATGTGGTGGCCTTGAGCCCCGCGCGGCCCGTGGTGATGAGCGTGTCCAGGATGTCCTGGATGGTGCGGTGGCGGTTGGCGTTGTAGGCCTCGGTGCAGCCGCTGGAGAGCAGCGGATAGCCGCAGCACAGGTGGCGGTCGGGCAAAACCACGTTCACCCCGGCCTTGAGGAGCAGGTAGACCCCGGCCAGGCCGATGTCGTGGCTGAACAGCCCGGCCCCGCAGCCGGGGAAATAGAGCACGGTCTCGTCAAAGGCCGCCCGGGGCGTGCGGAACAGCGAATGCTCCTTGAGCCCCAGCTCCTGGGAGAGGTTGCGCAGGTCGATGAGCGGGCCGGGGCCTTGCAGGGCCGGGCTCTCCAGCCGCCTGCGGAAATGGCCGGGCACCAGCCCGAGCACGCTGTTGGCCGCGGCCTGGCCCACGGACAAGAGCTTGGCCATCCTGGGCAGGCGGTTCGACGGGTCCTCGGCGAAGTGCGACAACAGCGCGGTCTTGATGGGATGCCCGCCCTTGCCCTTGTATTCCAAAAACGAGCGGATCTGCAGCGCGGCCCCGGCGGAGTCGATCTTCACCGGGCACACGCCCTGGCATTTGCCGCAGGCCGTGCAGTGGTCCATGATGCGCCTGAGCTCGCCCAGGAGCTCCGGCGCGGGCTCGCCGCCCTGGACCTGGGAGTAGTAGATGGCCTCGGTGAGGGCGCCCAGGCTGATGTTCTTGTTGCGCGGGTGGAACAGCAGGCCGCGCGCGGGCGAGTACATGGGGCAGACCTGCTTGCACTTGCCGCATCTGGTGCAGGTCTGCACGTGCTTCAAAAGGTCGATGAGGGTCTCCTTGTCCTTCAGGGCGGTCTTCTGCAGGTCGCCGATGAGCCGGTTGAAGGAGAAGGTGTAAGGCTCCACCGGCAGCGCGCGCCGGGTCAGCTTGCCGGGGTTCAGCACGTCCCCGGGGTCCACGATGCGCTTGTAGGCGGCCAGGGCGTCGATCTTCTTCTGCCCCAGGAAGGCGATCTTGGTGATGCCGATGCCGTGCTCGCCGGAGATCTCGCCGCCGAGCTTCAAGACCTCGGCAAAGACCTCGTCCACGGCCTCGTAGGCCTGGGCCAGCATTTCAGGGTCGTTGGAGTTCACGGGCACGTTGACGTGGCAGTTGCCGTCGCCGGCGTGCATGTGGTTGGCGATGATGATGCGCCGGGCCTGGGCGTCCTTGTAGATGGCCTCGATGTCGCGCTCCAGGCGCGGATATTTGTCGCCCAGTTCGTGGAACAGGAGGCGCACCTGGCTGGCCAGCTCCTCGTCGGAGATGTCGCTGGCCGTGGTGCGCTTCTTGAGGATGAACAGGGCGCGCTCCAGGCCGAACTCGATGTCCGGGTCGTCCACGGAGACGCCGGGCAGCTCGCGCACCGTGAGCAGGGCCTTGCGCGCCACCTTGGCCATGTAGACGAGGTTCAGGTTCTCCAGAAACTCGGCGAAGCCGGGGATGGCCCGCATGGGGATGACCACGTCCTCGTTGATCTTGAAGCCCGAGGTGCGCTTGGAGATGGCCGAGAGCTTGTGCCGGTCCTCCCAGAACAGCTCGGCCTCCCTTTCGTCGCGCGCGGCGAAGATGTCCACGGCTGGGTACGGGTGGGCGATGGCCAGCACCGCGTCAACCGCATCCGAGAGCGCGGCCTCGTCGTCGGAGTCCAGCTGCAGGATGAGCACGCTGATGGGGTCGCCCTCGTACTGCGAGGATTTCTTGCGGTACTCGATGGCCTGCACGTACTTGGTGCCGAATTCCTCCAGGGCCGAAATCTTCACCAGGTCGCCCTGGGTGCGGATGGTGTCGCGCAGGCCCACCACGTCGCCGATGACGTACATGGCGTTCTTCATGCTGCGGCCGTAAAACTCCAGGCACAGCACCCGGGAATGGACCGGCTTGTGGTGCAGGGTGAACACGCATTCGGTGATGATGCCGTCCACGCCCTCCTTCTGCACGCCCGGCAGCCCGCCCAGATACTTGTTCGACACGTCCTTGCCCAGGCCGGTGCCGCGCACGTCCGTGCCCGAGAGCACCACGGCGTCCTTCAGGGCCCCCCGCTCGTCCAGGATCTCGAAGGAGGCGGTCTCGTCCTCGAAGATCTTGTGGCCGGGGTGGTCCTTGCGGCGCACGGTGATGACCGAGCCATCCGGCGTGACCATGGTGAAGGCCTGGATGTTGTCGATGGTGGTGCCGTACTCGAAGGCGAAAGGTCCGCCGGAATTCTCGGAGATGTTGCCGCCAAGGGTGGAGGCCGCCTTGGAGGCCGGGTCCACGGTGAACAGAAGGCCCTGCTCGTCCGCGGCCTTGATGGCGTCCAGGGTGATGACCCCGGCCTGGGCCGTGAGCAGCATGCGGTCCGGGTCGACATCGATGATCTTCTTGAAGCGCGCCAGCGACAAGACCACCGAGCGCGAGAACATGGGGATGGCCCCGCCGGTGAGGCCTGTGCCGCCGCCACGCGGGATCACGCCAAAGGAGAGCTCGTTGGCCAGCTTAACGATCTTCTGCACCTGCTCCGTGGTCTCGGGAAAGAGCACGAACAGCGGCAGCTCCAGGCGCAGGTCGGTGGCGTCCGTGGCGCATTCGATGCGCGTGTTGGCGTGCTCGCCGATGAGCTCGTCGGCCATGAATTCCTGCAGCCGGGCCTTAAGGTCCTGGGCAAAGCCCTGGTCGGCGTCGTAGCGCTCCCAGAAGGCGGCCACGGCCGAGGCCAGCACGCGCGGAAACTCCCCGGACAGGCCCGGGCGGGCGATGGACAGCTTGCGGTCCACGCTCTGGCGCACGAGAGACGCGTCCACAAAGGGGTTGTAGCGCACCAGGAACAGTTCGGCAGCAAGGCTTATGGCCAGCTCGCGCACGCCGTCGGGCCACTGGGCGAAACCGCCCTCCTCGGGCGAGGCCTCCAGGCCCAGCACGCGGGTCAGGATGCGTTCATCGGAAATGGAGATATGCGGACCGATCAGCGGCATAGGGTGTGGACTCCGGGTGGAAACGGGGTTGTCAGGCGTTTGTTGCAGGGGTTGTGCGGCAACGCGAGACCGCAACTATAGGTCCGGGCAAGGCCCTTGGCAAGGGCGGCTGGCCTTGGCCTCCCGCACCGCTTTACAGGCGTGGACATGAGGGGTAAGGGACTGCTTTCGCGCGCGCCCCGGCGCGCGCCGAACATTCTTCTACCACGAGGTGATTCGCTCATGAGCACCCAGGATTTTGCCGAACTGCAACTGTTCATCACCGGCCCGACGTACATCCGCCCCGAGGTCCGCGAAGCAGGCCTGCTGCCCGAATTTGGGCACCGCGACTCCGAGAACAACAAGCGCTTCAAGCCCGTCATGGAGAACCTGAAGAAGCTCGCGGGCTGCGGGGATGACTACCATGTCATCATCTTCAACGGCTCCGGCTCCAGCGCCATGGAGGCCACGGTGCGCTCCCTGGTGGCCGACGGCGAATGCGTGCTCAACGTCTCCGTGGGCGCCTTCGGCGATCTGTACCACAAGATGGCCGTGGTCAACGGCAAGAAGGCCGCGCAGCTCAAGTTCCAGGCCGGCGAGGCCATCGACCTGGGCAGGCTTGAGGCCGCCCTGGTGGAGCACAAGCCGGCCTGCGTCACCTTCACGCACAACGAGACCAGCACGGGCGTGACCAACGACATGCGCGCCGTGTGCGCGCTGATCCGCAAGCACGGGGCGCTTCCGCTGGTGGACGGCGTCAGCCTCTTCGGCGGCGCGGCCATCGACCTTTCGAACTCCGGCGCGGCCACCTACGCCACCAGCACCCAGAAGTCCCTGGCCCTGCCCGCGGGCTTCGGCCTGCTCTTCGCCAGCCCGGAGGCCGTGGAAAAGGCCAAGACCGTGACCAACAAGGGCTTCGCCACGGACATCAACGCCCAGCTGGGCCGCGCCTCCAAGAACCAGACCCTGACCACCCCCAACTGCACCCTGGCCAACCAGATGTGCGTGCAGCTGGACCACATCGTGAACACCGAGGGCATCGAGCAGCGCTTCGCCCGGCACCTGAAGATGCAGGGCATGGTGCACGACTTTGTGAAGAGCCTGCCGGGCTTCGAGCTTCTGGCCCCGGAGGGCCACCGCTCGGCCACCCTCACCGCCGTGCGCGTGCCCGCGGGCGTCACCGTGGCCGATCTGAAGAAGGTGAAGGAGGCCATGCGCGCCAAGGGCTACCTCTTCGATCCCGGCTACGGCAAGCTGAACACCGAGTTGGAGGAAAAGGGCCAGCGCGTGCTCATCCGCATCGGCCACATGGGCGACATCACCCCTTCGATGCTCGCCGCGTATCTGGACGCACTCAGGCCTGAACTTGCCAAATAGGGAGAGAAACAGCATGCGTATCCTTGCCAATGACGGACTGAACGAAGAGGCCGTCGCCCTGCTCAAGAAGGAAGGCTTCACCGTGGAGACCGAAAAACGCAGCACCGAGGACCTCCTCGGCGAGATCGGCGACTTCGACGCCCTGCTCGTGCGCAGCGCCACCAAGGTCACCCGCGAGATCCTGGAGGCCGGCACCAAGAACGGCGGCAGGCTCAAGATCGTGGGCCGCGGCGGCGTGGGCACGGACAACATCGACCTGGAGGCCGCCAAGCAGTGCGGCGTCATCGTCAAGTTCGCCCCCAACGGCAACACCAACGCCACGGCCGAGCACGCCCTGGGCCTGATGTTCGCCGTGGCGCGCCGGGTGCCCATGGCCCACCACTGCCTGAAGGGCGGCGTGTGGCACAAGAAGCGCTTCGCCGGCAGCGAGCTCATGGGCAAGACCCTGGGCATCATCGGCTGCGGCCGCATCGGCCAGGCCCTGGCGGCCAAGGCCCTGGGCATCGGCATGAAGGTCGTGGGCTATGACCTGTACCGCATGCAGGACTCCAACGTGGACTATCTGGAGAGCATCGACGAGGTGCTCAAGGTCTCCGACTTCATCAGCCTGCACACCGGCGGCAAAAACGCCATCATCACCGAGCGCGAATTCGCCCTCATGAAGCCCACGGCGTACCTCATCAACGCCTCGCGCGGCAGCAACGTGAGCGAGGCCGCCCTGTATGGCGCCCTGAAGAACGGCGTCATCGCGGGCGCGGCGCTGGACTGCTACGAGAAGGAGCCCAAGCTCGAGGGCGAGGCCTTTGCCTGCTCCCTGCACGAGTTGGACAACATCGTCATGAGCGCGCACCTGGGCGCCAGCACCAAGAACGCCGTGCGCAAGACGGGCCTGGAGATCGCCGAGGTGGTGACCAAGTACCTGCGCCGCGGCGACTTCGGCAACTCCGTCAACGTGGGCGAGACCGTGGAGGAAGAAGGCAGGCGCATCTACGCCCTGTTCATCACCCACGAGGACAAGCCGGGCATGTTCGGCAAGTTCGGCACCGCCCTGGGCGACCTGGGCATCAACATCCGCGAGAACAACTCCCGCTTCCTGTCCGACTCAGTGCAGACCGTGTACGTGGTGCACCAGGAGCCCAACGAGGAAGTGCGCAAGAAGCTCATGAGCATTCCCGGCGTGAAGCGCGTGACCTTCTAGGCTGAACGATCCATTGAAATGACAAAGCCCCTGTCCGGTACGCCGGATGGGGGCTTTTTTGTGCGTTCCCGTTGGTCTCTCCCCAGCCTCACAGCGCCCCGGCCAGCTCCCCAAGCGGCACGCAGGCCACGCCCATGTTGGCAAGGTCGAAGATGTTGGCCCGGGCCACCGCGTCGGTCTGGGCCGAGCAGGCGTCCGTGACCACGAGGACGCGGTAGTCGCGGCTCAGTGCGTCCACCGCCGTGGCCCGGATGCAGTTGGGGTACTGGGTGCCCGCCAGAACCAGGGTCGATACCCCCAGGCGGCGCAGCACCAGGTCGAACTGCGTGCCCAGAAAGGCGCTGAAGCGGCGCTTGACCATGCGCTGCTCGCCCGGCAGCGGGGCCAGCTCCGGCACGATGTCCGCGCCCGGCGTGCCGCCCACGCAGATGCCGCGCCCCTGGGCAAACAGGTCGCGGCGGAAGGCCTCGGCGTCGCTGCCGTCGGCCCGGTGCTCGCGGGTGACATGGAACACGGGCCAGCCCGCGCCCCGGGCCTGGTCCAGCAGCCGCCGGACCACGGGCACCGTGGCCAGGGCCCCGGCCACGCAGGCCGGCGCTCCGGGCAGCACGAAATCATTCTGCATGTCGATGACGGCCAGAGCAACCCGCTGGTCTGCGCTTCCGGCTGGCGCGACGGGCATGGTCATCCCGGTTCCCCCTGGTCTGGCGACGGCATCCCCAGGCCTGCCCTAGTCCGGCAGGATGAGGTTGCCCCCGGGGCCGTGTTCGAAGAAGGGCACGTTGACGGCCTCCCAGAGGTGTCCGTCGGGGTCCTCGAAATAGCCGGAATACCCGCCCCAGAAGGCCTCCTGGGCCGGCTTGGCGATCCTCGCCCCGGCGGCCCGGGCCCTGTCCATGAGCTGGTCCACGGCCTCGCGCGTGGGGCAGTTGCAGGCCAGGGTCACGTTGTCGAAGAGCCCGGCCCGGCCCACGCGCTCCGCGGGCAGGCAGGCGTCGTCGGCCAGCTCCTGGCGCGGATACAGGGCCAAAACAGTGAGCCCGCACTGGTAGAAGCTGATGTGCTCGCTGCTGGCGCTGGAGGGAACCAATCCCATCCCCTGCTCGTAGAAGGCGCGGGACAGGGCCAGGTCGGCCACGCCCAGGGTCACGGTGGTCAGGTGCAGCTTCATCAGAGCCTCCGGGGTCATCTTGCGGACAAAACCATTTCGGCCAGGGCGTTCACCGCGCTGGCGGCCAGGGGCGAGCCGCCCTTGCGGCCCTCCACGGCGATGTAGGGGATCCTCGACTGGGCCAGGAGCAGGGCCTTGGATTCGGCGGCGTTGACGAAGCCCACGGGCATGCCGATGATGAGCGCGGGCTCGGCGCGCCCGGCCTCAACGAGCTCCAGGAGGCGCAGGAGCGCCGTGGGCGCGTTGCCGATGACCCAGATGGCCGGACCCCTGGGCGGGTCGATGCGCTCCACGGCGCAGTCCACCGCGGCGCGGGCGCGGGTGACGCCCTGGGCCTGCGCAAGGGCCAGCACCTCGGGGTCGCGCATGAGGCAGCGCACGGTGCAGCCCAGGGAGCCCATGCGGCGCTCTGGGATGCCCGCCCGGCACATCTCGGTGTCCGTGACCAGGGTGCAGCCCGCGGCCAGGGCGCGCTTCCCGGCCTCCACGGCCTGCGGATGGAAGCAAACCTGCTGCAGCAGGCCGAAATCCGCTGTGGTGTGGATCATGCGCCGCACGACGAGCCACTCCCCGCCGGCAAAGGGCCTGGGTTCCGGCACCTCGGACTCGATGATGCGCATGCTCTCGGCCTCGATGTCCTCGCCGCGCCGGATGTCCAGAATCTCAGGTCCGCTCATGCCCCTCCCCCCGTGTTCAGCTCCGCGATCATCTGCACCGAGGCCGAGGCCCCGATCCTGTCGGCCCCGGCGTCCAGCATGCGCAAGGCCTCGCCCAGGGTGCGGACGCCCCCGCTGGCCTTGACGCCGATATCCGGCCCGACGACGCGGCGCAGCAGGCGCACGTCGGCCTCCGTGGCGCCGCCAGGGCCAAAGCCGGTGCTCGTCTTGACAAAGCCCGCTCCCGCGTCCACGGCCAGGCGGCAGGCCAGCTCCTTCTCCGCGTCGGTCAAAAGGCAGGTCTCCAGGATGACCTTCACCAAAACCGGCCCGCAGGCCCGAACCACCTCGGCCATGTCCTGGCGCACCAGCGCCAGCTCCCTGTCCTTGAGGGCGCCGATGTTCAGCACCATGTCCACCTCGGCCGCGCCCTGCTCCACGGCCAGCCCGGCCTCGCGGGCCTTGATGAGCGTCTGCGACGCCCCCAGGGGGAACCCGGCCACGGTGATGGGCAGCACTGCCGTGCCGCGCAGGCAGCGCACGGCCAGGGGCAGATGCCAAGGATTCACGCACACGGCCTTGAAGCCGTGACGCACGGCCTGGGCGCAGAGCCGCTCGATGTCGGCAGCGCAGGCGTCGGGACGGAGAAGGGTGTGGTCGAGGCAGGCGGCCAGCGCCGCAGGGCTCGGAAGATGCCGCGGGCTGTCCATCTGCGGGTCCATCAGCGGCCCCGGGCCTGGTAGCGGGCCACATGCCGCTCCATGCGGCGGCTGAAGGCGGTAAGCGCCCAGCAGATGATGAAATAGAGCACGGCGATGGCCATGAAGATCTCCGCCGGGGCAACGACCTCGCGGTTGTTGATCTGCGTGGCGGCCTTGGTCAGCTCGTTCACGCCGATGATGTAGGCCAGGGAGGTGTCCTTGGTCAGGCTCACGAACTGGTTCACAAAGGACGGGATCATGTTGCGCAGGGCCTGGGGCAGGATGACGTAGCGCATGGCCTGGAAGCGGGTCAGCCCGGCTCCGCGCGCGGCCTCCATCTGCCCGCCCGGCAGGGCGTTGACCCCGGCGCGGACGATCTCCGCCACATAGGCCCCGGTGAAGACCACAAAGGCCAAAAGCGCACTCTGGAACTCCGGCAGGTTGTAGTCGAAGATCACCGGCCCGAGGAAATAGAACCAGAAGATGAGCATCAACAGCGGCGTGCCGCGGATGACCTCCACGTAGACCATGGCCAGGCCGCGCAGGATGCGGCTTTTCGACAGGCGCATGAGCCCGAAGACCAGGCCGAGCCAGAAGGCCCCGAAGATGCCCAGCACGGCCAGCATGATGCTCGCGCAGATGCCGCCCAGGGGGCCGTTGGGATAGCTGCCCCAGAGGAGGTAATCCAGATTGTTGTAGACGATGTCCCAGCGCACGGCGTCCTTCCTAGTACCTGAGATGATGCAGGAAATGCTTGTTGTACATGGTGATGGCAAAGGACACGAGCAGGGACACGGCCAGATACATCAAGGTGGCCACGGTGAAGGACTCGAACCCGTGGAAGGTGAAGGACTCCACCTGCCGGGCCTGGTAGGTCAGCTCCATGACCCCTATGGTCATGACCAGGGACGAGTTCTTGAGCAGGTTCAGCAGCTGCGAGATGAGCGGCGGAATGACGATGCGGAAGGCCTGGGGCAGGATCACGAAGCGGTAGGCCTGCAGAAAGCTCAAGCCCGTGGCCCGCGAGGCCTCCAGCTGGTTCTTGGGGATGGAGAAGACCCCCGAGCGCAGTTCCTCGGCGATGAAGGCCGAGGAATACACCGTCAACGCCAGGGTGCCTGCCGCGAACTCGAAGTCCATGGAGTAGAGCCATTCGTTCACGGACTTGGGCAGCAGAACTTCCGAACCGAAGTACCAGAAGAAGATCTGCACCAAGAGCGGCGTATTGCGGAAGAACTCCGTAAAGGCCAGGCTGAGCCACATGAGCGGCTTCACGCGGGAGAGCCGCAGCACGGCCACCAGCGTTCCCAGGGCCATGGCGCAGCCCCCCGCCACGGCGGAGATCTTGAGCGTCAGGTAGAAGCCGTCCAGCAGCCAGTCCCTGTACTCGCCGGTGAGCACAAGGCTCCAGTCGAATTGATAACCCACTCAAGACTCCGCAATTCTTCAATGCGGGGCGCGGCAAGCCGCGCCCCGCGGGGTGCATCTACAAACAGGCCGGAGGCATTGATCCGGCCTTAAGGCCAGATGTCCATCTTCCAGCGCAGGGGGATGGAGTACCTGGTCTTGGGGCCCATCCACTTCTCGTAGGTCTTGGCGTACTCGCCGCTGCGCCACATCTCGATGAGGGACGCGTTGACGAAGTTGCGGAACTTGGAGTCGTTCTGGGGCACGCCCATGGCGTAGGGCTCCTCGGTGAAGGTGCCTCCCACGATCTCCCAGTTCTCCGGCTTCTCGTCCTTGTTCTTCAGGCCCACCAGAATGGAGGAGTCGGTGGTGACGGCCACGACCTTGCCCTGCTTGAGGGCCAGGAAGGCCGGGGGGTAGTCCTCAAAGGAGAGCACATGGGCCTTGGGGTTGGCGGCCATGACGTTCTTCTCGGAGGTGGAGCCCTTGGCCGTGCCGACCTTCTTGCCGGTCAGGTCCTTGACGCTCTTCACGGCGCTGCCCTTCTTCACCAAAAGGGACTGTCCGTCCATGAAATAGGTGATGGAGAAGTCCACCTGGCTCTCACGCTCGATCTTGTGGGTCATGGTGGCGGCGAGGATGTCCACGGAGCCCTGGGTCAGCATGGGGATGCGCGTGGAGGAGGTCACGGGCTTGAGCTCAAGCTTCACGCCCATCTTGGCGGCGATGTACTTGAGCAGGTCGATCTCAAAGCCGACGAGCTGCTTGGTATCGTCCACAAAGCCGAAGGGCGGGGTGGCGTCCTTGACGCCGGCCACGAGCACGCCGCGCTTCTTCACTTCGTCGAGCTTGCTGGCCTGGGCGGCGCTGACGCCGAGGACCAGGACAAGGGCCAGGGCCATGAGCATACCTAGTCGTTTCACATCGGTCTCCTTGGTTAACAGATTGTATACATTACAGGATTTCCTTCAGGAACATCCGCGTGCGCTCATGTTTCGGGTTGGTGAAGAACTCCGACGGCGGCCCCTGCTCCACCACCTCGCCGGCGTCCATGAAGATGACGCGGTCGGCCACCTCCCTGGCGAAGCCCATCTCGTGGGTCACGCAGAGCATGGTCATGCCGTCGCGCGCCAGGTCCTTCATGACGTTCAAGACCTCGTTGATCATCTCCGGGTCAAGGGCGCTGGTGGGCTCGTCAAAGAGCAGGGCCTTGGGCTTCATGGCCAGGGCGCGGGCGATGGCCACGCGCTGCTGCTGGCCGCCGGAGAGCTCCGCCGGATACTTGTGGGCCTGGTCGTGGATGCCCACGCGCTCAAGCAGCGCCAGGGCGGTCTCCTCGGCCTCGGCCCGAACCGTGCCCCGGACCTTGATGGGCGCCAGGGTGATGTTCTTGAGGACCGTCAGGTGCGGGTACAGGTTGAACTGCTGGAAGACGATGCCAATCTCGGCCCGCAGGCTGTTCACGTCCAGGCCGCGGGCGTGAATGTCCTGCCCGTCGAAGTGGACCGTGCCCTTCTGGTACTCCTCCAGCCGGTTGAGGCAGCGGATGAGGGTGCTCTTGCCCGAGCCGCTGGGGCCGCAGATGACCAGGACCTCGCCCCGCTCCACCTGCTCGGTGATGCCCCTGAGGACGTGGAAGCTGCCGAACCACTTGTGCAGCCCATTAATTTCGATGAACGCCATGCATGCTCCAGAAGCGGCCCGGCTGTGATAAGCATGTCCGGACCGCGGGGTGTCGCCGGGATGCCCGGCGCGTATTGCTTGACGTCTTTAACCTCACGGACAAGCCTGGGTCAAGGAGGGTCTGCCGAATTCGCCTTCAGAGGGTGTTCTATTGCCTTGGGTCGGCGCACGTGTTAAACAAACGTTTCAATCCTTGACCACTGGAGCTACGCATGCGCAACAGCCCTGTTTTGCTGTACCTATTTGCAATTCTTGGTTTCAGCCTGCTGCTTCCCGGCTGCGGGCAGGGCAAAAAGGAAGGCCCGCGCCCGGCCCCGGTGGTCACGGCCAAGGCCGAAATCAAGGACGCGCCGTACGTGCTTTCTTCCGTCGGCACCATCAAGGCCGCCGTGTCGGTGAACATCAAGTCCAGGTTCGCCGCGAACATCAAGAAGGTGCACTTCGTGGAGGGCAGCCTGGTCAAGGCCGGACAGGTGCTGTTCACCATCGACCCGGCGGTGAACGCCTTTGCCGAGCAGCAGGCCGGGGCCACATACTCCCGCGACAAGGCCGACTATGAGCAGCAGGCGCGCGACCTGGAGCGCTACAAAACCCTGGCCGAGCAGGGCGTCATCAGCCGCGAGATGTTCGAATCCAAGCAGACCGCGGCGGCCCGCGCGCGCGACGCCATGCGCGCCAGCGGGGCCGGGGCCTCCATGGCCCGCCAGACCCTGTCCTACAACACCATCACCTCGCCCATCGACGGCCGCATCGGCGCGGCCATGTTCGACGAGGGCAGCTTCGTCAAGGACAAGGACGACATCCTGGCCGTGGTCAACACCACCACCCCCCTCGACGTGAGCTTCTCCCTGCCGGAGCGCTATCTGGCCGAGCTGCGCAGGCACTACACCGCCGGGCCCATCACCGTGCAGGCCGCGCCCCCCGGCATGGAGGCCCACCCCGAGACCGGGCTGTTGACCTTCATGGACAACCAGGTGGACCCCGGCACCGGCTCCATCCGCCTCAAGGCCCGCTTCGAGAATCCCGAGGGCCGCCTCTGGCCAGGCCAGTTCGTCACCGTTGGCCTCGTGCTCAAGACCATCAGGGACGCCGTGCTGGTGCCCGCGAACTCCATCCAGAACGGCCCGGATGGGACGTACGTCTTCGTGGTCAAGGATGGCCGCGCCGAGATGCGTCCAGTCGGCGTGAGCGTGCGCGTGCACCAGTCCATCATCATCGAGAAGGGCCTTGAAGGCGGCGAGGTGGTGGTCACCGAGGGCCACCTGCGCCTGTTCCCCGGCGCGGCGGTGGCGGAGGCTGACCGCAAGGGCGCGGCGCCCGCCGGAAAGCCTGCGCCAGAGCCCGCCCCGGCGCGGAAAGGCGACAACGAAACCGCCCAGAGCGCCAAATGAACACCAGGCTTTTCATCACCCGCCCGGTAATGACCACGCTGGTCATGCTGGGCCTGCTCTTCTTCGGCATCGCCAGCTACACGAACCTGCCCGTGAGCTACCTTCCGGCGGTGGACTTTCCCGTCATCCAGGTGACGGCCACCCTGCCCGGCGCCAGCCCCAAGACCATGTCCTCCTCCGTGGCCTCGCCCATGGAGCGCCAGTTCTCGGCCATCGCCGGGCTCCAGGCCATGAGTTCCACCTCAAGCCAGGGCCTGACGCAGGTCACCCTCATGTTCGACCTGGGCAAGGACATCGACAAGGCGGCCATGGACGTGCAGGCGGCCATCACCAAGGCGCGCGGCAGCCTGCCCAACACCATGACCGACGAGCCGACCTACGACAAGGTCAACCCGGCGGACTCGCCCATCCTCTACCTGGCCATCAAGTCCAAGACCCTGCCCTTGTCCACGGTCAACGACTATGCCACCACCTTCGTCACCCAGACCCTGTCCATGGTGCCGGGCGTGGCCCAGGTGCTCATCTACGGCGAACAGAAGTACGCCGTGCGCATCCAGGTGGACCCGAACAAGCTGGCCGCCCTGGGCATCGGGCTCGACCAGGTGGCCGGGGCCGTCTCGGCGGAGAACGTCAACCTGCCCATGGGCAGCCTCGACGGGCCGCACAAGAGCATCACCATCGACGCCGACGGCCAGCTCAAGCGCGCCGAGCGCTATGGCCCAGTCATCGTGGACTACAAGAACGGCATGCCCGTGCGCCTGCAGGACTTGGGACAGGTCAAGTCCAGCACCCTGTCCGTGAAGACGGGCTCCTGGCTCAACGACGAACGCACCCTGGTCCTGGCCATCAAGCGCCAGCCCGGAAGCAACACCATCGACGTGGTGGACCGCATCAACCACCTCCTGCCCACCATCCGCAAGCAGCTTCCGGCCAGCATCGAACTGGTGGAGCTTTTCGACCGGAGCAAGCCCATCCGCGAGAGCGTCCAGGACGTGAAGTTCTCCCTGGTGCTGGCCGTGGCCCTGGTGGTGCTGGTGGTCTTCCTGTTCTTGCGCAACATCGCGGGCACGGTCATCGCCGCCGTGGCCATCCCCTTCTCCATCATCGCCACCTTCTCGGTCATGCACTTCATGGGCTTCACCCTGGACAACTTCTCGCTCATGGCCCTGACCCTGGCCGTGGGCTTCGTCGTGGACGACGCCATCGTCATGCTGGAGAACATCGTCCGGCACATGGAGATGGGCAAGACGCCCATGGAGGCCTCCCTCGACGGCGCCAAGGAGATCGGCTTCACCATCCTCACCATGACCCTGTCCCTGGCCGTGGTCTTCATCCCCATCCTGTTCATGCCCGGCATCATCGGCCGCATCCTCAACGAGTTCGCCGTGGTCATCACCGCGGCCATCCTCGTCTCCGGCGTGGTGTCCTTGAGCCTCACGCCCATGCTCTGCTCCCGCTGGCTGAAAAGCGGCTCGCACCTGGAGCATTCCGATCCGCTCTTCGACCGCGTCCTGGCCTTCTACCGCCGCACCCTGCACTACGCCCTGGCCCACCGGCGCCTGACCATGATCGGCTCGGGCCTGCTCTTCCTCCTGACCATCGTGCTTTTCGTCATCGTGCCCAAGGGCTTTCTGCCTTCGGACGACATGGGGCTGCTCTTCGGCATCGTGGAAGGACCCCAGGGCAATTCCTTCGACGACCAGGCCAGGTCGCAGAACGCCCTGACGCCGCTTCTGCTTTCGGAAAAGGACGTCCGCGCGGCCATCCAGGTGGTTGGCACGGGCACCACCAACCAGGGCTACACGGTCGTCTTCCTGAACGAGAAGCGCAAGTCCACCACCGATGAGGTGCTGGCCCGCATCCAGCCCAAGCTGCAGTCCCAGCCCGGGCTGCTCGCCTTCGTGCAGAACCCGCCCATGATCCGCATGAGCGGCAAGCCCAGCAAGGGCAACTACCAGTTCACCCTGCTCTGCCCGGACACCGACATCCTCTACCGGGCCACAGGCGAGCTTGTGGCGGCCTTGTCCAAGCTGCCGGGGCTCCAGCGCGTGACCACGGACCTGCAGGTGAACGCGCCCCAGGTGGACCTGAAGATCAACCGCGACCTGGCCGCCAGCCTGGGCGTCACGGCCGAGGCCATCGAGACGGCCATGTTCTCGGCCTACGGCTCCCGGCAGATCTCCACCATCTACGCCGAGAACGACTCCTACAAGGTTCTGCTGGAGCTCATGCCGCAGTACCGCAGCGACCCGCTGGCCCTGTCCATGCTCCACGTGCGCTCCAAGTCGGGCAAGCTCGTGCGGCTGGACGCCCTGGTGGACATGACCGAGGGCACAGGCCCCATGACCGTGAATCACTCGGGCCAGCTGCCTTCGGTGACCATCTCCTTCGACCTCGCGCCGGGGGTGTCCCTGAACCAGGCCATGGCCGAGGTGCAGAAGACCGCGCACCAGAGGCTCCCGGACACGGTGAACGCCGACTTCGAGGGCACGGCCAGCTCCTTCAAGGGCTCCATGGGCACGGCGGGCTTTCTGCTCCTCATCGCCATCGTGGTCATCTACATCATCCTGGGCTGCCTGTACGAGAGCTTCATCCACCCGCTGACCATCCTTTCGGGCCTGCCCTCCGCGGCCATGGGCGGCCTGCTCTCGCTGCTCATCTTCCGCCAGGAGCTGCACCTCTACGGCTTCGTGGGCATCATCATGCTCATCGGCATCGTCAAGAAGAACGCCATCATGGTGGTGGACTTCGCCATCGAGGCCGAAAAAAGCGGCATGACCCCGGCCGAGGCCGCCTTCGAGGGCTGCATGGTGCGCTTCCGGCCCATCATGATGACCACGCTGGCCGCCATCATGGGGGCAATGCCCATCGCCCTCGGCATCGGCGCCGGCGCCGAGGCCCGCCGCCCCCTGGGCCTGGTGGTGGTGGGCGGGCTGATCCTCTCGCAGGTGGTCACCCTCTACCTGACGCCGGTCTATTACACCTACATGGACGACTTCCAGGACTTCCTGCGCCACCGGGGCCTGGTCGGCCTGTACCGGCACCTGCGGGAGAGCCCGCGGCTGCACCGCCTGGTCGAGCTCTTCTGCATCGCCGTGGGGCGGCTTGATGCGCTCTTGTCGCGCCTGCCCCTGTACCGCAGGCTGGCCGACCGCCTGCCCGCCCTGCGCGAAAGCATCCTCCTGCGCGCGGCGCGCACGCGCCACGCCATGGCCGAACGCCTGCGCAGGCTGCGGCCCTCCAGTATCGCCGACCAGAGCAACATGGCCCAGGGCCTGCGCGACCTCATCATGAAGGACCGCAAGGACGTCCAACCCGGTCAGGACGACAAGCCCGGGCGCAATGGCCAGGCCGGGGGGCAGGACACGCCGGGCGACATGGATGCACCGGACAAGGATGCTCCGGACAAGGATGCCCCGGACAAATAGCCTGTCGGCAGTTGCCTGACCAGGCTGAGACCGCCCACGCCAACCGCACAGCACGCCCAGAGCCCCTTGCACAGGACCGGCAAGGGGCTCTTGTTATGCGCGGCAAACCGGCTTGCAGGCCTGGCCCGCGAGTCTCTCCGTGTAACCCAGCTCGTGCTTGATCCATACATTTCGAAAACAGGCCAGTGCCAACTCGGCGGCCAGGCTTCCGGCTCCCTCAAGTTCTTCTGGCGCGCGCGGGCAGAGCCGCGCCTGGAAGGCCAGCAGTCCTGAGGCCTCGAACAGGAAGGGAGCGGGGGCGCGGTTTCGGGCTGGGCTTTCACCCACGACAAAGGCGAGGCCTGGTTCCGGCAGGCCGACAACCCCGCGAGCGGACGGACGGGCAAGCGGACGGACAAGGACCGGCGGGCTCCGCGCCCAAAAAAAGGAGCCCGGCCTTGCGGCCGGGCTCCGGGTATCAGCTGTGCGGAGAGCCTACTTGTTCAGGCCGCGTTCCTGGGGGAACACGGGCAGGTACCTGTAGGACAGGCTCATGACCAGGATGCCGTAGGCCACGATCATGCCGCTGGTGGCCCACTCGGCCCAGTTCGGGGCGTAGAACTGCCAGTTGTCAAAGGGCAGGATGGGCATGGCAATGCTCTGGACCGTGAACAGGTAGCGGTTCAGGGACACGCCGATGCAGTCCAGGATGCCCGCGGTATAGAGCATGGTCGGGTTGTTGCGGATGCTCGGAGTGATGAGCATGATGGCCGGGACCAGACCGCAGAGGATGATCTCCGAGAACATGAGCCACTTGCCGTAGATCATGCCGTGGAACATCTGGTCAAAGGTCATGCCCACGCTGGGCAGGTAGTTGTTGGCCCAGGCCCAGGTGTCCAGAATCTTGAAGAAGATGTAGACGGTCAGCATGGTGCCGGCGATCTTGCCCATGAGGGCCTTGGTCTTGAAGTCCACGAGCTTGCGGCCGGTCATCTTCTCCATCAGGGTGCAGCAGAGCACCGTGAAGATGGGGCCGCAGCCCACGGCGGAGAGGACGAACAGGAAGAACGTCCAGGGCCAGATGAAGAAGCCTTCGCGGAAGGCGTAGGGCCGGCCGATGAGCACGCCGTACATGCCGCCCAGGGAGCCCTGGTGGAAGGTGGACAGGAAGGCGCCGATGCCCGCGAACAAAGCCATGTTCACGTGCATGTTGTGCGCCAGGTGGTGCAGGAAGGGGATCTTGTTCAGCTGCTTCTGCTCAAGGATGAGGGGCACAAACTCGATGACCAGCACCAGGCAGTAGCAGGTGATGCAGAAGATGACTTCCGTGAGCATGGAGTGGACGTTGGGGTGCCAGTAGCCGAACCAGGCGCGGATCGGCTGGCCGATGTCCATGGTCAGGACCAGCATGGCGCCCGAGTAGCAGATGAACCCGACGATGACCGTCAGGTTGATAATGTTTTTGAGCTGGTCGATCTTCAGGATGTACTTCAGGAAGCCCGTGAAGAATGCGCCCGCGCCCAGGGCGATGACCGCCAGGTCGAAGGTGATCCACAGGCCGAATCCGAAGTAGTTGTCCAGTCCGGTGACCACGATGCCCTTGGCGAAGATGAGCAGCATGGCATACAGGCCGAAAAGGAAGAAGGCCGAGATGAAACCCATCCACAATACGAATTTGCCGAAGGAGCAGCGCTCCACACCATCGGGAAAGAGTGCTCTATCCATTTGCGCCCCCTAGGAATGCTTCTTAGCGGCACCGGGCTTGCCGGTGGCGGCGTAGTTATCGCCCAGTTTGCGCACCCACTCGCGTTTGCTCACGTAGTACACCTGAGGATTCAGGCCGAGCTTCTCGAGGAGGCGGTAGGCGTCCTTGCCCTGTGCCAGTTCGAACACTTTGTGTTCCTTGTTCTTCACATCGCCGAAGCTGATGGCGCCCGTGGGGCAGATCTCAGCGCAGGCGGGCATGTAGGCGCCGTCGGCCAGGGCCTCGGGGTTGCCGCCGTCCTGGCGGGCCTTGTCCTTGGCCTTCATGAGCCTGGTGTGGCAGAAGTTGCACTTCTCGACCACGCCGCGCGGACGCGCGGAGGTGTTCGGGGAAAGCGCCTTCTCCATGCCCTTCGGGAAGATGGGGTCCTCCCAGTTGAAGTAGCGGGCATGGTACGGGCAGGCCGCCATGCAGTACCGGCAGCCGATGCAGCGCGGATAGATCTGGCTGACGATGCCGCCTTCCTCGTTCTTGTCCGTGGCGATGACCGGGCAGACCGGCACGCAGGCGGGGTTGCCGCACTGCATGCAGGGGCGGGGCAGGTAGGCCACCTCCGCCTCGGCACCGGACTTCTTGTTGGACAGCTCGTACACCAGCATCCAGCTCAAGGTGCGCAGCTTGTTGGACGCATCAACCATGGGCGCGATGTTGTTCTCCACCTGGCAGGCCGTCATGCACGCGCCGCAGCCCGTGCACTTGTCCAGGTCGATGACCATGCCCCACTTAATATTGAATTCTTTGGCTTTCATCTTTGTCCCCCTAGACCTTGGCGACGGTGACGGTGGAGCCAGCCCACACCTTCAGGCCCGTGCCTGCCTCGTCGCTCACCGTGAGGATCTTGTAGACGTTATCGCCCTTGCCCTTGGTGAACTCGTCCCAAGCGCTGCGGCCAAAGCCCAGGAGCACGGCCACCGTGCCGGGGGCCACTCCCTCGTTCAGGTGCACGCGGGCCTTCATCTCGCCGCTGCCAGCGCTGAGCTTGACCTTTGCGCCTTCGGCAACGCCGACCTTCTTGGCCGTGGCGGCGTTCATCTGGACAAAGAGGTCCTTGCCGGAGAGCTCGGTGTCGCGGACGGTCAGCAGGTTGGCGGGCGGGGTGGCCAGGGTGGCGCTGCCGTAGGCCAGCTTGCACACAGGGGCCAGGGCCAGGGTCTTGTCGTCGGCCTTGGCCGGCGCAGCCTTGGCCAGGGCGCTGGCGCCCAGGTTCAGGGAGGCGCCCTTGGCCTCGCCGTTCCAGATGCCGCCAGCGGTAAGCGCGTCGAAGTCCGCGCCCAGGGCCGCAGCCTTGGCCTTGATGACGTCGGCGTAAGTCTCGAAGCCCAGGGACAGGCCCAGCTTTCCGGCCGCGCCAAGGAGCACGTCCACAGGGTCCTTGCAGTCGGCCACGGGCTTCTTCACCACCGGCTTGCCGGCCAGGTAGGTGGGCTTGGCAACGCCGTAAGGGTTCATGGCGTCGTCAAAGCGCTCGTACGGGTGCGGGGCGGGCAGGATGAGGTCGCAGAGGGCTGCGGTCTCGTCCATGTAGGTGCTGAAGGAGACCTTGAAGGCGATGTTGCCCAGGGCCTTGGCCATGTCGCCCGCCTGGGGCAGGGCGTAGGCCGGGTTGGCCTCGTACACGAGCAGCGCGCCCACGGCGGCCTTGCCCGTGGCCACATTGGCCAGGAAGCTCGCGGCGTCCTTTTCGGAAACCGAGGAGCTGGCGATGGCCTTGGGGGCTGCGGGCAGAAGCGTCATGCCACTGCCCACGCGGCCCAGCAGCACGTTCAAGGAGGCTCCGGCCACGAAGTCCAGGGCGCCTGCGCCCTGGCCGAAGGAGGCGCCGGCGATGACCAGCGGGGCCTTGGCGGCCTTGATCATGGCGGCCAGCTCCTTCATGGTCTCCGGCTTGAGCCCGGTGGCCTTCTCCACTTCCTCGGCCGTGTACTTGGCGGCCAGGGCCTTGTACTCGGCGAAGTCCGGGGCGGAGGAGACCGCGCCGGCACTGATGAGCTGGTTGGCCAGGCCCAGGGCGAAGGCCGCGGTGGCCGTCGGGGGCACGGGCAGGAACTTGTCGCTCACGGCGGCGGAGCTGTTCAGCACCGGTCCGGCGTAGACGAACTTGGCCGTGGCCACCCCGCCGGTAGGGCGGGTGGCGGCAAAGGCCTTCTGGTTGGCCACGGTGGCGCCCCAGGAATCGAGCGCGTCCGCGCCGATCATGAGCACCAGGTCGGCGCCGGCGATGTCGAAGCCGGGCTGGCCGGAGCCGCCCATGAGCTTCACGCCCTTCTCGGCCACGAACTTCTCACCGGGCATCATGTAAGTGCCGGAGTTGCCCAGGCCGGCCAAAAGGGCGGAGATGACCTCGTTGGCCGTGCCGGTCTCGTCGCCGCTGATGGCGGCGATCTTGCCGTCCTGGCCCTTGAGGGCGGTCAGCTTCTCCACCAGGAGCGCCTCGGCGTCCTCCCACTTGATGGCCTCGAACTTGCCCTCGCCGACCTTTTTCATGGGCGACTGGACACGCGCCGGGCTGTACATGAGCTGGGCGCCGGCAGCGCACACGGGGCACACGCCGCCCTTGCTCATGGGGTTGGCCGCGTTGCCCGCGACGGCAAAGGGAAGCCCACCCACGGTCTTGACCTTGACGGCGCAACCGGAGGGGCAAAGTTTACTCAGTGCGGCCTTGCTCTTCACCTCGCCCTTGTTCAGGCGGGGAATCCACGGCCAGTTCTGGGACCAGATGGACACATCGTCCAGGCTCTGCCAGATGACAGGCGTGAACAGGGTGCCTGCAACGCCCCCCACGACGATTTTGACGAATCCTCTGCGATCCAAACCCATCTTAAGCACCCCTCTTTTACTTGTGGCAGACGTGACAGGCGTTGCTCACGCCGTTCTCTGCATGACAGCGCTCGCATTGCCACATCTTCATGGTCTGCTTGCTGTACCCGGACAGCCTGTTTTCATAGTAGACCGGCGGAGTGTCCGACTTCTCGAGCTCAAGGTGGCAGCTCTTGCACTCGAACGACTCGTGAGCCTTGTGGCTGAAGATGACGTTGTCCGGCTGGTACTGGTAGATGAGCCAGGGAACTTCCTTGCCCTTCTTGGCGTACTCCTCGACGTACAGCTTCTCCGCCGGATCGCTGCCAACGACGTCAGAATGGCATTCCATGCATTTGTCGTTGTTCGGCAGCCCGGCATAGGACCCATCGTCGCGGAAGGCATGGCAGCCTGAACACTCCATGCCCTGCTCCTGATGGATCTTGTGGCTGAAACGGATGGGTTGAACCTTCTTGCTATAGAGCAAGTTCGGGAAGAGCACCCAGCCCGCGATCACCGCGGCCACAAAGCCGATAACGAAGGGAAGAGCCCCTCCACACCCCTTGCATTGTTTCTTTTCCTCCATAACCTCGCCCCACCACTCCTGTAGTTTCTGGTCCTATTTCGCCAAGGAAAACTGCGTTCTCATAAGGGACAGCGCTTTTGTGTGTCAAGAGCTTACGAAAAAATTCACGAGTTCCCCTACTTCACCCTGCCGTAGACATCGTCAAAACGCACGATGTCGTCCTCTTCCAGATAAGGCCCGCTCTGAATTTCTATGATTTCAAGGGGCACCTTGCCGGGGTTGGCCAGGCGGTGCGACGTCGCCTTGCCGATGTCAACCGCCTGGTTCTCCACCAGCAGGCGCTCCTCTCCCCCAATCTCCACCAGGGCCGTGCCCGAAATCACGACCCAATGCTCGCTTCTGTGATGATGCATCTGCAGGCTCAAGCGCGCCCCGGGCAGCACCTCGATGCGCTTGATCTTGTAGAACTGGCCCTCCTCCAGCACCGAATAGCTGCCCCAGGGGCGCTTCACGGTGAGGTGGCTCTCCACCAGCTGGCTCTTCTGGGCCTTGAGCAGGGCCACGATCTCCTTGACCCGCTGCACCCCGTCGTGGGGGCAGGCCAGGGTGGCGTCGCGGGTCTGGACCATGATCATGTTCGACATGGCCACGGCGGCCAGCTTGCCGCCCTTGGAGATGAGCAGGCAGTCGCGGCAGTCCAGGGCCAGCACGTCGCCCTGGATGACGTTGCCGGCCGCGTCCTTCTTGCCCAGGCGGTACACGGCCTCCCAGTTGCCCAGGTCGTCCCAGTCAAACCCGGCCTGGACCACGGCGATGCCCGAGATTTTCTCCACGATGCCGTAGTCCACGGAGATGTTCGGCAGGTTGGCGTAGCTCTGCAGCATGGGCCGCTCGGCCCGGTCCGCCCACCAGTCCCAGAGCTTGGGCTCGAACTGCTCCACGGCCTCCAGAAACTCCCCGGTGCGGAACACGAACATGCCGCTGTTCCAGTAGTGCCGCCCGCCCCGGACGAACTCCAGGGCCTTCTCCAGGCGGGGCTTCTCGATGAAGCGCAGGACCTCGAAGGCCCCGCCACCCAGGGCCTTGCCCCGCTCCATGTAGCCGTATCCGGTCTCGGGCTTGTCCGGGGTGACGCCGAAGGTCACGAAGCGGCCCTTGGCGGCCAGTTCCAGGCCCAGCTCCAGGGAGCGCACCCAGGCCTCCTGGTCGGCCACCAGGTGGTCGGAGGGGAACACGCCCACCAGCGCCTCGGCGCAGCCGGCCTCGGTCTTGGGCAGGACGCGGTCCAGGGCCAGCAGGATGGCGGGCAGGGTGTTGCGGGCCAGGGGCTCGGCCAGAACGTGGCTGTCCAGGGAGGGGTCGATGCCCCGGATCTGGCTGCGGACCTCGAAGACATGCTCCTCGTTGGTGACGATCCAGATGTTCTCCGGCGCATAGGCCTTGAGCACGCGGGCCAGGGTCTGCTGCAGCAGGGTCATGTCGCCGCTCAGGGCCAGCAGCTGCTTGGGGAAAAGGGTGCGCGAGAGCGGCCAGAGCCGCGTGCCCGAGCCGCCCGCCAGGATCACGGCGTGCCGGGGCAGGATGGCGCAGGGGACGGGGGCGCTGGGCTTCTTTTTCGGCAAGGCTGCTCTCCTTTTCTACTGGTGAGGGTGCGGGCCGGCGCCAGCCGCAGGGGCCTCAAAGACAAAGGGCGTGTCCAGATCCTTCAGCCGGGGCAGAACGCGGTCCTTGGCCGAGAGCACCGGCTCGCACTCCGGCCAGGGGATGCCCAGGTCCGGGTCGTTCCAGAGGATTCCGGCGTCGCTGGCGGCATCATAGGGCGCATCCACCTTGTACAGAAACTCCGTGTCCGGCTCCAGGGTCACGTAGCCGTGGGCAAAGCCGCGCGGGATGAACAGGCGCAAAAAATTCGCGGCGGAAAGCTCCACGCCGAAGTGCCGCCCGAAGGTCGGCGAGCCTGCGCGCAGGTCCACGGCCACGTCCAGCACCCGCCCGCGCACCACCCAGACCAGCTTGGCCTGGGCATGGGGCGGCGCCTGGAAATGCAGGCCGCGCAGGACGAAGGGCGCCGCGGAATAGGCGTGGTTGTCCTGGACAAAGGCCGCGCCCAGGCCCAAAGCGGCAAACGCCTTCTGGCTGTATGTCTCCAGAAAGAATCCACGCTCGTCCTGAAAGAGTTTCGGCTCCAGCAGCACCAGCCCCGGCAAGCCCGTTTCGATCCGCCGCATCCCCTCTCCCCGTCGCCTGCGTGAATTCGCGTCCTCCTACCCGAATTCCCAGGCCAACACAACCGTTGCGTGCGTCTCCAGGGCCAGTCGACAGGCTTCCCTTTCTCCCCGCCCTCTGCTACTTCTGCCCGCAAGCAGGCCACCTGGCCCGCAGCGGCGCGAACCACGAGGTGCCATGAACTCCCTGGACATCATCATCATCGCCATCATCTGCCTTGTGGGCTTTCGGGGCTTCCACCGAGGGCTCATCAAGGAGGCCGTGTCCCTGGTCTCCGTCTTCGTCGGGCTGTTCATGGCCGCGCACCTGCACACCATCTTCGTGCCGCACTTGAAGGTCTATTTCGCCAACCCGGGCACGGTGCTGGCCTTGAGCTACCTCATCACCTTCCTGGGCACCATGCTGGCCCTGTGGTTCCTGGTGCGCTTTCTCCAGGGCGTGCTCAAGCTGGCCATGCTCACCGTGGTGGACAAGGCCGCGGGCGCGGCCTTCGGGGCCGTGGAGGGCATGCTGCTGTCCCTGGTGCTCCTGCTCCTGCTCAAGTCCATGCTGCCCGGAACGGCGGCGGTGAAGCAGTCCGTCTTCGCCCAGAAGACCGATCCCGCGCTGGTGCTCCTGGCCAACTTCACGCCTACCCCCATCCGCGAGACCCTGGAGGAAGGCGGCTTCGCCCTGCCCAGGCCCGCGCAGCTGCCCCCGCCCAAGGTCAGGCCGCACCCCCAGCAGCCCCCGGCCAAGAAAGGCCGCCAGACGATCTGACCCGGTCCATTTGACCCGGATTCCCTAAACCGGGCCCTGTGGCGCGGCCCTGGCCGCACGCGCCACCGCCCGGCACCACCACTGACAGGAGACAGCCCACGTGAGCACAGACAGCCTTTCCCTTGCAAAGCTGCAGGAGGTCATCGACTCCCTGCTGGGGCCGGACGGCTGCCCCTGGGACCGCAAGCAGACCCCCCTGAGCCTCTGCGACTATGTCATCGAGGAAGCCTTTGAGCTTGTCTCAGCCATACGCGCCGGCGACGTCGCCGAGACCGCGGAGGAGCTGGGCGACGTGCTCTTCCTGCTGCTCTTCCAGGCCACCCTGCACGCCCGGGCCGGACAGTTCACCCTGGCCGACGTGGTGGACGCCAACGCGGCCAAGATGATCCGCCGCCATCCCCACGTCTTTGGCGACACGGTGCTGGCGAACCAGGACGAGCTCCTGCGCAACTGGGAGCGCATCAAGCGCGGGGAGAAGGCTGCCGGCGACAGGCCGCCGGGTGCCTTTGCCTCCCTGCCCAAGGGCCTGCCGCCGCTTCTGAAGGCCTACCGGGTCCATTCCAAGGCCGCGCGCCTGGGCTTCACCTGGGCCACGGACGAGGACGCGCGCGCCCAGTTCGACGCCGAGTGGAGGGAATACGAGGAGGCCTGCCAGGGCGGCAGCCCGGAGCGCATGGAAGAGGAGTTCGGGGACGCCCTGTTCACCCTGGTGGAGCTGGGTCGGCGGCGGGGCATCAAAGCCAACGCGGCCCTGGACCGGGCCAACCTGAAGTTCCTGGCCCGCTATGAACGCATGGAGTCCCTGGCCCGCGAGCGCGGGCTGGAACTGCTGGACATGCCCATGGCGGACAAGGACCGCCTCTGGGCCGAGGTCAAGGCCGGGGGCTAGCTTCCGGAAATCCCCGTGGGGGCGAGTTCCACCTGGTTCACCGCGCGGCGCAGCTCGCGGATGATCTCCGCGTCGGACACCGGGTCGCTGATGACGATGGAGCCGTGCTGCCGGTAGCGGGGGGACAGGTTGTTCAGGGTCAGGGCGTAGATGTCCTGGATGTCCAGGTAGCTGGGCCGATAGTCCAGATGCTCGGCCAGGACCTGGGGCATGAGCTTGATCACCCGCTGCTCGTTGCGGTTGCGGATGTTGCCCAGCGGGACGCCATTGACCTCGGACTTCTTTTGCGCCATGCCGCCGCCCTCCGTCGGGTTAGGTTGCGCCAAGGCCCGGCCCGCAGGATGCGGACCGGACCGTGCGGGCTCATTCTAGCCCATGCGCCTCAGCCGCGCAAGCCCTAGGCCCCGCTGCTGATGAAGCTGGAGGGGAATTCCATCTTCAGGCTGCGCAGGGCCTCCTCGGCCTTCTCGCGGTGCTCGAAGGCCCCGGCCTGCACCGCCAGGAACTCCTTGCCGCCGCGCTGCACGCGGGTGATCCTGGCCCCGCCGAAGCCGGCCTGCATCAACCGGGCCTGTACGCGGCGGGCGTTTTCATCCTGCGAGAAGGCCCCCACCTGCACGGCGAACCTGCCGCTCTCGGTGCGCTCAGCCACCCTGGTCGTCCTGGACGCCTGGGCGCCTGGCGCCTCCGCCTGCGGCCTGGAGCCGTCGGACAGCGCCAGGGGGCGCTTCTCCTTGGTCCAAACCAGCATCGGCTGGGCCTGCGGCCTGGCGGGCTCTTCGACGATGGTGCGCTCCACAGGCTGCTGCCTGGTGCGGCGCGGAGGGGCGTCGGCCGAGGCCACGGCCATGGCATTGACGGGGCCGCCCGCAAGGGCCGGATTCTCGCCTATGCCCACCACGCGCACCTTGGCCACGCCCTTGTCGGCCATGCCCAGCAGTCGGGCCGAGGCGTAGGAGAGGTCGATGATGCGGCCGTCCACAAAGGGGCCGCGGTCGTTGACCATGAGCTCCAGTTCGCGGCCGTTCTCCAGGTTGGTCACGCGGACCTTGGTGCCCAGGGGCAGGGTCTTGTGCGCCGCGGACACGCTGAACATGTCGTAGACTTCGCCGGTGGCGGTCTTTTTGCCGTGGAAGTCGATGCCGTACCAGGAGGCGTTGCCCACCTCGCTGTAGCCCAGCGCCGACTGGATGGGCCAGTAGGTCTTGCCCATGATGGAATAGGGCTGGAGCTTCGGGTTCACGAAGCCCGGCCCGCGCTTATAGTCGGCCTGGCCCCGCTCCAGGGCCGATGCGTCCCGCGCGGCGTGCAGGTTCTGCGGCGCCTCCGACTGGACGCGCTGCGGCGTCCCCGAAGGCAGATACGCGCACCCGCTCAAGACAAGCAGGGACAAAAGAGCTGTAAGATTCGACAGCTTCATGGACAGCCTCCGTGCGGACGTTTGATACGTCTCCCCTCCCAGGGTTCCCGCTCAAGCCCGGTTCTCCGTCCGGGGCGGCATGTGCGCCATGGCGGGTGCGCACGTTAACTGAATCGTACAAGACGCGGCAAAACTTTAGACGCGATTCAGGCTCACTTGGCTTCAATTTCAAGTCGCGCCAGAGCGCCGATTTTTTGCTTGACATTCAACCTCTGAAGGCACAAAGGTTTCCCTCAATTGTTGTGTAGGGCGGGAGCGAGTTGCCCCGTACGGCTCACAACGCGAACGTTCTATTACAATTTCAGGAGCTTCGATTTTTATGCCTAAGTCCATCTATGTCGGCAACATCCCCTTCAGCGCCACCGAGGACGACCTCCGCAGCATGTTCAGCCAGTTCGGTGAAGTCATGTCTGTGAAGTTCATTAACGACCGCGAGACCGGCCGCTTCCGCGGCTTCGGCTTTGTGGAAATGGACGACGCATCCGCCAAGGAGGCCGTTGAGGCCCTCAACGGCAAGGAGATCTCCGGACGCGCCCTGCGGGTCAACGAGGCCCAGGAGCGTCAGCCCCGCCCCCGTCGCGACTACTAGCCGCCTCGGAACGCCGGCACTAGAAATACCCGGCTTCAATCACCCCGTCCCGCCCTGCGGGACGGGGTTTTTCCTTTCCCACGGCAACTGGTTTCCTGGCCATGCAGCCCGCCGCCACGGGCTGCCACAGCCCTGTTGCCCTGAAGCCTTTGTCAGGATATAGACTGAAGATCAAAGCTTTCCCTCACCCCGTAACGCCCGCCCAAAGGAATTCCCTCCCATGAAGACCACCGCCAAGAACGAATCGCTGCGCAACATCGCCATCATCGCCCACGTCGACCACGGCAAAACCACCCTGGTGGACGGCCTCTTCCGCCAGAGCGGCGTGTTCCGCGAAAACCAGCAGGTCAGCGACCGCGTCATGGACAACATGGACCTGGAGCGCGAGCGCGGCATCACCATCTCCGCCAAGAACTGCTCCGTGCGCTGGAAGGGCGTGAAGATCAACATCATCGACACCCCTGGCCACGCCGACTTCGGCGGCGAGGTGGAGCGCTCCCTGGCCATGGCCGGCGGCGCCATCCTGCTTGTGGACGCCAGCGAAGGCCCCCTGCCCCAGACCCGCTTCGTGCTCAAGAAGGCCCTGGACGGCGGCCTGCCGGTCATCGTCATCGTGAACAAGATCGACCGCGCCGACGCCCGGCCCGAGGAGGTCCTCAACGAGGTCTACGACCTGTTCATCGACCTGGGCGCCAACGAGGAGCAGCTCGAATTCCCGGTGCTCTACGCCATCGGCCGCGACGGCATCGCCCAGACCACCCTTGAGGGGCGCGGCGAGAACCTGGACCCGGTGTTCGACTGCATCCTGGAGAACATCCCGGCCCCCTCCTACGACCCCGTTGCCCCGTTCCAGATGATCGTCTGCGACCTGGGCTACTCCGACTACCTGGGACGCCTGGCCATCGGCAAGGTGGTCAACGGCCTGGTCAAGTCCAGCGACTCCATGGTCTGCATCGGCGAGGACGGCACGCCCAAGGCCCTCAAGGTGAGCAAGCTCCAGGTGTACGACGGCGTGCAGCTGGCCGCCGTGGACGAGGTCCAGGCGGGCGACATCGCCGTGCTGGCGGGCATCGACGACGTGCACATCGGCGACACCATCTGCACCAAGGAATTTCCCCAGGCCCTGCCGCGCATCACCGTGGACGAACCCACGGTGAGCATGCGCTTCGGCATCAACACCTCGCCCCTGGCCGGGCGCGAGGGCAAGCTGGTGCAGAGCAACAAGATCCGCGAGCGCCTGCAGAAGGAGGCCCTCCAGAACGTGGCCATCCGCGTGGAGGAGACCGAGGACCGCGACAGCTTCATCGTCAAGGGCCGCGGCGAGTTCCAGATGGCCATCATCATCGAGACCATGCGCCGCGAGGGCTTCGAGCTCACCGTGGGCCGCCCCGAAGTCATCTACAAGAAGGAAGGCGGCAAGATCACCGAGCCCATCGAGCGCGTGTACGTGGATTGCGACGAGACCTTCATGGGCATCGTCACCGAGAAGCTGTCCATCCGCAAGGGCCGCATGGTCAACCTGGTGAACAACGGCAAGGGCCGCGTGCGCATCGAGTTCAGCGTGCCCTCGCGCGGGCTCATCGGCTACCGCGACGAATTCCTCACCGACACCAAGGGCACGGGCATCATGAACTCGTACCTGGAAGGCTACGGCGAATACCGGGGCGACTTCCCCACCCGCTTCACCGGCTCCATCGTGGCCGACCGCTCCGGCGTGGGCGTGACCTACGGCATCTTCAACCTGGAGCCGCGCGGCCAGATGTTCGTGGTTCCCGGCGACCCCCTCTACGAGGGCATGATCGTGGGCGAGCACACCCGCGAGGTGGACATCAACGTCAACCCCTCCAAGGAGAAGAAGCTCTCCAACATGCGCGCCAGCGGCAAGGACGAGGCCTGCACCCTGACCCCGGTGAAGCCCATGACCCTGGAGCGCGCCATCCACTTCATCCGCGAGGACGAGCTGGTGGAGATCACGCCCCTGTCCATCCGCCTGCGCAAGGTCGTGCTCTCGGCCACCAAGCGCCACACCATGCGCGGCGGCAGCGGAAAGGCCGAAACCGAGAAATAGCCCCCTGAAAAGGCAGGCCATGAACCCGCTGCACCTTCTGCTCAAGCCCTCGGCCCGGCGCTTCTTCGACGAGGCGCGCACACTGCCGGGGTTCACCACGGGCGACACGCTGCACGGCTACTTCTACCTGCGCTGGCCTTACTTCTACATCAGCATGGCCACGGGCGAGCATCCCCTCGCCCGTGGCCTCATGCGTCTGTCCCGCGCCCTGGACAGGCTCCTCCCCGCCCGGGTGGAGGCCCGGCGCAAGGCCCGCAGGGCCCTCAAGGCCCAGGGCGGCATCCGCTTCGCCGACACCTACCACGGCAAGGTCCTGCCCAACGAGGAGGCCGTCCGGTTGGTCAAGATCGGCCGCGAGGTGGCCCTCACCGCGCCGGAGTCCGTGGTGCCCTACCAGCTGGCCCGCGACATCGTGCTCAAGAACCCGGACCACATCGTGGTCTTCGACTGCCCCTGCCGGTCCTCGCGCAAGAACCCCTGCTCGCCCATGGACGTCTGCCTGGTCATGGGCGAACCCTTCGCCAGCTTGGTGCTGGAGCACCACGGCGGGCGCGCCCGGCGCATCACGCCGGACGAGGCCGTGGACATCCTGCGCGCCGAAAACGCGCGCGGGCATGTGCACCACGCCTTCTTCAAGGACGCCGCCCTGGGGCGCTTCTATGCCATCTGCAACTGCTGCGGCTGCTGCTGCGGGGCCATGGCCGCCCAAAGAAACGGGGTGGAGATGCTGGCCAGCTCGGGCTATGTGGCGCAGGTGGACGCCGAGGCCTGCGTGGGCTGCGGCAACTGCGTGCAGTTCTGCCAGTTCGGCGCGCTCAAGGCGCGGGACCGCGGGCTCCAGATCAAGACCGCGCGCTGCATGGGCTGCGGGGCCTGCGTGAGCAAGTGCCCCAAGCAGGCGCTCTCCCTGCGGGCCGACCCCTCGCGCGGCCTGCCGCTGCTGGTGGAGGAGCTTGAGAAACATGCCTCCGGCGGCATATTGCCCCTGTAATTTCAATGGCTTCCCTGGGAATCCGCATGGCGCCGAAGGGGCTTGGCCCAAGGCGGCGCCCCGGATCAATTCGCAGAGGCAGCGCCCCCGGCTGCATCAAGGAGCGTCATGCCCGACCCCGTCAAGAGCGCAGACCGCCCCGCCGGGCTGAAGCTGGTGGCGCTGCTGGAGCTGTCCAAGGGCGCGCTGGTGCTCCTGGCCGGGCTTGGCCTGCTTGCGCTGCTGCACCGGGATGTGGGCGACGCGGCGGAAGACCTGGTTCGCCTGTTCCACCTGAATCCGGCCAGCCGCACGCCGCGCGTGTTCATCGAGGCGGCGGACAAGCTCACCGATGCCCGGCTGTGGTGGCTCGCCGCGGCGGCCCTGGGCTACGCCCTGGTCCGCGTGGCGGAGGCCTGCGGACTTTGGCTGCGCAAGGCCTGGGCCGAGTGGTTCGGCGCGCTCACCGGGGCCATCTACATTCCCATTGAAATCTACGAGCTGACGCAGAAGCTGACCTGGCCCAGAATCCTCATCCTGACGGTCAATGCCCTGGTGGTGGGCTACCTTGCCCTGGAGCTCCTGCGCCGCGGCGCGCTGCACGCTCCGCGCCTGGGGCCGCTTCGGCCTGAACGTTTTTTTTGATGGCGAGCGACGCGGCTGGGCTGGCCTCGGACACAGCCGCGCGTTGATTCAAACATACGTTTGACACGCTCCTCGCGGCGGGTGTAGGGATGGCGTATGCCAAACCCAATGGACCTTCTGCAGCGCATCCCGTTCAGGGCCCGGCTCATCCTTGCCGGACTCGCCGCCCTTGTCCTGGGGCTCCTGGTGGTGCGCACCATCTTTTCGCCCAAGACCGAAACCTTCCAGGGCTACGTGGAGGCCGAGTTCGTGCATGTGGCCGCGCCCGTGGCCGGGGCGCTTTTCGAGCTGCGCGTCAGCCGCGGGCAGGAGGTGGCGGCCGGGGCGCCCCTGTTCGTGCTGGAGCAGGACTATGAGCGCGCCGCCCTGGCCGTGGCCACCCATTCCCTGAAGCAGGCCGCGGACAGGCTGGCCGACACCATGAAGGGCCAGCGGCCCTCGGAGCTGGCGGCCATCAGCGCCCGCCTGGGCCAGGCCGGCACCTCCCTGCGCCTGGCGGAGACGGAGTTCAAGCGCCGCCAAAAGCTCTACGAGGAGCGCACCATCAGCGCCGAGGAGATGGACAGGGCGCGGGCGGACTACGAGTTCAAGGTCCAGCAGGTGCGCGAGATGTCCGCCAACCTCTCCACAGCCCGGCTGGGCGCCAGAACCGACGCAGTCGGCGCCGCCCAGGCCGAGGTGGAGGCCGCCAAAGCACGCGTGGAGCAGGCCGCCTGGACCCTGGCCCAGAAGTCCCAGGCCGCGCCCGCGGCCGCGCGCGTCTTCGACACCCTCTATTCCCAGGGCGAATGGGTGCCCGCGGGCCGGGCCGTGGCCGTGCTGCTGCCACCGGCCAACATCAAGGTGCGCTTCTACGTGCCCGAGGAAAAGGTCGGCGGCCTCAGCCTGGGCCAGGAGGCCGTGGTGCGCTTCGACGGCGCGGCGAAGGGGGCCGCAGGGGACGTGCCCGTGCGCCTCAGCTTCATCTCGCCCCAGGCCGAATACACCCCGCCCATCCTCTTCTCCAGCGGCAACCGCGCCAAGCTGGTCTTCCTGGTGGAGGCCCGGCCGGCGCCCGAGGCGGCCAGGACCTTGCACCCCGGCCAGCCCGTGGACGTGCGCCTGGCCCTGACCGCAGGGAAGTAAGCCTGTGGACGCGGACCTAAGCGCCCACGACGCGGCCGACGACTTCGTCATCGACGTCTCCGGCCTGACCAAGGGCTTCGGCGGCAAGGTGGTGGTCAACGGCCTGGACATGCGCGTGCGCCGCGGCGAGATCTTCGGCTTCCTCGGCCCCAACGGCTCGGGCAAGACCACCTTCATCCGCATGCTCTGCGGCCTCTTGAGGCCCGATTCCGGCTCCGGCACCTGCCTGGGCTACGACGTGCTCACCCAGGCCGACCTGATCAAGCCGCACGTGGGCTACATGGCCCAGCGCTTCAGCCTGTACGAGGACCTCACCGTGCGCGAGAACCTGGACTTCACGGCGCGCATGTACGGCCTGCCCGACCGCGCCGAGATCGTCGACGCCTGCCTGACGCGCATGGCCATGACGCGCTTCGAGAACCAGCTGGCGGGCAGCCTGTCCGGGGGCTGGAAGCAACGCCTGGCGCTCTCGGCCTGCACCCTGCACGGCCCGAAGCTGCTGCTTTTGGACGAGCCCACGGCCGGAGTGGACCCCGGCGCGCGGCGCGACTTCTGGGACGAGGTGCACAAGCTGGCCGGCCAGGGCGTCACGGCGCTCATCAGCACGCACTACATGGACGAGGCCGAGCGCTGCCACCGCCTGGCCTACATCGCCTACGGGGACCTGCTGGCCCAGGACACCCTGGAGGGCATCGTGGACCACGCCGGGCTGGCCACCTGGAACGTGTCCGGCCCGGGCCTGCCGGAGCTGGCCGAGGCCCTTAGGCCCCTGCCCGGCGTGGACCAGGTGGTGGCCTTCGGCAACACCCTGCACGTCAGCGGGGCCGACGCCCAACTGCTGGAGGCCGCCCTCGCGCCCTTCCGGAACGCCGCCGCCCCCCCCGGCGGCGCGCGCGAATGGCGGCTCATCCGCACCAGCCTGGAGGAGGTCTTCATCCACCTCATGCGCGGCCAGCAGGCCAAGACGGGCGCACGGCCATGAACGCGGAGAGTCTGTTCTGCTACCGGCGCTTCGCGGCCATGGTGTACAAGGAGTTCATCCAGATGCGCCGCGACCGGGTGACCTTCGCCATGATGATCGGCATCCCGCTCATGCAGCTCATCCTCTTCGGCTACGCCATCAACTCCGACCCCAGGCATCTGCCGACGGCGGTGCTCTCGGCCGACAATTCGCCTTACGCCCGGGCCATCGTGGCCGGCATGCAGACCAGCAGCTACTTCCGCTTCACCGAGCAGCTCTCAAGCCGCGTCGAGGCCGACAGCGCCCTGAAGGAGGGCCGGGTGCAGTTCGTGCTGACCATCCCCGAGGACTTCTCGCGGCTTTTGCTGCGCGGGGAGAGGCCGGTGCTGCTGCTGGAGGCCGACGCCACGGACCCGGCGGCCACCAGCGGGGCGCTTGCCGCCATGCGCGAGACCGTGAGCCAGGTGCTGGCGCGCGACCTGCCGGCCGCCGCGGGCTACACGCCCACGGACCTGCCCGTGACCCTGCGCGTGCATGCCGAGTACAACCCCGAGGCAGTGACCCAGTACAACATCGTGCCCGGCCTCATGGGCGTCATCCTGACCCTGACCCTGACCATGATCACCTCCCTGGCCATCACGCGGGAACGAGAGCGCGGCACCATGGAGAACCTGCTCTCCACCCCGGCCAAGCCCCTGGAGGTCATGCTGGGCAAGATCGTTCCCTACATCCTGGTGGGCTACATCCAGATGACCCTGATCCTCCTGGCGGCGAAGTTCCTGTTCGGCGTGCCGCTGCGCGGCAGCATCCCGGCGGTGTTCGTGCTGTCCCTGGTGTTCATCGCCGCCAACCTGAGCGTCGGGGTGACCCTCTCGACCATCGCCAAGAACCAGCTGCAGGCCGTGCAGATGAGCGTGTTCTTCTTCCTGCCCTCGCTGCTGCTGTCCGGGTTCATGTTTCCCTTCCGGGGCATGCCGGTCTGGGCGCAGACCATCGGCTCCGCGCTGCCACTCACGCACTACCTGCGGCTGGTGCGCGGCATCCTGCTCAAGGGCAACGGCGCCCTGGAGTCCCTGACCCACGTCTGGCCCATCGCCCTGTTCCTGGTCCTGGTCATCAGCCTGGGCATGCGCCGCTACCGCAGGACCCTTGACTAGCCGCAAGCCGCGGTCCCCGCGCCGACGCCCAGGCCCGGCCTCGCCGAGCAGAGCCGGCGCAGGGCTTGCCGCGCGCGCCCGGGCAGGGTAGGAAGCAGAATCGACATCCTCAAGCGCGGGAGGCCACATGGGCGGCAAGACGGACGCACTGGCTGGCGGCAGGCAGCTCTGCATACACGGGCATTTCTACCAGCCCCCCAGGGAGGACCCCTGGATGGACACCATATTCCCCGAGGGCAGCGCCGCCCCGTTTAGGCACTGGAACGAGCGCATCTGCGCCGAGAGCTACGCGCCCCTGGCCTGGGCCAGGCGCCTGGACGGCCAGGGCCGCATCACCGAGATCATCAACTGCTACGAGTGGATGAGCTTCAACTTCGGCCCCACCCTGCTCACCTGGATGGAGCGCCAGGCCCCGGAGGTCTACGCCCGCATCCTGGAAGGCGACAGCAAAAGCCTGGCGCGCCTGGGCCACGGCAACGCCATCGCCCAGATCCACCACCACGTCATCATGCCCCTGGCCACGGACCAGGAGAAGCGCGCCGAGATCGCCTGGGCCCTGGCCGACTTCGAGGCCCGCTTCGGCCGCCGGGCCGAGGGCCTGTGGCTCTCCGAGGCCGCCGTGGACACCCGCACCCTGGAGCTCCTGGCCGAGGCCGGCGTGCGCTTCACCATCCTGGCGCCGCGCCAGGCCCGCGAGGTCGCGGACATCAGCCAAAACAACTGGACCGCGGCCCACGAGGGCAACCTGGACATCCGCGAGCCCTACCTTATCGAACTGCCCCTGGGCCGCAGCATCGCCGTGTATTTCTACGACGGCCCGCTGTCCCAGGCCGTGGCCTTTGAGGGGCTGCTGCGCCACGGGGATGATTTCTGGGGCAGACTGTCCAGCCTGGCCGGGCCCAAGGGGCTCCTGGCCCTGGCCACGGACGGCGAGACCTACGGCCACCACTTCAAGTTCGGCGAGATGGCCCTGGCCTTCGCCCTGTCCCAGGCCAGAGGCGGGGTAGAGGGCGTGCGGCTGACCAACTACGCCGCCTATCTGGCCTTGAACCCGCCGAAGCGGCGCGCGCGCATCCACGAGGACTCCTCCTGGAGCTGCGCCCACGGCGTGGAGCGCTGGCGCTCGGACTGCGGCTGCGCCACCGAGCACAGGCCGGGCTGGAACCAGCGCTGGCGCGGCCCCCTGCGCGAGGGCCTGCGCGCGGTGAAGGCGCGCATGGACGGCCACTACCAGGAGCTGGGCCAGACCCTGTTCCAGGATCCTGACGCCGCCGTGGTGCAGTATGGCCGCGTGCTGGCCGGCCTCATGGACGCTGCGGCCTTTGAGCAGACACATTTCCAGAAGGGCCTGGCCCCGGCCGAACGCGATGCGGCCTGGAAGCTCCTGACCATGCAGAAGTGGGCGCTTTCCTCCTTCGCCAGCTGCGCCTGGTTCTTCGACGACCTGGGCCGCATCGAGCCGCTCAACGCCCTGACCTTCGCCCTGCGCGCCATGGGCCTGGGCCAGCGCACGGGCATGGAGGACCTGGAGCCGCTCCTGCTTTCGCACCTGGGCAAGGCCAGCTCCAACGACCCGGCCCTGGGCAGCGGCCACGACCTCTGGACCCACGAGATCCGCCCCCGGCGCGAGACCACGGAGAGCATCCTGGCCCAGGCCCTGGTGCGCCTCTGGGCCGAGGGCCGCATGCCCGCTCCCGGCGGCAGGGCCGAGGTCGCCTGGCCTGGGCTTGCCGTGGAGCTCCGCGTGGGCGAGGCGACGGCTTCCGGCGCCCTGGCTGGCTCGGCGTCCATAACCTGGGCCCGCGAGTCCGGCAGCGACGACTGCAACTGGAGATGGGAGCGCGCAAACGGCGGCGGCCCCCTGGACGGCTGTGTGCAGGTGGAGCGCGGGACGGGGGCCAAGGACACCGCCAAATGCGTCCCGGCCTCGTACCTCTGCTGGGGCAAGCGCCAGGCCCTGGCCCTGGCCTGGGTGCGCCGGGCCGAGGCCGACTCCTGGGCCCAGCAATGCGCCGAGTCGCGCCAGGGCGCGCACCTGTTCCTGCCCTACCGCGAAGGCCAGACCACCCAGACCTCGGCCGAACGCTGGGGCAGGCTCTGGGCCGCCCTGTGCTGGCAGTGGATCCGGGGCGAGGTCGTGCCATCGAGAGATTTTCTGGACTTTCTCAAGAATTCCGCCCAGGACCACCCGGAGCGCAACCTGCTGGCCATGCGCGTGGGCGAGGCCCTGGTGGCCCTGCTGGAGGCCAAGTCCCCGAACTTTGCCGAGGTGCGGCGCATCCTGGAGCGCGCGGCCACAGTGGGGGCCGAGCCGGACCTCTGGTCGGCGCAAAACCGCTACTGGCTGCGTCTCCGCGGCCCCGTGGCCAGCCGCGAGGCGGGCCTGGCCCTGGGCTTTGCCGAGGACTGAGCAGGCCGCCAGTAACGGCCGCCCCGCCCCTTGCCCTGCGCCGCGAGTCAGGGTAGAGGCGGCGGACACAAGCTCAGCCCCGGAGGTTTCCCTTGCTCACTGAACTCATCTCTGAATTCGCCATCCGCGTCCTGGACACCACGGGCTACGCCGGGGCGGCCTTTCTCATGGGCCTGGAGAGTATGATCTTTCCCGTGCCCAGCGAGGCCGTGATGCCCTTTGTGGGCTTCCTGGTGGCCGACGGGAAATGGGGCCTGGCCCAGGCCGTGCTGGCCACCAGCCTCGGCTCCTTTCTGGGCTCGTACCTGTCCTACCTCATGGGCTATTTCGGCGGGCGGCCCTTTGTGCTCAAGGTCGGCAAATACCTGCTGCTCGACGTGGAGGACCTGGAGCGCACCGAGCGCTTCTTCCAGGGCCACAGGAGCGCGCTGACCCTGTTCGGCTGCCGCTTCATCCCCGTGGTCCGGCACCTGGTGTCCATCCCGGCGGGCATCGGCAAGATGCCCTTCTGGCCCTTCGCCATCGCCACCACCGCAGGGGCCACCCTGTGGAACAGCTTCCTGCTCTACTGCGGCTTCGCCCTGCGCGAGAACTGGAGCCTGGTGCAGACCTACCGCCACCAGTTCGACGCGCTCATCATCGGCATGCTCGTGGCCAGCATCGCCTGGTACGTGTGGTACAAGCTCAAGCGCAGGCGGGCCGCAAGCGCCGAATAGCCCGTCCGGCGAATAGAGAACGCCCCCGGCCCTCCACACACGGAGCGCCGGGGGCGTTCTGCTGCTGCCGGGCAAGGTTACAGGAAGGTGATCTCAGCCCGGGCGGTCTCCGGGTCCTGCACCTGCACGGTGATTTCCACCTTGGCCTTGTAGTGCTCGGCCGCGCCGCGCAGAATGCCCTCGAAGTAGTGGTGGTAGCCGCGCCGGGACTTGTAGATCATGGTCAGCTTGTTGCCGCGGTCCTCGTAGCTGAACCGGGGCGGCTGGATGCCCGGATGGGCCTTGGTCAGGGCGGCGTGGGTGTCGTTCATGGACAGATAGAATTCCTTCAGCGTCGCCGCCTTGAAATACGCCCGGTAGAGCTTGTGGAACTGGCCGATGGTGTACTTGCCCAGGTCCAGGAACACCGCCTTGGCGTCCTTGCCGGACACGCGGGCCAGGATGTCGGCCATCTGCCGCAGCACCTGGTCCGGATAGCTCTCCGCCGGCAGGAACACCGGGTTGCCCAGCTCCTCCGAGACCTTGGCGTACACGGCATCGCCGAAGCGCACCTTGACGAAGTCCAGCATGAGCTTGGGCAGAACGCCCTTCATCTGCCCGCGCGAGGCGCGCAGCTTGCTGGCGTCGGACTTGTTGGCCGTGAAGGTCATGGACGTCTGCAGCAGGCTCTGGGCCAACTCGGCCAGGTCGCGCGTGGCGGCGGCCGCCTGCCCCGCGCCCTCCTCGCTCTCCTTGGCGATGTTCGCGATGTCCTCGATGTTCCGGTTGATCTCCTCGGCCGCGGATGACTGCTCCTCGGCGGCGGTGGCGATCTGGTCCACCCGCGCGGTGACGTCGTCGATGCGGTGCATGATCTCTTCCAGGGCCTGGCCGGTGCGGTTGGACAAATCCGTGCTGACCTCCACCTGGCGCTCGGTCTCGCGCATGGTGGCCACGGCGTGCTGGGAGCGCTCCTGGATCTCGCGGATGGAGTTCTCCACCTCCTTGGTGGCGTTCATGGTCTTCTCGGCCAGCTTGCGCACCTCGTCGGCCACCACGGCGAAGCCGCGCCCGGCGTCGCCCGCCCTTGCGGCCTCAATGGCCGCGTTCAGGGCCAGGAGGTTGGTCTGGTCGGCGATGTCGTTGATGACGTTGATGATGCGGTCGATCTCGGCGGCCTGGCTGTCGAGCTGCCCCAGCACCTGGGCCAGTTTGCGCGAGGAGTCGGCCACCTGGTTGATGCCCGTGACGCTCTCGCGCACGAGCTGCACCCCGTCCGAGGCGGCCTTGGTCGCCGTGGCCGCGGCCTCGGAGGACTGGGAGGCGTTCTGGGCCACCTCAAGCACCGTGGAGGTCATCTGGTCCATGGCCGTGGAAACGGATTCGGTCTGGGCCTTCTGGCGGTTGGCCCCGCGGGCCTGCTCGTCGGCCGAGGCGGACAGCTCCTCCGAGGCCGAGGCCACGCGCTGGGCCAGATCGTTGATGGCGTTGCCCACCTGGATCAGCTGCTCCTGCTGCCTGGCCAGCTCGGCCTGCTGCTCCTTGATGGTGGTCAGGTCCGCCAGGCAGACCACGGCTCCGGCCACCTTGCCCCCAGTGTCCAGGATGCAGTTCACGTAGAGGAAGACCTCCAGGGTGCGGCCATCCCAGAGCTTCAGGCTCTTTTCCTCGGCCACGTTGCTGGAGGCGCCCATGCATTGCTCAGTAATGGAGGGGGCCTTGGTGCCGTAGAAGGCCTCGGACACGGTCTTGCCCGCGACGTCCTTCTCGGCCCTCTGCAGCATGGCCAGCATGCTGGCGCTGACGTGGGTGATGGTGCCAGAGAGGTCGCAGAGCAGAAACGGCGTGCCCACCCCCTGCACCGCGCCCCGGTAGTATTCGCGGCGGTGCATGTTGAACTCCACCACCTCGGCCACCAGCGCCGGAAGCTCGCCCAGCGCGCGCCAGGAGTTGACCTCCTCGAAGAGGAAGTCGCGCTTGCGCGCCAAAATTTTCAAAAGCCCGGACTTCAGTGCCTCCGCATCCCGCCCCTGGCCCGCGGCCAGATATGCGGCAAAACCCGCCAGGACCACGGTCAGCCCCAGGGCCACCCATAGGTTGGCGGCGAAATGCGTCGCCAGCACCAGGACTGCCGCAACCCCGCCGACGGCCCAGATGGCGGCGGCCGGGGCGATGCTCTCATGCTCTGTCTTCACTTGCTACTCCTTGGTGCCGGGTAAGGATTCATTGCGTTGCCGGGAACCGCCGCACGCACTGCCTGCGCAGCGGCGCGTCTTCAGTTCATCGGTCTGTGCCGGGCATTTCTTTACTGCTGTACGTATTTCACCAAAAGGCGAGAGGAAAGGCAACAGAATATGATTCCTGGCCCCATGTTCCCTCCACGCTCCGGCGCATTGACTTGCCGGGCGGGTTTTGGCAACGTCCAGCACGCCTCGGATGTCGGCCCTGCGCCGCCGACGGGACGGTGCGGAGGGGTGGCCGAGCGGCTCAAGGCGGTGGTCTTGAAAACCACTGACGGGCAACCGTCCGGGGGTTCGAATCCCTCCCCCTCCGCCAACAGAAAACCTGTCCCTGCCCAAGGCAGTATAAAACACCAAGAAAATCAGCCAGGAGTGCCGGAGTCCGTGTCCGGCACCATTCCACTGTGACTCGTCGTCTCGCTATTCTGAATTAGGGGTGTTTCCCCCAGAATCCTGGGGCTTGTCAGGATTGTTGCTGCCGGGGTTCTGAATCTTGCCAGGGTGATGCGTTCCGATCTTTGAACCATGATGATCGCCGGGCCCGCTTTCTGGTCCGCTTCCGGGCCCGCTTCCGGGCCCACTGCCGGGCCCACTGCCGGGCCCACTGCCGGGCCCGCTGCCGGGCCCGCTTCCAGGCCCACTGCCGGGCCCACTGCCTCCACCTCTACCGCCACCGCCGCCACCGCCGCCGCCGCCGCCGCCGCCACGCTTGTACACCATCTTACCTTCTTCCCACTCGCAACAAGAGGATACCCTGACAACCTTGCTGCTGGATGGGACTATTTCTCCAATGGCCGCAAAGGCGTAACTGGCGACAAGGGTTAGAACCAAAGACAGCGCAAACATTCTCTTGTTCATAGATGCCTCCCGGTTGTAGTTCCCCATGAAAATCCGAATACACTACCAAAAGAGATTTGCAAGAGGTATATTCGGATCCGTTAAAATCATACTTGTATGCTTGCAGGTTACAGAGAGCATGCGCTGAAGGAATCGTAAAATTGATCTTGCAGGCTCAAACGCCTGGGCCCGAATGTTTTGCTGATGAGTTTGAATATTTTGAGTTTACAGAAAGGCCTCGTACGAAACCATTCCTCTAAACATAACATTTGACGTTCTACAGTCGACTCGACCGACTCCCCCGCATTCCAGGAATCGCAACATCCATCGCTCTGTGCGGCAGGGCTTCCGAACCTGTGCGCGGGCACATTCGATTCCCAACAGTCCTACACGGCGGCGGTCAGTCCGCTCCCGTTTCGCCTGGGGCAACCCGCCGCCGAAGCCGCCCCCCCCTTGAACAGACCTCCGCGAACTGATAGCCAGGGTCAGCCCTGGATCGAAACCTCCGGCCAAGAGGAGCAGACATGCGCGCCCTGCCCGCCCTGCCTTTTCCGGTGCTTCTCCTGTGCCTCGCCCTGCTGCCGGCGACCCTGGCCCTGGCGGCGCCGGCCGGCCCCGCAGCCTCCTACGCCTTCACCGTGGAGCGCGACACCCTGACCATGCGCGACGGGGTCAAGCTCGCCGTCACCTACTGGAAGCCCAAGGCCAAAACCTCCGGCGAGACCTTTCCGGTGTTCTTCGAGCTGAACGGGTACCGCAAGGACGACCTCAGCTACCTGTCCTGGGATTATCCCGTGGGCGCGTATTTCGCCCGGCACGGCTACGTGGTGGCCAAGGTGGACCTGCGCGGCACCGGCGCCAGCGGCGGCGCGCTGCCGGAGGCCGAGTACTCCGAGCAGGAATTGGCCGACTGCGTCAACGTCGTCGACCTGCTCTCCAAAAAGGACTGGTCCAGCGGCAGGGTGGGCATGTACGGCCTTTCCTGGGGGGCCTTCAACTCCCTGATGACCGCCCGGCGCAAGCCGCCAGCCCTCAAGGCCATCCTCATCGCCCACTCCTCCGACGACCTCTATTACCAGGACGTGCACTTCATTGACGGCGTCATGCACAGCGATGTCTGGGAAGCCATGATGGACACCTACAACGCCCTGCCGGACACCAGGGATTACGCCCTGACCCCGGAGTTCTTCGCCAACCGCTTCGACCGCGAGCCCTGGCACCACAAATGGAAGGGAAACAACGCCGACGGCCCCTTCTGGCGCAGGGAGTCGGCGCGGTTTAACCCCCCGGTGGAGCTGCCGGTGTACATCATCGGCGGCCTGCTCGACGGCTACCGCGACACCGTGGCGCGCCTGCTCGACTCGCCCAACAGAAACATCAAGGCCGACCTGGGCCCCTGGAAGCACGACTGGCCGAACACCGGCACGCCAGGGCCCAATTACGAGTGGCGCAGAAAGGCCCTGCGCTGGTGGGACCGCTGGCTCAAGGGCCTGGACAACGGCATCATGGACGAACCACGGTTCATGGTCTTCATGCGCGACTCCGTGCCGCCGTCCGAGGAGCTGGAGACAACCCCCGGGCAGTGGCGCTGCGGCGACTGGCCCGTTGGCGGCACCACTGCGCGCCGCCTCCACCCCGCCCCTGGCCGAAGGCTCTCGCCCTCGGCCCCTGCGGAAGGCCCGGCCCTCAGCCTGGCCTACAAGGCCGGGGCCGGGACCTGCGTCCACGGCTGGTGGGGCGAAACCAGCGGAGACATGGCCTTTGACGACGAAAGCGCCCTGGTCTTCGACTCCGAGCCCCTGAAGGAGACCCTGGAGATCATGGGCCTGCCCAAGGTCAGCCTGGACGTCTCGGCCGACGCGCCATTGTACCAGTGGGCGGTGCGCCTGGAGGACGTCTGGCCCGATGGCTCGGTGTCGCTCATCAGCGGCACGCTCATCAACCCGGCCGACCGGGAGTCCCGCCTGGCGCAGAAGCCGCTTGCACCGGGCGAAAAGACCAGGCTCGCGGCAGAGATCCACTTCACCACCTGGCGCTTCAAACCGAGACACAGGATCCGCCTGTCCATCTCCAACGCCCAGTTCCCCATGGCCTGGCCCTCGCCGCACAAGGGCGCGACACGGCTGCATCCGGGGCCGGGCACGTCCGTCGAGCTGCCCGTGGTGGAGAAGAACACCCTGACCAGGGCCTGCGACCTGCCCAGGCCCGAGCCGGAACAGTGGCCGCCGGACGCCTCGTATTCCGAACAAAACGAAGGCAAGAACACGCACATCGACTACGACCCGGAGACCGGCGCGGCGGTCTATTCCTGCGGCATCAACCAGAAGATGACCATCCGCGGCACGAAGTACCACATGCGGGAGAAGAACACCTGGAAGGTCAACGACAAGGACCCGGCCCACGCCACGTACGAGGCGGTGACGGACTACGGCATAAGCCCGGGGGGCCGCGAGCTGCGCCTGCGCGTGACCTTCCGCATGGCCTCGGACGAGAAGAACTTCCGCCTGACCACCACCAGGCAGCTCTATGAGGACCAGGAGCTGGTGCGCGAGAGGAAATGGGAGCGCGCCATCCCCCGCAAAAACCACTAGCGCCCCACGGCTCCGGCCTGTACCTTGCCCCGGAACAGCCAACCGGGCCGGCAAGCCGCCCACAGCACACATACGCAACAGGAGGCCACGAATGCATCTCGGCAAAGCCATCAGACTGGAACGCATCATCAACCGCAACACCAAGCGCACCATCATCGTGCCCATGGACCACGGCACCACCGTGGGCCCCATAGCGGGCATCACCAACATGCACACGGCCGTCAAGTCCACCGTGGAGGGCGGGGCCAACGCGGTGCTCATGCACAAGGGCATGCCGCGCTGCTGCCACCGCACCCAGGGCAAGGACGTGGGCCTCATCGTGCACCTCTCCGCCAGCACCTCGCTCTCCCCCCTGCCCAACGCCAAGACCCTGGTCTGCACCGTGGAGGAGGCCCTGCGCCTCGGCGCGGACGCGGTGAGCGTACACGTGAACCTGGGCGACGAAAGCGAGGCCAAGATGCTGGAGGAGTTCGGCCAGGTCACGGGCTCGGCGCAGAGCTGGGGCATGCCGGTGCTGGCCATGGTCTACGCGCGCGGCCCCAAGGTCAAAAGCGAGTTCGACCCGGAGATCATCGCCCATTGCGCCCGGGTCGGCGTGGAGCTCGGCGCGGACGTGGTCAAGGTGCCCTACACCGGCGATCCGGAGTCCTTCTCCCGCGTCATCGACGCCTGCTGCGTGCCCGTGGTCATCGCGGGCGGCCCCAAGCTCGACAGCACCAGGGACTTCCTGGTCATGGTCCACGACTCCATCCAGGCCGGCGGGGCCGGGCTCTCCGTGGGCCGCAACATCTTCCAGCACAAGCGCCCGGACCTGCTGACCCAGGCCCTGTACAAGGTTGTGCACGAGGACGTCGGCGTGGACGAGGCCATGGAGCTCTTGAAGGGCTACGAATAGCTCAGGACGCGCGCGCATCCGCGCCAGGCGCCCCGGCGGCGCCGGCAGACCCCCGACCTGGACGTGACACATGGAAGCACTGGCCCAAGGGCGCTCCAAGAAGCTCCGCATTGATGAGATCGTCGACGGCCGCCTCAAGGAGGGCAACTTCCGCCATGAGGTGGCCAAGTTCGTGCCGCCGGGCAGCAAGAACATCCTCGACTACGGCTTCGGGGACGGGTCGCTGCTGCTCTGGCTGCGGCGGGAGAAGCAATGCCGGGGGATCTACGGCGTTGAGGTCAACCCACATGCGGTGCAGGCCGTGGACGGGCTGTACGACAAGACCTGGCTCATGGACCTGAACCGCCAGGACGCGCACCTGGAGCCGGAATACGAGGGCTTCTTCAGCCACATCCTGATGCCCATGTCCCTGGAGCACACCCATGACCCCTGGTACGTGCTCAAGAAGATGAACCGCTACCTGAAGCCGGGCGGCAGTGTCATCATCGAGGTGCCCAACGCCCAGTCCTGGGAGTGCGTCTACCGGCTGCTCACCGGAGACTTCCCCTATGTCTCCGGGGGCACCTGGGACTTCACCCACATCCGCTGGTACACCCTGAAAAGCCTGGTGGACATGGGCCACGTCTGCGGCTTCAGCCTGTCCGACTTCAACCTGCTCTTCCCGGCCCAGATGAACCCCACGCGGCACAAGTCCCAGAGCGCCATCAAGGTCCTGGAGCTGCCGCCGCCGGAGATCATCTCCAACTCCCCGAAATTCACCATCCAGCTTCCGGTGGACATCAAGGCCATCTACCCGCTCTTTTTGGCCCTGGTGCTCGTGGTGCAGCTGGAGAAGACACGGGAGCCCGAGGACCACGCCCCCACCACGGCGGACGGATACCTGGAATCCTACCGCATGGCCTTTGCCAACCCGGTGGCGGGCATTGCCGACCTCTTCGACCACCCCATCTGCCCGCATCTGCTCAAGCGCATCAAGGAGCGCGCCGGCGAGCTGCTGGCCCGGCACGGCAAGGCCTGACGAGCCCCCCGGCTGGGCCGGCACCGGCTTCGCCCTGGCTTTGAGCGCCCCTGTTTGGAAATAGGCTCGCCGGCCCGCCACGCCGAGGCAAGGGCAGGCCTGCGCCCAAGGCCATGCCCGCGCGGCCCTAAAGTTCCGGCCGGCATCATCCGATAGATAGGCAGGGAAAATACAGCCAATCGATGGAGGAACCGATGGACATCCAGACACTCTCGACGATCATGGGCAACCAGGCGGCCGCAGCCTCCGGAATGGCCGGCTTCGCGCCGGCGCAGGCCACGCAGCCGGAGGGCGCAGGGAAACCGGACGGCGACTCCGTCAACATCTCCGAGGCGGCCCGCGCCAAGGCCGCAAGCGCACCCGCCGCATCAGACAGCGACGCCTCGAGCGCCGCGCAGAGCACCGCGGACACCCTGGCCAGGCGCATCGCCAAGCTCCAGAAGGAACTGCAGCGGGAACAGGGGTCCGACCTCTCCGCCGAGGAAAAGTCCGGCCACCTGACCACCCTGCGCTCCCAAATCCGCCAGTTGCAGAACCAGCAGAAGAACTCCAGCGGCGACGCCGCCACAGCCTTCAAGATCAAGCACGTCTAGCCCCCTCGCCTGAGGACCGGCTGAAACAGCCCCTGCGCGCCAGCTGAAAGGCCCCCGCAGGGGCATTTTCATGGGGGGGGACAAGGCCTGGCGCGGGTTCGCAAATCCACCTCTGCCGGCAAGGTGCCAGACAGGCGCGGGAATCCCCTTCGTTCTCACCAGAACCCAAGCCGGGCCAAGGCCCTTTCGGAATGAGGCCGCCGCCGCTCCATCGCTCCTCGGCAATCGCCGCGGACGCCTGGCGGTTGCCAATGCGCCCCGGGATGACTATGCTTCCCGGATTGAGCGCTGCGCCCGCAGGTTGTTCCCACACGGAGGCCCGCTGGAGCCCGGTCCAGCTGAACAGCTACGGATTGGCGCCACCCTCGCAAGGGCTGCTGGTTCCAACTCAGTGCCCTATATCGTGCTTGTCCTCAACGGCCGCACAGGTACCGCCGCGGCGGTCACGGAGAGGAAAGCGCACTGGAGGTGGGAATGGTGCTCCAAGTGGCGCTGGAATGGTATTGGAGCATGGAAGGGAAATTCGGATTTCGTGCGTCGTCCATCGTCAACACCTCAGGGGAATTGACGTCGCCAAAGCGATTTCGAGGGCCAGACCATCAACGATGCAGCAAGAGCTGGTCAGTATCACCCGAGACAACAATACAGGCATCGCGGTTCGCAAAGGAACAGGAGTATGATCATGCGTTACGTCTGCCTTTTGTGCGGCTACAAATACGATCCCGAAAAGGGCGATCCGGAGCGTGGCGTGCTGCCCGGAACCCCGGGCCATGAACTGCCTGCGGCTTGGGTCTGCCCGGGCTGCAGGACCAGCCAGGATGATTTCGCCAGGCTGGAGGAGGACTAGATGCCCAGAGAACTGATGCTCCCCCTGGCGCTGCTGGCCGGGGCGGCCACCTTCGGGCTGCTGTTCTGGAGGCTCAAGGGACGTTGCGCGCCCTGAATCTTCATGTATGCGGCGGTCGCCGCAGGCATCGCAGCCTACGCGCTGCTGAAGAGCTTGGGCAGCTGAGGCTCACCGGCGAGCCCGCTTTAGGCGATCATGTCGAGCCCGCTTTAGGCGATCATATCGAGGATGTTGCCCGTGCTGCGGTCAATGGAGCCGATGGCCGCGATGTTGGCCGAATAGGCGCGCTCCACCTGGATCAGGTCCACCATCTCCCGGGCGATGTCCACCGCGCCGCCCTCGCCGGTGTAGGAGGTGGGGCGGATGAGTCCGCTCTCGTAGTCCGTGGGCCGGCTGGAGGGCACCAGGGGGAAGCCCGGGCCATCGGCCCCGGTGGTCCCCGGGGTGAGCTCGACCAGGTCGGACACGCGCACGCCCTTGCCGCCCATGCCGTCCTCCAACTCCACGCGCACGGGCCGGTAGTTCTCGGAATTGGCGTTGGCGATGTTCTCCGACGCGGCCATGGCGGAGACGTCCAGGGCCGAGATGGCCTGCACGTTCCAGTTGATGTCCAGAGTCATACGCGCCCCCTTCGGCCCCCTGCGCGCCCTCTGCCGGGCTTTCGCGGGACCTTCGAGTCTGTCCTCTGAATGCCGTTACGCCTTCCGGGCGGGACTTTCAATAGTCGCCTGGGCCGAATGCCCGTGGATGGACTCGAAGGCCTCCACCTCCACCCGGAACCAGATGATGCGCGGGTGCTCGTTCAGGCCCTTGGCCGCGGCGCGCACCACGTCCTCCACAAAGGCCGGGTTGGCGAAGGCCGTCTCGGTGACGTATTTCTCATCCTCGCGCTTGAGCAGGGTGTATACCCGTGAGGAGCCCGAACCTTCGGCGATCTCGATCAGGTCCTCCAGCCAGAGGAAGCCCTTGAACTTGGCCAGGATGCGCACGCTGGCCCGCTGGCTGTGCGCGCCCTCGTCGCTGATGGCCTTGGAGCAGGGACACACGGTCATCACCGGCACGTCCACCCCCAGGGTGAAGTCCAGCTTGCCGTCCTCCCAGGCCCCCACCACGGAGCAGGGATAGCCCATGAGGCCCTTGGCCTTGCTCATGGGTGAGGACTGGCGCAAAAAATACAGGAAGTCGAAGCGCGCATAGGACCGCCGGGCCTCCAGCCGCAGGGCCACGTCCGAGAGCAGCTTCTCCATGGACGAGCGCGACAGCTCCTCGCCCCAGTTCTCCAACGCTTCGACAAAGCGGCTCATATGCGTGCCCTTGAAGGCCGCGGGCAGGTCCACCGAGAGGTCCACGCGGGCCACGGTGTGCTGCGTGCCGGACTCGCGGTCGCGCACCACCACGGGCAGGTGCAGGTCCTTGACGCCCACGTGGTCGATGGGCATCTGCACGCTGGCCGGGTGCTTCTGCACGTCCTCCATGTGCGCCATCAGCCGATCTCCTGCCCGGTGGTGGTGAGCACCAGATGCCCGTGCTTCACGCCCTTGGTGGAGATGAGCTTCTGGCCCAGGGCCTTGATGCTCTCGGCCAGGCCCTTGAGGGCCAGCACCTCCAGGCAGTTGTGGTGGTCCAGGTGCACGTGCATGGTGCACAGGATGGCGTCATGGCTGTCGTGCTGGATCTCGGTCAGCTTCTGGGCCAGGCCGCTCTGGTGGTGGTCGTAGACCAGGGTCAGGGTCCCGGCCACCTCGCCGTCGTCGTTCTCCCACTGGCGCTGCACCAGCATGCTGCGGATGAGGTCGCGGATGGCCTCGGAGCGGGTCTGGTAGCTCTTTTCCTTGCACAGCATGTCGAACTTGTCCAAAAGGTCCGAATCCAGCGACACGCCGAAACGAATGGTCTCTCCCATGATCAGGCTCCTTGCATGTTCTGCGGGGCTGCGCCGCGCCCGCTGCGGGATATCTGGCGGATGTGCACGTTCATGTCCTGCCCGCCCTGGGCCACGCGGCCGGAATGCGGGGTCGTGACCCTCCAGCCCAGGGCGGCCAGCCGCTCCCAGACCGGGGCGGACACGCTGCGCTCCGGATCCGCGATCCAGGCCACGCCGTCCGGGGCCAGGGCGTGGTCCAGCAGCGCGGCCACGGGCTCGAAAAATCGCCGCTCGTAGAGGATGTCCGCGCCCAGCAGCAGGTCCGCCGCGCCGCGCGCCAGGGCGGGCCTGCGCCAGTCCATCACCGCGAACAGGGGCGGGGCGTTGCCGCCCAGCAGCTCCCGGTTCAGGGCCACGTTCCTTTTGGCGTAGGCCAGGGCCTCGGGCTCGTAGTCAAAGGCCAGAACCCGGCCGCCCGCGCTGGCCGCCACCAGGGCGGACAACCCCAGGCCGCAGCCCGCGTCCAGGCACAGCCGGCCGCGCACAAGGTCCCTGTTCCGGGCCACCCAGCGGGCCAGCAGCACGGCCGCGGGCCAGAGCTCCACCCAGTAGGGCAGGCGCTCGTCCTCATCCCAGCCGGCGGCGCCCGGCCCCCCCTGCCCCAAGTTTTGCCAAAGGCTCTCCAGGTCCGCCGGACGCGACAGCCGCCAGAGCCGATCCTGCACCACCGCCTCAAGCAGGCCGCTTTGGGCCGCCCTGGAAGCGGAGCCGTCAGGCGTGGAGGGGAGGGGCGGTATGTGCGGATAGGCTTTCACTGCACACACACTACACCACTTCAGCACAAGAAGTCAACATTTCGTAACACGAATATCGCGATGGAAAGCAGGCACCTCGCTGCGCCCTAGTAGGAGGAGCCGCCGCCGCTGCCGCCGCTCCCTCCGCTGCCCCCGCCGAAGCCGCTGCTGCCGCCACCGCCGCCGAAGTCGCCGCCGCCGCCGGAAAAGCCGCCGCCAGCGCCCCCCGCACCGCCC
>JAHJLB010000062.1 GCA_018822105.1 Pseudomonadota bacterium
CCGCCCCGCGCGCCAGCATCCTGGGCTTCGGGGACTCCAGCATCAACCTGGACGTGAACTTCTGGATCGCCGACCCGGGCAACGGCATCGCCAACGTGCGCGGGGAGGTGCTGCTGGCCATCTGGGATGCCTTCCGGGAGCACGGCGTGAGCATCCCCTTCCCCCAGCGCGAGGTGCGCCTGCTGCCCGGCGGCTAGGGCCCAGGCCCTGCCGGGGCCTTTGGCCCCGCGCCGGGAGCCCCCGCCCCCTCCCTTTGCCTTTGGGCCGGGCTGGAGTTTCCCCTCCGGCCCGGCCTTTTCTTTTGGCCCGCGCATGTGCTAGCGGATATGGACGAATTTTTGGAGGGGAATGATGGGCTGCTGCAGGTGTGAGCATTGGTGGGTTAAATGGGCCGAGCCGCAGCCCGTGGTCTTTGCCGATCCCTCGGACGGCCAGGAGTACTGCGTGTTCCACGCGCCTGAGGGCGAGAAGCGCAAGGCCCTGGGCAGCGAGGAGCGCTACACGGTCGAGGAGTTCAACGACCTGGTCTTTGCGCGCATCGATGCGGTCATTGAGAGGGTGCAAGCCGGGGAGACGGACGCAAGGTGCGACCTGAGCCGCACGGTGTTTCCGGGGGCTGTTGATTTCGAGCGGTACGGCAAGGACAACCCGCTGCCCGCGATCGAGTTCCTCGGGGCCACGTTCAGCGGCGCGGCGCTGTTCGGTGGGGCCACATTCAGCGGCGCGGCGTGGTTCAGCGGGGCCACGTTCAGCGGCGCGGCGCGGTTCGGTGGGGCCACATTCAGCGGCGATGCGTGGTTCCGCGGGGCCACATTCAGCGGCGCGGCGTGGTTCAGCGAAGCCACGTTCCGCGGCGCGGCGGTGTTCCGCTGGGCCACGTTCAGCGGCGCGGCGGTGTTCCGCTGGGCCACGTTCAGCGGCAATGCGGTGTTCGACAGTGCCACGTTCAGCGGCGTGGCGGGTTTCAACAGGGCCACGTTCAGCGGCGTGGCGAGTTTCGAGCGGACCACGTTCAGCTACAAGGCCGACTTCCGCTGGGCCGGGACAGAAAAGGACGGCCGCGTGGTGCTCCGGGACATGCACGCCGCCAGCCTGGAGCAGCTCGTCTTCACGCGCGCGGAACTGGAAGCGCCCCTGTTCCGCTTCGTCAACTGCGACTGGCCCCGGCGCCTGGGCCTGGAGGTTTACGGAAAGGGCGACGCCGCGGGCCTGCTGGAGTGCGAGCACCTGTACCGGGCCATGCGCAAGCGCGCCGACGACGAGCACGACCGGCGCATGGTGTCCGTGTGGCACGACCGCGAGAAGCTCATGGCCCTGCTGCGGCTTCGGGGCTTCGGCCCTGTCCGGGCCGTTCGGCAGCTGTGGCGGGGTGCGCGGGAACGCAAGGATGGGCCGCAGAGTGAAACGTGGGAGGCCAACAAGCCGCTCCTGGCGCTCGCGGCCCTGCTGCCCCTGGTCCCGCTGCGCGCCCTGTTCTCCCTCTCCTTCTGGTACTGGGCCACCTGCGGCTTCGGCGAGCGCATGGGCCGCGCCGGGTTGGTGCTGGCCCTGCTGGCCGTGCTGCCCTTCCTGGCCTTTGGCCCGGCCGGGGCCGCGCTGCTGCCGAAGTTCCAGGCCGCCGCCAACGCCACGGCCGCGCCGGGCTCGCCCGGAGGGTTCTTCGCCGCCACCAACGCCACGGCGGCCATGCAGTTCATCCCCTTCACCAAGGACATCGGCGGCGAAGGCTGGCTGAAGGTGGCCCAGGGCCTGTGGCACGTGCTCGTCATCGTCCAGGCCACCCTCTTCGCCCTGGCCGTGCGCAACCGCTTCCGGCGCTAGGGGCCGCTGCCGGCTGGGGCCGCCGGGCCTGGGCCCTTGCGCCCCGGCGCGCTCTTCCGTCGCTTCCGCCGCTGAGCGCCGCGCAAATACGCCAGGACGCCCCCTCAGGTTGACTCCTCCCGCCCCTGTCGCATAAAGAGGGGCAAGCCGTCGTGCCAGGGACGCGGGGAAGCGCCCGCGCCCGAGGCCTTTTTCCGCGCCCGGCGGCCACAGGGAGACACGCATGACCGACCACACCGCCGACAAGTTGCCCGAGGGCGCCCTTCCTGATGGAGTGGAGCGCCAGCGCATGGACGTGGACATCGCCTGCGTGGGCTTCGGCCCGGCCATGGGCGGGTTCCTGCACACCCTGTCCAAGGGCCTGGTGGCCGAGGACGGCGCGCCCGTGGCCGAGAGCAAGGCCATGCCCGGCATGCCGCCCCAGGTCATCTGCTACGAGCGCGCCGACGATATCGGCTTTGGCGTGTCCGGCGTGGTCACCAAGGGCCGCGGCATCCGCGCCAGCTTCCCGGACCTGGACCTGATGCAGATACCCCTGGCCACCGAGGTGCGCCACGAGGAGGTCGTCTACCTCCTCGACCCCGTGGGCGCATCGCGCCGGCCGCTGGTCATGCGCCTGAAGGACAGGTTCCTGCGCGCCACCGGCCTGGCCAAGAACCACGCCTACACCCTGCCCTACATCCCGAACTTCCTGCGCAAGGAGCCGGGCTATCTCCTGTCCCTGGGCCAGTTCAACCAGTGGGCCGGCGGGCAGATCATGGGCCAGGGCAGCGCCCAGATCTGGCCCGGAACGCCCGTGGCCGGCCCGCTCATGGAGGGCCGCAGCGTCGTCGGCGTGCGCCTGCAGGACCAGGGCGTGGACCGCCAGGGCAGGCCCGAGGCCGGGTTCATGCCCGGCATGGACATCGGAAGCCGGCTCACCGTGGTGGCCGACGGCCCCGTGGGCGCCGTGGGCCGCGCCCTGGACGAGAAGCTGGGCCTGCCCGTGGGCAACCACGCCCGCGAATGGGCCGTGGGCATGAAGATGGTGGTGGACCTGCCCGAGGGCTGCGCCCTCAAGGAAGGCCTCGTCCTGCACACCCTGGGCTATCCCGAGCCGGAGATCTTCGGCTTTCTCTACGTCTATCCCGGCAACATCGCCTCCCTGGGCATCTTCGTGCCCTCCTGGTACGACTCCCCGGTGCGCACGGGCTACCGCTACCTGCAGCACTGGATGCAGCACCCCTACCTGTGGAAGCATTTGCAGGGCGGGCGCATGCGCTCCTGGGGCGCCAAGAGCCTGCAGGAGTCCGGCCGCCGGGGCGAGCCGCATCTGGTGGGCGACGGGTTCGCGCGCATCGGCGAGGGCAGCGGCACCACCAACGTGCTCACGGGCTCGGGCTTCGACGAGGCCTGGACCTCGGGCGTGCTGCTCGGCGTCAGCGTGCTGGAGCTCATGGAGCAGGACAAGCCCTTCACCCGCGAGAATCTGGAGGCCACCTACGTGCGCCGCCGCCGCGAATCCTGGCTGGAGCGCGAGGCCCGGATCGCCGAAAAGGCGCGCGACGGCTTCCAGGTGGGCGTCATCCAGGGGCTCATCGGCATGGCCCTGGCCGGCCTCTCGGGCGGCAAGGCCTTCTGGCCCGGCGCCACCAGGAAGCCCCACGAGCGCATCCCGAGCCTTGAGGAGTTCTTCCGGGGCCGCATCCCGGCCGAGGAGATCGCCCAGATCCGCCGCGACTGCACGCAGAAGGGCCTGCCTCTGCACGGCGCGCTCATGGACCGCCTCGGCTGGCCGTCCATCCAGTACGACGGGCAGCTGCTCGTCTCGCACCAGGACGCGCTCCTGCTCGGCGGCAAGGTCCAGGCCCCCGGCGGCTACCGCGACCACGTGACCTTCAAAAGCACCAACGTCTGCAAGGCCTGCGACGAAAAGGTCTGCATCGAGGCCTGCTCCGGCCAGGCCATCAGCACCAACCCGGACGGCGGCGCGCCGCTGTTCGACCGCGAGAAGTGCGTGCACTGCGGGGCCTGCATCTGGAACTGCAGCAAGCCCTCGCCCCAGGGCGGGGAGTCCGCCAACGTGGACTTCCAGGCCGGCGCGGGCGGCCTGCACTCGGCGGAGAATTAGCGCGGGCGCGGGGCGAACCGGGGCGGGGAACCTTTTGGGGAAGAGGTTCCCCGCCTCCCCCGAAGAACACTCACTCTCACAAGGAGTCTTCATGAAAGGATTGCAGATCGTGGTTTTGGGCTCCATCGTGCCCGACCCGCTCCAGACCCTGGAGCCCATCGTCGGCCCCACGGGCCCGGCGCTCAAAAACGAGATGATGCTGCCCGCGGTGCTGGACCCCTGGGCGGGCCATGCGCTGTATGAGGCCGCCAACCTGGCGAAACAGGTCGAGGGGAAAGTGTACCTCGTGGCCCTGGGCCCCAAGGCCAAGCTGCAGCAGGTCATGATGAACGTGGCCCAGAAGGTGCCCTTTGAGATCAACGTGCTCGACGGGCCCGCCGGCGGCTTCACCGACGCGGCGGAGACGGCCAAGGCGCTTGCCGGCGCGGTGGAGAAGCTCCCCGGGCTCGACAAGGGCAAGCTGCTCATCTTCGGCGGCTGGCAGTCGGCCTCGCGCGGGACGGGCGCGGTGCTGCAGATGGTGGGCGAGCTTTTGGGCGTCACCGACCAGTTCCAGGGCGTGGACGAGATCAAGATGAGTGATGACGGCAGCTTCACGGTGCTGGAGCGCATCGAGGGCGGCAGCTACCAGCTGTCCTCCTGCCAGGGCGCGCCCGCGGTGCTCGGCTGGGCCACGGGCAACCTGCCCGAGCCGCCGAACAACCCCCAGGTGGGAATGGCCAACATGCGCTTCATCATGCCTGCGCTGCAAAAGGCCGTGGCCGCCCCGCTCAAGGGGGAGGGACTGCGCTTCCAGAGCGTGGAGGTTCCCAGCCAGCGCCGCGAGACGCGCATCGTCAAGGACGCGCCCGTGGACGACATCGCCCGCGAGCTTGCGGACTGGATCCGGGCCTAGGCCCGGGGATGAAGGAGCGAGACATATGAAAGTTCTTTTCCTGGCACATACGGAAGAAGGCGGCGGCCTGGGCAAGGCCGCGCTGGAGGCCCTGGGCGCGGCCAAGGGCCTGGGCTTCGAGCTGGTCGTCGGCCTGTACGGGGCCGAGGTCCAGGCCGGGGCCGACGCCATCGCTGGCTGCGGCGCGGCGAAGTTCCTCGGCGTGGCCGGCGCGGACTTCGCCACGGCGCGCTACGGCTCCGACGCCTCGGCCTGCGAGGCCATCGCCAAGGCAGCGGGCGCGGACCTCATCGTCATGCCCGCCACGGCGCGCGCCAGCCGCGTGGCCGCCGGCGTGGCCCTGCGCCTGGGCGCTGCCGTGGACACCCGCCTGACCGGCCTGGAGGCTGCGGAGGGCAAGGTCGTGGCCACCCGCTGGTTCTACCGCCAGCGCATGGTGGGCCGCATCGAGCGCGACGCCCGGCCCTGGCTCGTCACCGTGGACAGCGGCTGCTTCGAGGCCCCCTCCGACATGAAGGGCGCGGCCAGCGTGGAGATGCTCTCTCCTGCCGTCGCCACGCGCACGGTCGTCACGGGCGTCAAGTCCCCGGCGGCCGACGCCCAGACCATCCGGCCCGAGGCCAAGATGCTGCTCGTGGCGGGCGCCGGCTGGGGCAAGTCCCAGGCTGGCGGCATGAAGCGCCTGGACGAGGCCAGCCAGCTCATCCTGAGCCTCATCGGCGCGACCAAATGCTCGCTGGGCAGCTCCAAGTCCCTGGTTGACCAGAGCGGCGAGGGCGGGGCGCTGCCCTTCCTGACGCACATGCACCAGGTGGGGCAGACCGGCTCCACCCCGCGCCACCAGAAGGGCCTGGCCACCTGCTGCCACGGCGAGGAGCCGCACGTGGTGGGCTGGCGCTTCATCACCGAGCGCCGGGCCATCAATCTGGACGCCTCCTGCGGCTGGGCTCAGGGCAAGGCCGATGTGCTCTACGTGGCCGACGCCTTCGCCGTGGTCAAGGCGCTGGTGGAGCTGCTGAAGTAGCGTCTCCGGCCGCAGACGAACCGATACCGCCGGGGCGGGCCGCAAGGGCCTGCTCCGGCGGTTTTTGTTTGCTGCATTGACAACGCCGGCCCGCCCCGCTAGTCCCTTGGCATCGAAGATGATGATTTCACAGATAGAGAGGCGTTATGCAGAACGAACTGGCGCTGGACTGCCGGGGGCTGGCCTGCCCCGGCCCGGTGATGCGCTGCCTTGAGGTGATCGAGAAGGGCGCGCCGGAGGCCCTGCTGGTCCTGGTGGACGATCCGGCGGCGCGGGAGAACGTCACGCGGCTCCTGTCCGGCAAGGGCTACCACGTGGCCGTGGCCGAGGCCGTGGGCCACAGCCGGCTGCGCGCCACGCGCCTGAACACCGATCCTTCCGCCGTCCCTGCCCCTGCCGCCAGCCCCTGCTCGTCCGGGCCGGACATGGTGGCGGTGTTCATCGCCAGCGAGACCATCGGCGCGGGCGATGACGAACTGGGCGGCAGGCTCATGCTGAATTTCCTGACCACCCTGCCGGAGCTGGGCAAGAGCCTTTGGCGCGTCATCCTGGTCAACGGCGGCGTGCGCCTGGCCACGGCCAACCACCCCTGCCTGGAGAAGCTCCAGGCCCTGGCCGCGGCCGGGGTTTCGGTGCTCGTCTGCGGCACCTGCCTGACCCACTTCGGGCTCATGGAGGCCAAACAGGTGGGCGAGACCACGAACATGCTCGACGTGGTGACCAGCCTGCACCTGGCGGGCAAGGTCATCCGGGTCTAGCGGCTCCCGCCCTGAAAATGGCGAACCGCCGGGGCGGGCCGCAAGGGCCTGCTCCGGCGGGCATTTGTCGGGGATAGTGCGAGGATTGCCCTGAGAATTGGAGGTGGAGGCTCTCCGGCAGGCGGCGTCCGTGTCGGCGGCTGCGCAGGGAGGCCTGCCTGCGCCGAGATGGCCATGGCCTGCCCGCCTCCTCAGCCCGCCACCAGCCCGTCGGCCATCCTGACCACCCGGTCGGACAGGCTCGCGTACTGCTCGTTGTGCGTGACCATGACCACGGACAGCCCGTCCTTGTGGATCTGGCCGAGGAGCTCCATCACCGTGGCGCCCGTGGCCGAGTCCAGGCTGCCCGTGGGCTCGTCCGCGAAGAGGATCCGCGCGTCCTTGACCAGGGCCCGGGCGATGGCCACGCGCTGCTGCTCCCCGCCGGAGAGCTGCCCCGGCAGGCGGTGGCCCTTGTCCGCCAGCCCCACGCGCTCCAGGCACTCCAGGGCGCGCTTGCGCTGCGCCCCTGAAACGGGCCGCAGGCCCCGCATGAAGGGCAAAAGCGTGTTCTCCAGGGCCGTCAGGTAGGGCAGAAGGTAGTGGAACTGGAAGATCACCGCGAAGTCCCCGTGGCGCAGGGCGTTGATCTCGGCCTCGGTGGCCCGGGTCAGGTCCAGGCCGTTGTAGCTGAGCTGGCCGGAGTCGGGCCGGAGCAGGGTGGACAGCACCGAGAGCAGGGTGCTCTTGCCCGAGCCGGAGCGGCCCACGATGGACACGAACTCGCCCGGCGCGACGGAGAGCGAGACGCCCTTCAGGGCCTGGGTGGGCGTGCCGTCCTGGGTGAAGGACTTGGTGACGTCCACGGCCTCTAGGATGGGGGCCTCAAGGAGAGGCGCGGTGCCAAGGGGGGCGCTGGCGGTTGTGGCTTCGGTCATGGCGCGGGCCTCCTAGAGGGTCACAAGGGCTTCGCTGGGTTCGATGGCCGCGGCCTTCCAGGCCGGAACCAGGGAGGCCAGGGAGGTCAACAGGGCCAGGATCAGCGCCGTGGCCGCCAGGTGCAGGGGCTCGAAGGCCAGGTGCGCGCCATCGCCCAGCTCAAGCACCGCCAGGATGCGGAAGCTCACCAGATAGCCCGCCAGGTAGCCCGCCAGGCCGGCCAGAAGGCCGATGCTCGCGGCCTCGGCGAAGAAGATGGAGAACACCGCCCGGCGCGAGAAGCCCAGGGAGCGCAGGATGCCGATCTCCTTCTTGCGCTCGTTCACCGCCGAGAGCATGGAGATGCCGACCATGGAGCAGCCGGTGAGCAAAATCACCAGGCTCACGGACAATATCAGCTTCTTCACGAACAGGACCGAGTACATGCGCTGCTCCACGATGTTGCGCAGGGTCTTGATCTCCACCCCCGGCAGCGCCGCGCCGATCTGGTGCACGATGTCCTCGATGGGGCAGGCCGAGCACAGGGCCGCCACCTCCACGAAATTGGCCTTGCCCGGCCGGCCCACGGCCTGCTGCACGAAGCCCAGGTCGGCCAGGAGCACGTTGTCGTCCTCGCTGCCCGTGGGCGCCAGGATGCCGGTGACGATCATCTGCGACGTGCCGAGGGGCACGGCGTCGCCGGGCTTGAGGCCCAGCTTGGACGCGGCGGCGCTGCCCACCAGCACGCCGTTGCCCGGATGCGCGGCCGGGGCGGAGGCCTTGGCCGAGGACAGGGGCAGGGCGGGCCGCACCGAGACCGGATGGCTGCCCGCGTCCGCGGGCATGGGGGCGGCCGGAACCGCAGCGGCCCTGGGCACAGGGGCCTCGCCGGGAATGGCGCCCTGCTCCACGGTCCAGTAGCCCTTGAGCAGCTTCTCCTGCCCGAAGCGCACGCCGACGATGGCCACGGCCTTGCCCTGCACGCGGTCCATGACCACGAGCTTGGGCGCGATGACCGAAATGTTCTTGCGCAGGGCGATGGTGTCGATCCTGCCCAGGGTGTCCCGCTCGTCCAGATAGGCCACGTCAAAGAGCATGTCGCCCAGGGCGAAGCCGCCGTAGCTCACCGTGAGCTTCTCGCTCTTGGGCGAGACCAGGATGTTGGCCCCGAAGCTCACCAGCTTCTTCTCCAGCCCCTCGCCCACCACGCGCGAGACGAAATTGAGCGACACGATGGACACCACGCCCAGGGTGAACACAAGCAGCAAGAGCAGCGTGCGCACCCATTTCTTGCGGGCGTTGCGGAGCGCGATGGTCAGGATGTTCATGAAGGCCGGTCCTTGTGGTTGGTGTCGCAAGGGGCTCCGCCCCGGCATGCAGCCTGGGGCTCCGCCCCGACATTCAGCCAGGGGCTCCGCCCCCGGCGCCCCCGCCGGGGGGAATGATCCCCCCCGGACCCCCTCGTCGGCTCGCAGCCAGGGGGGGCCCAGGGGGCCTCAGGTCCTTTGGCCGCCAGGGGCCTGTTTTCTTGGCTAGAAGTACCCGACGCCGGCCTTGAGGTCGGCCTCTGGGATGGACACGGATTTGGCGTCCACGGTGCGGGAGATGGGCGAGGGATTGCAGCCGCCCTTGACCTCCATGACCTTGTTGGAGTGGAAGCGCTGCCCGCAGTTGTTGCAGACCAGGTAGTCGCCGTCCTGGGTGTAGCCCTTCTTCTCGCGGAAGCAGACGTCGCAGGCGTTCAGCGCGGTGCGGATGTTCCCGTCCTTGCTCTTGATGACGAAGAACTGCACGTCCTTGCCGCCGGTCTTGTAGGTGTAGAAATGGGCCTTGCCGTCGGAGACCTCGGCCAGGGGCAGCTTGACGAGGCCCTGCTGGGCCTTGACCTCCTTGGGTCCGCCGAAGAGGCTGAAGGCGTGGGCGCGCGGGGCCAGGGTGGCCAGCAGCACCGCCAGGGCGACCAGGGCGGCCAGAATGACGAGGTGGCCGGGGGCGGCGTGCGGGGCCGGGGCGGCGATAGCCCTGGGAAAGGATGGGCGTCTCTGGGGCTGCTGCATGGCGGGGCGTCTCCTTTGGTGTGTGGGCGCAGCGGCGGGGCAAGGCCGGGGACGGAGGTGGAAGAGCGGAACCTCCATCCCCGGCGGTGCAAACCCTCTCTGCACAGGAGGGATAGAGGCAATCTCCGTGCCAAGATGCAAAGTCGTGGCGGCGGAGGCGTTTGTCATGAGCAGCCACGGCGCGGGCAGGGCGATTTGCGCAAATGTTTGCACATGCCCGGACTCGGGTTTGCACAAGGCCGCGCGGACGGGCAACCGGTGGCCGCAAACCCTGGGGGAAGGCCACGGAGGCACCCGTTTTCTCGGCAAAACGGCTTGACGTTTCGGGGGGACTCTGGAATAGAAGCCGTGGGGCATTGTTCGCATTTTCACAATAATCGCATGGGCGTTCGGTCGGCCGCCTTCCAGAGGAGGAAGCCTGCACGGGCGTCCTCTTTTCCGGTCGAACCGAGGGGATGTGCATGGGGCTTGAGGAACGCATCGCGGAGCGCTCGAAAGAGCTGGCCGAAAAATGGGCCGTCCTCATCCTTGGCACCTATCCGCCCGAGACCCAGGCGGTGTGGAAAGAGAACCGCGAGCGGTTTTCCAACCCCGTGGGCCACGCCATCCTCAAAGCCTCCTCGGAGCTCATCCCGCTTTTGCTGGCCTGGAACGACGCCGAGGCCGTGGCCGGCGCGCTGACGCAGCTGGTGAAGATCCGCGCCGTGCAGGATTTTGCGCCCAGCCAGGCCCTGTCCTTCGTCTTTCTTTTCAAGAAGCTGCTGCGCCAGGAATTCCTCAAGGAGCTGTCCGCCCAGGGCAGCCTGGAGGAGCTCCTGGCCTTTGAAACCCGGGTGGACAACCTGGCGGTCATCGCCTTTGACCTCTACGTGGCTGCGCGCGACCAGGTGCAGCGCATGCGCGTGGAGGAGGTCAAGCGGGCGCACGTGAACATCGTGCGCCGCGCCAATCTCATGGCTTCGGACGTAACGGCCCGAAAGGCCGAGTGATTTCTCATGGCGGGTGCGGGCCCGGTTTCCGCAAGGGGCCAGGTTCGCCAAACAACAAGCGAGGTGACGGCAGATGAAAGCGATCTATTCACTCATTCTGGTCCTGGCCTTGGTGGTGATCGCCACGTTGGGCGCTGGCGCGGCAAAGATGCAGACCATCTTCGCGTACTGCGTTCCCGGGACGGCGTTCGCCATCTTCGTGATCGGGTTCGTGGCCAAGGTCATCGGCTGGGCCAAACGCCCGGTGCCCTTCCGCATTCCCACCACGGGCGGGCAGCAGCAGTCCCTGGACTGGATTGTCCAGAACAAATGGGACAACCCCTCCACCGGCCCGCAGACGGCCATGCGCATGCTCCTCGAGGTGCTGACCTTCCGGTCCCTGTTCCGGAACACCAAGGTGCTGCTCAAACACGACGACGGCAAGAACCCCATCGTGGCCTACGTCTCGGCCAAGTGGCTCTGGCTCTTTGCCCTGCTGTTCCACTACTCCTTCCTGGTCATCGTCGTGCGCCACATGCGCCTGTTCCTCCAGCCCGTGCCCCAGTTCATCGTGGCCGTGGAGTTCGTGGACAGCGTGCTGCAGATCTACACGCCCATCGTCTACCAGACCAACCTGCTCATCCTGGCCGGCGCGGGCTTCCTGCTGGCGCGCCGCCTGCTGGACGCCAAGCTGCGCTACATCTCCCTGGTGAACGACTACTTCCCGCTGATCCTGATCCTCTCCATCGCCCTTTCCGGCATGTACATGCGCTACATCGCCAAGGTCGACGTCATGGCCATCAAGGACGTGGTCATGGGGCTGACCACCTTCAAGTTCAAGGCAGTGCCCGCCTCCATCGACGTGAGCTTCTTCGTGCACATCTCCCTGGTGAGCACGCTGCTGGCCTACTTCCCCTTCAGCAAGCTGATGCACTTCGGCGGCGTCTTCCTCTCGCCCACGCGCAACCTGCCCAACGACACGCGCATGCACCATCACGAAAACCCGTGGAACAACCCCGACATCAAGCCCCACAGCTACGAGGCTTATGAGGACGAGTTCCGCGAGCCCATGTTTGAGGCCGGACTGCCCCTGGAGAAGACCCCGGAGGAAGCCGCCTAGACAGGCGCTTGGCACCACGGGCCCAACAGCACGAAACATTTTCCGCGAGGAGAAGACATGGCGAAGATCATTAAACCCGATGAAATGCTCAGGAGCATCAACTACACTCCGCCGGCAACGGACTGGATGGAGACGCCAAATGACCTGAGCCCCGGCCGCTTTGCCTACCCGGCCAAGCTGGACAAGATGGAGTACCTGATCCACGAGATTCCAGGGCAGTTCGGCAACCCGCGCACCTGGAACCCCACCGACGACGACTGGCAGCTGCCGCCCAACTGGAAGGAGATCGTGGTCAACGGTTTCCGCGAGCGCCTGGACAAGTACCGCTCCCTCAAGATCTTCATGGACATCTGCGTGCGCTGCGGCGCCTGCGCCGACAAGTGCCACTTCTTCATCGGCGGCGGCGACCCCAAGAACATGCCCGTGCTGCGCGCCGAGCTCATGCGCTCCATCTACCGCGGCGAGTTCACCCTGGCCGGCAAGATCCTGGGCAAGCTCACCGGGGCGCGGGTCATGGAAGAGGACGTGCTCAAGGAATGGTTCCTCTACTTCTACCAGTGCACCGAGTGCCGCCGCTGCTCGCTGTTCTGCCCCTACGGCATCGACACCGCTGAGGTGACCATGATGGCGCGCGAGCTGATGCATCTGGTGGGCATCAACATCAACTGGATCATGGAGCCGGTGGCCAACTGCACCCGCACCGGCAACCACCTGGGCATCCAGCCCCACGCCTTCAAGGACATCGTCGAGTTCATGGTCGACGACATCGAGACCATCACCGGCAAGCGCCTCAACGTGCCCCTGAACGAAAAGGGCCACGAGGTCATCTTCATCACCCCCTCGGGCGATGTCTTCGCCGATCCGGGCATCTACACCTTCATGGGCTACCTGATGCTCTTCGACGCCATCGGGCTGGACTACACCCTGTCCACCTACGCGAGCGAGGGCGGCAACTTCGGCATGTTCACCAGCGCCGACACCATGAAGGCCCTGAACGGCAAGATGTACGCCGAGGCCAACCGCCTGGGGGCCAAATGGATCCTGGGCGGCGAGTGCGGGCACATGTGGCGCGTCATCAACCAGTACATGGACACCATGAACGGCGGCATGCAGGGCCCGCAGATGCAGACCCCGGTCTCCCCCATCACGGGCACGGTGTTCAAGAACGCCAAGCAGACCAAGATGGTGCACATCGCCGAGTTCACCGCCGACCTCATCAAGCACGGCAAGCTGAACCTCGACAAGAGCCGCAACTCCGACATCATCGCCACCTTCCACGACTCCTGCAACCCGGCGCGGGGCATGGGCATGTTTGATGAACCCCGCTACGTGCTCCAAAACGTCGTGGAGAACTTCCACGAAATGCCGCTCGGCACCATCCGCGAGCAGACCTTCTGCTGCGCCGGCGGGTCGGGCCTGAACACCGACGAGATCATGGACATCCGCATGCGCGGCGGCCTGCCCAGGGGCAACGCGCTCAAGCACGTGGTGGACAAGCACGGCGTGAACACCATGGCCTGCGTCTGCGCCATCGACCGCGCCACCTTGATTCCCCTGGCCGACTACTGGGCCCCTGGAGTCAAGATCACAGGCCTGCACGAGCTGGTGGCCAATGCGCTCATCCTCGACGGTGAGCAGGAGCGCACCATGAACCTGCGCCAGGAACCCCTGCCGGGCTTTGAGGAGGAATAGGATGAAACTCTACAACGGCGGCAAAATCATCACCGGACTGGTGATCTTCCTGGGCATCTTCCTGGCCCCGCTGGCCTACAACGCGGGCAAGGCGGCCTATACCCAGCCGAAACTCAAGATGCCCGAGAACGAGAAGGAATGCATTGAGAGCAAGGAGTTCATGCGCACCAAGCACATGCAGCTGCTTGACCAGTGGCGCGACTGGGCCCTGCGCGGCGAAGGCCAGCGCTTCTACGTGAACAGCAAGGGCAAGCAGTTTGAAATGAGCCTGCAGAAGACCTGCATGAAGTGCCATACCAACAAGGCCGAGTTCTGCGACAAGTGTCACAACGACGCGAGCGTGACGCCCTACTGTTGGGATTGCCACATCCAGCCGGAGGGGTTGAAGAAATGAACCACACCAGAAGAAACTTCCTGAAGTTCGCCGGGCTCACCGCTGCCGGGCTGTGCGTGGCCTCCGCGGGCGGCGCCCTGGCCGTGTCCGGCGCCGGGTCCAAAATCAAGGACGGCGACAAGGCCCTCAACGCCAAGCGCTGGGGCATGGTCATCGACACCAAGAAGGTGGGCACCAAGGAGTCCATCGACGTGCTGGCCAAGGCCTGCCACGCGGCGCACAACGTGCCCGACATCCCGGGCAAGCAGAACGTCAAGTGGATCTGGGCGGACTCCTTCGAGCACGCCTTTGACCAGCCCAACAACTACATGGACGAGGGCCTGGAGAAGCGCGAGTTCGCGCTTTTGTGCAACCACTGCACCAACGCCCCCTGCGTGCGCGTGTGCCCCACCCAGGCCACGTACAAGCGCGCCGACGGCATCGTGGCCATGGACTACCACCGCTGCATCGGCTGCCGCTACTGCATGGCCGGCTGCCCCTTCGGCGCGCGCAGCTTCAACTTCATGGAGCCGCGTCTGCACCTCGACCTGGCCAAGCTGAACAAGGAATTCCCCACGCGCATGCGCGGCGTGGTGGAAAAGTGCAACTTCTGTGTGGACCGCCTGGCCCACGGCAAGCAGCCCGCCTGCGCCGAGGCCTCAAACGGCGCGGTGGTCTTCGGCGACTTGGCCGACCCGGCCAGCGAAGTGCGCAAGCTCCTGCGCGAGCACTACACCATCCGGCGCAAGCCGGCGCTCGGCACCGAACCGGGCGTCTACTACATCATCTAGGGGGCTGTCATGCTCGAAAAAGCACTCAAAGGAAGTCCCAAGTACTACATCTGGGTCGGGTTCCTGCTCCTGGTCATCCTGGGCGCCTCCGGCATCTACCTGATGCAGCTCATGCAGGGCCTCACCATCACCGGCATGAGCCGCGACGTGTCCTGGGGCTTCTACATCGCCCAGTTCACCTACCTGGTCGGTCTGGCCGCCTCCGGCGTCATGATCGTGCTGCCCTACTACTTCCACAACTACAAGAAGTTCAAGGACCTCGTTATCTTCGGCGAGTTCATGGCCATCGGCGCCGTGGTCATGTGCCTGGGCTTCATCGTGGTCGACATCGGCCAGCCCCAGCGCATGCTCAACGTGATGCTCTACCCCACGCCCAACTCCATCCTGTTCTGGGACATGGTCGTGCTGAACGGCTACCTGCTCCTGAACGTGGTGGTGGGCTGGACCTGCCTTGAGGCCGACCGGCAGGGCCTGCCCCACCCCAAGTGGAGCAAGACCCTGGCCTATGTCTCCATCGTCTGGGCCTTCTCCATCCACACCGTCACGGCCTTCCTGTACCAGGGCCTGCCGGGCCGCCACTACTGGCTCACCGCCATCCTGGCCGCCCGCTTCCTGGCCTCGGCCTTCTGCTCCGGACCGGCCATCCTGCTCCTGGTCATCATGCTCACCCAGAAGGTGACCACCTTCAAGGCCAACGTCGAGGGCGTGGCCACCCTGGCCAAGATCATCACCTACGCCATGGTGGTCAACGTGTTCTTCTTCCTCCTGGAAGTGTTCACGGCCTTCTACTCCGGCATCCCCGGCCACACGCACTCCATCGTCTACCTGTTCAAGGGCGTGCACGGCCACCACGAGCTGGTGCCCTTCATGTGGACCGCGGCCGTGCTGGCCATCACCAGCCTGGCGCTGCTCATCCCGCCGCGCCTGCGCGACAACATCAAGCTGCTGCCCTGGTCCCTGGCCATCCTGGTCATCGCCACCTGGATCGACAAGGGCCTTGGCCTCTTGATCGGCGGCTTCAACCCGACCCCGTTCGAGACCATCGCCCCCTACTGGCCCACCGGCAAGGAGCTGATCATCTCGGCCATGATCTACGCCATCGGCGCCCTGGTGGTGACCATCCTCTTCAAGGTGGCCACCGAGGTGAAGCAGGAGACCGGCGCTTCCCAGAAGCCCATCGCCCAGGCCGACTAGGCCCGACGCCTCAGCATGCACGCAAGCGCCCCCGCAAGGGGGCGCTTTTTTTGCGCCCAGGATGCGGCCGGCCTGCGCGGCGCGCCGCATGGGCAAACCCGGAAGGCGAACTGCGCCAAGAATGGTGCGCAACGGCTTCCCGGAAGACACTGCGCAGCCACCAGAAATTCTAGGGTATGTCAGGAAAATGTTGAGAGTTTGCCCGCGTCGCGCTCCCGGGGCTGGCCGGCGGGCTGGCCGGTGGGCGGTCTCGGGAGAAATGAGCGGCCTGGGGCGGCAGGGCGGGGACGCTACGCGGCCAGCCAGCGGCGCAGGCAGCCGAATTCGTAGCGCAGCCGTCTGGACGGGGTCAGGGCCCGGGCCAGCATGTCGTCGACAAAGGGCTCATAGGCCCGGCCCAGGGCCTGAGGCCTGCCGTCGGGGCGCAGCAGGGCGGGCGGCCCGTCCGCGCTGTCCGGCAAGCCCAGGATGCCGCGCAGGGCGGCAATGGTGCGCTCGTAGGCGTCGCCCGGGCCCGGCAGGCGCACGGCGTCGCGCGCGCGCTGGTAGTCCTGCGGCCTGGGGCTCGGCAGCGCGCCCTCAACCAGCATGCGCTCCAGGGCGTCCACCCCGCCCAGGCTCACGCAGCAGCCCCGCGCCATGTGGGCCTGGGCCTCGAAGAGCTTGGGCTTCAGGTCGGCGGGCAGCAGCAGGCCGGGCCGCTCCCAGAAGGGCAGCTCCAGGCTCATGGCCGAGGTGCGCAGGATGGCCGCGTCGCAGAACTGGAAGGCAAAGGAGCTGTCCGGCTCGTCCACGGCGCGCCGGCCGAAGACCTCGTCCGAGGGCCGCCCCAGGCCCCAGACATCGCCGGGGTGCGGCCCGTGCTTCTTCAGGGCGTAGTCCCAGGGATGCAGCTTGATGGCCAGGTTCAGGCCCGCGTCCTCCACGGCCCGGCAGACCTCCTCGTAGACGTGGCTTTCGGCGTCGGGCGCGCTGGGCAGCCAGAGCAGGATGGGCCGCTCTGGGTTGTAGCCGTATTTGGCGCAGAAGGCCGCGCGGTCCGAAAAACCGCCGAAGAGGGGGTTGGTGGTGGGCTCAAAAAAGATGTTGCCCGTGAAGTGGATGGCCTCGGCCTGGGCCAGCCGCGAGGACTCCCTGGTGCGGTTGAACTCAAGCTCGAAAAACAGGGTCAGCGGGTGCTGCATGAGCAGGTGCTCGGCCCCGTGGGAGGTGAAGTCGCCCAGCAGGGTGGCCATCTGCGCGGTCTTGACGCCGCGCGCCTTGGCCTGGGCCAGGAGCCCGGGAAGGTCCGGGTCGTCGTGGGCGTCGGTAAGGAGCAGGCGCGGGCGGGCGGATTGCGCCCAGTCCAGCAGCTCGGCCCTGGACAGCAGGCGCACGCCCTGGGCCTGCAGCTCCGGCACCAGCGCCTCGGGCACGTCGGCCCCGACCTTCAGCCCGCGCGGCGGCCCGGAATGGAAGCCGAGCTGGCAGTCCAGCCCGCCGGCGCGCAGCCGCTGGTGCAGGGCCAGCAGCTTGTGGAACGCGCCGCCATGCACGTTGAACCAGGCGATAAGGATGTCTGGGGTCATGGGAGGGGTGTTGCCGATTCAGGGAGAGGTGTCAAGGACAGGTCCGGCCGCCCGGCGCCAGGCGACCCACTCGACGCGCCACAGGCTCGCCGGGGTTCCGCCCCTGCGCCCCTGCGCCCCTGCGCCCCGCCGGGGCTCCGCCCCTGCGCCCCGCAACGAGTGACAAATGGTATACCCACTTGCCAGCATCTGTTGCGACTAAAATATAATTTAAAAACAGACAGTTGCGTTGTCGCGCACGACAAAATGGAGCGGCCGCGAGTCATCAGAGCAGTTTTCAACCCGCGTAAAAGACCAAGCTCACCCCGTGGTCAAAGAGAGGTTGCTTTTCCCACCATTGCATTGCTCGCATAGTGTCTGCAAATTCTCAAATTCAGTTTCGCCGCCAGACTCCCAAGGGGTCACATGGTCAATGACAAGGACAGTGCCGGGCTTCATAGCTGGGCTGACACCACACATCATACACTTGAAATTATCTCGCCTCATTACGAGGAATCGCATACGCCACGAAACATTCCTTGACGTTTTATGGCGGCAATGCTGTTCTATGTCTATAGCAATATCACTTTTGTTTTGCGCATCATCAGTTTCAACAGCATTGTGATATTCAAATGAATCAACAAATGCTTCAAGTGCCTTTCTGTATGAGCCGAATCTCCTCGGATATACCGTATATGAGTACTTCGAAAGTGGCTTGTAAAAATCATTTCGGCTCGGCTGTCTACCAATCATTTCCCACATGTTCTCTATGTTTTCAAAAAGATTTTCGTTTGAAATCTTTTCTTTAAATGAATCTGACGTTTCTAGTCCTGCAACGTCTAGTGCATTTTTGAAAGAACCAAGCCTTCTTCTAATCAATTCACTATTAAATTTCCCGTGCTTTTCATAAATTTCTACAGTTAAAACGTTGGTATTCAGCGCGTAGGCAACATTTTTTATATCTGCTATGCACTCTTCTTTTGACGTATCATAGTGACGATTCCTATTCAGTCCTGCAATATCGTGTGCCTTGCACCATGAACCGAATCGTTTTTGAAATGTTGCAGAACACAATCTTCCATGTTTATTGTACTCTTCTTTTGTAACATACTCTTTTCCAAGTTTATTTGCGGTACTGCGCAAATCGTCGAGAAGCTCTTCATCGTTTAATCCTTTGTTATATGGCTTCAGAACGAATTGCATTGCCATGCTGGCGCTCCATGAGTATTTTGCTCGCCTCGACCAAGCCGTGTTTGACGGGGCAGCGTTTGTTGTCCGTGCTCATTTTGGGACGATTTGTAGCCAAGATGTCAGCTACAAGCAAGGAGGCAGGTGAAGTTTGCCGCCGTGGGCAAGCATTCCAGCCATGGTCCGGCACAACCAATGCGTAATCCTGCGCCATGGGCTTCGTGTTTTTGATAACGGTACTTGACGTGGCGCAAATCGTATGGTATAATAGAAGAAAGCGCTCGTTTACTGTTTGTCACAGGAGGATTCGTCAGCGCCGCCAGCTACGGCTGTTTGACATTTGCCTTGTCTCGGCGCTTATGCGCATCTGGCCTTTTTCTCAACACCGTCTGTTTTCTCTGCAGAGGGAAAACAGACGGTGACCATCAGCCCTACGGCTACATCAGTTCCCCCAGCAAATACGAATAGACGGACCCTGCGCGTTCTGGCTTGGGCTCGTGTCTGGCTCCTGCACCGCCCTCCGGCGGCGGCATGAACGGTCATGCCGAGGAGCAAAGCGGATTGAACGCGGCAAACGGGACACCACGAGGATGCGCTACGCGTCGCCTCGTTGCGTGGCCCCGCGAGTAAAACCCCAGAACGACAACCGCGCCTCGGGCGCGCACTACGGAGAGAGTCATGGGCGACCAGCTCTTGTATGCGATTGGCCGCGCTCGCCTGCACGGGAGCGCGAAGACGAGATACCAGCACCGAGCCGAGGCGACGCGTTTTGTCAACGAACTGCGCGTCGTCGGTTTTGCGGTGCAGTCTTGGAAGAATGTCACGAACAGGCACATGGCTGCCGTCGTCGAGCGATGGCGGGACCGGGGCCTGTCGACCGCAACCCTGAAGGAATACCTGTCAGGCGTCCGTGCGGTCGCACGGGCATATGGCAATGCCGACCTGCGCGAGAAAAATGATTTCCGCACAGCGGATGGCTCACTCCTCGTCGGGTCGCGCGTGGGCGTCGATAATCGCAACCGCGCTGTTCCCGACGCTGTATATGCCGCCGCGCTCGAAGTCCTTCGCGCCGGTACGGAAGACGAACAACGATTTGCGATCCACTTGCGCCTCATGCGCACGGGCGGACTTCGCCACGAAGAAGCCCGAAAGCTCAACCCCTTCCGGTGTCTGCTCGCCGATGGCCGCGTGTTCGTCAGCGACGGCACAAAGGGCGGGCGGGAGCGGGTGATTTCCAACCCCTCACCGGCTTTCTTGACGGCAATCGAAGACGCCCGTCGCTTCGTCTCCTCGCACGGCAATCTCATGCCGGACGGGATGAGCGAACGGGCATGGGAGAAGAAAGCATACGCATGCGCCCACGCTGTCGGCATTTCGAAAGAAGCATGCGGCGCATCGCTTCATGGACTGCGGCACGCATACACGCAAGAGCGCTATGCCGACATCACCGGGTTCCGGTGCGCATCCGCAGGCGGCACGCTTGTGGAAGCCCAGGAGGCCGCTGGCGACGGCTGGCGGCAACTGGACAGTGACGCCCGCTTGCTCATCAAAGCAGAACTCGGGCATGGTCCAGACCGGGACGATGTCGTGGCGCGCTACCTCGGCGCGAGGTTTCGATAAACAAGGAAGGGCCGAGAAGGCCCTTCTTTGCGTTTCTGCGGTGCGTGCAGCGCATGTTTATGGGGCTTTCCCCACAGCGCACCTCCCCCGGCCTCTCATGGCCGTTTACGCGTTTCGATGGTCGGCGCGGCGCGACGGGATCCACTCCATTCTCCCATTCTCCCAGAACAGCCGAAGAGGAAAGGCACCAAGACAAAGGCAAAATACCAAAGACAAAGACCATGGATCCATCCTCCAGCCTCCTGCGGCCCCTGCCCGGCGTATTCCTGTTAACCGTCGATCACTTGACAACACTTGCATTTCTGGTTTTCGCCTCTCGGCGTCGCGATGCCGTCGCGGATGGTGAAGTGACTGCGGACGGTTCGGACATTCACACCAGCACGGCGGGCAATCGCCTCCCCGGTCACTTTTCGACCCTCGGCCATAAGCACGGCAAGGGCATCGGCAATGATGCGCTTGCACTCCCCCATTCGTTGTTCGGCGCTGTATCGGCCGCCTTCGGCCTGCCGCTGGCGGATGGCCGCCCGGCGCGCTTCGACAGGGAGCTCGGTTCCTTTGAGGGTGGGCAGTCGCATGGCTCCGTAGTTCCGATCGGCGCGTGATTTGTAGCGCTCCCCGTTGAAGACGATTGACCTCGCAATGTCTTTGTTTTCCTCTGCGTCCAGTGGCGGCGCGTTCGAACCGGCTTGAAACTCGACCAGAAACGCAACGACCTCGTCAACAGACGCGGCTCCGAGGCGGTGAAAGAAAGCGAGGCCGGCGCGAAAACTCGCGCAATTTCTCTGGCCGGTTGCGTAGTCGAGCTGGCGCCAGTGGGAGACGTTCTGCGGAGCGGCATCAAGACGGAGAGCCTCAAGCGAGCAAGGCCCGTCAGGATAGTTCACGGCCATATGTCCAGCGAAGAATGGATTCTTCGCGGCGATGTTGTGGACGCCGCAAGCGATGTCGCCGCCCAGCGCCCGTATGAGGTTGCGCCTGACGTCGTGGTAGAACCTGCGCGACTTGGCCGATGGATGCGGCGGGAGAGGGCGCAGAAGCGGCCACAAAAGGTGGAAGCTCCGCCCCGACAAGGCGATGAACGCCGGAAGCGGGACGTTCAGGGCTTCGTATGGCGCAGGGTCGAATACCATACGCTGGAGTGCCTGCATCGGCGTCTCTCCATCGGCGGGACGAGGCATCTTTTGCAGGTCGATGTCGATGTGGACCCAGCAGAGCATGCCGGGATTCAGGATGATATACGGGAAAGCAGCGACTTCGGACGAGGGGACGCAAATAGCCGGTTCGTCTTTGGCGGGCTTCACCAAGATATGCCCGGGCCGGATTTCGAAATGACTCCGAAAGGCGTCAAACCACTTGAGAGGAATACCCATTTTTTGTCACCATCCTTTCTGTGTGTGGAACCACAGGCAAGGATGGCACATCTCTCGGAGCCCTCGCCACTTTTTGGCGGGGAAACGAAGAAGTTTTTTTGGGGGGGGCTGGCGAGTCTGCCGCGCAGTTGGTCTTTTTCTAGTCCACCTCAAGCCGAGTGACGGCTCGGCCAGCAAAGATGCGCGAAACGCTCTGTTTGCCCGATGGCCCCTTCGGGCCTTTCGAGACGAATGTCCATTCGCGGCCGTTCAACTCATAGGCCGTCCCGCTCCTCGTGGTGATTGTGACCATGTGATTCTCTTGGCAGACGGCGCTTGCGATGACGCTCTTCATCTCCATCGCGATCCGCACGCGTCGCGCGTAGACAGCTTCGTCTGACATGTTGATGCCTTCCAGCGTCTCGGCATACGCTCGCCGTTCAAGCTCACGCAAGTGCCGAAACTGCATCGAGTCCTCTTGCGCCTGGCGGGCCTCGGCGGCGGCGGCGCGGGCCGTCGTCAGTTGTTCTCGGAGTTCCTTTTGCTTCTTCCTGTGGCCAACAAGCGTGCTTTCCAGTTCATCAAGACCGGCAAGTTCTTCGTTGCCGAGAAGCTTCAAGGTCCGCTGGATTGCGGCATCAACTTTTGTCAGTTGTGCCTCCAACGCTTCAATTTTTTCAACTTGCTGCTTCGCCGTCTCGCTGTGAACCCCGGCGGCCGCGACAACGTCAACGTCCGAGAGCCCGCCCGCCAACACGAAATTCTCTAAAAGCAGATAGTTGTAATGCTGGCGGTTCTTACAGCCTTGCCCTTCGAGTGCATTGCCGCAGACGAGGTAGCGCGCCCATGGCCGCACGCCGTCTTTGCGAGTCTTGTCGCGGGTCCGGTCAAGAAATCGCATCGAGCCGCCACAGGATGAACACGTTGCGAGCTTCTGGAACAAGTTTGAATATCTCTTCCCCTTCCGGCCAGCCTGCTTCCGCGCTCGCGTGGTCGCGACGTCTTGCGCGAGGTCGAAAAGCTCCTTGGGGATGACGGGCGGGTAATAGTTGGGGATGGTTTCTGTCCGCTTGCGTCCTTCCTCGGTCGTCACTTCGGGCAGGTATTCCCCAATCACCGCACGGTTGTGCAAGAGCTTCTGAATGTAGCTCGCGTGCCAGATTGGTTTGCGCCTGTTCCACGGCGGAATGCCTTCGGCGTGAAGAGTGCTGGCGATGACGTAGCGGCCGATGCCGGCGACGTACATGCCGAAGATGCGGCGTACGATTTCGGCTCGGTCCTCAAGCACGTGGAACTTGCCGCGTTTGACAACCAGCCATAGTGGGCATTGGCGCGTGACGGGCACGCCCTTCTTCGCTTTCTCTCGTTTTGCCTCCCAATTGCCTTTCGAGCGCAGGGATTTGTGCTCGCTTTCGCCGTGCGAGCGTTCGAGGTCCGAGACGACCGAATGCAAGACACGGTACGACAACTCGTTGAGAATTGTATCCTGTCCGGTAATCCCGATGCGGATGCCTGCTTCTGTCAGAGCAAGGAGCAGGTTGAGAGCGTCGCCGGCTTTGTCGCGCGTCAGTCGGTCAAGCGATTCGACGATCAGCAGCGACCCGCGCGAGATGGTGCCCACCTCGACCATTTGCAGGAAGGATTTGAGAGCGCCGGCGCGAGAGTTGCCGCTCCGGTACGCGGAAACCCCGATGTCATGCAGGGTCTCGTCGATCGCAAGCCCATGGCGCTTCGCGAATTCCTTGGCGGCGCGTAGCTGACGCCGTTCGCCGTCGCCAAGAGCTTGTGGTGCGCTTGACAGGCGGATGTACGCGTAGGCCTTGGCCGGCACGGGGCTGTTGGGTGGCTTGTTGCTCATGGATAACGAATAGAGCAAGAAGGCAGAAGAGCCCAGTATTTTTTGAGCTACAGACGCTCATCTCTAGGTGTATTTATCGTCAACACACTGAAATCACATCGTAATGTTTGTGGGTATACTATTAGCATCCCGTAGCCCGCCGGGGGGCATGATGCCCCCCGGACCCCCGCAGTTGGTGTCTCGGGCGCGTCCCAGCCAGGCCTGCGGAGCCTGCTGCCGGCCTGGGGCGCGTGGCTTGGCGCTACTTCCCGGACAGCCTCCTGGCCGTCACCGTTTCCCCGCCGATGCCCCAGTTGTCCGTGTCCACTTCGTCGATGACCACCACCGTGGTGGCCGGGTTCTTGCCCAGGGTTTCGGCCAGAAGTCCGGTCACGCCCTGGATGAGCCGGGCCTTCTGCTGGGGCGTCGCGCCGTCGCGGGTGATGCGGATGTTCACATAGGGCATGGGTTCCTCCATTGTTTCTGCGCACCTGCGCTGTTTTGACAACCGTGTTTCAGGGAGGTATATTCCCCGTCTTTCATAAACCTCAACCCACGGCGTGTGATGAGCAGCATCCAGAAAATCAAAGGTTTTGCCGACCTCTTTCCCGAGGACTCCCGGAGCTTCACCCACATGGAGGCCCAGGCCCGGGCGGTCTTTGGCCGCTATGGCTTCGGCGAGCTGCGCACCCCGCTTTTAGAGCGCACCGAGCTGTTTGCCAAGGGCATCGGCGAGGACACCGACGTGGTGGGCAAGGAGATGTACACCTTCACCGACCGCGGCGACCGCTCCCTGACCCTGCGCCCCGAGGCCACGGCAGGGGTGCTGCGCGCGGCCATCGAGTCCAGCGCCATCGAGCCGGGCCGCGCCACGCGACTGTACACCTTCGGCCCCATGTTCCGCTACGAGCGCCCGCAGAAGGGCCGCATGCGCCAGTTCCACCAGGTCAACGCCGAGCTGCTCGGCTCGGCCGAGCCCCAGGCGGACGTGGAGGTCATCCTCATGCTGGAGGACTTCCTGTCGAGCCTCGGCATCGCGGACCTCTGCTTCGAGCTGAACTCCCTGGGCTGCCGGGAGTGCCGCCCCGGCTACCGCGCCGCCCTCACGGCCTATTTCGAGGCCCTGGATCACGCCAAGCTGTGCGAGGACTGCCGCCGCAGGATGCACACCAACCCCCTGCGCGTGCTGGACTGCAAGGTGCCGGCCTGCAAGGCCCTGGTGGCCGATGCCCCGGTCATCGGCGAGCACACCTGCCAGGGCTGCCGCGGGCACTTTGCCGCGGTGCTCTCCCTGGTGGACCGCGCCGGGCTCAAGTACACCCTCAATCCGCGCCTGGTGCGCGGGCTGGACTACTACCAGCGCACCACCTTCGAGGTCACCTCCGGGGCCATCGGCTCCCAGACCGCCGTGGCCGGCGGCGGGCGCTACGACGGCCTGGTGAAGCTCCTGGGCGGCCCGGACGCCCCGGGCGTGGGCTTTGCCTGCGGCATGGAGCGCCTGGCCATGCTCATGGACAAGCCCGAGGCCCCCTGCCCGGACTTCTTCCTGGCCGTGACGGACACCCGCGAGGGCACGGGCGCCCTGGACGCCGCGCTTCTGCTGGCGCACAAGCTGCGCGCGCGCGGCCTCAGCGGCGAATGCGACTACCAGGCGGGCAGCATGAAGAGCCGCCTGCGCCACGCCGGGCGCATCAAGGCCAAGAAATGCTACATCCTGGGCGCGGAGGAATTCGACGCGGGCCAGGTCACGGTCAAGGACATGGAAGAGGGCGACCAGCTGCGTCTGGACATCTCGGCCTTTGACTAGCGACTCCACGCCAGAATCGGAACCGTCCGCCCCGGCGGCGCGGCGGCCGCGAACACGTTTTGAAAAGGAAGCCCAATGACCGACCAGACCACCACCGCCCCCACGCAAAGCGAAGAGCGCGACTACGACGAGTACCGGGTCATCGAGGACCTGGGCGGCTGGAAGCGCACCCACACCTGCAACGAGCTCACGGCCGCCGACCTGGGCCGGGAGGTGACCCTCATGGGCTGGGTGCAGTTCCGGCGCGACCACGGCGGCCTCATCTTCATCGACCTGCGCGACCGCGAGGGCCTGACCCAGACCGTGTTCAGCCCCGAGGGCGACGCCGACGCGAAGCAGGCCCACGAGCGCGCCCACGCCATCCGCATCGAGTATGTGGTGGCCCTGCGCGGCATCGTCAGCCGCCGGCCCGAGGGCATGTCCAACCCGGGCATGCTCACGGGCGAGATCGAGGTCGTGGTGCAGCAGTGGAAGCTCTTGAACACCTCGGACACCCCGCCCTTTCCCATCGAGGACCGCGTGGACGCGGCGGAGATGCTGCGCCTCAAGTACCGCTACCTGGACCTGCGGCGTCCGCGCCTGGCCAGGAACCTGATCCTGCGCAACAAGGCCGCCCAGAGCGTGCGCCGCTACCTGGACTCCCTGGGCTTCCTGGAGATCGAGACGCCGGTGCTGACCAAGAGCACCCCGGAGGGCGCGCGCGACTTCCTGGTGCCCAGCCGCATGACCCAGGGCGCGTTCTACGCCCTGCCCCAGTCCCCGCAGATCTTCAAGCAGCTTCTGATGGTGGCCGGCCTGGACCGCTATTTCCAGATCGTCAAATGCTTCCGCGACGAGGACCTGCGCGCCGACCGCCAGCCCGAGTTCACCCAGATCGACATCGAGATGAGCTTCCCGGACGAGGAGCAGGTCATGGCCATGGCCGAGGGCCTCGTCCGCACGCTGTTCAGCGAGACCATCGGCGCGGAGCTCCCCGCGAGCTTCCCGCGCATGAGCTTCCAGCAGGCCATGGACGAGTACGGCGTGGACAAGCCCGACGTGCGCTTCGGCCTCAAGCTGGCCGACGTGAAGGACATCTTCGCGGGCGGCGGGTTCAAGGTCTTTGCGGCCGCGCCCTGCCTGAAGGCCATGCGCGTGCCCGGCGGGCTCGAGCTCTCGCGCAAGGAGATCGACGACTACACCGAGTTCGTGAAGATCTACGGCGCGCAGGGCCTGGCCTGGATCAAGATCAAGGAGGACGGCGAGTGGCAGTCGCCCATCGTCAAGTTCTTCTCCGAGGACGAGAAGGCCCGGCTGGCCGAGTGCCTGGGCATGGCCCCCGGCGACATCGTGTTCTTCCAGGCGGCCAGCGCCGACGTCGCCAACGCCTCCTTGGGCAACCTGCGCCTCAAGCTGGGCGAGCGCTTCGGCCTCATCGACGAAGGGGCGTTCGCCCCTCTTTGGGTGACGGATTTTCCGTTGCTTGAGTACGACCCGGAGGACAAGCGCTGGGTGGCCAAGCACCACCCCTTCACCTCGCCCCAGCCGGGCCAGATGGACACCATCGCCACGGATCCGGGCGGGGCCCTGGCCAGGGCCTACGACCTGGTGCTCAACGGCTCCGAGATCGGCGGCGGGTCCATCCGCATCCACACCCCGGCCGCGCAGAAGGCCATGTTCCAGGCCCTGGGCATCAGCGACGGGGAGGCCGAGGAGAAGTTCGGGTTCCTCATCGAGGCCCTGAAGTTCGGCGCGCCGCCCCACGGCGGCATTGCCTTCGGCCTGGACCGCATTATCATGATCCTGACGGGGGCCAAGAGCATCCGCGACGTCATCGCCTTCCCCAAGACCCAGAAGGCCACCTGCCTCATGACCGACGCGCCCAATGTCGTCGCCAAGAAGCAGCTGCGCGAACTGGGCATCCAGGTGCGGGAGAAGGCGGCGGCCAACCAGACCGAAGACAAGCAGGCAGAGGCCTAAGAACCATGACCAAGCTCCGCATCCGCACCTACCCCGACCCCGTGCTGGCCCAAAAGGCCGAGCCCGTGGGCGAGATCACGCCGGAAATCGCCCAGCTCATCAAGGACATGCTCCAGACCATGTACGAGAGCGACGGCGTGGGCCTGGCCGCGCCCCAGGTGGGCAGGAGCCTCCGGCTCATCACCCTCGACGAGACCGGGCCCAAGGAGCGCCTGCGGCCCGTGGTCGTCCTGAACCCGGTGCTCTCGGACTGCACCGGGGCCAAGGAGTCCGAGGAGTCCTGCCTGAGCCTGCCGACCTTCAACTGCATCGTCAAGCGCGCCGAGTGCGTCACCGTGCGCGGCATGGACGAGCAGGGCCAGGACATCGAGATCAAGGCCGAAGGGCTTCTGGCCGTGATCCTGCAGCACGAGATCGACCACCTGGAGGGCAAGACCCTTGTGAACCACGCCAGCCGCCTCAAGCGCACCATGTACGACACCAAGGTCAAGAAATGGCTGAAGAACTAGGCGCGGAGGCGCCGGAGGGCCTGGGCCGGCTGCCTGAGCCGCCGCTCAAGGTGGTCTTCATGGGCACGCCGGACTTCGCGGCGGTGATCCTGCGCCGGCTTGCGGCCTGGCCCGGGGCCGCGGTGCTCTGCGTCTACACCCAGCCCGACCGCCCCAGCGGGCGCGGACGGGAGAGGCGGCCCTCGGCCGTGAAGCTGGCCGCCCTCGAGGGCGGCATCGAGGTGCGCCAGCCCCTGAACTTCAAGGACCCGGCGGAGGTGGCCGCCCTGGCCGCCTTGGGCGCCGACGTGCTGGTGGTGGCGGCCTACGGGCTCATCCTGCCCCAGGCCGTGCTCGACGCCTGCCGCCTCATGGCGATGAACGTCCACGCCTCGCTGCTGCCGCGCTGGCGCGGGGCCGCGCCCATCCAGCGCGCCCTGGAGGCCGGGGACCAGGCCACGGGCATCACCATCATGCGCATGGAGCTGGGTCTGGACGCCGGGCCCATCCTTCTGCAGCGCGCCCTGCGCATCGCCGAGACCGACCACGCCGGCACCCTGCACGACGAACTGGCGCACCTGGGCGCCGAGGCCCTGCTGGAGGCCCTGACGCGCCTGCCCCAGGGCCGGCTCCTGAACATGCCCCAGGACGCCTCCCGCGTGGTCTACGCGCCCAAGCTGGCCAAGGACGAGGGCCGCATCGACTGGAGCCGCGGGGCGCAGGAGCTGCACAACCACATCCGGGCCATGCACCCCTGGCCGGGGGCGACCTTTGACTGGACGAGCCCCTCCGGCAAGGCCGTGACCCTGAACATCGAGCCGGGCCGCGTGGGCGCGGAGCTGACCCCGGGTCCGGCGGGCCTGCCCATTCCGGGCACCATCCTGGGCCTGGTGGAGGGCCATCTGGCCATCGCCTGCGCGGACAAGGCCTACCTGACCCCGCGCATCACCCCCCAGGGCAGGAAGCCCCAGGACGCCGCGGCCTTCGCCTGCGGCTACCTGAAGCCCGCCAGCCAGGGCTGAGCGCTCCGGAAGGGCCATATGGACACGGCAGAGCACGGCACCTCGCGCAAGCGCCTGTTCATCGGCCTCATCGCCGGGACCTGCACCCTGGTCTGCGTGCTTTTGGCCCTGCTCTGGGTCATCCCCTACATCGGCCTGAGAAACATCCACCCCTATGCCCCGTGGGTGCTGGGGGCCATCCTGGGCACGCTCTTCGTGCTGGTGCTCTGGGCCAGCCTGGGGCTGCTGCTGAGCGTCCTTTCGCCCCGTCCGCTGCCCCTGGCCCAGCGCATGCGCGGGGTCACGGTGAAGCTGCTGCTGCCGCTCATGAGCCTGCTGGGCCGGGCGCTGGGCCTGTCCAAGGAGGACATCCACACCTCCTTCATCAAGGTCAACAACGAGCTTGTGCTGCGCGAACTGGGGCGCTTCGATCCCTCGCGCATCCTGCTGCTCATGCCGCACTGCCTGCAGAACAGCCGCTGCGAGATGCGCCTGACCTACGACGTGGACAACTGCAAGCGCTGCGGCACCTGCCCCATCGCGGCCCTGCTGGAGCTGCGCGACCGCTACGGGGTGCACCTGGCCGTGGCCACGGGCGGCACCATCGCCCGGCGCATCGTGGTTCAGAAGCGGCCCAAGGTGATCATCGCCGTGGCCTGCTACCGCGACCTGGCCAGCGGCATCCAGGACACCTACCCCCTGCCGGTCTTCGGCGTGCTGAACGAGCGGCCCAACGGCCCCTGCCTGGACACCCTGGTGCCCCTGGACAACCTTGAGGCCGCGCTGACGCGGTTTATCAAGCCCTAGCGCCCCGCGCCCTCTCCGGGCTCCCTGCGGCGGCGCCTCTCCTGCCCTGTCCCCCCTTGTGCTGCGCGCAGGGCCAGACCGGAAATTTTGGAAGGAAGGATGACTTCGGTCCCGTGGCGTGGACAGCATGAGGGGGCGGGCAGTGCGTGGCGCCAACTGCCCGTGGCGCGAGGAGCGCCCTGAGAGCCGGAAGCCTTGCGTCGTTCAGAGGTTCCCGCGCGGGGGAGGCGGCAAGAGCCGAAGCGCCATACAGCCTTCAGCATCCGCCTGCGGGCTTGGCGGACAACGGCATGCCTCGGTCCGCAGGGCGTGAAAAAGGGGCGGAACCTTTCGGTTCCACCCCTTGGTAGTGCTGGCGGAGCGGACGGGACTTGAACCCGTGGCCTCCGACGTGACAGGCCGGCGTTATAACCAGCTTAACTACCGCTCCGCGTATAAAGTCGTGGTAGGCGGAACAGGGCTCGAACCTGTGACCTCCGGCTTGTAAGGCCGATGCTCTGCCAGCTGAGCTATCCGCCCGGAGGGTTTCGAGCATCAACTTCAGAGCAAATCCAGGGCCGTCCCCGGCGCGCTCCAAGCGGCTGCCCACCACGGAGAAAACCCTTTGCCACGACCAGCCCCGGCTGTCAAAGGGTTTTTTCCGATTTTTTGCACAAGGGCCCTAGCCGTCCCCCCGCAGGGCCGCGATGGGGTCCAGCCCGGCCGCATGCCTGGCCGGCCGCATGCCGAAGATGACGCCGATGGCCACGGCGCTTGCCAGGGACAGGAAGAACACCTTCCAGGAGAACAGGATCTTGAGCATGCCCAGGCGCGTCAGCAGCTGCCCCAGGCCCAGGCCAAGGCCCAGGCCCACCAGCCCGCCCAGGGCGGTGAGCACTGCGGCCTCCATGAGGAACTGGAGCATGATGGCCTGGCTGGTGGCGCCCACGGCCTTTTTGAGCCCGATCTCGCGGCTGCGCTCGGACACGCTGATGGAGAAGAGGTTGGCCAGCACGAACCCGCCCACGGTCATGGCCGCGGCCGCCGTGACGCCCAGGAAGGCCACCAGCCCGCCCTTGAAGGCCGAGAGGAAGCCCAGGACCTCGTCGGCGGTGATGATGCTGAAGTCGTCGTCCTGTCCAGGGGCAAGGCCGTGGCTCATGCGCAGAAACGAGCGCAGGTTCTCCACATGGTCGGCCATGCGCTCCGGGGCCAGGAACTTGATGCGCATGGCCCGGAAGGTGCGGCGGTCCATGTTGAAGCGCGCGGTCAGGGTGCTCATGGGGATGATGACGCGGTCGTCGATGTCCCCGCCGGGCCCGCTCATGACGCCCCGGTACTTCAGCCGCCCGATGACCTGGACCTGGAACTTGTCCAGCAGGAAGGTGCGCCCGATGGGCGAGGCCTCGCCGAAGAGCTCTCGGGCGGGCTTGTCGCCCAGGATGGCCACGCGCGCCCCGCTGCGCTCGTCCTCGGCGCTGATGTCGCGGCCCTCCACCAGGGGCCAGTTCCAGGCCTCGGCATAGCCCGCGCTGGAGCCCACCACCTGCGTGCCCGGCACGGAGGCGTCGCCGTATTTCAGCGGCACATCGCCCTTGGAGCGCATGGGCACCACCAGATAGGCCCCAGGAAGGGACTGCCGGATGCCGCGCATGTCGTCCTGGGTCATGGTGTTGGTGCGCGCGCCCACGGCCTGCTTCTTGATGTTTCCGCCGAAGACCATGGCCGCGTCCGGGCCGAAGGAGGCCACGATCTCCTTGGCCGTGCGTTCGGCCCCGTCCACGGCGGTGACGATGAGGGTGAGGGAGGCCACGCCGAAGCCCACGCCCAGGATGACGAAAATCGAGCGCACCTTGTAGGCCCAGACCGCGCTGAAGGCCATGACGCGCAGGCGCTCCAGCTGGCGGGCCAGAAGCCCCAGGCCGCCCAGGGCAAAGAGATGCGGCAGGCCCGGCACGTGCGGCCTCCGCCCCTAGTCCTGGCAGCCGCGCTGCATGGCGGCCTCGTCCAGGTCAAGGGAGGCGCTGCGCCTGGCCCGGCAGATCTCCAGGCACTGCGCCAGCCGCCGGATGCCCTCGTTGATGGTCTCGCTGTCGGCGTTGGAATAGTTCAGGCGCAGGGTGTCCTCGCCCGTGCCGTCCACGTGGAAGGCCGCGCCCGGCACAAAGGCCACCTTGCGCTCCACGGCCAGCTGCAGCAGCTCCATGGAGGAGAGCCCCTCGGGCAGGGTGGCCCAGAGGAACATGCCGCCCTCCGGGGCCGTGACCCGGACGTCCCTGGGGAAGTGGCGGGCGATGGCCTCCTGCATGGCCCGGCACTGGCCGCCGTAGAGCTTGCGGATGCGCGCCACGTGGGCCTCGAAGTCGTTGTCGGCCAGGAAGCGCTGCACCACCATCTGGTCCAGTGAGCCCGTGTGCAGGTCCGCGGCCTGCTTGGCGATGACCAGCCGCTCCATGATCTCGCCCTGGGCCACGATCCAGCCCAGGCGGAAGCCCGGCGCGGCGATCTTGGAGAAGGTGCCCAGCAGCAGGGAGTGCTCCGGGCGCTGGGCGTACACCGGCGGCAGGTCGCGCCCGGCGAAGCGCAGCTCGCCGTAGGGGTCGTCCTCCAGGAAGAAGCAGTCGTGGCGGCGCAGCAGCTCGGCCACCTGGGCGCGCTTGGCCTCGGAATAGGACAGGCCCGAGGGGTTCTGGAAGCTGGTCACGGCGTAGAAGAGCTTGGCCCCGGCCAGGGCCCGGTCCAGGGCCGGCAGGTCCGGGCCGTCGTCCAGCAGCGGCACGGAGCGCCAGTGGGGCCGGAACAGGGAGAAGGCCTGGATGGCGCCCAGGTAGCCGGGCTTCTCGATGACCACGGGGTCGCCCGCGTTGACCAGCACCTTGGCCGCCAGGTCCAGGGCCTGCTGGGAGCCGGTGGTGATGAGGATGTCGGCCGGGTCCACGTCCAGGCCCTTCTTGGCGCGGTAGCGGTCGGCGATCCACTGCCGCAGGGGCAGGTAGCCTTCGGTGGCGGAGTATTGCAGGGCGCGCGCGCCGGACTCGGCCAGCACGGCGCTCGCCGCGGCGGCGATTTCGGCCACGGGGAAGGAGGCCGGGTTGGGCAGGCCCCCGGCGAAGGAGATGACCGTGGGGTCGGCGGTGACCTTCAGGATCTCGCGGATGAACGAGCGCTGGGCTCCCTGCATGCGCAGGGCGAACTGGGGCATGGCGGACTCCTTGCGCCGGATTGGCGTCTGGGGGGCAGTCTAGGCCGCGGGGCCGACGATATCAAGCCTTGGCACGCGGCAACGCCGGGGCAGGGGGCGGGCCCCTCCCTTGACAATTTATTGCGCTGCGGCGAACTTGGGGCAGGCATTTCGCCCTCAAGGAGCCCCGCACCCATGCTGACCGACGTTGACCAGATCCTGCGCGACCTGGAAGCCATCCGCGCCAAGAATCCCGTTGTCCTGTCCATCACCAACTACGTGGTGACCAACACCACGGCCAACGCGCTTCTGGCCATCGGGGCCTCGCCCATCATGAGCCACGCCGTGGAGGAGATGGCCGAGCTGGTCGGCATCTCCGGCGCGCTGGTCATCAACCTGGGCACCGTGGCCCAGGAGTATCTGGCGGCCATGGATCCGGCCTGGAGCGCCGCCGAAGCGGCGGGTGTGCCGGTGGTCCTGGACCCCGTGGGCGCCGGGGCCTCCACCCTGCGCACCCAGACCCCCCTTGGCCTCCTGGCCAGGCACAAGGCCGGCATCGTCCGGGGCAACGCCTCGGAGATCATGACCCTGGCCGGCAGCGGAGGCGGGGCCCGGGGCGTGGACAGCACGGCCAGGACCGACGAGGCGGCGGGCTTTGCGGGCGAACTGGCCCGGCGGCATGCCTGCGCGGTGGTGGTCAGCGGCGAGGCGGACCTGGTCTGCCAGGGCGCGGCCAGCGCCCGGGTGCTGGGCGGCAGCGCGCTGATGCCGCGCGTCACCGGCCTGGGCTGCACGGCCACGGCCCTCTGCGGGGCCTTTGCCGCCGTGAACCCGAATCCCTTTGAGGCGGCGCTGGGGGCCTGCGTGGTCATGAAGGTGGCGGGCGAGATGGCGGCGGAAAAGGCCGCCGGCCCCGGCACCCTGCAGCTCCACCTGTACGACGCCCTGTATGCCCTGGGCGAGAAGGACCTGCGCCAACGCCTCCGGGTGGAGCGCTAGCCATGCCCCCGGCCCCCGGGCCTTCCGGCCGACCGGTACCGGACCTTTCGCTGTACCTGGTCACGGACAGGCGGCTCTGCGGGGAGCGGAGCCTGCTCGACGTGGTGGGCCTAGCCGTGCGCGGCGGGGCGCGGGTGGTGCAGTTGCGCGAGAAGCGCCTGGACATGCGCGCCCTGGTGGACCTGGCCCGCGCCCTCATGGGCCTGCTCAAGCCCTTCGGGGTGCCGCTGATCATCAACGACCGCGTGGACGCGGCCCTGGCCGTGGGCGCCGCCGGGGTGCACCTGGGCCAGAGCGACATGCCCGTGGAGCTGGCCCGGCACCTGCTGGGGCCGGAGGCCATCCTCGGCCTGTCCCTGGAGCGGCCGGAGCACCTGCGCGAGGCCGAGCGCTTCGACCTGGACTATTACGGGGTGAGCCCGCTGTTCCCCACGGCCACCAAGCCCGAGCTCCTGTCGGCCTGGGGCCTGGACGGCCTGGCCGCCCTGCGCCGGGCCACGAGGCGGCCCCTGGTGGGCATCGGCGGCATCGGCCCGGACAGCGCCGAGGCGGTCATCCGCGCCGGGGCCGACGGGGTGGCCGTGGTCTCGGCCATCTGCGGCGCCGCAGACCCCCTGCGGGCGGCGGAGGCCCTGGCCCTGGCCGTTGGCCGGGCGCGCCGCGACCTCCCGTAGGGGCCGGGTTTCCGGGCCGGAAGGGGGGGCGTGTGCCCCCGGGCGGGCCTCAGCCGCGCCCAGGGCCCCCACGCAGGGCGGCCCGGAGCATGGCGCCCACGAGCAGATGGTGGAAGGGCCGGATGAGATTGAAGTAGAGCGGCCCGGTCCAGCGCTTGTACGTCACCACGGTGTAGACGTGGAAACGCCGCCGCACCCCGCCCAAGGGCTCGACGAGCACGGCGATGGCAGCGTCGAGATGCGCGTCGCGGCCCGTGGCGATCCAGTAGGCATCGTCCGGGGCCTCCCGCGCGGCGTCGACCTCGAACACCTTCACGCGCGCCCCCGGAGCGAACGGGACATCCTCGGGCCGCACCCGCGCGGCCCAGACATCCTCGTGCCGCAGGCGCAGCACCCGGGCCAGCGCCCCGCGCAGCCGGAATAGCAGGCGCACCCAGCACGGCGCGTAGGAAAACATCCCCGTCAGAAATTCACGAAGCGAGATTTCTCCGACCCCGGACTTCACGTCGACATGATCCGCGCCTTTTGCGGCGGGCAGCAGGGCTTCGAGGCGTTGACGCACGGGCATGGGCGGCTCCGGGGTAGGGGTGGGCTCTGCGGATTCAGCCCAGGCTGGGCGGGGCTGTAAACGGGCCCGCGCCCTGCCCGCAAAGAGGCCGGAGCCCCCTTTCGGGAGCCCCGGCCAGGGGAGGTTCCTGCGGGCCGGGGGCTAGTCGCGGCCGTGCTTCTTGGCCTGGCCCGGAGGCATGCCGTCTTTCCAGCCCTTCTTCTGGCCGTGGTCCTTGCCGCGCCACTGCTCGAAGCGCTCGTCGTCGTCGCGGTCATGGCCGTGGCGGTAGTCGCGTTCGCCGTTATGGCCCGTGGCCACGCCCACCACAAAGGGGCTCACGCGCAGCTCCTGGGCGATCCGGCCCCAGCTCAGGCCCTGGGCGCGCATAGACTCCACGCGCCGTTCCGACACGCGCGCGGCCCGGCTCATGGCGTGCACGCGCTCGCGCTCCAGTTCGGCCTGCTTGCGCAGCAGGCGCTCGCGCGCGCTGTCGACCTCGTGGGGCCGGTCCTGCATGATGCGCTGGAGCTGCTCCACGTCGTCCAGCACCCGCTCGATGCGCTCCAGGGCCACGTCCGCGCTGGTGCCGGCCAGCACGGGCGAGGCCAGGAGCAGCCCGGCAAGGCCGGCGGCGGCCAGCAGGGCCGCGTAGATTTTTGCGCTTTTCATCCGTGTGCTCCCAGTGTTTTCTGTTGTGGCGCCCAGACTGCGCAATTTCTTGCACAGAACCAGGGCCGGGCGCCGTGTGCGAAACAGCAAAGCAACATCGGTGCCATCCGTACTGGCGGCGGTATCCCGTCAGCCAGGCCGCATCCGGCCGGGCTTGTTGCGGCCTCAGAACCCGTGGCGGGAGTATTCCTTGTCGCGGCGGTTGATGAACTGGGCGAAGCGGTAGCCCTCCTTGACCTGGGCCTCCTCGAAGATGCTGTAGCCCAGGCTGCGGCAGGCGTCGCAGGCGCCGAGCGGCACCTCGATGCCCAAGCAGGCCGGGTTCTTGGTGGTGCGGCTGACGACCTTCAAGAGCCCCCGGCAGGAGCCGCAGAGGAAGAGCTCCTCGGTCTGGGCCTCGGTGATGTCGTCGGTGTCGTAGTAGATGTTCTTGTGGCGCACGAACCACTCCCCGCTGTCCTGGGGCACCACGAAGCCGTCGGCCGGCTCCTTGGGCGGGTGGAAGTAGACGTTGGGGATGGTGTCGCACAAGCGCTCGATGTACTCGGCCAGGTCGGCGCGCTGGCGGTGCTTCACGGCGTCGAAGGCGGGCTCGCGCACGCCGGAATAGTCCAGGCCGGCCAGGGACAGGGCGATGCCCAGGTTCACGTAGGGCAGGGCGCCCTGGATGGCGTAGCCGCCCTCGAGCACGGCGATGTCCGGCTTGAGCAGCTCGGTCATGCGCGCATAGCCCTGGGCCGTCAGGTTCATGTTGGTGATGGGGTCGGTGAAGTGGTTGTCCTGTCCGGCGGAGTTGACCACGATCTCCGGGGCGAAGTCCTTGAGGATGGGCAGCACGATGCGCTCCATGACCATGAGGTAGCCCTCGTCGCCGGTGCCCGGGGGCAGGGGGATGTTGACGGTGCGGCCGAGGGCCTTGGGGCCGCCGCATTCCGCGGGAAAGCCGGAGCCGGGGTAGAGGGTGCGGCCGTCCTGGTGCAGGGAGATGAAAAGCACGTCCGGGTCGTGCCAGTAGATGTCCTGGGTGCCGTCGCCGTGGTGGCAGTCGGTGTCGACCACGGCGATCTTTTTCACCCCGTGCTTCTCGCGCAGGTGCTCGATCATCACGGCTTCGGTGTTGATGTTGCAGAACCCGCGCGAGCCGTGCACCACCTTCATGGCGTGGTGGCCCGGGGGGCGCACCAGGGCGAAGGCCCGCTTGTGGCGCCCGCTCATGACCAGGTCGGCGGCGGTGATGGTGCCGCCCGCGGCCACCAGGTGCGAGCGCGTGGCCACGGCCTCCACCTCGGGGAAGCAGAAGTGCGCGCGCTCCACGTCCTCGCGCGTGGCCACGCCGGGCTTGTGCTCGTCCACGCCCTCGATGTCGAAGAGGCCCTCCTCCTTGAGCTGGTCCTGGGTGTACAGCAGGCGCTCCTCGCGCTCCGGGTGCGTGGGCGAGATGCTCCAGTCGAAGGCCGGGAAAAGGATGATCCCCAGGCTGGTTTTGGCCTCGTGCATGGCTCAGGCCCTCCCCTGGCCCGCGAGGGCGAAGGCCACGCCGGGCTTGATCTGGCATTTGACGCGGATGTTTCTGCCCGTGGTGCGGCCCTCGTCCACCATGTTGAAGCTGGTGGCGTGGGTCACCTGCGCGTTGTCGCGGTCGGCGAAGACGCCCATCTCCGAGAGGTGCGCCAGCATGTGGTTCATGGCGTCGCGCTCGGCCTCCTTGAGGCCGTAGCTGCGCGGCACGTTCTCGCGGTGGCGCAGGGCCGGGATGAACATGACGCCCTTCTCGGTGTCCGCGAAGAGCTCCAGGCTGGCCGTGTTGCGCGTCAAGGCCGCGCCGATGGCGTTGGCCACGCCGAAATGCTCCGGCACCACGGTGAACAGCTCGAAGCGCTGGCGCACGGCCGACTGCATGGCCTTGGCCGGGCCGCCCATGAGGTACACGCGGCCTGGAGCCACGCGGCGGCCCTCCAGGAGCTCGTGGATGGTGTAGACGGGCCTGTCGTTGATCTCGGCCAGGAGCTCCTGGGTGGCCGTGTAGATGGCCTGGGTGGCGGCCAGCACGGCCTGCTCGGCCAGCACCTCGGGCTGGATGGAATGCTGGCGGGCGAATTCGGCCAGGCCCTGGCGCGAGGCCGTCACGTTGCCGTGGCTGCAGGCCCCGGTGCAGTTCAGGGCGTCGATAAGCGTCGATCTTGCGCCGACGGGCAGTGCAGCGCCTTGCGGCACAGAATCGGCAAGCGAAGGGCCGAGGCGGTTCGGGCCCACGCGCACGGTTTCGCCCAGCACGCTCAGGGCCGAGTCGCCGCCGATGCCGATGGAGCGCACCTTGAGGGCGCGCACCAGGGTGGGGTGGCTGCCGATGTGGATGCCGTCGTTCTCCACCAGGGGCTGGCCGTCCACGAACACGGCGATGTCCGTGGTGGTGCCGCCGATGTCCAGGATCACCGAGTCGCGGGTGATGTCGCACAGGGCGATGATGCCCATGACGCTGGCCGCCGGGCCGGAGAAGATGCTCTGCACGGGCATGCGCCGGGCCTGGGCCAGGGGAAAGGTGCCGCCGTCGGCCTTGAGGGTGTTCACGCGCACGTGGCCCAGGCCCAGGCTGGCCAGGCTCTGCTCCACGGCGTCGGCAAAGGCGTTGAAGACCCGCCACACCGCGCAGTTGAAGTAGGCCGTGGCCAGGCGCCGGGGGAAATTGAGCCGCCCGCCCAGCTCGTGGCCCAGGGTCACGTAGTCCGCGTCCTGGCCCAGGAGCTGGCCCAGGGTGTTCTCGTGCAGGGGGTTTCTGGTGCTGAACTTGCCCACGCAGCCGAACACGCGCACGCCCCCCGCGCGGCAGGAGTCGATGGCGGCCCTGGCCTGGCCCTCGTCCAGGAAGCCCGTCTCCGTGCCCCGGTGGTCGATGGCCCCGTTCAGCACGTGGTAGTCGCGGCAGAGCATGAACTCGTGCGCGCCGATGCCCGGGCCCGGGACCACGAGCATGCCCACGTCCTCGGTGGTGCCCTGGACGATGGCGTTGGTGGACAGGGTGGTGGAGAGGTTCAGCTGGCGCACGGCCTTGGCCGGCACGGTCTCAAGGATGCTGACCAAGGCCTGGTTCACCGAGGCCAGGAGGTCGTTGCGGTCCGTCTTGACCTTCACCTGGGCGGCAACGCCCGCTTCGCTGAGCGCCACGGCGTCCGTGTGCGTGCCGCCGACATCAATGCCGAGATACATGGGCAGCGCCCCCCTAGGTTTCGGTCCCGGTGCAACAGGCTTCGCCGTAAAGCTGAGCTAGATAACACCGCGGGCAACCGGGCGTAAAGAGGCCAGGCGAAGGCGCTTCGGCGGGCGGTTGCCTGGGCTCGGTGGGTGGTCGGAGGCCGGCCCGCCCCCCCACTTGAGGGCAGCCGGGCCGTTTCGTTGTTCAGCGGGGCGGCATGCCTTTCCCTTGCGCATGCGGCGGGCACTGTGGCATGGTTTGGTAGCCTGTCAGCGCCGCCGCATCCACAGCAGATCAAGGGAGCCGACCATGCGTACGCATTTCGCCCCGCCCGAAAGGCTCAGCCGCGAGGAGGTCGAGGCCCTGTCGCAAGGCCTCAGGAGCAGCCTGCCGCTGTCCTGGTTCGACGCCGTGCCCCTAAGCGTGGTGGTGGTCAACTCCTGCCGCCAGATCCTTTACTGCAACGAGGCCTTCCGCTCCCTGGCGCACAGGCGCGGAAGCGAGGACTTCATCGGGCTCAGGCCCGGCGAGGCCCTGAACTGCGTCCACTCCGCCCTGGAAGAGGCCGGGTGCGGCTGCTCGGAGTTCTGCAGCGTCTGCGGCGCGGCCCAGGCCATCCTGCAGTCCTTGCGCGGCGTGGACGACTGCCAGCTCTGCCGCATGCTGCGCCTGCTGGACGGCACCGAAAGCGCCCTGGACCTGGAGGTGCACGCCCGGACCATGGAGCACGAGGGCCAGCGGCTCGTGTTTTTCACCGCCCTGGACATCAGCCACGAAAAGCGCCTGCGCTACCAGGACCGCGCCTTCCACCACGTGCTCGTCGAACTGGCCGGGGGCATGGAGACCTTGACCCGGCTGCTGGACATGCAGGCCCTGGACGGCGTAAGCGCGGAGCTCTTCGCGGACTGCACCCGGCGGCTCCTGCGCGAGGTGGTCTACCACCGCGACGTGACCCTGGCCGAGCAGGGGCTGCTCACCGTGGCCCGTGATGCCGTGGCCGTGCAGGGCCTGCTGGAGCGCGCGGCGCGGGAGTGCTGCGAAGCGGCGGGGGCCGTGCGCCCCAGGGTCCTTGTGGACTGCCGCTACGGGAACATCTGGAGCGACCAGCGCCTCCTGGGCCACGTGCTGCGCAACATGCTTGCAAACGCCGTGGAGGCCTGCACCGCCAGCACGGACGAGGTGCTGGCGTCCTGCCGGGCCGAGGTGCGCGGGGTGGCCATCTCCGTGCGCAATCCCGGGGTTATCCCGCCGGATATCCGCAAGCAGGTCTTCAAGCGCTACGTGTCAACCAAGGGCGCGGACCGGGGCCTGGGGACATATGTCATGCGCCTGCTGGCCGAACGCTACCTGGACGCCGCCATCACCTTCCAGACCGGGGAGGAGGGCACCACCTTCACCCTGCACCTGAAGGAATAGGCTTCCACGGGCCCAGGCTGCCGCCCTTGCCCTGCTGCGGGGCGGGATTCCCTCCCGTGCGCCCACAATCCGCGCCGAAGCCCCGCAACCCTGTTGCCACCCGCGCCCGATTCGGGCTATCAAGGGACATTCGCCGCAGACGTACTGCATTCCCACTGCCCAGGACGCGCAACGCGGGGGCCGCATGAGCCTGACCAATCTCGAATATCTGTTCAGCCCCAAGTCCGTGGCGGTCATCGGCGCGACCAACGAGCCGGGCAACATCGGGCATCTGGTCATGAAGAACCTCATGGGCGGCGGCTTCTCCGGACCCGTCATGCCCGTGAGCTTCGAGGCCGAGGCCATCGCCGGGGTGCTGACCTACTCCACCGTGGCCGACCTGCCCAAGACCCCGGACCTGGCCATCGTCTGCCGCCCGCTGCACAAGGCCCCGGCCCTGGTGGCCTCCCTGCGCGAGCGCGGCACCCGCTCCGTGGTGCTCATGGGCTCCGGCTACGCCCGCCTGGACGAAAAGAGCCGCGCGCGGCTCAAGGCCGAGCTCCTCGAGGCGGCCCAGCCGCCCAGCTTGCGCATCCTGGGGCCCAAGTGCATGGGCCTCATCGTGCCCTCCCTGAACCTCAACGCCAGCCTGGCCCACACCGCCAGCCTGCCCGGCAAGACGGCCTTCCTGTCCCAGTCCGACAGCCTGTTCACCACGGTTCTGGACTGGGCCAAGACCCACGGCATCGGCTTTTCGCACATGATCTCCCTGGGCGCGCAGATCGACGTGTCCTTCGCCGACATCATGGACTACCTGGGCTCCGACCCCCTGGTGCGCTCCATCCTGCTCTATGTGGAGTCCATCCACGACGCGCGGGAGTTCGTCTCCGCCGCGCGCGCGGCCAGCCGCAACAAGCCTGTGCTGGCCCTTCGGCCCGGCAAGGCCCTGCAGAACGCCCTGGCCGAGCTGGCCGAGCTGGAGGGCGCGGGCGGCCAGAACGGGGCCGGCGCCCTGCCCCAGGAGCTGAACGCCACCTCCGACGAGGTCTACGACGTGGCCTTCCGCCGCGCGGGCATGCTCCGCGTGGAAAACATCGACGGGCTCTTCGACGCCGCCCAGACCCTGGCCGGGGCCAAGCCCGTGCGCGGCGACCGCCTGGCCATCCTGGTCAACGGGTCCTCGGCGGGCATCATGGCCGCGGACGCGCTTTTGGCCCACGGCGGGCGGCTGGCCCGCTTCTCCGACGAAACCGCCCAGGCCCTGGACAAGCTTTTGGCCGGCGGCCTGGTGGCCAACCCCCTGGGCCTGCCCTTCGGCGCCAAGCCCACGGACTGGGTGGAGGTGCTGAAGACCGTGCTCACCGACCCCGGCGTGGACGCGGTCCTGCTTCTGCACGTGCCCTTTGCCGGGCTCTCCGGGGTGGAGACGGCCCAGGCCGTGGCCCTGGCCGCCAAGAAGGCCAAGCGCATGGTGCTCACCTCCTGGATGGGCTCGGAGCTAGCGCAGAAGGCGCGCGCCGTGTTCGCCGACGCCGGGGTGCCCACCTACGAGACCCCGGAGCAGGCCATCCGCGCCTTCCTGTACATGGTGGAGTTCCAGAAGAACCAGGAAATGCTCATCCAGACCCCGGACTCCCTGCCCTCGGACTTCTTCCCGGACACCACCGCCGCGCGCGAGACCTGCGCCCGCGCCCTGGGCCAGGGCCGCGCCGACCTCACCCCGGCCGAGGCCAAGGACGTGCTCACGGCCTACGGCATCCCCGTGGTGGAGACCCAGAGCGTCACCTCCGCGCGGGAGGCGGTCATCGCCGCCGATGCCCTGGGCTATCCCGTGGCCCTGAAGCTCAAGAGCCCGCAGATCAGCCAGCCCCAGGAGGTGGGCGGGGTGTTTCTCGACCTGGAAGGCCCGGACAAGGTCTGGGAGGCCGCGGCCAGCATCCTGGCGCGCGTTTCGCGCCAGCGGCCCGACGCCTACGTGGAGGGCTTCGTGGTGCAGAAGATGGGCCGGCGCACCGGCGCGCACGAGCTCTTCATCTCCGCCCACCTGGACCCGGTGTTCGGCCCGGTCATCGCCTTCGGCCACGGCGGCGTCGCCCGCGAGATGATCCGCGACCGCGCCGTGACCCTGCCGCCGCTGAACATGAGCCTGGCGCGCGAGCTCATCGGCCGCACGCGCATCTTCAACCTGCTTTACGGCACGCCCCAGCACCCCGCGGCGGACATCGACGACATCTGCCTGACCATCATCCAGATCTCCCAGCTCATCATCGACGTGCCGCAGATCGCGGCGCTGGACATCAACCCGCTCTACGCCGACGACGCGGGGGTGCTCTGCCTGGGGGCCAAGGTGCGCGTGGCCCCGGAATCGCGCCCCGGGCCCGAGCGCCTGGCCATCCGCCCCTACCCGAGGGAGCTGGAGGAATGCGTGGTGCTGAAGAACGGGCGCAAGATCACCCTTAGGCCCATCCGGCCCGAGGACGAGCCCGCGCACCGCGAATTCATCGGCAGGCTTTCCGACGAGGACCTGCGCATGCGCTTCTTCGGCGTGGTGCGGCGCGACTTCGACCACAAGGACATGGCCCGCTTCACCCAGATCGACTATGACCGCGAGATGGCCTTCATCGCCACCGGCACCAGCGAGGGCGGCCTGCCCGAGACCCTCGGCGTGGTGCGCACGGCCACCAAGCCCGACAACACCGAGGCCGAGTTCGCCATCGTCGTCCGCTCGGACCAGAAGGGCACGGGCCTGGGCAGCGTGCTCTTCCAGAAGATGATCAGCTACACCAAGGGCCGCGGCACGCACCACATCAAGGGCCAGACCATGGTGGAGAACAAGGCCATGCAGGGCCTGAGCAGGAAGTTCGGCTTCGTCATCAGCCAGAGCCCGGACGAGGAGCTGGTGGACATGGTGCTGGACCTCTCGGGCCAGAGCGCATAATACGCAGCCACGGCGAGGCCTAAAGGCCGGGCCGGCGCGCATTTTTCGACCCCCCATGGAGGCAAACCCTGATGAAGACCTTCTTCGCGTCGCGCATGGAGCGCTGCATCGGCTGCCAGAGCTGCTCGCTTGCCTGCGCCCGGCTGGTGCACAAGCGCCTGTCCTGGCACACCGCCGGCATCCGCATCGGCTCCTCCGGCGGCATCTCCACCGGCTTTGAGGCGCGCGTGTGCCTGGCCTGCGATCCGCCCCCCTGCGCCGCAGCCTGCCCCACGGGCTCGCTTTCCCCGCGCAAAGAGGACGGCGGCGTGAAGCAGGACCGCAAGCTCTGCATCCGCTGCGGCAAGTGCGTGGCCGCCTGCCCGGTGAACGCCATCGTGGTGGACGAGCTGAACAACCCGTACATGTGCCTGCATTGCGGGCGCTGTGTGCCCTATTGCCCACACGACTGCCTGGAGCTGGCCGTTAAGGGCCAGGCCAACTTCGTGCAGGAGGTGGCGGAATGATACGCAACGACTTCCGCATCCTGCTGGTGGACCTCACCATCCGCAAGGCCCACATCGTGGACCTGCCCGGGCGCGAGACCTATATCGGCGGCTCCGGCCTGGCGGCCATGCTCTTCGAGAAGTACGGCGACCCGGGGGCCGGCTGGAGCGACCCCAAGCAGCCGCTCATTTTTGCCATCGGCCCGCTCACGGGCTATTTCCCGCTCATGAGCAAGACCGTGTGCGGCTTTCTCTCGCCCTACCACGGCCAGTACGCGGAGTCCCATGCGGGCGGGCGCAGCGCCCTGGCCCTGCGCTTCGCGGACATGGACGCCCTGGTCATCACCGGCAAGGCCTCGGTCCCCTGCGTGCTCTCCGTGGGCTCGCGGCACATGGACATCAAGGACGCGCCGTTTCTCTGGGGCAAGGACGTGTTCACCACGGGCAAGATGCTGCGGCACATGCTGCCGGGGTCCGGCCACCGCAGCATCCTGCGCATCGGCCCCGCCGGGGAGAACGGCAGCGCCTACGCCTGCATCAACGTGGACACGTACCGGCACTTCGGGCGCCTGGGCTCGGGCTCGGTCATGGGGGCCAAGAACCTCAAGGCCATCGCCATCGTGGGCGACGCCTCCTTCCCCCTGCCCGAGGGCAAGGCGTACGCCAAGTGCTTCCACGAGATCTACGACCAGGTCACCGAGACCACCATGATGAGCAAGTACCACGACCTGGGCACCGCCGGGAACGTGGCCGCCCTGGACGCGCTCAAGTCCCTGCCCTGGCGCAACCTCCAGGCCACCAGCGACCCCGGGCGCATCGAGGGCATCAGCGGCGAGCGCTTCGCCAAGGACATGCTCCTGCGCAACGCGGCCTGCTCCGGCTGCCCCGTGGGCTGCATCCACATCGGGTATCTGCGCGAGAAGTTCATGGCCGACAACCGCTACCTCTACCGCCAGGTGGCCTACGACTATGAGCCCATCTTCTCCCTGGGCTCCATGCTGGGCTTCGGCGACGGGTTCAAGGTGCTGGGGCTCATGGACGCCGTGGAGCGCGAGGGCCTGGACTGCATGAGCGGCGGCGTGGCCCTGGCCTGGGCCACGGAGGCCCTGGAGAAGGGCCTCATCACCGAGGCCGAGACCCTGACCCCGCTGGCCTTCGGCGAGCCCGAGGGCTACAAGGCCGCCATCCGCCACCTGGGCGCGGCCACCAACGAGTTCTACCGCCTGTTGGCCCAGGGCACCCTGGTGGCGGCGAAGCGCTACAAGGGCGAGGACTTCGCCTGCGTACTGGGCCAGGAGATGGCCGGCTACGCCACGGGCGAGACCTTCTTCGTGTCCGAGGCCCTGAGCTTCCGGCACTCGCACCTGGACTCCAGCGCCTATTCGGCGGACCAGAAGGCCCAGGACAAGGACGCCGCCAAGATCGTGGCCGGGTTCGTCAAGGACGAGGCCAGCCGCTGCGTGCTCACGAGCATGGTCGGCTGCCTGTTCGCGCGCGGGGTGTTCACCGAGGAGCGCATGAAGGACGCCCTGAACAGCCTGGGCTACCAGGGCGTGGCCGCGAACCTGTCCCAGGCCGGCGAGGCCATCCAGAAGCTGCGCTGGCGCCTGCGGATGCGCACGGGCCTGAACCCCATGGCCGCCAAGATCCCCAAGCGCTATGCCGAGGTGGTCACCTGGAAGGGCCCCATCGACACGGTCTACATGGAGCAGCTGCGCCAGGCCTACGCCGCGCGCCTGCTGGAGCTGGGCCGCGAGGAAGGCCTGGAATAGGGCGTCCGCGTTCCCCCTTCGTCACGACGAAGAAGGGCGGTCCGCTTGGGCCGCCCTTTCTTTTCGCCGCGCCTGGGCGCTGCTGGTCCGCTGCTAGTCCTTGTAGGTCTCGCGGATGGACAGGAATTCGTCCAGATTTTCCAGCAGGATGTCGGTCATGCGCGGGTCGAAGTGCCGGCCGCGCTCCTTGAGGAAATGCTCGGCCACCTGGGCCACGGGCCAGGCCGGGCGGTAGATGCGGTCGCTCATGAGCGCGTCGAAGACGTCGGCCACGGCGCCCAGCCGCCCGTAGACGTGGATGCCTTCCCTGGCCAGGCTCGAGGGGTAGCCGGTGCCGTCATAGCGCTCGTGGTGGTGCAGGGAGATGACGGCCGCGGCCTTGAGCATGGGGCGCTGCGAAGACTTGAGGATCTCGTAGCCGATGGCCGGGTGGGTCTGGATGAGGATGAGCTCCTCGGGGGTGAGCAGGCCGGGCTTGTTCAGCACGCTGTCCGGGATGCCCAGCTTGCCCACGTCGTGCATGGGCGCGGCCAGGCGCAAGAGCTGGCACTCGGCCTCGGGCAGGCCGAAGCGCTTGGCCAGGATGTAGATGTACTCGGCCACGCGGCGCACATGGTTGCCGGTCTCGTGCGAGCGCCATTCGATGGTCTCCCCCAGGGTGTGGATGATCTCCCGCTGGGTGTCCTCGACCTCTTTGTTCAGGTGCAGGTTGTCGAAGGCGATGGACACGTTGGCGAAGAAGATCTCCACCAGCTGCCGGTCCAGGTCGGAGAGCTGCACGCAGCCCTCCAGATAGATGACGCTCTCGGAGCCGTTGCGGCTGCAGAAATAGCCCATGTAGCGCTTGCCGTTGAAGAACAGGCTGCTGCGCTGCTGCACGGTGCGCACGAAGATTTCGTGGATCTCCGCGGGCAGGACGTCCTCGACGTTCTTGCGGATGTGCTGCTGGAATTCGCCCGTGGCGGCCAGGATGCTGAATTGGCCCTGGTGGCCCACGGCGGCGAAGCCCGAGGCCTGGCAGACCAGGGCGTCGCGCTGGAGGGCCAAAAGGGCGGTGAGCTGGGTCAGCACGCCGGTGGAGAACTTCTCCAGGGACTGCAGCTCGAAGATGTTCTCCGAGGCCTCGATGATCTTCTCCAGGCCGCGGCGGTTGGCCTCGATGGTGGCGATGTCGCAGCTGGTGCGCAGGGCCGAGACGATGGTCGTGATGAGCTTCTGGGCCGTGAGCTCGGTCTTTTCCTTGTAGTCGTTGATGTCGAACTCAATGATGACGCGCTCTTCCGGGGCCTGGCCGGGCTGGCCAGTGCGCAGGATGATGCGCACGAAATGGTTCTGCATGACCTCGCGGATGTACTGGACCAGCTTGAGGCCCGTGTCGTTCTCCTCCATGACCACGTCGAGGAGGATGACCACGATGTCCGGGTGCGCGACGAGCAGCTCCCGGGCCTCGCGTCCGGTGAAGGCGGAAAGGAAATGGAGCCCCCGGCCCTTGTAGGTGAAGCCGGAGAGCACCAGCTTGGTGACGTCGTGGACCTCGGCCTCGTCGTCCACGATGAGGATTTTCCACATGCCGCCGGTCACGGCTGGGCAGTCGCGACCAACGGCATCCTTGACCGGCGGTTCGTCCTGAAAGATGATATCGTCGCCTGTCTGTGCCGTCATGGTGTCCTCAATCCGCCAAGCGGTAGGTCCAGAGTGAACGTGGTGCCCTGGCCTGGAAGGCTTTCGCAACGTATGGTGCCGGAGAGGCGCTGGGTCACGATGTTGTAGAGGATGTGCAGGCCCAGGCCCGTTCCTCCCCGTCCACGCTTTGTAGTGTAGAATGGCTCGAATATCTTGTCCAGATGTTCCGGCGCGATGCCTTTTCCGTTATCCGCATAGGCAACGATGAGGCGGTCCTGCTCCACGGCGGCGCTCAGGGTGATGCGCCCGGCCTGGCCCGGGTCGAAGGCGTGCAGCAGGGAGTTCATCACCAGGTTGGTCAGAATCTGGGAGAAGGCGCCGGGATAGGAGTCGATCTCGAGCTCCGGATCGCAGAGCAGCTCCAGGGTGATGGCCGTCTTCTTGAGGTGCGGCCTGAGCGACAGCAGCACCTCCTCCAGGTAGCCCCGCAGGAAAAACATTCTGCGCTCCTCGGTGGAGCGGTCCACGGCCACCTGCTTGAAGCTGCGGATGAGGTCCGAGGCCCGGCGCAGGTTGCCCAGGATCATGCGCGTGGACTCGTCGCAGACGCCCAGGAACTCCTCCAGGCTCGAGCGCTTCAGCCCCCCGGCCCGGTATTCCTCCAGCACGGCCTTGGTCTTGAGCTCCAGATGCGAGGCCGCGGTGACGCCGATGCCCACCGGGGTGTTGATCTCGTGGGCCACGCCCGCCACAAGCCCGCCGAGGGAGGCCATCTTTTCCGACTCCACCAGCTGCTTGTGCGCGCGGGTGAGCTGCTCCAGGGTCTCCTTGAGCTCCTGGTTGGCCTCCTCCAGCTGCCGGGTGCGCTCGTGCACGCGCAGCTCAAGGCCCTCGTTCAGGCGCCGGATGGTCTCCTCGGACTCCTTGCGCGCGGTGATGTCGCGGGAGAAGCTGGCCAGCTGCCGGGGCACGCCATCGCTGTCCAGGATGGGGTAGATGGTGACCGAGTAGAAGAACTCGTCGCGCTGCTCCTCGAAGGTGCGCGGGCTCCTGGTGCGCAGGGCCTCCTGGGTCTGCAGCCGGCGGATCTCGGAGGCGTTGGGCGGCAGGTGGTCGTAGATGTAGTGGCCGGTCATCTCCTCCGGGGTCAGGCCGCGGCGCCTGGCGCCGTGCTCGTTGATGGCCAGGATGAGGCCTTCGGTGTCCATGAGGATGGCCGAATCCGAGGTGGCGTTGAACAGGGCCCGGATGCGCGCCTCGCTTTCGCGCAGCTCCTCCACGGCGCGCTTGCGCTCGGTGATGTCCGCCACCAGGCCCTCGATGCGCAACAGGTTGCCGTCGGCGTCGCGCACACCCCTGGCGATGAAGGAGCACCAGATGATGCTGCCGTCCTTCTTGCGCATGGGGATCTCCATGCCGTCCACCGCGCCGGTGTCGGAGAGCACCCTGAGGAACCTGGCCCGGCTCAGGGGATAGGCGTAGATCTGCTTGCCCGGGTCCGTGACCTGGGCCACCAGCTCCTCCACCGTGGCGTAGCCCAGGATATGGGCCATGGCCGGGTTGGCGGAGAGGAAGCCCCCCTCCGGCGTGGTCTGGAAGATGCCCTCGGGCGCGTTCAGGAAGATGCCGCGGTACTTTTCCTCGGCCGTGCGCAGGGCCTCCTCCACGCGCTGGCGCTGGACGATCTCCTCCTCGCGCAGGCGGATGGTCTCCTTGAGCTCCTCGGCGTGGCGGGTCAGCAGGCGTTCGCGCTCGATGTGGTAGTCGATGCGGCGGACCATCTCCTCCGGCGTGATGCGCATCCGGGCCAGCATGCCGCCGTACACGTCGCTCAGGACCCGGGTCTCGGCGAGGGTGAACACCCCGGCCTTGCTCATGGCCTTGTGGGCCGCGGCCGCGCCCACCGAGCCGGCGAAGGCCTTCTCCACCTCGGCGTAGAGCGCGGCCAGCATGGACACGGAGATGCGGTCCTGGCCGAAGAGGCCCAGGGCGCGCATGCTGCCGAGGATGAGCTCGCGCCCCTCGGCCTTGGGCAGATACTCCGCCAGGGCCTGTTCCATGAGCCGGCACTTCTCCGCCAGGTCGATGTCCGCCTCCACCTGCGGGCCGGCCTCGCGTTCGCGCGCGGCGGCCTGGCCCAGGAACTCGTCCAGCACCGCCATCTCCTCGCGCGACTGGCGGCTCAACAGGGAGACCAGGACATACAGGCCCACGTTGAAGAAGAGGGTCCAGAACACCGCATGGCTCACCGGATCGAGCCCGGTGAGGCCGAAGAGGGCCTCGGGCCGCAGGAAGGACAGCCCGAACAGGCCGTCGTGCAGCGGGCCGTCCCAGATTTCGCCGCTCTTGCTCAGGGCCGGCAGGAGCATGGTGTGCATCCAGAGCGCGCACCCTGCGCCGAGGCCCGCCAGGGCTCCGGTCCTGGTGCCCCCGCGCCAGAAGATGCCGCCCAGGATGGCCGGGGCGAACTGCAGCACCGCCCCGAAGGCGATGATGCCGATGTTCACCAGGATGTAGGACTCGCCCACCACGGATTCGAACCAGTAGGACACCAGGATGAGGAAGGCCACGCAGCCCCAGCGGCACTGCAGCAGGCGGCGCTTCAGGAAGCGCAGGGGCGGCACCCGCTCGATGACCGGCAGCAGCACGTGGTTGGTCAGCATCACCGCGTTGGTCATGGAGGAGACCATGACCATGCCCATGGCCGCGGAAAACCCGCCCAAGAAGACCAGCAGCGCCAGGGCGGGCTGGCCGTGGGCCAGGGGCAGGCCCAGCACGAAGGTGTCGGCCCGGGCCGGGTCCAGCCCGTCGGCCAGGCCGGCCACGGCGATGGGCACCACAAAGGCGTTGATGACCAGCAGGTACAGCGGGAAGACCCAGGCGGCCGTGCGGATGTGGGACTCGTCGGCGTTCTCCACCACGGCCAGGTGGAACTGGTGCGGCAGGAAGAGGATGGCCGACATGGCCAGCAGCAGGTAGCTGGCCCAGAGGACATAGGGCGAGCCGGCCGGGCTGTTCAGGGACAGGATCCGCGCCAGCCGCTCCGGCGGCAGGTTGTCCAGAAGGTCGGGCAGGCCGTTGTTCAGCACGAACACGGCGAACACGCCCACGCCGACCAGGGCCGCCAGCTTGATCACGGCCTCGGCGGTGACCGTGGCGATCATGCCGGGGTGGCGGTCCGTGGGGTCCATGCGCCGCACGCCGAGCAGGATGGTGTAGCTGATCATGAGGGCCACCACCAGCGGGCCGATGAAGTCCAGCAGGGGCGAGGCGCCCCCGGCCACCAGGGAGAAGGTGGAGATGACGCTCTTGAGCTGCAGCGCCACGTAGGGCACGCTGCCCACGAAGGCCACGGTGGTGGCCAGGGCCGCGATGCGGTGGCTCTTGCCGTAGCGCGCGGCCAGCAGGTCGGCGATGCTGGTGATGTGGAAGCTCGACTTGATGCGCACGAGCTTGCGCAACAGCAGCCACCACAGGGCGGCGATGATGGTCGGGCCGATGTAGATGGTCAGGAACAGCAGGCCCGAGTCCACGGCCTTGCCCACGGAGCCGTAGAAGGTCCAGCTGGTGCAGTAGGTGGCCAGGGAGAGGGCGTAGACCCAGGGATTGTCCGTCACCGGGCGGCCCGCCTCCGAGCGGCGCTCGGCCCACCGGGCCAGGAGGAACAGGCCGGCGATGTAGGCCGTCAGGAGCAGCAGCACCAGGGGCGGGCTAAACATCGCCGCCTCCGGCCCCTGGCCCCTGGTCCGGCCCGGGGTCTTCCGCTCCCGGGCCCGCCTCGGCCCGCTCCGGCCCCTTCGGCGCGGGGGGGGCCGCGGCCTGGGCCTCCTCGGCCCGGGACCCGCTGGCCACCAGGCCCAGGAGGGCGATGGCCAGGGCCCAGGCCGCGAAAAGCCAGGCGAACAGGCGCTCCGGTCCGGGGATGCTGAGCAGCGGCCAGTTGAAGGCCGCCAGGAGCAGCGCGAAGAGAAAGCAGGAAACGCCGGGCTTCCCGAATGGTATCCTCATGCACCTCCCCCTGCCGGCTCAGCCGTTGTCGAGCAATGGAACATGCCTGCTGCCGGTCTACGCCTTACATGACATCCCCGCAACCGCCAGGCGTCGGCACCTGGAGCACCAGGCCGCGGATGTCCGCCGGGCTTATGGGCTTGGACAGGGAAGGCCAGGGGGTCTGTGGCCAGGGCCCTGGCCTGGGTTTCCGGGTCGGTGTAGGCCGTGACGAAGGCCAGGGGCGGCCCGCCCAGTCCGCGGATTTGCCGGGCGGTCTCGATGCCGTCCAGCTCGCCCTGAAGGTGGATGTCCATGAGCACCAGGTCCGGGCGCACGCTGTCCAGGACGGCCAGGGCCTCCTCGCCGGAGGACACGCTGGCGCCCACCCTGTGCCCCAGCTTGCGGATAAGCAGCTCCATGGCCAGGGAGATGACGCGCTCGTCCTCCACCAGGAGGATGTTCAGGCCAGCGGGGCTCACGGCTTCTCCTCCAGGGGGAAGCGCAGGATGAAGCGCGCCCCGGCGCCGGTGTTCTCCGCCTGGATGCTCCCCGCGAGCTGGAGCGCCAGGCTGGTGATCAGGGTCAGGCCCAGGGTGGAGGAGCCCTCCAGGTCGAACCCCTTGGGCAGTCCCGGCCCGTTGTCCTCCACCGTCAGCTCGAGCTGCCCGTCGGCCTGCCGCAGGGCCACGAGCAGGCTGCCCTTGCGGCCGTCACGGAAGGCGTGCTTCACGGCGTTCATGGTCAGCTCGTTGAGCACCAATCCGCAGGGGATGGACCGGGTGACGGGCAGGCGCACGTCCTCCACCCGGTACTCCGCAAGCACCTGCACATCCGCGCTGGCCAGCACGCGGTCCACCAGCCGGGGCACGAAGTCGGCCATGCCCACGCTGGAGAGGTCGCTTGAGCCGTAGAGCTCCTCGTGCACCAGGGCCATGGCCGAGATGCGCTTCTGGCTCTCGTCGAACATGGCCCGGTCCAGGGGCTCGATGACGTACTCCGCCTGGAGGAAGAGCAGGCTGGAGATGAGCTGGAGGTTGTTCTTCACCCGGTGGTGGATCTCCTTCAGCAGGATCTCCTTCTCGTGCAGGGAGCGCAGCACGCCGGCCTCGGCGTCCAGGCGGCCCACCACCTGCCAGCAGGCGTCCATGAACAGGGAGAGCTGCAGCAGGTCCGCCTCCAGGTAGTCCCCGCTCCTGTTGCCCACCCCGGCCACGGCGATGATGCGGTCCTCGCGGAACACGGGCACGCTCATGAAGTTGTCGAGCTGCACATGGCCCTCGGGGTAGCCGCGCTTGAGCGGGTGCGGGGCCTGGAAGTCGTTGACGATGATGGGCTTCCTCTGGCGCACCACCTCGCCCCAGATGCCGGTCTTGTCGAGCTCGTAGACCTGCGTCGCGCCCTTGACCGTACACTCCTGCATGACCTCCCCGGACCAGCTGTTGAGCACGAACTGGCGGGCATCTTCGCTGTAGTGGTAGATGTAGCCGAAGCGGCTCTCGGTCAGCTTCAGGGCCTCGGACAGGCAGTAGTCCAGGAACTCCTGCACCGAGGGCGCCCTGTGCTGCAGCACCCGCACCAGGCACTGCTGCCGGGCCAGCAGGCGCCGCACGTGCTCCTCGGCCTTCTGGCGCGCATGGATGAAGCGCGCCTGCTGCACGTTCTGGTAGGCCCGCAGGGACAGCTCCGAGGAGATCAGGAACAGGGCCCTGGCCACCTTTTCAAACTGCTGCGTGGACATGACCGGGACCTCGGCCAGGGCGGCCTTGAAGTCCTCCGGGTCCGCGCCGATCTCCGTGGCGTAGCGCAGCATGCCGGCCTCGTCCTGGGCTTCGTTGCGCACCTGGCCGATGAGCCAGTTGGCGATGTGCTGGCCGCCGATGCTGATGCTGGCGCCCGCGTCCCAGAGCCCCCCGCTCAGGCAGGGCTGGATGTTCGGTCCGGAGAGGTTGGGGCGGCCCAGCTGGGCGTCGGAGGCGTAGCAGTTGGCCAGGCCCTTCCCGGTCTTGCGGATGACGTCGCGGCAGAGCCGGCAGAAGTTGCTCGGCCGGGTGATGGGCACGCCGTCCGGGCTGGTGATGATGGAGGCCACGTTCATGGACTCGGCGAAGGTGTCCTGGATGCGCTGGATGTCCTCCAGGTTGAACAGGTCCGCAAAGCGGATGGACGCCGGGCTCTCCAGGGGCTGGGTCAGGGCGAGGACCTGCCTGCGCAGGGCCTCCTCGGCTTGTTTGCGCTCGGTGATGTCCAGGCCGTAGAGGTTGACGGTGTCGTCGGTGGCGATGGTGCGCGCGGCGAAGGCGAAGAACCGCCCGCCGAACTCGACATCGAAATGCTGCACCTTTCCGCTGGCCAGGGCGCGGGCGATGGAGGCGGCGTAGGGGTCCGGAAGCCGCTGGCCCTCCTGGACGCCGAGATGGGCCAAAAGCGCCGCGCTGGCCGGGTTGGCCTTGAGCAGCAGCGCCTCGGCCGAGGCGTGCATCACGGGGCTCGGGTTCTCCTGGGGGAAGCGCGCCAGGCTGCGCACCTCGGCCTGGATCTCCTGCACCTGGGCGAAGGACATGGCCAGGCCGGCCTGCATGGCGTTCACGGCCTGGGCCAGCACATCCAGCTCGTCCCCGGAGGGCTTTTTCTCCAGGACCAGGGGCGGAGACTCCTTCTCCAGGCTGAAGGACCGGAAGTGCCGGGCAAAGGCGGCGAGGTGCCGGGAGATCATGCTGCTGGTGAGCCAGAACACCAGGCCCGCCACCAGGAAGACCAGCGTGGCGCTGAAGGCCATGGCCCGCAGGGTGGTGTCCAGGGCCTCGCGCCAGGACTTCCGGAGGTCGGCCTGGACGTGCAGCACGCCCAGCACCTGGCGCTTGCCCTCGTGCACCTCGGTCAGCGGGAACTCGCGCTCCAGCACGCCCTCCGCCCGGGGCTCGCCGGCCTGGGCCACGAGGCCGTCCTGGTCGCGCACCGCGGCATAGCTGATGTGCTTGAAATGGAGGAGGCCCCCCACCTGCAGGTTCAGCCGCTCCTGGTCGAACTCCCAGAGGAAGTTGGCCACGCTGCGGGCCGAGGTCTGCTCGATGACCGCGAGATTCTGGTGCAGGGCGCGCAGGGAGACGTCATAGGCCCACCAGGCGTTGGCCGCGAACAGGAAGGGCAGGAACGCCGCGCTGAAGCCCAGGACGCGCTTGAGCAGGCGGCGGTTCAGGGGCTTTTGGACAGCCAGGGGCGGGACGTTCATGGCTGCGCCTCCTCCAGCCCGGTCCTGGTCAGGCGCTCGATGACGCCCTCGCGCCGCATCTGGCGCAGGGCCTCGGCCAGCCTGGGCACGAGCTCCGCGTGGCGCTTGTGCAGGTAGATGTGCATGGGCGGGTCGGCCAGGGGCGGAAGGACGGCCCGGGTGCCCTGGTAGCCCTTGCGGCGGATGATCTCCTGGCCGGTGTAGAGGTTGGCGATGCCAACCGCGGCCCTGCCGCCGGCCACCATGGCCAGCACGGCCTCCTCGTCGCGCATTTTGGTGGCCTTCCCGAGGAGGCCGAGGTTGCGCTCCACCACCTTCCAGCCGTGGACATAGGCCACCTCGCGGCTGCGCAGGTCGGCCCAGCCGGAGAGCTTCAGGCCGGGATCGCGGGTGAAGGCGGTGAAGGGGAAGGTGCCCATGGGCTCGGGCACCAGGACCAGGTTCGGGTACTGGCGCTCCACCCCGGCGGCGCGGTCGTAGTTGCCGTCGTCGATGCCCGCGTTGGCGTTCAGCAGGCAGCGCTCCGAGGGCAGGATGACCAGCCGCACGGGCACCCCGATGCGCCGGAAGGCCTCGGCCACGATGCGGTCGGCGATGCCCGAGCCGTCCGGCCGGGCCATGGGCGAGGAGTCGTCGGTGTTCAGCACCAGGGTCTGCGCCGCAGGCGCAGGGGCCGGCAGGCACAGCAGCAGGCAGGCAAGCAGCAGCGCCAGGCGCAGCCCGGGGGTGCGGGCAGCCAGGGGAAGGCCGTTGGCGTTCATGGCTGCGCCTCCTCCAGCCCGGCCCTGGTCAGGCGCTCGATGACGCCCTCGCGCCGCATCTGGCGCAGGGCCTCGGCCAGCCTGGGCACGAGCTCCGCGTGGCGCTTGTGCAGGTAGATGTACATGGGCCTGGTGGCCAGGGACGGGAGGATGGCGTATATGCCCTGGTAGCCCTTGCGGCGGATGATCTCCTGCCCGGTGTGCAGGGAGCCGACGACGATCCCGGCCCGGCCCTTGTCCAGCAGGGCGAAGAGGCCCTCCTCGTCGCGCAGGCCGTGGGCGCCCTTCACGCCCGCGAGGTTCTGCTCCACCAGCTTCCAGCCGATGACGTAGGCCACCTGGTGGCCCTGCAGACCGGCCCAGCCGTCCAGCCGGAGGGTCGGGTCGCGGGTGAAGGCGGTGAAGGGGAAGGTGGTCATGGGCTCGGGCACCATGACCAGGTTCGGGTAGAGCCTCTCCAGCCCGGCGATGCGCACGTAGTTGCCGTCGTCTATGCCCTGGTTGGAGTTGTACAGGCAGCGCTCCGAGGGCAGGATCAAGAGCCGCACGGGCACCCCGATGCGGCGGAAGGCCTCGGCCACGATGCGGTCGTCAAAGCCGCTGCCGTCGGGTCGGGCGTGGGGGGGCGCGCAGTCGGTGTTCAGCACCAGGGTCTGCGCCGCAGGCGCGGGGGCCGGCAGGCACAGCAGCAGGCACAGGGCCGCAAAGAGCGGCAGAAGGCGGGCGCGAGGAGACATGATGGAAGCATACGACAACGCGCGGCTTTTGGGCAAGCCTTTTCGGCGTGGCGGGCCTAGGCGAAGTGCCGGATGTAGTCGGTTTGGGCCTTTTCGTAGTCGCCCACGCGGCCGATGTCGATCCAGTATTCGCGCACCGGGAAGACCAGCGCTGCCTCCCCGCGCCGCATGAGGGCCTGGAAGAGCATGGGCATGTCGTAGGGCTCGTCGCCGGGGATCTGGGCCAGGGCCGAGGGCGACAGGGCGTAGATGCCCGCATTGACGAACACGGTCTGGGAGGGCTTCTCCTCGATGCGCACCAGCTTGTGGTCGTCCACATGCACCACCCCGAAGGGGATGGTTGCGGTGTAGGGGCGCACGCACATGGTGGCCGAGGCCTGCTGTCCGGTGTGGAAGTCGAGGAGGTGGGAGAAGTTGACCTTGGTGAGCAGGTCGCCGTTCATGACCAGAAAGGGCAGATCGCCCATGTCGGGCAGAAGCTTCAGCGCCCCGGCGGTGCCCAGGGGCTGGTCCTCGCGGAGGTACTCGATGGAGACGCCGAAGCGTTCGCCGCCCGCGAAGTGCTCCTCCACCTTGTCGGCCATGTAGTTCACGGAGATGAAGAACTTGCGGAAGCCCTGGGCCACGAAGTTCTCCAGGATGATCTCCAGGATGGGCTTGTCGCCGATGCGCAGCAGCGGCTTGGGGCACAGGTCGGTCAGCGGGCGCAGGCGCTGGCCCCGGCCCCCGGCCATGAGCACCACCGCATTGGGCAGCACCTGCCGCGCCAGCAGGTCCATCATGGTCTCCAGGCCCATGACGCGGCCGCATTCGTCCACGATGGGGATCTGGCGCAGGACCTTGGCCTGCATGACCCCGAGCAGGGTCTCGCGGTCGGCCTCGGGCGGGGCCGTGGTGGGCGTGCGGAACATGATCTCGGACACGGGGCAGCTGAGCGCCTTGCCCGCCAGGATGGCCCGGCGCACGTCGCCGTCGGTGACCGTGCCGAGCAGCCGCCCGCCCTGGTCCACCACCAGCGCGATCTGCAGGCGCGAGGAGTCGATGAGGCGCACGGCGTCGATGGAGGGGGTCTCCGGTCCGATGAGCACGCTTTTCCACTTGTCCATGTGCATGTCCTTGCCTCCTGTGCGCCCCAGGGTGGGCTGGCGCTCCGGGCGGGGCTAGAAGGTCATCTTCTTCTGCACCAGCGCCGGGGTCAGCGGCGTGGTGGCCAGCACCTCGGCGATGCGCGGCCCGGCGTTGCCCGAGCCGTAGGGATTGACCACCGTGGCGCAATGGGCGCGCCAGGCGTCGTCATGGATGCCGCGCACGCAGGCGGCGTAGATCTCCTGCTCGTCGTAGCCGGTGTCCACCACGTTGTCCGCGCGCAGGCGGCCCTGCTGGCGGCTGCCGATGTTCACCACCGGACAGCCGAAGATGGCCGTCTCCTTGATGCCGCTGGACGAATTGCCCGCGTACACCCCGCGCCCGGCCGCCCCGCAGAGGTGCAGCACGCCGTGGTAGTTGCGGCGGCCCAGGCTCTTGTGCACCTGGACGTTCGGCAGCTTCTCGGCCGCCACCCGCTCCAGCTCCTGGATGATGGCTTTGCCGCCGGCGTCGTTGTTGGGATAGGTCAGGACCACCTGCACGCCCTCGGCCGCCAGGCGGCGCATGGCCGCCAGGGCCGGGCGCACCTGGGCCGCGGCGTCCTCGAACTCCGTGGTCACGCTGTGCTGGGTGAAGATGACCACGGGCCGCGCCGGGTCCAGGCCGTAGCGCTGGCCGAGCTCCTCCGGGCTTGCGTAGTTGCCCTGGCTGATGAGGTCCAGGGCCGGAAAGCCGACGTTGTGGACGCGCCAGGGCTCCTCGCCCAGTCTGCGCACGCGCTCCGCGGCCTCCTCGTTGGTGGTGAAGTGCAGGTGCGCGAGCTTGGTCATGGCGTGGCGCACGGAGTCGTCCAGGGCGCCGCCCTCGGTGATGTCGCCGCCCTCGATGTGCGCGGTGGGGATGCCCATCTGGGTTCCGGCCACCACGGCGGCCAGGCCCTCGAAGCGGTCGGCGTAGACCACGAAGAAGTCGGGCCTGAGGGCGTCCAGGCTCTCGGACAGGCTGACGATGCCCGTGCCGATGGCCTGGGCCGTGGCGGCCAGGGTGTCGTGGCGCATGGTCATCTTCACTTCCGCGTGGATGGCGAAGCCGTCGCGCTCGATCTCGCTTTTCGTCGCGCCGAAGTCCTCGTCCAGGTGCGCGCCGCCCACGAAGAGGAAGCCCTCGAGGTCCGGGTGTGCATTGATGGCCTTGATGATGGGGAACTGCAGGCCGTACTCGGCCCGGTTGCCCGTGAAGATGGCGATTTTGCGCTTCTGTGTCATTGTCGTCCTATGCGGCGTCGCCGCCGGTGATGCTCCGTTTCAGGCCCAGGCGCAGGTCCGTCTGCGGCCGCCAGCCCGTGAGCGCGGCAAGCCGGCCGTTGTCCAGCACCAGGGTCGAGGCGCGCGCGGCCGGGCCGGGCTCCCGCTCCTGCGGAAGGCGCGGAGTATGGAAAAGTTCTGCGCAAAGGTCAATGAGCCCTCCCACGGAGGTGCCCACGCCCGTGGACAGGTTGGCCGTGAGGGCCCCGGCCGGGCTTTCGAGCTCCAGCGCGGCCAGGCCCAGGCGGAGGAGCCCCTCGGCGGCATCGGAAACGTGGAGGAAATCGCGCACCGGGCTCTCGTCCCAGACCTGCAGCGGCCCGCCGGCGCGCGCCTGGGCCAGGATGCGCCCGAGCACGGTGTTCTCGGCGCCGCCGGGGCCGTAGAGGTTGGACAGCCGGGCGATGGCCCCCCGCAGCGGCCCAGCGGCGCAGGCCGCGCGCACCAGGCCCTCGGCCTCGATCTTGCCGCGCGCGTATTCCGCCTGGGGCAGCAGCGGGTCGTCCTCCCGGGCCGGGCGGTCCAGGGCGTCGCCGTAGACGATGCCCGTGGAGGGAAAGACAAAGGCGCAGGGCGTGTTGGACAAGGCGTCCAGGGCCAGGGCCACCAGGTCCACGTTGAGCCGCCGGGCCAGGTCCGGGTCGCGCTGGCAGGCGCCCGCGTCGGCCAGGCCCGCCAGATGGAAGAAGGCCGCCGGGGCTCTGCCCCTGGCCCCTGCCGGGGGCTCCGCCCCCTGCACCCCGGCCAAATGGCCTTGGCCCTTTGGAATCCCGTTGGGGGGGCCAGGAGACAAGGCCCCCTGGCCTGCACCGAGATGCGCTGCGGCCTCGGCCAGGGCGTCCGAGCCCTCGGCATTGTGGCTGTAGCCTGCCGGCAGCGCGCCGGGCCAGGGCCGGGTGTCCACGCCCAGCACCAGCGCCCCGGAGGCCGAGAGCCGGCGCACGACCTCGCGGCCCAGGAAGCCGCAGGCGCCGAAGACCACGGCCCGGCCGAAGCGGGCGGCGGACTGGGGGGCTGCGGTTGCTGCGAGACTGTCCGGCACGGCCGCGCCTAGATGTTGTACTGGTCGGTTTTGTAGGCCTTGCGGTTCTCCGGGTCGGCGAACCAGCGCGCGGTCTCGGCCAGGCCCCGGTCAAAGCCGTCCAGGCCGCCGTAGGCCGGGGCCCAGCCGCAGAGCCGCAGCGCCTTGGCGTTGCCCGCGAACAGGCGCTCCACCTCGCTCTTCTCGGGCCGCAGGCGCGCCTCGTCGCACACGATCTCGATGTCCGCGCCCATGACATGCGCGATGCGCTTGGCCGTGTCGCCGATGCTGACCTCAAACCCGCTGCCCACGTTGATGACCTCGCCCACGGCGGCGTCGGACCGGGCCACGGCGATGAACCCGCCCACGGTGTCGGAGACGAAGTTGAAGTCCCGCGTGGGGGAGAGCGCGCCGAGCTTGATGGAGCGCTTGCCCGCGGCGATCTGGGTGATGATGGTGGGGATGACGGCGCGGGCGCTCTGGCGCGGGCCGTAGGTGTTGAAGGGCCGGATAACGGCCACGGGCGTGCCGAAGGCGGCGTGGAAGGACAGGGCCAGCTGGTCCGCGCCGATCTTGGTGGCCGAATAGGGCGACTGGCCCTGGAGCGGGTGCTCCTCGGTGATGGGCACGAAGCGCGCCGTGCCGTAGACCTCGCTGGTGGAGGTGTGCACCACCTTCTGGACGTCGAGGTCGCGGGCCGCCTGGACGATGTTCAGGGTGCCGGCCACGTTGGTCTGCACGTAGGTGTCGGGGGAGTGATAGGAATAGGGGATGGCGATGAGCGCGGCCAGGTGCAGCACCACCCCGCAGCCGCGCATGGCCGTGCGCACGCCGTTGGGGTCGCGGATGTCGCCCTGGAACACGTCCAGGCCCTTTTTCAGCTCCGGCTCCAGGCTGTCCAGCCAGCCCCAGGAGGAAAAGGCGTTGTAGTGCACGAAGGCGCGCACGTCATGCCCCTCGCGCAGCAGCCGCTCCACCAGGTGCGAGCCGATGAACCCGCCCGCGCCCGTGACCAGGATCTTCCTGCCCGCAAGCTCCATTACTTCCTCCCGCCGTCCAGCATGTCCCAGGCGAGCTGGGTGTCCTTGTCCATGTCCACCGCGGCCGCGCGGCCCAAAAGCCCCTCGAAGTGCTCGGCCAAAATCTGGCCCGTGCCGGGCCGCTTGACCCAGAGGTTGGCCTTGGTGAGGGCCTCGCCCTTCTTCACTGGCGCGATGGTGACGCAGGAGGCGTAGGCGAAGTCGATGGTCACCTGCTCCTCGGGCAAAATGGCCTTGGTGCCGCCCAGGGCCGCATGGATGAGCCTGGAGCCCTCGATGAGGCTCTTCATCTCCTGCGGGTCCATGGACAAAAACACGTCCGGGCCGGGCCAGGATTTGTCCGAGGTGTAGTGGCGCTCCAGCATGCTCGCGCCCAGGGCCACGGCCCCCAGGCAGGGGTAGATGGTGAGGGTGTGGTCGGACAGGCCCACCACGGCGTCGGGGAAGGCCTCCCTGAACTCCACCATGGCCCCCAGGCGCACCTTCGAAGGCGGGGTGGGGTACATGCTGGTGGTGTGCATGAGCCCGAAGGGGACCCCCCGCCGGCGCAGAATCTCCACGCTCTTGGCCACGCTCTGCATGCCGTTCATGCCCGTGGACAGGATGACCGGCTTGCCGAAGGAGGCGATGTGGTCCACCAGCGGGTAGTTGTTGCATTCGCCGGAGCCGATCTTGTAGCCGCACACGCCCATGGACTCCAGACGGTCGGCCGCGGCGCGGGAAAAGGGAGTGGACAGGTAGACCATGCCCAGGGATTGCACCAGGTCCATGAGCCGGCGCTCGTCGGCCTCGCAGAGCTGGCAGCGCTCCATGATTTCAAAGATGGAGACGTCGGCGTTGCCGGGGATCACCGACCTGGCCTGCGGGCTCATCTCGTCCTCCACCACGTGGCACTGGAACTTCACGCACTCGCAGCCCACGGCGTGGGCGTCGCGCACCATGCGCTCGGCCTTGGCGTAGTCGCCCTCGTGGTTGATGCCGATCTCGGCGATGACCAGGGGCGGGAAGTCCGGTCCGATGGCGCGTCCGGCAAGGGTGATCTGGGGCATGGGCGGCTCCTTTGTCTGCGGCAGAGAGTGAGCGGACGATAGGGAAAAGGGCGGCAAGAATCAAGGTGGGCGGCCCAAGGCCCGGAGAGGACGCGGCCCCGGTCCAGGGCCGCTGAAGAGGCACGCCGGGAGGATGTTATATCGTATAAGGGCAGGCCTTTGTGTGCACCTACGTAAATATATTTCCAATAATATGAAATTAAAAGGAATAAAAATTTGAAAAGGGCTTGCGTAAAGCCAGATAATGTCATACTGTATAACTACAGACGCGCCGCCTGCCGGGAAAGGCCTGCCCGCCGCACGGGCCGGGGCCGCCCAGGGGTAAAGAAAGGTCGGGCGACGACCGATAAATCGAAACTGAAGCCCATGTCGGGCGGGATAAACGGGGGGAGTCATGAGGAAGAGCCTGATCGCAGTCGCAATGCTTGTGGGCCTGCTGGCCAGCGCCGCCAGCGCCTTTGCCTTCACCTTCGAGGTGGCCGGAATCAACGACCAGACCCTGCGCGCGCAGGTGGGCGTGGACTATAACCCGCTGACCCACGTCGCCGACTTCAGCATCCTGAACACCACCAGCACCCAGGGCATGATCACCGGCTTCGCCTTTGGCCTGCCGCTGGATGGGATTGGAGCCGGAATCTTGAGCGCCAGCGTCCTCGCCTCCACCAACCCCAGCTTCCAGCTGTTCAACGTCGGGGCCGTGCTGCCGAACTCCATCCACTCCCCGCAGCTGCCCACCTACTTCGACATGGGCATGGGCACGGGGCCGAACTTCGCCGGCGGCGGCAACCCCAACAACGGCATCCTGCTGGGCCAGACGGCCACCTTCTCGCTGCTCTTCTCCGGCCCTGGCGCGGGCAACTGGGACATGGCCGGCATCCTGGCCGCCCTGGCCCAGGAGCAGGGCACGCCCTTCGCGCTGCGCTTCCAGGCCACGGGCCTGAACGGCGAGGGCAGCGACGTGGCCACCCCGACCCCCATCCCGGGCGCGGTGTGGCTGCTGGGCAGCGGCCTCATGGGGCTCCTGGGCCTCAAGCGCCGCCGCGCGGCCGCCTAGCAGGCCGGCGGCCCGGCCGCAGAACGCCAGCGCAACAGAAAAGGGGGACCCAACGGGTCCCCCTTCTTCGTGTGCGGCCTTGGGCCGGAGCCTGATGCGCGGCGGCGGCCTAGCCGTCCTGGCGCAGCAGGCGCCGCGCGCCGATGAAGTGCTCCTGCCAGTAGGGCGTGTCGAAGTCCTCCTCGCGCACGCGGCCGCCGGAGCTGGGGCTGTGGATGAAGGAGTTCTGGTCCGTGGCGATGCCCACGTGCACGTTCTTGCGCTTGCCCTGCAGGCGGAAGAAGACCAGGTCGCCGGGGCGGATGTCGCGGCGGCCCACGGGCCGGCCGGCCTCATACTGCTCGTAGGACACCCGCGGCAGGTCCACGCCCACCTGGCGGTAGGCCCACCAGGTCAGCCCGGAGCAGTCGAAGCCGGTCTGGGGCGATTCGCCGCCCCACTTGTAGGGCGCGCCCGTGAGGGACCGCGCCGCAGCCACCACCGGGCTCCTGCTCCCGCGGGCCAGGCCCGGCAGGGGGTCGAGCTCGATGTGCGCCGGGGCGCAGCCGCCCGCCAGGCCCGCTGCCAGCAGCAGGGACAGAAGGGCCAGGGCCCCGGTATGGCGGCGCGTGCGGGTCATGCCTGTCGTATCGGCGTTGCGCGGCGTTACTTTATGATGCGGATGTAGTTCTGCACGGTGCGCACGCCGGCCACGGCGTTGGAGTGGGCCACGATGCGCTCCGCGTCGCGCTGGCTTTTCACCAGGCCCAGGATCACTGCGTTGCACTGCACCACCTTCACGTCCACCTGGGTGGACCAGATGTCCTTGTCCTCCACCAGCCGGGTCTTGATCTTGGCATATAGCGAGAGGTCCTCGGCGGTGCCGCAGGCCGGGTCGTCGGCCTTCTGGAAGGGGACCACCGTGACCCGGCGCACGCCGTCCACCTCGCGCGCCAGCTTCACCGCGCGCATCTTCTGCTGGTCGCTCTCGAACTCGCCCACCAGGTACACGGTGCCCAGGTACGAGTTCACGCTCATGTCGCGCAGCTTGACCACGGAGTCGTTGATGATGCGCGCGCGCACCGAGGACTCGATGCGGCCGTCGTCCACAAAGGTGCTCAGGTCGCGCTCGTCCACCGAGGCCTTGTAGATGGTGCCGCAGCCGCTGAGGCTGAGCAAAGCCAAGAGGCAGGACAGGCAAAGGATGATGCGGGGCATGGTTGCGCTCCTTGTTGCTTGCGGCAGAATCTGCCGGGATGCGGGTTCGGGTTCGGGAGAAGCAATATCAGGACCAGGACGAAAGGGGAATCAGGCGCCCAAGGTCTCCCGCAGGCTGGCCAGCAGGGCCTCGGGCAGGGCGAAGGGCCCGCTCCAGGGCGGGGGCAGAAACAGGGCCCGCTCCGGCAGGCGCAAGGAAAGGGCGTGGAGCATCATGCCCAGGCCGCGCACCTTGCGGCCATAGACGGCGTCGCTGATGATGGCGTGGCCGCGCAGGGAGAGCTGCACGCGGATCTGGTGGGTGCGGCCCGTGAGCAGGCGCACCTTGAGCAGGGTGGCTGCGCGCTTGCGCACAAGGGGCGTCACCTCGCATCTGGCCTGCTTGCCCGCGCCGCCTGCGGCCGCATCGGCGCGCACGATCTTCTTGCGCCCCTCGGCCCCGCCCTCGGCCAGGTCCAGACGGTCCAGGGCGTCCTCCAGAAGCTCCGTGGCCCGGCCCGGCCAGGCGCCGTCCACCCAGGCCAGGTAGGTCTTGGCCACCCCGCCCGAGGCGAAGAGGTCGCCCAGGCGCCGGAGCTCGGCGTAGCTCTTGGCCGCCAGCAGGATGCCCGAGGTGTCCTTGTCCAGGCGGTGGGCCAGCACGGGCAGAAAGGGCGCGCCGGCGTACAGCGCCTTCAGGCGGTCGGCCACGGAGTCCGGGTGCCGGGTGCCGGCGTGGGCGCAGAGACCGGCGGGCTTGGCCACGGCGAGGAGCCCCTGGTCCTCGTAGAGGATGTCCAGGGGCAGCAATTCTTGGGCGGGCTGGAGTATTTCGGGGGACTGGCCCCGGGGCGGGGGCGTCTGGAAGGGCGGCACGCGCACCTCCTGCCCGGCGGCCAGGCGGAAGAAGGGCTGCTTGCGGCCGCCGTCCACGCGCACCTGCCCGGTGCGGATGGCCTTGAGCAGGGCCGAGCCGGGCACGGCCCCGGCCAGGCGGCGGGTGAGGAACTGCAGGAGCTTCTGGCCGGCCTCCTCCGGGGAGACGACAAGGGGCTGGCGGGGTGGGCTGGCGCCGGGCGCTGGGCGGGGGGCGTCGTCGGGCATGGGGGCCGGTGCCGCGCGGCGGGGTCGGGCAGGCCCGGCCCCGCCGGCCGGCGGGATTATTTGCCCTGGTCCAGGTCGTAGGTCACGACCACGGTCTTCTCGTTGCTCATGCCCACGGCTCCGGAATAGGTGTTCAGGCAGACCACGAGCTGCTTCTTGCCCTCGTTCCTCAGGTCTTCCAGGCCCAGGTCGACCACGGTGCCCTTGATGCGCCGGGTCTTCCAGGCCAGGCTCATGCCCACGCCGTCCCAGAACATGGAGTGCACCTCGCCCTGGGAGAAGCGCCGGAACTTCTTGAAGATCTGCGAAGCCACGGAGATGTCCTTGTTCACCAGCAGCTCGTACTTGCCGCTGGAGTCGAAGGACGCGGGGATCATGCGCATGGGCAGGTAGTAAAGCTCCTCGGTGCCGGTCTCGCGCCTGCCCATGTCCATGCCCGGCAGCCGCTCGTCGATGATGACGTAGGCGGCGGAGCTGTTGTAGCCCTCCTCCATGCTGTACTGGGGCTCCATGTCCGGGGTGAAGACCTTCATGTAGCTGTATTCGTTCAGCACGATGATCTTGTGGGTGTTGGCCTCGGGCAGATAGGTGAAGTTGAAGGTGTTGGCGATGCTGGGCAGGCGCAGCAGGCGCACGGGCTGGATCTGGCCGCCCGAGTAGTGCATCTCGCTCACGCCGGACTCGTCGAAGGGGCCGTGGAAGCCCTTGCGCTGGCCCACGAGGGTGGGCTGGTTGGTGGGCGGGGTGCGCACCACGGAGAGGTACAGCTTCTGCGGCTCGCAGAAGGGCTCGAACTTGCCGTTGGACACGGTGAAGATGAAGGCCTTGGGCTCGGCGTTGCCCTCGGGGTCGTCGATGGCCGAGACGATGAGCTCGGCGCGGCCGTCGCGGTCCAGATCTATCTGGCTCAGGCGCAGGATCTTGATGCGCATGCCGAGCTTCAGCTCGCCCAGGGGCTTCAGGGTGTTCTGGAAGAATTCGTAGGCGTACAGGGTGTTGGTGCCGGCGATGACGACGCGGTTCTTCTTGTCGCCCTGGAAGTCGCCCACCACCATGCCCACCGAGGCGTAGCGCAGGCTCTGGCTCTGCCAGCGGCCGGGGGTCTCTGCGCCGCCCTCATAGCGGAACTGCGGGTTCATCACCGGCCCGCCGGAGGGTCCCACGGCCGCCTCACCGGTGTCGCCCACCACGAAGTCCGCGTTCCTGGGCACCGGGGCCTTGGCCAGCTGCTCCTTGCGCACCTCCTTGCGCTCCGTGCTCTTGGCGTCCTCGCCGGGGCGCTGGAAGACCTCCGTGCGCACCTCGGCGCTCAGGCGGTCCAGCACGGGCACCAAACCGTCCACGGGCACCTGGGCGCTCTTGGCCCAGGACTTGCCCTTGCGGTCCCAGATGTTCAGGGTCACGCTGGCTTGGGAGTCCTGGAAGTCGATTTTTCCGGCCACGAGGAATTCCGAGCCCACCAGGCTGAGGATGCTTTGGGCCTCGGCGGGATTGGCCGGGAAGCGGTTGGCGGCGCGGTCGACATTGGCCTGGGGCGCGGGCTCGAAATAGCCGGGCCAGGAAAGGCGCGAGGCGAGCATGGTCTGGGCGCCCTTGCTCATGTATTGGTATTTTTCGCCGTTGATCTTGAAGGGCAGCACCGCGTAGGCGCGCGCGCCCTGGGCCTGGGCCAGGGCGGGCAGGCTGAGCAGGGCCGCCAAAAGCATCAAAGCTGAAAGGCGTTTCAAGGCCATGGGAAATCCTCCTCTGCGAGGGAAAGACGTTGACTCTTCCGGCACAGGGCCGTTTTTCCGTGTCCCGCTCATAGCACCAACGCAGCCGGCTTGCAAAAGAAACCTTGGCGCGGCATCTGGTCCGCAGGCCTCGGAAGACCCGCCGCGACCGTTGCCAAGCCCCCCCGCCGCGGGCTATGCCCGGAGCATGATTCAGGCCCGCACCTTCCGCATCACCACCGCCCCGAGCCAGGCCCCCCTGGTGGAGGCGCTGCTCGCCGCCCAGGGCTTCGCCTGCGAGGCCGAGCCCTTCCTGGACGGGGCCCGCCGCCTCATGGCCGAGCCCTTTCCCCTGGGTTCGTCCCTGGCCGCGGCCTTCGGCCTCATCTACATCCAGGACCGCTCGTCCATGCTGCCCCCGGCCATGCTGGGCGCGGGGCTGCCGGACCAGGGCCGGGGCTGCGTGTGCCTGGACATGTGCGCCAGCCCCGGCGGCAAGACCGGCATCCTGGCCCTGGCCGTGGGCCCTGGGGGCTTCGTCCTGGCGGCCGAGGCCTCGCGCGAGCGCCTGACCACCCTGCGCCAGAACCTGCGGCGCATGAACGCGGCCAACACCGCCACCGCCGGGGCCGAGGCCCAGCACCTGCCCCTGCCGCCGGGCAGCCTCGACGCCGTCCTCCTGGACCCGCCCTGCAGCGGCTGGGGCACGGTGGACAAGAACCCGCACGTCCTGGAACTGTGGACCCCGGAAAAGGCCGAGACCCTGGTGCGCCTGCAGCGGGTCCTTTTGGAGCGCGCGGCGCTCCTGCTCCGGCCCGGGGGCCAGCTCATGTACTCCACCTGCACCACCCACGTGCGCGAGAACGAGGAGCAGGCCGCCTGGGCCCTAGAGCACCTGCTGCTGCGCCTCTCGC
>JAHJLB010000063.1 GCA_018822105.1 Pseudomonadota bacterium
CCGCCCCCCCCCCCCCCGCGCAGGGTGCCTGAGCGGCTGGCAACAACCGTACGCACGGGCACAGCCTTTCACTGTTTGCTGTGCCGCTGCCGTATTGCGCGCAGATCAGTGCCGAATTGCTCGCGGGTTTACTGCAGCCCCTGTTGCCCAGGGTAGCAATAAAGTAGCAAAATGAAAAAATGGTTTACAGCATTTTGCCGTAAACCATTGTTTTCTTTGGTGGAGACGAGGGGGCACCTCACATCTCCACCATCGACAATGTAACATGCTGAAATATCTAGCAACAGGGCGTCAACTTGTAGCACCTTTTTGTACTACATCAACGGTAGCCGTGTGCGGCAGCCCCGGCGGCTAACCCTGGTCTGGTCAACTGCCGGAAAGCCCCCGTGCTGTCAATGTTCCGAGGGGACCACGGCTCGCCATGGACATCCACCTCGTTTTTCCTCGCCAGTATGGCCTTGCTGGAGTTGCCCACGGCGGTACCAGGGACGGCTCCACGGAAAAAGGCAGCCGCTGACGCAGACTATCCGTGCCAACGGCTGCCTGTATGGAGGTGGATGCTGCTGTTCAGTCCTGGGCTACCCCAGGATGCTCCTCACCGGCTTCGCAAGCGCGGCGAAGAGTTCCTGCCGAGTATACTCGCGCGGGCCACGCGCGGGCATGCTCGACGCGTCGGCCATGAGGTTCTTGGCGTACAGGCCCGGCTTGTCCGCAGTCAGGAAGATGACCCGGACGGAGTCCTCGTCCACCAACTGGGCGCCCGGGAACTTCTTCTTGGCCTCGGCCAGGGACTTTTTGGCCAGGGCCAGCATGGCGTCACGGTCACCGAAGTTCATGGTGCCCGTGGGGCAGGACTGCACGCAGGCGGGCAGCTTCCCGGCCTTCACGCGGTCATTGCACATGTCGCACTTGGCGATGACCTTGGTCTTCTTGTTCACGCGCGGGATGTCGTACGGGCAGGAGGAGCGGATGGTGGCCGCATCCTCCTTGGCCGTCTTGTCGTTGTACACCACGGCCCCGGTGTCCGGGTCCACGATGATGGAGTCAGGCAGGGACGCCCCGGACTTGCAGGGGGCGTCCAGGCAGTGGCGGCACTGATCCGGCAGGAAGAACCAGTGCATCTTGCCGCCGATCTCCTGCTCGTTGAAACGCACCAGGCGCAGGGTGACGTCCGAGAGGTCGGGCGGGTTCTGGTACGACCCCATGTTCCTGGTCTTTTCGCCGGGCAGTTTCTTCCACTGTTTGCAGGCGACCTGGCAGCCCCGGCAGGCGGTGCATTTCGTCAGGTCAACGAAGAAGCTCTTTCCGTTACTCATGACGCGCCTCCTTAGGCCTTGCGGACGTTGACCATGAAGGCCTTCGTCTCGGGGATGCCGGTGTTCGGGTCGCCAACGGACGGGGTCAGCAGGTTGGCCGCGTCACCGCCGTCCTTGGGCTGCAGCCAGCCGAAGTGCCAGGGGATGCCCACCTGGTGGGTGGTGTTGCCCTGGATCTTCATGGGCTTGAAGCGTTTGGTGACCATGGCCACGGCCCAGAGCTTGCCGCGCTCGTTCTCCAGGATGACCTTCTCGCCATTCTTGATGCCGCGCAGCTTGGCCAGCTCCTCGCTGATTTCGCAGAACATCTGCGGCTGGGCCTCCAGGAGCCAGGGCTGGTAGCGGGTCATGAGGCCCGTCTGCCAGTGCTCGGTGACGCGGTAGCTGGTGCAGACGATGGGGTAGCGCGGGTCGCACACGGAGTGCTTCTCGCCCTTGAAGCTGAGCGAGGTCGGGCTGTTCAGGGTCTTGGAGAAGACATTCTCGCTCACCGGGCAGTCACGAGGTTCGTAGTGCTCGGGGAATGGCCCGTCGTTCAGGCCCGGCCCGAAGAGCCGTCCCATGCCGTTCACCTGCATGATGAACGGGTGCACGCTTCCCGGCGCGCCGCCGCCGTCCACCACGTCGATGTCCCATTTCTTGCCCGCAGCGTTCCAGGCCAGCACGGCCTTCTGCGGAGCGTATGCCTTACCGGTCAGGTCCACGCCAGCGCGGTTGTAGATGATGCGGCGGTTCACCGGCCACGCCCAGGTCCAGTTGGGATACAGGCCGATGTTGGCCTGGGCCGGGGTCTGCTCCTTGGAGCGGCGCATGGCCCGGTTGCCCTTGGCGGGGTCCTCGTCCACGTAGGAGCCGCAGTAGATCCAGTTGCCGGAGCAGGTGCTGCCGTCGGCCTTGAGCTTGGCGAAGGAGGCCACCTGGGTGCCTTCCTTGTGCACCTTCACCGAACCGTCCGGCTGCTTCTCCTCCACGTCCTTCAGGTAGTAGCCGTTGATGAGCCGCGCGGTCTTGTGCGCATCAAAGCCGTGGCTGCCGCCCATGTCTTCCCAGTTCAGGCCGAGCACGGGTTCGGGGAACACGCCCCCTTCCTTCTTGTAGAGTTCGCGCAGCTTTTGGGCCAGCTCAAACATGATCTCGCCGTCCGGGCGGGACTCGCCCAGGGGCTTGGGACCCTGGTAGCGCCACTGCATCCAGCGACCGGAGTTGGTGATGGAGCCTTCCTTCTCCGTGGACACGCAGCAGGGCAGCATGAAGACCTCGGTCTTGACCTTCTTGGGGTCCAGGCCAGGGCCTCTCCAGAAGGAGCTGGTCTCGCTGTCGTAGATGTTCACGGTAACCATCCAGTCGAGATTGCCCAACGCCTGGCGGGTCTTGTTGGAGTTGGCTCCGGAAACCGCCGGGTTCATGCCCCAGGCGAAGAAGCCCTTGAACTGGTTCTGGAACATCTTGTCGAAGAGCACCAGCCAGGAATTGTTCTGGCCGACTTCCAGCTTGGGCAGCCAGTCGTAGCTCTGCGCGGGGTCGGCGTTCTTGTAGAAGCTCTTGAGCAGGCTCGCGATATACTTTGGGTAGTTCTTCTTCCAGTTCATGCTCTTGGGGTCCTTGGACTCGGGCTTGATCAGCTTCGAGTAGGCCTCAAGGTTGGGCTGGCCCGTGGTGGGCGTGGGCATGTAGCCGGGGATGATGTGGTAGAGCAGGGCATGGTCCGTGGAGCCTTGGACGTTGGACTCGCCGCGCAGGGCGTTCACGCCGCCGCCAGCCACACCCATGTTGCCCAACAGAAGCTGGATCATGGCCATCGAGCGGATGTTCTGCACGCCCACAGTGTGCTGGGTCCAGCCCATGGCGTACATGGAGGTACCGGCCTTGTCGGGTTTGCCCGTGGCCGAATAGGCCTTGTAGACCGCCAGCAGCTTGTCCTGCGGGGTGCCGGTGGTGGCGCTGACGTTTTTGAGCGTGTAGCGGGTGTAGTGCTGTTTCATGAGCTGGAACACGCAGCGGGGGTCGGCAAGCGTGTTGTCACGCTTGGGGATGCCAGCCGCGTCGTACTCGAAGGCCCACTTCTTCTTGTCGTACTTGTGGGTCTTCTCGTCGAAGCCGCTGAACATGCCGTCCTTGAAGCCGAAGTCCTTGCCCACGATGAAGGAGCTGTTGGTGTTGTTGACCACATACTCCTTGAAGGCCAGGTCGTTTTCCAGGATGTAGTGGATCATGCCGCCCAGGAACGCGATGTCCGTGCCGGAGCGCAGGGGCGCGTACAGGTTCGCCTTGGAGCTGGTGCGGGTGAAGCGCGGGTCGACGTGGATGACCGTGGCCCCGGCGTCCTGGGCACGGGTGACCCACTTGAAGGAGATGGGGTGCGTCTCTGCGGCGTTGCTGCCCATGATCAGGATGCAGTCGCTGTTCTTGATGTCGATCCAGTGGTTGGTCATGGCGCCACGGCCAAAGCTCTCGGCCAGGGCGGCCACGGTGGAACTGTGGCAGATGCGCGCCTGGTGCTCGATGTAGGTAAGCCCCAGGGAGCGCATGAAGGCCTGGTAGGCCCAGCATTCCTCGTTGTCTATGGCTGCGGAGCCGACGCTGGCGATGCCCTCGCAGCGGTTCACGGTGACGCCCTGGGCGTTCTTCGTCACGAAGCTGGCGTCGCGGTCGCGTTTGACGCGCTTGGCGATCTGCTCAAGCGCCCAATCCCAGGACTTCGCTTCCCATTTGGTGCCGTAGGCCTTGCGGTACATGACCTTCTGCAAGCGCGGGTTGACCTGTCCGGGGGTGCCTTCGGTGAGCTGGTAGATGCTCGCGCCCTTGGCGCAGAGCGCGCCCTCGTTGATGGGATGGTCCGGGTCGCCCTCGACGTTGAGGGCGCGCTTGGAGCCGGACAGGGCGGTGTTGACGAGAAGACCGCAACCCACTGCGCAGTAACAGCACACGCTGGTGGTCTGCCTGCTCCACTCGGGCTTGAGCATTGCGATGCGGTCGACTGCGGCCTTGGCTTTGGCGGGCTTGGCAGCCAGACCGAGGCCGCCAAAAGCGGTGGTAAGCGCGGCGGTGGCGGAGAGTTTCAGGAACCCTCTGCGTGAAAGCGTCATGTTGCCTCCTTGGTTATGCGTTGCGGGTCAGCTGCCCAGCGTCTCGCGGCACAGCCTGACCATCAGGCGGTAGCCGGAAAGCACGGGGGGCGCGGTGGGGCGAACCTGTGTCCTCGGGAATCCCTGCTTGGGAAACACCCTGAGGAGCAGGCCGGACACCTTGCGCCGGACCTCTGCCAGGTCCAGGCCCAGACCCCCGAAGGGCAGGGTCAGGAGGCTCGGACCATCCTGTGTGGAGTGAAGCGGATCGTGGTGCTGTGTCATGGAACTCCTCCACGGTTTCGTGAGGAGTCATCCCCGATACTCATAGGTGGGTCAAATATGTGCCATTAGCGCAAGCTCTGGCACAAATTGTCTAATTATTCTGCATATATGGCAGGAATGGCATACATGACACATCAGACATATATCGGAGCGCAGGCACTCGTGCCGGACGACTGCTCTGAAAGGAGGGGGCAGGCCTGAGGCGTACGGAATGAATGGCCCGCCAGGGCCAGCCACACGCTCAGTAGGCGCTCGGCAAAGTGGTTTGCTGACCACGCCGAAGGGGTTCAGCCCTGGCGCGGTCGCTTCATGCGGGAGCTCTTCACTGCAGCACGGCAGTGGGGCATCCGCTCCGTCAGGTGTCCGTCTCGCTGCACTTGGCCACCTGGAACGGGAAGATCGTGCTCGCAGAGTTTAAGGCGCAGCGTTCAACGGTGGTGAACCAGGCCTGGAACTGGTCCGCGAGTTCCTCGCCAGCTGGGGTCAGGCTAACGCCATCGCGGCGCTGGCCACGGCTTTCCACGAGCTTGAGGCCCAGGACCTGCTCGGTCTGCTGGATCTTGCCCCAGGCAGCCCGGTAGGACATGCCCAGGACCTTGGCAGCCTTTCTGAGGGAGCCTTGCTGCTGGATGCTGAAGAGCAACTGCGCCCGGCCAATGCCGAAGAACAGCTCGCCCTTGTTTTCAAGCCAGAGGTGTAGGCGGAGGGTGGGACGAGGGGCGGTGGTTACGTGAAGGGCCTCGACTTCAGGGGCTTCTGTGGACCCGCCCGAACCGGACGGGAGTGCGCGGGTTGTCATAGCGCGCGTGCCCTCCCTGCCTTGGGCCAGCCCGCTTGCGCGGCCAGGGCCTTCGGCCTGAAGTAGATGAAAGTTGCCAGGGACATGGTGCCTCCGTGGTGCCGCGCCGGGAACGATTCAACAGCGCTGTTCACAGCTAGATAGCATGGCATGGGGCGGGTGAACAAGGGCGGCAGTCGGAGGCGTCCAGAGCGGACAATGCCAATCCCTGGATATTTCTCAGCAAAAAATGTGAGCGGCTTATCCATACCACTGTGTGACCTAGGCTCCCCCTGTGGGCAGTGCAGAGCTGTAGATGGTCGAAGCTGTTGCTGGGCAAGTTCTTCCGCGCTTGACATCACACATACGAACGTCTAGAAATGCTGTCAGCACAGAGGAGGTGCCAAGGATGTGTAAGGTGTACGCGTACTTGAGAGTGTCCACGGACAGGCAGGACTTGGAGAACCAGCACATGGAGATCACAGCCTACGCCTCGCGGCTAGGGCTGGTGGTAGCCGAATGGCTGGAGGTGGAGATCAGCAGCCGGAAGGACATCGGCAAGCGCCGGATCGTGGAGCTGGTGGACAGGCTCAAGCGTGGGGACGCGCTGGTGGTGTCCGAGGTGTCCAGGCTGGCCCGTTCCATGCGCGAGGTGCACAACATCATGGGCGACTTGGCCGCCAAGAAGGTGGAGGTCCACATCATCAAGCAGAACGTGGTTGCCCGTGGCGAGGGCGACATGACCACGGACATCCTGATCAACGCCTTTGCCATGGCTGCCCAGATGGAGCGCACCCTGATCAGCCAGAGAACCAAGAATGGGCTGGCGAGAGTGAAGGCCCAGGGCAAGAAGCTGGGCAACCCCGGCCTTGAGCGCATCAACGCTGCCCGCCAGGAGAAGGCGGACCAGGGTGTGGAGCGCCTGCGGGCCACGCTGGCAGCCTTCAAGGGCCAGGGCCTGACCCAGCGCCGCATGGTGGAGGAGCTGAACGGCCTGGGGATCAGGACCGCCCAGGGGTGTGCCTGGACCCTGTGTGCCGTGCAGAGGGCCTTGAAGCGCCTGGGGCTGTAATCCTGCCCCTGGACGCCGGGCCGATCTTCAATTATCCCGATCACCTCACCCTGGCAGGGCGGGGTGGTCATCTTGTGTGCAGGAGGGGCAGGTGCAAGACCAGGACATTGAGCAGGCCGAGGCTGAGGAGCAGGAGGAACGGCTCCGGGACAGCCACTTCAACCCATGGCGCATGCCCCGGACGGAGAAGTCCAGGACGGTGGTCGCCGAAGTCCTCCAGCAGCTCCAGGCCTACGAGGGACACCACCAGCTCCGCAAGCGCAGCCGCAGGAAGGCGGACCAGGAGACCTTCGAGGCCACGGTCTCGGCCATCATCTCGAACCTGGCGTACCACCACCTCATGGAGCGCGAGGCCGGGGTCTACATCACCCGTTCCCACCGCTACCTGGGCCTCAAAGGGCGCTACCAGCCAAAGGCCTACAGCAAGACCCTGCCGGACATCCTGGATCGCCTCGGATCGCAGGAGCTGGCCTTCCTGGACATGGAACTCGGCACGGACTGCCCCTTCGGCACTCCCCTGGAGACCTCCATCCGGGCAGGCAGGCGGCTCCTTGCGCTTGTCCATGAGCATGGCCTCCAGCCGGAGGACTTCGGCCTCGACCACGCCCAAGAGGTGATCCAGCTCAAGCGGTCCAAGCTGGGGGGCTGGGACAAGGGCGACTTCGCAGAGTACGAGGACACCCCGGAAACCATCCGCTACCGCGAGCAGGTCCAGGCCATCAACGCGTGGCTGGATTCGGCGGAGATCGACTTCGACGAGTACTACTGGCCTAAGGGCAGGCCGGTGGACACTTTGGACCGACGACTGAGGCGGGTGTTCACCCAGGGCAGTTTCGACAGTGGGGGCAGGCTATTCGGCGGGTTCTGGCAGTCCCTGGGCAAGGAAGCTCGACGGAAGGGCCTGTTCATCAACCAGGAGGAGGTGGTGGAGCTGGACTACGGCCAGATGAACCCCCGCATCCTCTACGGCCTGTGCGGTGCGCAGCCGCCAGATGGTGACGCCTATGACATCCCCGGCATCAAGCACAGCAGGAGCGGGGTGAAGAAGGTCATGAACGCCATGCTCTTCCACGACAAGCGGCTGGTCAGGATGCCCAAGGGCGTCCGCAAGTTCTTCGAGGAGCGCTACACCGTGGAGGCGGTCATGCGGGCCATTGAGTCCGCTCATCCGGCCATCAAGGACAGCTTCTTCACCGGGATCGGCCACCAGGCCCAGTGCATAGAAAGCCAGGTGATGGTGGAGGTCCTGCTCTCCCTCCGTAAGTTGAGGGTCCATGCCCTTCCTGTCCATGACTCCGTGGTGGTGGGGAGATCAAACAAGGACAAGGTCAAGGAGATCATGCTCTCCTGCTTCCTCAAGGTGGTGGGTGTACAGGGTCTTGTGGATGAGGTGGTAGGATGATCATGAACAAGTATAACTACATGGGGAACTACCCACTCTCCTTTAGTGGGACCCGTAAGCCATGACCGACTGGAGCCAGCGCCTGAAGCGCAAGCAGGACGTGAAGGACCGCGCCAACGTCCCGAACCACATGTACGGCTACTGCCGGGTGATCCACTGCGGCAGGCCAGCCAGGGCCGGGACATCGGACGGCCTGGACGAGCGGTACTGCCGCGCCCACGCCGACCACAACCAGCGGCACGGCAGCCCGCTCAAGGGATCGTACACGGCCAGGGAGCTGAATCCCTACCGCCGGGCGGCCCTAGCCTGGATCGTGGCCCACGAGGACAACAGGTGGGTGCAGAACGCCGTCCAGCGGGTGCAGGGCCTCTACCAGCAGGCCGGGCCGTACATCGAGGCCTTCCGGCTCCGGGGCCTGCCGCCGCAGGACCGAGCCAAGGCGGCCCTGGCGAGGCTCCGCCAGCATGGTACCGACCCCCGGCTGGTCGTCGCCGCGTGGCTGGCCGTGGAGCTGGTCATCCTGGACGATCCTCAGCCGGTCACCAGCACCGAGTACAAGCGCGTCCAGGCGGCCAAGGTGGTCCACCGCATGGCCTCAGGATCGCATCGGCGCTGGGTGAGGGAAGTCCCGTCGCCCGTCTGGCCGGGCCAGAAGCAGGCCCAGGTCCAGGAACTGCACGTGTACCCTCGCAGCCGTGGCCGAGTCCTCCGTCATCTGGGCGAGGCCCTGGAGTCGGCGGTGGAGCTGCTGGTGGATCACCACCTCACGGACGTCCACGCCTTCAAGCGTGAGCAGGGCGCGACAGGAGCCTCAGGCGCTCGGCCCTACCCGAGGGGCTGGGTGTCCAGGCCCAGGAGCAAGGACGACGAGGAGAAGTAGGACGCAATGTTGCGGGGGGAACGGAATTGGTGGACGCGCCTGGATTAATATCCACTGCGTCTACCGTGGCCGAGACCTCGCCCGCCAGCGCTACACCCCCAATGATTCGCGCAAGGCCGTAGAGCGCGTTGCGAGGCCGGGATGATGTGCATATCCACCCAGGCTCTTCCGAGGCCTTAAAACCGATCCTGGCGAGACAGGTTTTGAGGCGATTCCCTTGGTTTCACGGCTCCAGCACCCAACGGCTGCCCTTGAGGTGCTCCAGGTCCACGCCGAAGTCCAGTTTGAGGATGAGGCCCTCATAGCGCATCCTCTCCCGCCCGTGAATGTAGTTCTGTTGGATGGGGCCGCTGTACTCATGGCCTACGGTCTCTGCAATCAAGGGATCGGGGATGCCGAGGGTGCGGGCCGTGTGGATGAGGGTGTGCCGGAAGCTGTGAAAGACCTTCTTGCCCTCTCCGGGTGTAGTGCCCAGCCCCAGCTTCTTGAGGTGCAGTCCGAACCACTTGGACACAGGGTGTGAGTAGGTGAAGTTCGTCTCCCTGGTCTTCTTGAGCATGGGGAACAGGCGCTCATGACCTTGCCGCTTGAGGCTCTTCACGTAGGCCGGGAAGTGCAGCCCGTCCACCAGGAAGGGGTGCAGGGGCACCATGCGGATGCCTGCCTCCGTCTTCACCGAGGTGTCCACTTCCCCCGTGGCGTCCAGGGTCTCCGTGATGTCCAGGCACCAAATGCCATCCACCTGCTTGATGTGCTCCAGACGGAGCTGACAAATCTCTTCAAGCCGCGCCCCGGTGAACATGCCCAGCACGGGCACCCAGAACTTCCAGGGTATGGTGAAGCTGTCCTCCAGGTAGCCCCGGCTGTGGAAGATGGCCTTGAGGTCTGCCGGGGTGAATGGTGCCCGCTTGTCCTCGGGCTTTTTCTTGGGCACCCTGATGGCGAGCACGTCCTTGATGGATGCGTCCGCAATGAGGCCGTAGGTCTTCATCCACGACAGGAAGGACCGGATGCGGCTGAAGAGGTTGCTGACGGTGTCCGGGGCGTAGCGGTCTTCCTCGGGTATCTCCATCGTCAGCAGGCGCTCCAAAGTCTTGTCGCGGTACTTGGGGCTGGTCTTTCGGCTGGCGGGAAGGCGGCGCAGGTCGGCCTTGAAGTCGGCCAGCCTCTCCGCTGTGAGCTGGTCCGTGGGGATGTCGCCCACAAGCTCTACGAACTGGGCCAGATGGTCCATGACCGTCCTCGCGGTGCGCCTCCCCTTCCACTCGCTGTTGGCCCTCTTGTCGGCCTCGTACTTCTTGAGCGCCTCGGAGAGCAGCGGTCCTGCCTTCTTGGGTGGGGCGGGCACGACGGGCGGCACGGACGCTGCCTGGGCCAAAGGCTGGGCAGGCACCACTGGGCGTGGGAACAGCTCGGCCTCCCCAGTGTAGTCGCCCTGCGCCCGGCGCTGCTCAATCTCGGCCCACTTGCCCGAGGCGATGAGCAAGGCGCGGCAGAGCTTCCCGTAGTCGGCGCTGTCCTTGGAGACCGAGAGGCCCTCTGTGGCAAGGAGCTTGTCAGCCGTGGGGGCGATCCAGCCCAGGTCATTGAGGGCCAGCTTGTCCTTCACCATGGCCTGGAGCTGTCCCAGGATCGCGGGGTGCTGCTCGACGTACTCCGGCGTGTACGGTTCCCTGCTCGTTGCCCTTCTGGTCTCCCAGGCCTCTAGCTCGGCCCGTAGGTACTTGTCCGCGAGTCCCTGAATCTGAACGTCTGTGAGTGCCGCCATGCTGGTGTCCCCGGTGCGAAGTCGTAGGATGAGGTTCTGTAGTACCGCCGCCGCCTGAAGCGCCTTGCTGCGGGCCTCGGACAGATAGGCCGTGCGGAGCGACAGGCGGAACTCCGTCCGCCCCAAGCGCTGCCTCAAGTCCCTCGGAACGGCGTGGCGAAAGTAGAAGACGTGGCCCTGTTTGACAAGATGTGCGGGCGCTTTGGAAATGAAGATGCCGACTCCCATAGCCTGACCTTTGGAGCACCACTTTGTATTAACTTGAGGTCAACACCCTGCGTGGTGCAGGTTAAGCTAAAGAAATCGGCATCTTACAAGTTCTTTGGTGGAGACGAGGGGGATTGAACCCCTGGCCTATGCGTTGCGAACGCATCGCTCTCCCAGCTGAGCTACGTCCCCCAAGCCGGCCCGTTGGCCGGGCGCGGAAGTGACGTTTATCGCGTTTCCAACTGGCGGACAAGACTTTTCTGTGCCGTCCCCTCGAGCAGACTACGGAGCCGGCAGCACGATGACCAGATGCGGCGCGGGCTCCGCTGGGCTCTCCACGCGCCAGCGATACGCGCCGCCCGGCACTGTGGGCGCCTTCTCCGCATTGTTTTCAAGAACCCGGATGCCCGGAGCCAGCGTCACCGACACGTCCCCCTCGACCTTGATCCCCAGGGGCTCCGCATCGCGCCCCACCACGGCGTCCTTGAGGCGAAGGCTGAGCGAGCCCTCCGGACCGCGCGCATAGGCCAGGGGCGCAAAGCGCTCGCTGTAGACAAGCTCGCCGCCGGCGGTACTGCCCTTGCCCGAGGCCATGAAGCGCACGCGGCCATCGCCGATGGACGTGACGCCCTGCACGCGGGTGTCCTTGCGCACGGCGTCAAGGTCCGAGACAAGGCCGGCCTCGGCCTCCTCCGTCAGCTTCTTGATCTCATCGCCCTTGGCCTTGCCTGTCTTGACGTCGTACTCCACGCGCCGCAGGGCATACCGGGTGGCTGTGTGGACCGCCGTGCCTTCCAGAAAATACCGGTAGCTGCCGTCGGCCTCGATGCGCACCCGCGCCACGTAGTGCTCCAATGTCCAGCAGCCCTGCATGAACAGCGGCAGCAGCAGGACAAGGAGCAGGAGCGGCAAGCGCTCCTGGCGAAACGGCCCGCGGCGCGCCGCAGCGTGGTCATCCTTTGTGCTCATGTGCCCCTACTACCCCTTGGCCGCGCATCCTGGCAAGGGCGCATCCCTTGACAGGGCTGGCCCGAGCCCCTACCTTCCGGCTCACCAAAACCAAGGAGTCCCCCCATGGCCTACGATATTCGGCTCGTCAAGCTCATCAATGGAGAAAGCGTCATCGGCAAATGGAGCGAAGACGGCCAGACCATCCCCGACCCCGCCGTGCTCCAGACCGTGCCCAGCCAGCAGGGCGTGCAGATGATGCTTCTGCCCTTCGGGTACCCCTTCGAGCAGGAGATCACCGGCGAGATCTCCACAGCCCATGTGCTCTACGAATACAAGAAGGCCCCGGAGGAGCTCAAGACCAAATACCTGGAAGCCTCGAGCAACCTGACGCTGGTCGCCCCCGGCAGCGGCAACCTCTCCCAGCTGCTCAAGAAATAGCGGCGCGCGGCCGGGCCCGCGCCCTGCACGTCGACAACCGGGGTGGTGGACCAGGCTGGTCCTGCCGCCCCGTTTTTGTCTCACCCCACATCCAGTCCCTGCCAAGGAGCCCCGCGTGAAGGAACTCTTGCCCCTGCTGTCCCGCCCCAGCCGCTACCTCGGCAACGAATGGGGGACGGTGCGCAAGGATCCATCCACCCTGCAGGCCCGCGTGGCCCTGGCCTTCCCGGACATGTACGAGGTCGGCATGTCCTACCTGGGCCAGAAGATCCTGGCCCAGGCCGTCAATGAGCGCCCGCGCATGCAGGCCGAGCGCGTGTACGCCCCCTGCGTTGACACCGCCGCCATCCTGCGCGAGCACGGCGCGCCCCTGGCCACCCTGGAGACCGACACGCCCCTGGCGCGGATGGACGCCGTGGCCTTCAGCCTGACGCACGAGCTCTGCTACACCAACGTTCTGTACATGCTCGACCTGGCGCAGATCCCCCTGCACGCCGAGGAACGCCTGGGCGGAGACTGGCCGCTCATCATGGCCGGCGGCGGGGCCTGCTTCGACCCCGAGCCCCTGGCCGGATTCATGGACCTCATGGTCCTGGGCGATGGCGAGGTCGCCCTGCCGGAAATCCTGGAGCGCGCGGCCGCCGCCCGCGCGGCCGGCACGCCCCGGGCCGAGCTCCTGCGCCAGCTCACCGGCATCCCGGGTGTGTACGTGCCGAGCCTCTTCGCCTGGGACGGCCCGGGCAAGCCTGTCCGGCCGCTATTGCCGGGCTACGCGCGCGTGGAGAAGGCCCTGGTGCCCGACATCGAGAACGCGCCCTTCCCCACCTCCCCGGCGGTGCCCTTCGGCCAGGCCATCCACGACCGCTTCACGCTGGAGCTGGCGCGCGGCTGCACGCGCGGCTGCCGCTTCTGTCACGCGGGCATGGTCTACCGCCCGGTGCGCGAGAAGACCCCGGAACGCCTGGAGGCCCAGCTGGTCGAGGCCGTCAGCGCCACGGGCTTCGAGGAAGTGTCCATGCTCTCCCTGTCCACCGGCGACTACTCGGCCCTGGAAACGCTCTTTGACACCACCTTTTCGCGCTGCGCGGCGGAGCAGGTGACCATCTCACTGCCCTCCTTGCGCGTGGGCTCCCTGTCCGAACGCATCATGGGCCGCATGGCCAGCATCCGCCGCACCGGGGTCACCCTGGCGCCGGAGGCGGGCAGCCAGCGCCTGCGCGACGTCATCAACAAGGGCGTCAGCGAGGAGGCCCTGGTGGCGCATGTGCGCACCCTCTTCGAACACGGCTGGCAGCAGGTGAAGCTCTATTTCATGATCGGCCTGCCCACGGAGACCGACGAGGATCTGGACGCCATCGCCGACCTCTGCGTCAAGGTGCGCGACGCGGCGGGGCGCCACGTCAAGCGCCTGCAGGTGACGGCGGCGGTGTCGCCCTTTGTGCCCAAGACGCACACGCCCTTCCAGTGGGAGGGCCAGATCGGCATGGACGAGATCCGCCGCCGCGTCTACCGCATCAAGGACGCCCTCAGGCCCTACAAGCGCATCACCCTCAAGTACCACCAGCCGGAGATGAGCTACCTGGAGGGCGTGTTCTCGCGCGGGGACAGGCGGCTCGGGCCAGTCATCGAAAGCGCCTACCGCAAGGGAGCGCTGTTCTCCAGCTGGCGCGACCACCTGAAGCTGGAGCCTTACATGGAGGCGCTTGCCGAGCACGGCCTGACGCCGGAGGAGTATCAGGCCCCGCGCAATCCCGAAGCCCCGCTGCCCTGGGACCACCTGGACTGCGGAGTGTCCAGGGAGTTTCTGCTCACCGAGCGCCGGCGCGCCCTGGCCGGCAGCATCACCGAGGACTGCCGCTACGGGGCCTGCCGCAACTGCGGGGTGTGCAGCATGGATGGCCGCAAGTCGCGCCTGACTGCGCAGGCGGCCAAGACCGAGATCCGCCCGCGCATGGTTTTTTTCAAGCGCGACCAGGAAGATGGCCCGGATGTGCGGGTCGAGGGCTACGAGGCCGGGCAGGAGCCGCCAGCGGCCCCAACCGGGGAAGCCCCGGACGCCGCGCCCAAGCCGGACCTCTCCGAGCGCCAGGCCCAGTACCGCATCTGGTACGAGAAGCTCAACGAGGCCGCCTACCTGAGTCAACTGGAATTGCAGAGCATTTTGGAGCGCGCCCTGCGCCGCACGCGCTTTCCGCTGTCCTTCAGCGCGGGCTTCCACCCCATGCCGCGCATCTCCTTTGGCCGGGCGCTGCCCGTGGGCGTGGAGAGCCGGAGCGAATGGTTCACCCTGACCCTGCGCGAGAACCTCGCGCCGCAGCTGGTGCTCTCCGGCCTGGCCGCGCAGATGCCCCACGGCCTGACCCCGCTGCGCATCGAGGTCATGGGCGTGCTGGAGCGCACCAAGCAGGCCGTGCGCGAAGACTTCCTGGTGCGCTACTCGGGCAGCGCGCAGGACATCGCCCGCTGGCAGGGCCAGTGGGCGGAGCTCATGGCGCGGGAGAGCTTCGTGGTGGAGCGCAAAAGCAAGAACGGGCCCAAGCCCACGGACGTGCGCGCGCTGGTGGCCGAGGCCCGGCCCGAGGGCCCGGACGCCCTGCGCCTGACCCTGGACTGGGCCAACGACTACATGAGCCCGGTGAACCTGGTGCGGGCGGTGAACGCGCCCATCACCCCGCTGGCCGCGCATCTGCTGAAGACCGGCCAGGAGTTCGCAGGGGGATAGGGCAAGGCGGCGAGACGCGTCCGGCGGCTTAAGGCTCCGGCGCTCTCGCGCACCTTGCCTGCGGGCGGGCGACAACGCTAGAGGCTTGTGGAGCAGAAGACCGTGGAGAGACCCCGGGAGGGAACATGGAGACGAGGGTGAACCTGTGGAAGCCGGAATACCAGCTCGACATTGAAGTTATCGACGACCAGCACAGGGGCTTTTTCGACCTCTGCATGAAGTCCGACATGCTCTGCGAGGCCGCCCAGACCCGCCCCGTCCAGCTTCAAGACTTGGTCCATCTCATCTACGCCATGCGCGCGTATGCCTTCAAGCACTTCCATGCCGAAGAAACCCTGCTGCTCAAGTACGGGTACCCGAGAATCTATCCCCATATCCGCCAGCATGACGTGTTCCTGGGCAAGCTGCAGGAGTTCACCGCCAAGCTGAACGACCTCCTGGCCGCGTCCCCATCGACCGGGCAGGAGGCCTTCCTGGACAGCGCCAAGGGCATCAACGACTATCTCGCGGACTGGTGGGGCAGGCACATCCTGAGCATGGACCTGGACTACGCGTCTTTCATCCGCGAGCACAAGGGCGCCAAGGCCTAGGCCCTAGCTGCTGGCGCACGCCTCGGCCAGCAGGCCCCGCGGGGCGAGGTGCCGCGCCGCAAGCTCCTTGAGCTGCCCCGGGCGGATGTCCAGAAAACGCAGCCCGAAGCCGTTGCGGCCGGAGGCCCTGGCCTTGGCTTTGCGCCAGCAGATGTTGGAGAGAATCGGGGTGCGGTCCTCAAGGCCTTCGATGCGCAGCCGCACAAGCTCACCGGACCCGAACGCGCATGGGCTGGAGACGAACCCGCCGCCGTCGGAGATGTCCAGGATGCTGGCCCGGGCGGCATTGGTGAAATAGAAATCGTCGCTGGCCGCCAGCAGCCCGTCAAGCACCACAGGCACCCGCCCGGAGTGGCGCACCTCGCGCGGGGCGAAGCCCTGCACCCGCAAGGGGAAACCCTCCGGATCGTCCAGATAGGCCACCTCTCCCCCCTGCCCCTGGCGCAACACCCGCAACACCGGGAACACCCCCGCCAACTGGAAGATCTGGCTCCGCTCCAGGCGGGGCGCGCGCATGACCTTCTCGACCTCCAGCACAAACCCGCCGAACGGGTGGTCGTGCAGGCGGTCCAGCAGATAGGTCACGGACGGGGCATACTGCGCCGCGAGGCGCAAGCGCTCCATCTCCTTTTCGTAATCCTGGGGCCTGTCCGTCAGGACAAGCACATCCCGCCTTGCGCTACCCGCACCCATGACACCCTCCCGTCCCGAGCCATCGATAGAAGAAGGACGTATACCAAGTTCTGGGCAAAAGGGAAGCCCTAAGCGTGATTTTCGTTGCCTGAGCCGACGGAGGAGAGGGTTGAAAAACCAAGAGCCGGGCCCGACGGGGAAATCCTTGCCTCAGCCCGTCACCTTCAACGGGCCTGGATCCTCCGGGGGCGAGATGTAGCGGGTCACGAGCTCGTCGAGCTGGGCGGGACGGATGTCGACAAAGAGCAGGCCGATGCCCGGCAGGGTATGGGCCTTGCCCCAATGCTTGCGCCAGCGGATGTGCGCCTGGATGGGGGCGGGGTCTGTGAGCTCCAGGATGCGCAGATGCACGAATTCCTGGCTGGTGAAGTCCTCCAGGGTATAGGCGAAGCCGCCGCTGGCGGAGATGTCCAGGAGATTGGACCGGACGGGGTTGGCGAAGGCGGCGTCATCCTCGGGGGCGATGAGCACGTTCAGGCGCGACGGGACCCGCGTGTGGCAGCGCACGCACCGGGGGCTGAAGACCTTGACGTTCATGGCGAAGCAGCCCGGATCATCAAGGTAGGTCAGGGTCTGGTCCTCGCCCTTGCGCATGGTCCGGAGCAGCGGGAAGGAGCCGGCGACCTTGAGCAGGTGGTCGCGCTCCGAACGCTTGGCGCGCATGACCCGCTCCACCTCGAGCACAAAACCGCTGGTCGGAGTCTCCAGCAGCCTGTCCAACAGGCCCGAGACCTTGGTTGCGAACTCCAGCTTAAGCCCCAGCCGCCCGAGATCGCGGCTGTACTCGTCAGGCCGTTCGGTCAGCACCAACACCGTTTTACTGCTGTCTTTGCCCATGCGCCCCTCCTGCCAAGAAATAATGCTGTGGAGAAGTATCCCACAGAATTGCGCTCATGGGAACACACAATATCAACATCACGACATGGTTACGTAGGGGCCGCCGCTTCCAGCTATTTGTGCTTCCCGTAGGCAACCAGCAGAGCCTGGAGATTGCGCGACAGCTCGGCGTCATACCCCGGATCCTGCACCAGGATGGCTGCGGCCTTCATGGGCTCCTGGGCCTCGGCATAAACGCGCTTGCTGGTCATGGCGCAGAAGGAGTCGGCCAGAGCGCACAGCCTCCCCATGTCGCCCAGGGCCACGCCCTGCTTCTTCTGCGGGTAGCCGGCTCCGGTGAGGCGCTCGTGGTGGTCGGTGACGCATTCCTCGACCTCGGGAAATCGCAGGTCGAGCTTGGAGAGCATCTCGTAGCCGGTCTGCGTGTGGCGCTGAAGCTTGGCCCGCTCGTCCGGGGTGAGGGGCTTGTCCTTCTCGCGGATGAAGGCCGGGACCTTGCTCATGCCCAGGTCGTGCAGAAAGAGCCCCACGGTCAGGTGGTCGAACACCTTGCGCTTGATGTCCCCGGCCTCGTAGTGCGCAGCCTTGGTCTTCGCGTGGATGGCCAGGCCCATGATGGCCGAGTTGAAGGAGTGGTTCTCCAGGCTGTGCACCGGGTGCAGCCGCCGGGCCAGGGCGCGGATGCGGTGGATGTCGTGGTACAGATACTCGGTGAGGACCAGGACGTCGGTCCAGAGCTTGGCCAGCACCATGGGCACGGGCTGCTCGTAAAACTCGCCCAGCCGCCGGGTGAGGGCCTGGGTGAAGATGTCTGCGATCTCGGTCTCGTGCAGATTCTTGTCCACCAGCACCAGATCCAACTGGTAGCTGATGTGCTTGACATAAATGGGGTGGTCCTCGCGCGAGACGAAGATCAGCCCCTGCTCCACCTGCTGGGCCAGGGCCTCCACCTGCTCGTTGCTCAGCCGGTCGCCGCCCCGGCAGAAGGGGACGATGCGCGCCACGTCCTCCTGAAACCGAAAGAGGTTCAAGGGCGGGCGGTACTTACTGAAGCTCTCCAGAATATCCAGGTTGATCTGGTAGTATTCCTCGTCCAGAGCGTCCGGGATGTCTGCTTTCTTTTTATCTCCAGCCATTGTGCCTGCTTCGCGTTGCCCTTGAGGACCAAGGCGGGCGGGCGCCCGCGCTGTCTGGGCTCCCGAAGGATTCCTGCCCAGGCCAGCGGCCCTAATATTAATTCCTCATCCTGATTGCCCCAGCCCTGCCAGACCAATCCATAACCATCATGCATCGCACACTGTTCCGAAGGATCCGGCTGGACTTCGGAGAACTGCGTTGACCTCTACCCTTATTTCCGGTGGATGAAAATGTTTTTTGTGTTGACTTTCCCCTGGAATTCATAAAAAAGTGGGGCGAAGTGGAAATACGTGGGAATTAGTGGTACGGCTAGGGGGAAATGTGCGTTTACTTGGTCATGCCCACCGCAGTCTGGACCCCAAGGGACGGCTCATGCTGACCCCGGAGTTCCGCGACCAGCTCCTGGCGGAATCGCCGCAAGGCACTGTGGTGCTGACCCTGTTCCAGGGCCAGATCATCGGCATCACCCCGGCCCAATGGGATGCCTTTGTCCAGGAGCTGGAGACCAAGCTCAGCGCGCCTTCAAGCATGCTCCAGGACATGCGCCGCGTGGCCTATGCCGGCTACGTGGAGGTGGCGCTGGACAAGCAGGGCCGCATCCAGCTGCCCACGCACCTGCGCAAAAGCGGACGCATCGACAGGGACATCGTGCTGGCCGGCGTCGGCAAGCGCTTTGAGATCTGGGACAAAGACCGCTTCGAGGCGTTGCTGGAGCAGAGCCACGCGGACGTTTCCGGGGAAATGGCCAAAGCGGACATCTCCCTGCCCTTCTAGCCGGATGACATGACCATGAGCGAAGCCCCCCACATCCCCGTCATGCTGAAAGAGGTGGTGGAGTACCTCTCCCCCCGGGCTGGCGGACGCTACCTGGACGGCACCCTGGGTCTGGCCGGGCACAGCCTGGGGCTTCTGCGCGCTTCCGAGGGCGGGGCCGAACTGGTCTGCCTGGACCGCGACGAACAGGCCCTGGGCCTTGCGCGCGAACGCCTGAACGAATTTCCGGGCCGGGCCAGGACCTTCCACCTGCCCTTCAGCGCCTTTGAGACCGCGCTGGAGGAGGCCGGATGGGCCGGCATCGACGGGGCCGTGCTGGACCTGGGCGTTTCTTCGCTGCAGCTGGACGAGGCCGAGCGCGGGTTCAGCTTCATGAACGACGGCCCCCTGGACATGCGCATGGACCCTTCCGGCGGCATGCCCACGGCCCGCCTGCTGGTGAACCGCGAGCACTACGAGGAGCTGCGGCGCATCATCCGCGACCTGGGCGATGAGCCCCTGGGCGGAAAGATCGCCAGGGCCATCGTGCGCGCACGCGAGCAGGAGGATATTCGGACCACGTCAAGACTTGCGGAGATCGTGGCCAAGGCGTATCCCCCCGACCGCCGCCGCGAGGCCCGCAACCACCCGGCCACGCGCACCTTCATGGCCCTGCGCATGGCCGTGAACGACGAGATCGGCGAAATTAAAGCATTCTTGGAGCGCATCGTGCCGCACCTGAACCCCGGAGCCCGGCTGGCCGTCATCTCCTTCCACTCTGCGGAGGACCGCGAGGTGAAGGAGGCCTTCCGCCTTTGGGCCAAGGGCTGCCGCTGCCCCATGACCCAGCAGATCTGCACCTGCGACCGCATCCCCCTGGCGCGCATTCTGACCAAGAAGCCGCAGCTGCCGACCCAGCTGGAGATGGACCGCAACCCGCGCAGCCGGAGCGCCAAGCTTCGGGTATCCGAGCGCCTGGGGCCGGACGGCGCCGAGGTGCGGAGATGAGCGGCACCAAGAGCTGGGTGCTCTCGTTTTTTTGCGCCATCTGCGGCGCGCTTTTGCTGGGCCTCACCTCGGTGTGGATGAGCGTCGTGCGCATGGAGCTGGCCTACGACATCAACAAGCTTGAAAAAGAGCTGGCCAGCCGCACCACGCTGGTGAGCAAGCTGGAGTTGGAGCGCAACAACCTGACCTCGCCCTACCGTCTCAAGCGCCTGGCGGCCACTTACGGGCTTGCGCCCGTGGGGCCGGGACAGATGCGCTTGATGGCCGGGCAGGGTCAGGGGAACTAGACGGCAAGGGCGGACATGAAAAGGCGAGCTCCCCACAGCCGGGAAGGCGCACCCACCAGGGCCAAGACCGATACCGGCAGATTGAAGCTCCTGCTTGTGGGCCTGTTGTTCGCCGGGATATGGCTGACGCTCTGGGGCCGGGCCGCCTACGTCCAGCTCTATCTCGGGCCGGAACTCAAGAAGGGCGCGGAAAAGCAGAGCCTGGCGACGGGGTTCGAACTGGGGGAGAGGGGCCGCATCTACGCCCGTGACGGCGCCCTTTTGGCTACAAGCGTGGAGAGCAAATCCGTGTACGTTTCGCCCATCAAGGTCGACAGCGCGGCCCAGACGGCAAGCGCCCTGGCCCAGATCATGGATGTCCCCAAAAGGAATATCGAGCGTGATCTGGCCTCGAAAAAGGGTTTCGTCTGGATCAAGCGCCAGATCGCTGACCGCGAGGCCCAGGCCATCGAGGCGGCGAAGCTGTCCGGCGTGTTTCTGACCAGCGAATACCGCCGCATGTATCCCAACCATCATTCCGCAGGGCAGGTGCTTGGGTTTGTGGGCGTGGACGGCATCGGGCTGGAGGGACTGGAGAAGACCTTCGAGGAGCGCCTGGCGGGACGCCAGGCCAAGTACGTGGTCCAGCGCGACGCCACGGGCCGCAGGCTGTACCTGGACGACCAGGGCCGCGAGATGGACATCCGCGGGGCCGACGTGCGCCTGACCCTGGACACCGTCATCCAGGACGCCGCAGAGCAGTCTTTGTCCGATGCCGTGAACAAGTACAACGGCCGCTCCGGCATGGCCATAGTCATCAAGGTCGATACCGGCGAGATTTTGGCCCTGGCCCACTTCCCCTTTCTCAATCCCAACATGGCGGGAGAGTCGAAGCTCGCCGCGCGCAGAAACCGCGCCGCCATGGACATGTTCGAACCGGGCTCCACCTTGAAGCCTTTCGTCTTCGCCGCCGCCCTGGAGCAGAAGGTCATCGATCCGAACAAGATCTTCGACTGCGAGAACGGCAGGTGGACCCTGCGCGGCAAGGTCATCCGCGACACCCACCCCTACCACTGGCTCAGCGCCAACCGAGTGCTGCGCTACTCCAGCAACATCGGCACGGCCAAGATCGGCCTGGCCCTCGGCGCCCAGCACTACTTCAACACCCTGCGCAAGCTGGGCTTCGGCCAACGCACCGGGCTGGAAATGCCTGGCGAGTCCGAGGGCAAGCTGCGCCAGCCCAAGGAATGGAGCGAGGTCGACCTGGCCTCCATCTCCTTTGGCCAGGGCATCGGCGTCACCGGCCTGCAGATGGCCCAGGCCTACCTGTGCCTGGCCAACTTTGGAGTACCGAAGCCCCTCAAGCTCGTACTCGACCCCGCCGCGGAGGCCGCCCCGCAGGCCGAGCGCGTGTTCAGCCGGCAGACCGCCGAGACCGTTCTGTCCATGCTGCGCGAGACGGTGGAGGAGGACGGCACCGGCAAGCTGGCGCGCATCCCGGGCGTGGTGGTGGCGGGCAAGACCGGCACTGCCCAGAAGGCCGCCTCCACCGGCAAGGGCTACGGCGAGGCCAATGTAGCCTCCTTTGTGGGCCTGTTCCCCGGCGACAAGCCGGAATTCATCATCATGGCCATCGTGGATGAGCCCTCGCCCGTGTCGCTGGGCGGCATCGTGTGCGCGCCCGCCGTGCGCGACATCGCCATCAAGACCTTGTCGTACTACAACCGCCTGCCCGAGGCCAAGGCCGCGCCCCAGGCCGAGCCGTCGGAGTCGAGCATGCAGGACAAGGCCACCCGCGCGCCCTCGGCCAGCGCCGGGGCCACCGTGCCGGACCTCTCGGGCCTGCCCGTGCGCAGAGCGCTGGAGGTCCTGGGCAAGCGCGGCATCGTGCCCACCATCAAGGGCACGGGCATGGTCATTTCGCACCAGAAACCAGCCCCTGGCGAACCCTGGCCCGATGCGCAGGGCACCGGCGGCGGCTTTGTCCTCTGGCTGCAGGAGAGGGGGAAGTGATGCCCGCCGCGCGCAAGGCACGCTGGAACGAGCTCCTGGCCCTGGTGGGCCGTGGCCTCATGGTGCGCACGGACTCCCGCGAAGTGCGCCCCGGCGAGGTCTTTGTCCTCATGCCCAGCACAGGCGAACGCAGCCCGGCCTTCCTGGCCGACGCCCTGGCGCGCGGCGCGGCCTGGGTCGTGGCCGGACCAGATGCGGCCCTGCCGCAGGGGAGCGCGGCCAAGCTGGCCGTGGTGCCCGACGTGCCGGAGGCGCTGGGCCTCCTGGCCGCCAAATACTTCCGCACCCGCGAGCAGGCCATGCAGGTGGTCGCCGTCACCGGCACCAACGGCAAGACCACCATCACCTACCTGCTGGAAGGGCTGCTGGCCGCCGCCGGGCGCAAGGTCGGCGTGCTGGGCACCGTGGCCTACCGCTGGCCCGGCACGCGCATTGAGGCCAACCTGACTACGCCGGGCTGCTGGCGCCTGCACGGGCTCTTCGCCCAGATGTCCAAGGACGGCGTGGACACCGTGGTCATGGAGACCAGCTCCCACGCCCTGCACCAGAAGCGTGTGGCGGGCCTTGAGTTCGACGTGAGCGTGCTCATCAACCTGACCCAGGACCACCTGGACTACCATGGCAACTTCGAGGACTACTATCAGGCCAAGAAGCTGCTTTTCTCCAGCTATCCCCGCGCCGACAAGTTCAAGGCCGCCAACGCCGACGACGCCTACGGCCGGCGCCTGCTCCTAGAGCTGCCCGACGCCGTGGGCTTCACCCTGGCCGGGGCCGCCGCACCGGCCGGCAACCGCATGCTCAAGGGCTCCCTGGTCTCCTGCACCGGCAAGGGCGTCTCCCTGCGCATGGAATTCGAGGGCAAGTGCTGGAGCCTTGAATCCGGCCTTGTGGGTGCCCACAATGCCTCCAACCTCATGGCCGCCCAGGCCGTGGGCCTGGGCCTGGGCCTCGGCCCGGCCGACATGCAGGCCCTGGCGCCCTTCACCGGGGTGCCGGGCCGCCTGGAGCGCGTGGCCAACGGCAGGAACCTGGACATCTTCGTGGACTACGCCCACACCCCGGACGCGCTGCTGAACGTGCTGCGCGCCTTGCGCGCCCTGGACTTCTCGCGCGTCATCACGGTGTTCGGCTGCGGCGGCGACCGCGATCGCACCAAGCGCCCGCTCATGGGCCGCGCCGTGGCCGGACTCTCCGACGTGGCCGTGCTGACCTCGGACAACCCGCGCCACGAGGACCCGCTGGCCATCATGGCCGATGTGCGCCCTGGCCTGGCGGACGGTCCCGAAGGCCTCCTGGTCATCGAGGAGCCGGACCGCTTTGCGGCGCTGCGCCAGGCCGTGGGCATGATACGCCCCGGAGACGTCCTGCTCGTGGCCGGCAAAGGCCACGAGGACTATCAGCAGGTGGGCGACGTCAAGCACCCCTTCTCCGACGTCGAGGCCGTGGGCCGCGCCATCCGCGAGGTGCTGCCGTGAACATGACCCTCGACGCCATCGCCCGCTGCCTCACCGGCGCGGGGCTGCCGGGTCCCGAAGGCGGGCTTGTCATCGGCGCCGTGCGCACGGACTCCCGCGAGGTCGCCCCCGGCGACCTGTTCGTCTGCCTCAAGGGCGAGCGTTTCGACGCCCACGACTTCGCGGCTCAGGTTGCAGAGGCCGGCGCCGCCGCCATCGTGGCCTCCAGCGCCCTGGAAGGCGTCAACTGCCCTGTCCTTCTGGTGGACGACACCCTCAAGGCCCTGGGCGCCCTCGCCCGCTGCTGGCGCGAGGGCTTCGCCCACAAAGCGGGCTCACGCGTGGTGGCCATAACAGGGACGGCGGGCAAGACCACCGTGAAGGAGCTGTTGGCCCAGACCCTCGCGTCCGCCCAGGGCGGGGCCTTGGCCGTGGCCAAGAACCACAAGAATTTCAACAATCAGGTGGGCCTGCCCCTGTCCATGCTGGCCGCCAGCGGACAGGAAGACGCCTGGGTCATGGAAGTGGGCATCAGCAAGCCCGGCGACATGGACGAACTGGGCGTGATCGCCGCCCCGGACCTGGCGCTGGTGCTGAACATCGGGCCTGCGCACCTGGAAGGCCTGGGCGACCTCTCGGGCGTGGCCAAGGCCAAGGCCTCCCTGCTCGCGCACCTGCGCCCTGGCGGCGCTGGCCTGTGCAGCATGGACTACCCCGAGCTCTGGGCCGAGGCGCAAGCCGTGCTGCCCGGGGTGGTCGGCTTCTCCGCCGCCAACAGCTTCGCCAGGTACTACGCCAGGTTCGAGGAGACGCTTCCGGGCGGGCGCGGCCTCTTTGAGCTCATCGTGGACGGCCAGGCCTTCTGGGCCGAACTGCCGGCCTGCGGGGCGCACTTTGCCGAAAACGCCGCCGCCGTGGCCGGAGCCTGCCACCTGCTGGGCCTCACGCCGGAGCAGACCGCCGCCGGACTGGGCGGCGCGGTCCTGCCGGACCAGCGCTTCTGCTGCGTGGAGGCCGGAGGCTGGCGCCTGGTGGACGACACCTACAACGCCAACCCCCTGTCCATGCGCCGCAGCCTAGAGGCCGCCCGGCTCATGGCCGGAGACGGTCCGCTGGTGCTGGTGCTGGGCGACATGAAGGAGCTGGGCGCGGGCGCGCAGGCGGCCCACGAGGACCTGGGAGCGCTGCTGCCGGGCCTCACGCCCGCCGCCGTGTTCTTCCAGGGCGAGTTCGCTGCTGACGTCGCCCGGGGCGCGGGCGCGGCGGTCAGCGTCAACACGATTTCCGAACCCGCCGAAGTGCTGGCCCAGCTGCGTACCAGGCCCGCTGCGAGCGGGGTGATCCTGGTCAAGGGGTCGCGCTCCTGCCGCATGGAGCGCTACGCGCAGGCCCTGCTGGCCGAGCTCGGGAACGCGGAAAAGGGAGGGCGCGCATGATCTATCATCTGCTCTACCCCCTGGCAGCCAAGTTCACGGTCTTCAACGTCCTGCGCTACATCACCTTCCGCAGCGTCTACGCCCTGCTGACGGCGCTGGTCATATCCATCCTCCTTGGGCCGAGGCTCATCGAGTGGCTCAAGGCTCTGCGCTGCCGCCAGCACATCCTGCAGGAGGTGGCCAGCCACCAGGCCAAGGAAGGGACGCCGACCATGGGCGGCCTGCTCATCGGCATATCCCTGGTCACCAGCGTGCTGCTCTGGGGCGACCTGACCAACGCCTACATCTGGCTGACGCTCTATGTCTTTGTGGGCTTCGGGGCCGTGGGCTTCTGGGACGACTACGTCAAGGTGGTCAAGAAACAGAACAAGGGCATCTCCCCGCGCGCCAAGCTGGCCGGCCAGATCTTCGTGGCCGGGTCGGCCATAGCGCTGCTCATTTTCCAGCCCGCTTACTCCACCGCGCTGTCCGTGCCCTTTTTCAAGCACATCCACCCGGACCTGGGGCTGTTCTACCTGCCCTTCGCCGTCTTGGTGCTGGTAGGCGCCAGCAACGCCGTGAACCTCACCGACGGCCTGGACGGCCTGGCCATCGGCCCCACCGTGGTGGCCACGGCCTGCTTCGCCATCTTCATCTACGCCGCAGGCAACGCCGTGATCTCCCAGTACCTGAACATCACCCCCGTGCCCGGCGTGGGCGAGGTGACGGTGTTCTGCGGCGCGCTGGTGGGCGCCGGCCTGGGCTTCCTGTGGTTCAACGCCTACCCCGCCCAGGTGTTCATGGGCGACGTTGGCTCCCTCTCCCTTGGCGGCACCCTGGGCTTCATCGCCGTGCTGGCCAAGCAGGAGCTGGTGCTGGCGCTGGTGGGCGGCGTGTTCGTGTTCGAGACCCTCTCGGTGATCCTCCAGGTGGGCTACTTTAAGATGAGCGGCGGCAAGCGCATCTTCCGCATGGCCCCGCTGCACCACCATTTCGAGCTCAAGGGCATCCCCGAGTCCAAGATCATCATCCGGTTCTGGATCCTTTCCATCCTCATGGCCCTCATGGCCCTGAGCACTTTGAAGCTGCGCTAGGTGGCGGGCATGAACAGGAAACGTGACCTCTTGAAAAGTCTAAAGATTTTCGAGAACCGCCTCGTGGTCGTGGTGGGCGCGGGCGTCTCCGGTCTAGCCGCGTGCCGGTTCCTGCTCAGCCTCGGTGCGCGGGTGCGGCTGGTGGACGCCAAGCCGGACCTGTCCGCCGATGTGCTTCTGAAGGTGACGCCGAACCCGTCCAGCGCCGGCCTGACCCTTGAGGCCGGGCCGCACAGCGCCGCGCAGTTCGCCGACGCCCATCTGGTGGTGCTTTCCCCCGGGGTGCCGGTGAAGAAGCTTGCCTCCGTGCTGGCGGAGGTCGAGCCCTGGCGCATCGTGGCCGAGATGGAGTTTGCCTCCTGGTTCCTGGACGAGCCGGTCATCGCCATCACCGGCACCAACGGCAAGACCACCACCACGACCCTGGTGGGACACATCTTGGAGCACGCCGGACTGACGCCCTTCATGGGCGGCAACATCGGCACCCCCCTGTGCGACTACCTCATGGCCGACGCCCCGGCGGACGTCCTGGTCATCGAGATCTCGAGCTTCCAGCTCCAGAACTGCCGCACCTTTGCCCCGCGCGTGGCCGCCCTGCTCAATTTCTCGGCCAACCACCTGGACTACCACCTGGACATGGAGGAATACCTCGCGGCCAAGCTGAACCTCTTCGGCCGCCAGGACCACGGCTGCGTGGCCATCGCCCCTGAAGGCATGCGCCACGGCCTTGAGGCGCGCAATTTCACCAAGGCCCGCCGCGACTATTTCACCGCCGACACGGACTTCCGCTGCCCCGGCCTGCCCGGGGCCCACAACCGCGAGAACATCGCCGCAGCCTGGCGCATGGTGCGGCCCTTTGGCGTCACCGAAGCCCAGGCGCGGGAAGCCATCGCCGCATTCGAAGCCCTTCCGCACCGCATCCAGCCCGTGGGCGAAGCCGCGGGCGTACTCTTCGTCAACGACTCCAAGGCCACAACCCTGGATTCCGTGGCCGCCGCGGTGCGCAGCTTTGACCGGCCCGTGCGCCTGCTTTTGGGCGGGGTGTTCAAGGGCGGCGTCGTTGCGGACATCCTGCCCGCCCTGCAGGAGCGCGTGGTGTCCGTGGGCCTGTTCGGCGCCAGCCGCGAGGTCTTTGAGCCCGTGCTGGCCCCGCACTTTCCCGTGGCCTGGGACCAGATTCTGGAGGATGCCGTGCGCCGCCAGTTCGCCCTGGCCAGGCCGGGCGACGTGATCCTGCTTTCCCCGGCCACGGCCAGCTTCGACGCCTACTCCGGCTATACGGAGCGCGGGCGCGATTTCGCGCGGGTGGCGGCCGCCCTCATGGACGAGCAGAACGAGGGGAACCAGCCATGAACCAGCGCCGGGGCACCCAATACTATCCCATGGACTACTGGCTGCTGTGCGCCACGCTGCTGCTGGCGGGCATAGGGCTGATCATGGTCTTTTCCAGCTCGGGCATGATGGCCGAGCGCTTTTACGGCGACAAGTATTTGTTTTTCAAAAAGCAGGCCGTGTTCTTCGCCGTGGGGACCACCGCCATGATCTTCTGCGCGCGCGTGAGCCGCCGGTTCTTCTACGACCTGACCTACCTCTGGATGTTCCTGGCGGTCTTGCTGCTCGGCCTGTGCCTGGTCATCGGCACCACGGCGGGCGGGGCCAAGCGCTGGATCAACCTCGGCCCCATCTCCCTGCAGCCCCTGGAGTTCGCCAAGCCGGCATTGGTGCTCTACCTGGCCTATTTTTTCGCCAGGAAGCAGGAGATCATGCGCGTCAAGACCTTCAGCGTGGGTTTCATCCCGCCCTTTGCCGCCACAGGGCTCATGAGCGCACTGCTCCTTCTGCAGCCGGACTTCGGCGGGGCCATGCTCCTGGCCATCCTGCTCATGTTCATGTGCCTGGCGGGCGGCACGCGGGTCATCTACCTCATCGGCGCGGCCCTGGCCGGCGGCTGGAGCGGCTGGCTGCTCATCGCGTCCTCGCCCTACCGCCTGAAGCGCTGGACCGCCTTCCTCGACCCCTTCAAGGTCGCCCAGAACGAAGGCTACCAGCTGGTGCAGTCCCTCTACGCCTTCGGCTCCGGACGTTTCTTCGGCGCGGGCCTTGGCGCAGGCAAGCAGAAGCTGCTCTTTCTGCCCGAGGCGCACAACGACTTCATCATGGCCGTGGTGGGAGAGGAGCTGGGCTTCCTGGGCCTGTCGCTGATCATGCTGCTCATGGGCCTTCTGCTCCTGCGGGCCTTCCGCGTGGCCTTCCTCCAGGAGGACCTGCTGGACCGGCTCACGGCCTTCGGCATGACCATGGTGCTGACCCTGGGCGCCTGCATGAACCTGGCCGTGGTGCTGGGCACCGTGCCGCCAAAGGGCGTGCCCATGCCCTTCGTCAGCTACGGGGGCAGCAGCCTGCTGGTCTCCTTCATCTGCGTGGGCATCCTGCTCAACCTGTCGAGGAACCGCTCATGAAGCGCCGCACGGCCATACTGCGCCTCGTGGTCAGCACCGGCGGCACCGGGGGGCACATCTTTCCGGCCCTGGCCGTGGCCGCCGAGGTGCGCCGCCGCGAGCCCAAGGCCGAGGTCCTGTTCCTGGGCGGGGCCGGTCCCGAAGGCGAGCTGGCGCGCAAGGCCGGCCTGGCCTTTGAGGCCCTTCCGGCCAGCGGCGTGCTGGGCAAGGGCTTCAAGGCCCTGCTGGCCCCGGCTTGGGTGGGCAGGGGCGTCATCCTGGCCGCCCGCGCGCTGCGGCGCTTCGGCCCGCAGGCGGTCATCGGCTTTGGCGGATACGCGGGCTTCTGCCCGGTGCTGGCCGCCGCGCTGCTGGGCATTCCCTCGGCGGTGCACGAGCAGAACAGCCGCCCCGGCGTCACCAACCGCATCCTGGGCAAGCTGGTCAGGCGCGTGTTCGTCTCCTTTGACGACGTCCAGAAGCTTTTCCCCGCGGCCAAGGTGCTGCGCACCGGCAACCCCGTGCGCGCAGAGATCTGCGCCGTGGACCGCGCGCCCGGCTCCGGCCGCAACCTGCTGGTGCTGGGCGGGAGCCAGGGGGCCAAGGCCGTCAACGATCTGGTGGTTGACGCCCTGCCGCTGCTTCTGGCCGCAGGGGTGAAGATCCTGCACCAGGCTGGCAGGGCCGATCTGGAGCGCATGCGCGCCGCGTATGCCGTCGCCGGGGCGGACGTAGGCCAGGTCCAGGGCTTTGTGGAGAACATGGCCGCGGCCTATGCCTGGGCAGATGTGGCCCTGTGCCGGGCCGGGGCCTCCACGGTCTTTGAACTGGCGGCCACGGGCACGCCTTCGGTGCTGGTGCCCTTCCCCTTCGCCGCCCACGACCACCAGCGCATCAACGCCCAGGCCCTGGAGTCCTTCGGCGCGGCCGTGCTGGCCGACCAGGGCGCCCTCAGCGGACCGGCCCTGGCGCAGATGCTCCTGGAGCTCCTGGACGACAACGAAACACTTTCGGCCATGAGCCACGCGGCCAAGGCCTTTGCCCGGCCCCGCGCGGCGGCAAGCATCGTCGACGGGCTTGAAGAGCTGTGCCGCCTGGCGGCCTAGACGGTCAAGACAAGGACAACGCCATGACAGAGACACACAGGATCGCAGTCCCCGGCAGAAGCGCCAGCCCGGCCATGTACAGCCGCGTCAGCACCGTGCACATGGTGGGCATCGGCGGCTCGGGCATGAGCGGCATCGCCGAGGTGCTGCTGAACATGGGCTTCGCCGTCACCGGCTCGGACATGGCCGCAAGCAGCGCCGTGCGCAGGCTCAAGCAGCTGGGCGCGCAGGTCTTCATCGGCCACGGGGCCGAGAACGTGGGCAAGGCCGACGTCGTGGTCAAGTCCACGGCCATCCAGGACGAAAACCCAGAGCTGGTGCGCGCTCGGGAGCTCTCCATCCCCATCATCCCCCGGGCGGAGATGCTGGCCGAGCTCATGCGCATGCGCACAGGCATCGCCGTGGCCGGAACCCACGGCAAGACCACCACCACCTCGCTTCTGGCCACCATCTTCACCGAGGCCGGCCTGGACCCCACGGTGATCATCGGCGGACGGTTGAACACTTACGGCAGCAACGCACGCCTGGGCGAGGGCGAATTCCTGATCGCCGAGGCCGACGAGTCCGACGGCTCCTTCCTCTGCCTCTCGCCCATCATGACCGTGGTGACCAACGTGGACAAGGACCACATGGATTTCTACCCGGACATGCAGTCCATCGACAAGGCCTTCACCACCTTCATGAACTCCATCCCCTTCTACGGGGTCAACGTGGTCTGCGGCGACGATCCCGGCGTGGCCCGGCTCATGCCGCTCATCAAGCGCCCCTGCCTGACCTACGGCCTGGGCCCGAAAAACCGCCTGCGCGGCAAGATCATCACCACCAGCCTGCGCAGCATCTTTGACGTGACCCTGGACGGCGAGAGCTGGGGCCAGGTGACCCTGGCCCACCCCGGCCTGCACAATGTGCTGAACTCCCTCGGCGCCATCGGTGTGGCCATGGAGGCCGGCCTGCCCAAGGAGGCCATCCTGCAGGGCCTGGCCAATTTCGGGGGCGTGGGCCGCAGGTTCGAGCGCAAGGGCGAGAAGCACGGCGTGCTCGTGGTGGACGATTACGGCCACCACCCGGCGGAGATCAAGGCCACCCTGGACACGGCCAAGGCCTGCTACCCGGACCGCAGGCTCGTGGTGGCCTTCCAGCCGCACCGCTTCACCCGCACCCAGGCCCTGTTCGGCGAATTCTGCACCGTCTTCGGCCAGGCCGACCTGCTCCTGCTGACGGAGATCTACCCGGCCAGCGAGGCCCCCATCCCGGGCGTCAACGGCATGTCCCTGGCCCAGGGCATCAAGCAGGTGAGCCAGACCAAGGTGCGCTTCTTCCCGGATTTCGCCGGGCTCACCCGGCAGCTCAAGGAGATTTTGAAGCCCGGCGACCTGTTCCTGACCATGGGCGCCGGGAGCATCTGGAAAGTGGGCGAAGAGTGGCTGAACGAACCTGAACACGGAACCGACGAGGCGTAGGCAACCATGCCCCTGACCCTCACGCCAGGCACGCTCCTTCGCGAGCGCACCACTCTCCGGCTGGGCGGCCCTGCCCTGGTCGAAGCCGTGGTGTCATGCGCGGCCGGGCTGGACCAGCTGGCCGGGCTCTTGCCTGGCCTGGGAGGCCGGCCCCTGGCCTTGGGCGCTGGCAGCAACCTGCTGGCGTCAGACGGCCCCCATGCCTTGGTGCTGGTGCGCGCGGCCAACACCTCCGCCCCGCAGCTCCTGCCGCAGCCTGACGGCACGACCCTCGTGCGCGCCGGAGCCGGGCTGCGCCTGCCGCGGCTCCTGGGCCTCGCCCAGCGCCTGGGCCTTACCGGCCTTGAAGGCCTCACCGGTGTGCCGGGCAGCCTGGGCGGCTCCGTGGCCATGAACGCCGGCTCCTATGGCCTGGAGCTGGGCAGCGTGCTCTCGCGGGTGCGCATCTGGACCCCGCAGGGCGGCCTCATGTGGCGCGAGGCCGAAGACTGCGCCTTTGGCTACAGGAGCTTTGCCCCCAACCTCGGCCCGGACGCCGCGCAGGACTTCTGGCTGATCTGGGAAGTGGAGCTGGCCTTGAACGCCGACGCGCCCGCAGCCATCCGCGAGCGCATGGAGGCGGTCTACGCCAGGAAGAAGGCCAGCCAGCCCGTCACGGCCAAAAGCGCGGGTTGCGTGTTCAAGAACCCGCAAGGCGCCAGCGCCGGCAAACTGCTCGACGAGGCCGGCATGCGCGGCAAGCGCCTGGGCGGCATGTGCTTCTCTCCCGTGCACGCGAATTTTCTGGTGAATATGGACAAGGGCACCTCGGCCCAGGCCCTGGAACTGCTGGACCTGGGACGGATGGCCGTGCGCCGGCGTTTTGGCGTGGACCTCGAGACCGAAGTGGTGGTGCTGCAATGATCCGCTCTGGCGGGATGCCGCGCAAGCCGCGCGACGGGCGCAAGCCTGCGGTGCGCCTGAACAGGCCGCGCAAGGACGGTGGCGCGGGCCTGGTCATGGACACGGCCCTGGCCGTGAAGAACGCCATGCTCTTCTTCGCCGCCTTGCTGGTGCTGGTGGCCCTTGGGGCCACGCTGATCTATGGCTACCGGTTCGTGACCACCACCCCGGCCCTGGGCCTGACCGAGATCACCGTCACGGGCAACATGCGCCTGGCCTACGGGCAGGTGCTTGAGATCGCCGGGCTGCGCCTGGGCCAGAACAGCCTGGGCGTCAACGTGAGCCGGGTTGAGGCGGCGCTCTCGCAGAACCCCTGGACCGCGTTCGTCACCGTGCGCCGCGAGCTGCCGGACAAGCTGTTCATCAACATCGTGGAGCGCCAGCCCTCCTTCTGGGTGCGCCAGGACGGGACGCTCTATTTCGCCGACGCCAAGGGCGAGATCATCACCAAGCTCTCCCCCGGCGACTCGGCCTCGCTGCCGCTTCTGGAGATCGCGCCGGAGCTGCAGGACCAGCACCAGGTGCTGGAGGCCATGGTGGCGCGCATGAACCAGCAGGACCTGCCCTTCGCCCTGGGGCAGATGGCCTGGGTAAAATTTTCGGAGTCCGGCCAGGTGGAGATGTACCTGGACGCCCTGCACATCCGCGTGCGGGCGGAACTCGCGAATTGGGAGACGCATTTCAGCCGCATCGAGACGGTCTGGCGTGACCTCAAGCTGCGCGGCGAGGCCGGGCAGGTTGCGGCCATCGAGGCCAGCGGCGGCAAGATCTGGGTAGAGAAGAGGCAGAAGTCCGGGGCTTCCTGACGGGGAAGAAGAGGGAAGGCCCGGCCCTTTGGCGAGTCTAACAAGGGAGGAGAGCATGGCCAAGAGCGACATCATCGTTGGCCTGGACATCGGCACCACAAAGATTTGCGCCGTGGTGGGCGAGGCCAAGGACGACGGGGTGGTGGACATCATCGGCATCGGCACAAGCCCAAGCACGGGCCTGCGCCGTGGCGTGGTGGTGAACATCGAACAGACAGTGCAGTCCATCAAGAAGGCCCTGGAAGAGGCCGAGCTGATGGCCGGCTGCGAAATCCATTCCGTGTACGCCGGAATCGCGGGCAGCCACATCAAGGGCTTCAACAGCCACGGCGTCATCGCCGTCAAGGGCGGCGAGGTCACCCAGAAGGATGTGGACCGCGTCATCGAGGCGGCCAAGGCCGTGGCCATCCCGCTGGACCGCGAGGTCATCCACACCCTGCCCCAGGAGTTCATCGTCGACGACCAGCGCGGCATCGCCGATCCCCTTGGCATGGCGGGGGTGCGCCTGGAGGTGAAGGTGCACATCGTCACCGGCGCGGTGACCTCGGCCCAGAACATCGTGCGCTCCTGCCACCGCTCGGGCCTCGACGTGGCGGACATCGTGCTCGAGTCCCTGGCCTCCAGCAAGTCGGTGCTCTCCGCGGAGGAGCGCGAGATCGGCGTCTGCCTGGTGGACCTGGGCGGCGGCACCACGGACATCGCCATCTTCTCCAAGGATTCCATTAAGCACACCGCCGTGCTGGCCCTTGGCGGAAACAACCTGACCAACGACATCGCCTTCGGGCTGCGCACGCCCATGACCGCGGCGGAGAAGATCAAGGTGGACCACGGTTGCGCCCTGGCCGAGCTGGTCAAGGTGGACGAGGGCATCGAGGTGCCCAGCGTGGGCGGCCGCGACTCCCGCTCCATGAGCAAGCGCGTGCTGGCCGAGATCTGCGAGCCCAGATGCGAGGAGATCCTGGCCCTGGTGGACCAGGAGCTCATCAAGAGCGGCTACAAGAATCAGATCGCCGCGGGCGTGGTGCTCACCGGGGGCACGTCGCTCATCCACGGCATGCAGGACCTGGCCGAGCAGGTCTTTGATCTGCCGGTGCGCGTGGGCTACCCCGAGTATGTGGGCGGCCTGCACGACATGGTCAACAGCCCCAAATACGCCACCGCGGTAGGCCTTCTGCTCTACGGGGCGGAAAACCGCCAGGTCAAGGGCGGCGGGGATTTCCGCATCCGGGAGGACAATGTGTTCAACCGCATACTGGGGCGGATGAAGAAATGGTTCGTGGACATCGCCTAAGCGCGGCGTGTGTCTGCGGGGAAGGTCCAAGCATCCATCACTGATCAGGGAGGAGGGAGTCATGGCACATTTCGAGATCGAGAACGACATGAGCGCGAAAATCAAGGTCATCGGCTGCGGCGGGGGCGGCGGCAACGCCATCAACAACATGATCCAGTCCAAGCTTTCCGGCGTGAGCTTCATCGCCGCCAACACCGACGGCCAGGACATCGAGAAGTCCCTGGCGGACCACACCATCCAGCTGGGCGGCAAGCTGACCAAGGGCCTGGGCGCCGGCGCCAACCCCGAGGTGGGCCGCAACGCAGCCCTGGAAAGCATCGACCAGATCCGCGAAGTGCTCGCCAACACCGACATGGTCTTCATCACCGCCGGCATGGGCGGCGGCACGGGAACCGGCGCTGCGCCGGTCATCGCCCAGGCCGCCCGCGAGGCCGGGGCCCTGACCGTGGCCGTGGTCACCAAGCCCTTCTATTTCGAGGGCAAGCGCCGCATGCAGCAGGCCGAAAAAGGCATCGCCGAACTCAAGCAGGTGGTGGACTCCATCATCACCATCCCCAATGACCGCCTGCTGCAGATGGCCGCCAAGAAGGCCGGGTTCGCCGACATGCTGAAGAAGGCCGACGAGGTCCTCTTCTACGCCGTGAAGGGCATTTCCGACCTCATCACCGTGCACGGCCTCATCAACCTGGACTTCGCGGACGTGAAGGCCATCATGACCGGCTCGGGCATGGCGCTCATGGGCACCGGCATCGCCTCCGGCGAGAACCGCGCCCGCGAAGCGGCCCTCAAGGCCATCACCAGCCCGCTTTTGGAGGACGTCTCCATCGCCGGAGCGCGCGGGGTCTTGTACAACATCACCGCCGGTCCGGACCTGGGCACCGACGAGATCCAGGAGGTTTCCGACCTCATCGCCAAGGAAGCCCACGACCAGGCCAACATCGTCTTCGGTGTGGTGGCCGACGAGAGCGCGGGCGACGAGCTCTGCGTCACCGTCATCGCCACCAACATCGAGCAGCGCGATGTGGCGCCCAAGCCGGAGATCGTGGGCGGCCTGCGCCCGCTTCTGGCCCCGGTGCAGGGCATGGGCTCGCGGCCCGGCCGCCGGAACACCATCTCCAGCGTCATCGCCGGAAACAACCACGAGGTGCCGGCCTTCGTGCGCTTCGGAGCCGCCCCGGCAGAGGAGCAGCACCAGAGCAAGCGCGCGGCGCTGCGGGCCATGGGCGCTCCGGGCGAAGAGGACTTCCTGTTCGAGGACGACGAACTGGATACCCCGGCATACATCCGCAGGAACGCGGACTAGGAGCGCACAGTGAAACGCCCTTCCGGGGCGGGTGGCAAGCGCACGCGCCAGCGCCAGTCCACTGACCGTCCCGGAAAGTCCGCGCCAGCGCCCCTGGACCACGGCGGCCGACTCCCTGCGGCCCTGGTGGTTCCAGGAGACGAAGGCATGGGCCTCTCGGCCCTGGGCTGGCAGGCGGTCTACCGCCTGCTGGCGGGCCAGCCGGAGATCGCCGTGGAGCGCTTCTTCCTCGGCAAGGGCTTCGACGCGCCGGAGTCAGCGGACAGCCAAAGGGAGCTCAGACTCTTCCCCTTAATGGCGGTGAGCGTTTCCTTTGAGGAGGACTTCCTCCCCTTCCTCAGGGCGCTCATCGCCGCGGGCGTTCCGTCAACCCGGACGGAACGCCCGGACTACCCCCTCATCCTCGTGGGCGGCCCCATCGCCTTCCTGAACCCGGCGCCTCTCGCCCCTCTGGCCGACGCCTTCTTCGTGGGCGAGGCCGAGGCCGGACTTCTGGACTTCTGCCTTGCCCTCAAGCGCGCCGTGTTCGCTGGCGTGGGCAAGCAGGCCTTTCTGGAGTCCGCCAAGGACATGCCCGGCATCTACGTGCCGGGGTTGTCCAAAATCCCGGTGCGCCGGGTCCTGGCCATGAGCCCCGACCACTGCGGCCTCCTCGCCACCCCGGCCTGGTCCTGCTTCACCGGCCCGCAGGCGGCCTTTCCCGACGCGCTGCTCCTGGAGATCAACCGGGGCTGCCCGCACGCCTGCCGCTTCTGCGCCGCCGGGTTTGTGTACCGCCCTCCGCGCCACGCGTGCATGGAGGACCTGCAGGCCATCGTCGAGGAGGCCCGCCCGCCCAAGGTCGGGCTGGTGGGCACGGCCCTCACGGACTGGCCGGAGCTCTTGCCCTTCCTGCGCTGGCTGCATGCCCGCAAAACCAAGTTTTCCCTGTCCTCCCTGCGCGCCGACGGACTCACCGAAGAACTGCTCTGCTTCCTGCGCGCGTGCGGCATCCGCACCGTGACCCTGGCCCTGGAGGGCGCCAGCGAGCGCCTGCGCCACGCGGCCAACAAGAAGCTCGACGCCGAGGTCTTTCTGGAGGCCGTGGAGCGCGCCGCGCGACTGGGGGTGAACCACCTGCGCGTGTACCTCATCATCGGCTGGCCCTGGGAGGGGCCGCAGGACTATGACGAGCTGCAGGCCTTTCTCGGCCGGATCCTGGCCGCCCGGGACCGGGGCCAAGGCAGGAAGACGAGCGAATTCATGCGCATCACTCTCGGCGCCAGCTCGCTGGTGCCCAAGCCCTGGACACCCATGCAGTGGGCGCCCATGGCCTCGGAGGAAACGCTTGTCGCCGCGCAAAAGCGCCTGAAGGACATGACCAAAGCCCTGCGCGGCGTGGCCCTGCAAGTGGACGCGCCCTTCCAGGCGCGGCTTCAGGGCGTGCTCACGCGCGGGGGCGAGGAGACTTTCGAGCTGGTGCGGATGGCCGCCACGGAGGGCGGCTGGAAAAAGGCCATGCGCCTCTGGGCGGACCAGACCAGGGACATCCTGGACCGTGAGCGCGGCCAGGACGAGGCCTTCCCCTGGGAGGTCATCCACACGGGCGTTTCCAGGCAGTCCTTGTGGCGGGAATGGGGCCGGGCCAAACGCTCCCTGCCCACCCCAAGCTGCCCCAGGGCGGGATGCGCGGAATGCGGCCTTTGCGGCCTGGACAAGTGGTTGCAAAACGACGGCTCCGGACCGGAGCCTGAAAACTCAGGCCCCTCAGCGGAAGCCCCCGCCGACAGGTCCGGCTGAGCCGCAGCCGCCCGAAGCGGCTGGTCCAGACGCCGCCTCCGGCCCGGAACCTCCGGAGCGGCCCCTGGCAACCACCGCTGCGCAGGCCGACACGCGGCGCTCAGAATCCCGCGCCCCGCAGGCCGGACAACGCACCTCAAGCTCATCGGCAGCCGAAAACACGAGCTCCTCAAACTGCTTCCCGCACTTCCCGCAGGCATATTCGTAGATGGGCATGGTCCGCCTCTCTCCTTCAACCTTGGCCGCTCTTGCGCCGGCCGTTCCTGAGGCTGGAAAAGTGTATCCGCGCAGGCCCGCTGTCAAGGTCCAGGGCCTTTGTGCAGTTGTTCGCGCGGCTCCATGTGCAAGACATGTGCAAGCGAATGCACAAGACGAGGCTGCGACAAGATGCATATCCATTAATAACAGTGTTTAGCTGTTGGCACGGCTCCTGCTTACCCCCTGGCAGTACCAAACGACGCACCGCCGGAGAGTTCCGCCCAACCGTGAAGAGCCAACAACAATTTTGAGGAGTTCATCATGAAAAAGCGTCTTCTGACCACCATCACCGTCCTGGCCCTGGTTTCCCTGTCCGCCTTCGCCATCGCCGCCCCCAGGGGCGGACGCGGACCGGCCGCAGCCGAGCCGGCCCTGACCCCGGAGAAGCAGGCCGCCGTGGCCAAGATCGTGGACAAGCACCACACCAAGCTCGTCGAACTGCGCGAGAAGATTTGGGCCAAGCACACCGAACTGCAGGCCCTGAGCCAGGCCGGCAAGGCCGAAAAGGCCGACATCCAGAACCTTATCGCCGAGATCTCCAAGCTGCGCACCTCCATGAACGAGGAGCGCGATGCCCTGCGCTCCGAGATCGAGAAGGAAACCGGCATCAAGAGCTACGGTCGCGGCTATCACCGCGGCGGCCTGGGCGGCGGCGACTGCTCCGGCGGCGGCGGCGACTGTCCCCGCGGCGGCTCCGGCCAGGGCTATGGCCCCCGTGGCGGCATGATGGGCGGCGGCTACTAGACGCGCTTCGTCCCTCCTCTCAACGGGCGGTCCGGTTGGTTTCCCCCCCAGCCGGGCCGCCCTTGCCTTGCACAGGCCTGGACTGTTGACAGCAACGCCCGAAGCGGCCATGCACAGTCAAGCCGGGCCGGTCGCGCCCCGCGCACAGCACAATTTGCGACAGCGGAAACAGGAACATGGAACTGCGCTCCTTCAACAAAGACAAAGGCCCGGTGCTGGCGGCGGTGGTCGCGCTGCTGATCCTGGGCGCGGGCAGCATCTTCCTCACCTGGCAGAACATCCGCCGCCAGCGGGAGCTGGTGGACCAGCACCTGATGCTCTCCGCCGGGGCCGTGATCCACGGCGTTGAAGCCAATCTCATGCGCATCATGCACGCCCTGGGCCGCTCCCCGGACCTCCACGAGCGCCTGTTCCCCACCATCAAGGAATTCTTCCAGGAGATAAGCGCCTCCGGCGAAATCGTCTTCCTCGGCGTTTTTGACGAGGACGGCGTCCTGCTTGTCTCTTCCGCCAAGACGGGCCAGCATGAGGCCATCACCCTGCCCGAGGAGATCATCGCCGAGTTGGAAGTCAATGGCCGCTGGGCCGGCCCCCTGGCCTACCAGGGCAAGACCGCCCTGTTCTCCGCCCTGCGCGCCCGGCCCAGCCTCTCGCGCCTGTGCTCCGACACGATCCAGGGGCTGCCGCCTCTGCCTCCGAAGCTGCGACCCCGAGGCCCCGGGTCTGGGCCCGGGGCTGGCATGGGACCGGGCATGGGGCGCGGCATGGGGCCGGACCTGCCTGGCTCGCCCCGCCTGGGCGAAGTGCCCTCCATGTTTCTGGTGGCGGCGCTGAGCCCCGACCGGCACCTGGCCCAGTACAACGCCTACCGACACGCCGCGCAGCTCCAGACCGGCTACGTGCTTGCTGCGGCGGCGGTGCTCTGGTTCCTTTCCCTGGCCTACCTGAGCCGCCGCGACCAGGCCATGAAGGCCGCGCGCCTGGAGCGCTTCCAGTCCAAGCTGCTGGACAACATGCCCGATGGCCTGCTGACCCTTGGCCCGGATGGCTTGATCCTTTCCGCCAACGGCTCCGCCGTGCGCCTGCTCGTCGGCTCGGATGGCGGCGGGGAAGCTGGCGGAGCGGACCTGACCGGCCGGAGCTTCCGCGACTTTCCCTTTGCCGAATTGGCCGCCACGGACGGCTCGCACCCGGACGAATGGCGGCAATACGAGCACGACGGACGCAGCCTGGAGGTGCTCTGCCTGCCCCTGCATGGCGAGGGCGGTTCAGGCCAGACCGAGGAGCGGCTTGTCCTCCTGCGTGACCGCACGCGCCTGAAGACCCTGGAGGACGACCTGGCCGAGGCCAACCGCCTGGCGGCCATCGGCTCCCTGGCTGCGGGGGTGGCGCACGAGATCCGCAACCCCTTGAGCTCCCTGCGCGGCTTCGCCCAGCTCTTCGCCACCAAGTTCAAGGGCCAGGAGCCCCTGGCCTCCTATGCCACGACCATGGTTCAGGAGGCCGACCGCCTGAACCGGGTGGTCACGGACCTCTTGTATCTGGCCCGACCGCGCGAGCTGGCCCCGGCCAAGCTGGACCTGACCCAGGTGGCCAACGGCCTGCGCGGCCTGCTGCGCTTCGACCTGGAGGCCAAGGGCGTGACGCCGGAGCTGGATCTGGCCGAGACGCGCCTCTGCGCCGACGGGGACGCCCTCAAGCAGGCCCTCCTGAACCTGCTGGTCAACGCCCTGGACGCCGTGACCGACGAGGGCGGCCGCATCAGCCTGTCCGCCCGGCGCGAAGGCGACGGGGTTCTCGTCAGCGTGGCCGACAACGGCCAGGGCATGGACGAGGCCGTGCGCCAGCAGGCCTTCGAACCCTTCTTCACGGCCAAGCGCCAGGGCACGGGCCTGGGCCTGGCCATAGTCCAGGGCATCATGCGCGCCCACAAGGGCCGGGCCTTCATCGACTCCACGCCCGGACAGGGCACCACGGTGCATCTGTATTTTCCCGACTGCCCCGAGACCCTGGACGCCGGAGGTGACGCCTCATGACAAGGCCGGACCAACGCACTGTGCTAGTGGTGGACGACGAGCCGGCGCATCGGCTCATGGTTCGCGCCGTGCTTGAGGACGCGGGCTGGACCGTGGCCGACGCCGCCAGCGGCGACAAGGCCCTGGCCCTGCTCGGCAAGGTCCAGCCGCATGTGGCCCTGGTGGACATGAAGATGCCCGGCATGGACGGCCTGACGCTGCTGCGCGAGCTGCATGCCCGCATGCCCGGCCTGCCCGTGGTGCTCTTGACCGCCTTCGGCAGCGTCGGCTCCGCCGTGGACGCCATGAAGCAGGGGGCCTTCGACTACCTGACCAAGCCCGCCGACAATGAAGAGCTCAAGGCCGTGCTGGAGAAGAGCTACGAGTATCGCCGCCTCATCGAGGAGAACGCCCGCCTGCGCGCCGAGCGCACGGGCGAAAACGGGGGCATCATCGGCGCAAGCCCGGGCATCGCCCGCGTGCGCGAACTCATCGAACAGGTCGGGCCGAGCGAAGCCACGGTGCTCATCCTGGGCGAATCCGGCACCGGCAAGGAACTGGTGGCCGACGGCCTTCACCGCGCCAGCGCGCGCTCGCGCAAGCCGCTCATCAAGGTCAACTGCGCGGCCCTGCCCGCCGACCTGCTGGAGAGCGAACTCTTCGGCTACGTCAAGGGCGCCTTCACCGGCGCGGTGAAGGACAAGCCAGGCCGGTTCCAGCTCGCCGCCGGCGGCACCCTGCTGCTGGATGAAATCGGCGACATTCCGGCCCAGCTGCAGGCCAAGCTGCTGCGCGCGCTTCAGGAAAAGACGGTGGAGCCCCTGGGCGGAGTGAAGTCCGTCGAGACCGACGTGCGCATCCTGGCGGCCACCAACCGCGATTTGCGCGCCGATGTGGCCGCCGGGCGCTTCCGCGAGGATCTCTTCTATCGTCTGGCCGTGCTGGAGATCCCCATCCCGCCCCTGCGGGAACGCCTGGAGGATCTGCCGCTCTTGACCGGGCACCTGTTGCGCAAGCTGGGGAAAAAGAACCACAAGGAGATACGCACCGTCAGCCCGGCGTTTCTGGAGGCCCTGACGCGCCACACCTGGCCCGGCAACGTGCGCGAACTGGAAAACGTCCTTGAGCGCGCGCTCATCCTGGCCCGCTCCGACACCTTCGGGCTTGACCTGCTGCCCCCCCAACTGGCCGGCCTGGTGAGCGAACAGGCCGACGCCGCCCCCGGCGAGACCCACAACGCCCTGCCCGCGGCCCTGGGCCACGCCATGGACGACGCCGAACGCGAAACCCTGGTGCGCGCCCTGGGCACCTATGCCGGGCACCGCGAAAACACCGCCGACGCCCTGGGCATCAGCCGCCGCACCCTGCAGTACAAGCTCAAGAAATACGGCCTCACCAAACGCTAGCCGCGCCCCTTGACTTTATGGGCATATGCCCATAACAATCCCTCCCACGGAGGGCTCCCATGCCGCGACCCAAATGCTGCCGGAGGGTTTCCGGCGCGCCTGCCTGCAGGACGTTCAAGCCCACGGGCGTGCCCGCCGCCTCCCTTAAGGAGGTGGCCCTGGCCCTGGACGAATACGAGGCCATCCGCTTGGCGGACTTTGAGGGGCTGTACCAGGAAGAGGCGGCCAGGCGCATGGGCGTCTCGCGCCAAACCTTCGGCCGGACCATCGAGGCCGCGCGGGGCAAGGTCGCCCGCGCCCTGGTCCAGGGCCTGCTCCTGCGCATCGAGGCGCCGGAGGCCGAGCCAGCACTGTTTCCCGCCATGCGGGCCTTGGCCTGCGCCGGGTGCGCCCACCATTGGAACGAGCCCGCTTGCACGGGACGGCCCGAGGCCTGCCCGGCCTGCGGCTGCGCCGAGGTTCACCGCCGCGGCTATCCGGGCGCCAAGGCCCCCGGCAAGGCCGACGCCAGCGCGGGCCCAGGCGATGCCAAGCCCAGAGGCGCCAACCCCTAACCTCCACTGGAGACCCCCATGCTCAAGATCGCCATCCCCACCCGCGCAGGCATCGTGGACGGCCATTTCGGCCACTGCGAATCCTTCACCATCTTCAGCATCGACGACAACAAGAGCGTCGCCGCCCAGGAAAGCTTCACCCCGCCCCCGGCCTGCGGCTGCAAGTCGAACCTCATTCCGACCCTGTCAGGGATGGGCGTGTCCCTGCTCATCGCCGGGAACATGGGCGAGGGCGCGGTGGTGCGCCTGGGCCAGGCCGGCATCACGGTCATCCGCGGGGCTTCCGGGCCCGTGCAGGACGCTTTGGAGGCCTGGCGGAACGGCACCCTGGCGGACACGGAGCTCGTGTGCCTGGAGCACGGCGCAGACCACGAATGCTCGCACGGGCTCAAGTCCCTGTAAGGCCAGCAGTCCCGGCAGGCGTCGCCGGGTTCGTTGACAGCCCGCGCCAAACCTCGTAGTTCTGCGCCCATCATTTCAGAGAGGGAACAACCCATGCGCGAGAAGGTCGAAGCCGCCCTGGCCAAGGTCCGGCCCATGCTCCAGGCCGATGGCGGCGACGTGGAGCTGGTGGACGTCACCGACAAGGGCATCGTCCGGGTCCGCCTCACGGGCCGCTGCAAAACCTGCCCCATGTCCCAGCAGACCCTGCGCAACAGCGTGGAGCGCATCGTCCTGCGCGAGGTGCGGGGCATCAAGGCCGTGGAAGAGGCCTGAGCGCCCCGCGCGACGCTCGGCTCCCTCCGAGCCCTGGCCGGGCGCACTGCACATATATTCATCAGGAGATCCACCCATGACCATCGTTACCCGCTTTGCCCCCAGCCCCACGGGATACCTGCACATCGGCGGCGCGCGCACCGCGCTGTTCAGCTGGCTGCTGGCCAAGAGCCAGGGCGGGGAGTTTCTCTTGCGCGTGGAGGACACGGACCGCGAGCGCAGCACCCAGGAGGCCACCGACGCCATCCTGGAGGCCATGGAATGGCTTGGACTGACCGCCGAAGGCGAGACCGTGTTCCAGAGCCAGCGTTTCCATCTCTACAACAGCTACATCGACACGCTGCTGGCCAAGGGCCATGCCTATTGGTGCCAGTGCACACCCGAGGAGGTCGAGGCCATGCGCGAACAGGCGCGGGCCGCAGGCAAGAAGCCCAAGTACGACGGCCGCTGCCGCGAGCTGGGCCTCGGCCCGGGCGCGGGGCGCGTGGTGCGCTTCAAGGGGCCCCTGGATGGGGTCACCGGCTTTGACGACATGGTCAAAGGCCCCACCTCGGTGCAGAACGCCGAACTGGACGACATGATCCTGCGCCGCAGCGACGGCGCGCCCACCTACAACCTTGCCGTGGTGGTGGACGACAACGACATGGACGTGACCCATGTGCTGCGCGGCGATGACCACGTGGCCAACACCCCGCGCCAGATCCTGCTCTACAAGGCCTTTGGCTGGCGCGTGCCCAAGTTCGGACACGTGCCCATGATCCTGGGGCCGGACAAGGCCAAGCTTTCCAAGCGCCACGGCGCGCTTTCCGTCATGGAATACAAGAAGATGGGCTACCTGCCCGAGGCGTTGGTGAACTATCTGGCACGCCTGGGCTGGTCCCACGGCGACCAGGAGATCTTCCCACGCGAGGACCTCCTGCGCCTCTTCAACACCAACAACCTCGGCAAATCGCCCTCGGTCTTCGACCTGAAGAAGCTGGAGTGGCTGAACGCCCACTACATCAAGGAGTCAACGCCCGAGCGCCTGGCCGCCCTGCTCCCGGAGTATCTGGCCGACGCGGGCGAGACCGCGGGCCTGAACCTCGACCCCGGCTACCTCGCCGGCATCGTGCCCCTGCTGCAGCCGCGGGCCAAGACCCTGGTGGAAATGGCCGACATGGCCCGCTTCTTCCTGGTTCCCGCGAACGCCCTGGCCTACGACGACAAGGCCGTGGCCGAGCAGTTGACGCCTGAAGCCCGCCGGCTGCTGGCCGACCTGCTGCCCATCTATGAGGCCGCCCAGGACTACCGCGACCACAAGGCCCTCGAAGCCCGCACCCAGGCCTTCCTGGACGCGCGCGAGCTCAAGTTCAAGGCCGTGGCCCAGCCCCTGCGCGTGGCCCTCACCGGCAAGACCGCCAGCCCCGGCCTGTTCGAGACCATGTGCGTGCTGGGCAGGGACGAGTCCTGCGCGCGCATCAAGCGGGCCCTGGTCCTCTAGCCGGGCGCTGCGGCATGGCCCACGCCCCCTGCTTCGCCAGCGACAATTACGCCGGCGTGCACCCGACCGTCATGGCCGCCCTGGCGGCAGCCAACGTGGGCCCGGCGCCAGCCTACGGCGCAGACGCATTGACCCGGGCCGCCTGCGCGCGGTTCAAGGAAGTGCTCGGCGAAAACGCCGAGCCCTTTTTCGTGTTCCTGGGCACAGCGGCCAACGTGCTTGCCCTCCAGGCCATGACAAGGCCGCACCACGCCGTGCTGGCCGCGTCCAGCGCGCACATCAACGTGGACGAATGCGGAGCGCCGGAGCGGATTCTCGGCTGCAAGCTCATGTGCGTGGACACGGCCGGGGGCAAACTGACGCCGGGCGACCTGCGCCCCTTCCTGAGCCACCTGGGCAACGAGCACCACAACCAGCCCCGCGTGGTCTCCATCGCCCAGGCCACGGAGCTGGGCACGGTCTATGGCATCGACGAGATCCAGGCCCTGGCGGACTTCGCCCACGAGAACGGCCTGCTGCTGCACATGGACGGCGCGCGATTGGGCAACGCCGCCGCGGCCCTGGGCTGCGATTTGCGCGACCTCACCAGCAGCGCCGGCGTGGACGCGCTTTCCTTCGGCGGCACCAAGAACGGGCTCATGTTCGGCGAGGCCGTGGTCTTCTTCCGGCCGGACCTGGCCCGGGACTTCCCCTTCATCCGCAAGCAGGGCATGCAGCTCTGCTCCAAGATGCGCTTCATCGCCGCCCAGTTCCTGGCCCTGCTTGACGGCGGGCTCTGGCGCGCCAACGCCGCCCAGGCCAACGCCATGGCCCGGCTCCTGGCCGACAAGGTCGCGGGCATCCCCGGCCTGCGCCTGACCCAGCCGGTGGAGACCAACGCGGTCTTCGCCAGCCTGGCCCCGCGGGCCATTGCCCGCCTGCAGGAGCGCTTCGCCTTCTATGTCTGGGACCATGAGCGGCACGTGGTGCGCTGGATGACCAGCTTCGCCACCACCGAGGCCGAGGTGGAGGCCTTTGCGGCGGCGGTGCGGCAGGAGGTGGCGGCAGCCGAGGCAGGCGCGGAGGCATAATAAGGCAGCTGCGGCCAGAAACCCGCGCCGCCGGTCCCTGGCCGAAGGTGAAGACGCGGGGAGGGACATTATCGCGCCGCCGCAGGCAGCCGGGACTATTTGCCTGGCGGCCTTGATCGCGCCAGGCCTTCGGCTTCGGACCACAGGCGCTGCGCCAATTCCTCCAGCTCCCTGGGGCCTTGGGAGCCGTAGGTCACGCATTTCTTGAAGTCGCCCGCAGCGAAGCAGAAGCTTGTGCTCGAGGCGTCCGCCACACGCAGCGCCCTGTTTTGCACAACGCCGTCATCCCTGAGCAGGACCGAATACCTGACGCTGTAGTCCGCCGGCAGTTCAAAGAAGCGGAACCTGTGGAGCTCGTTGAGCAGGGCCAGCATATCCTTGGGCGGATAGCGGAACGGCAGGCTCTGGCCGTCGCGCTCCAGCGTGGCGCTCCCCGCGCCGCTCAGGCTCACCCGCCGGACAGGAAAGGAGGGCGTTCCGGAATGGCGCGTCAGCGTTATGCTGACGGCGTCAAGCCGGTACTGCGGCGGCGGCCCCGCGGATACATGACTGGACTCATCGGCCATGGCGCGTGTCCCCGCAAGGCCAGAAAGGCACAGCAGCAGGACAGCCGCAAGCCACCTGCGCAGCGCCGGGTTGACATTGCTGCTTCCCTGCCCTGAAACGGGCGCCCCTTTGCGGGGCCCCCTCTGAACCCGCCCCGCCTGCTTCATGCCCTGCGGCGGCGCGCACGCCACCCAACGAGGGCCGTGAGGCCTGTGGACAGCAGGATGACGCTTCCGGGCACTGGCGTGGGCGTGGTCTCCGACAGGGTATAGCCGAGATCCAGCAGTATCCCGACTTCAACCGCGCTGAAGTCGCGCGCGCTGAGGCCTGTGCCGGTGGAAGGCAGCATCAGCAGGTTGAGCACGGCGTCGCTGATGTGGGACACGCTGCTGCCCGGCTCATAGGGATTCGGGCTGTACAGGGCCACCAGCTGTCCGCCGTTGGCGGCCATGGCGTGGGCGCCATTGAAGTACAAGGTTCCTCCGCCGGCGCTGGCCGCGTTCCAGACCGCCTGGTTCAGCGAGAAATTCGCGTTGATGACCTTCACACCCGCCGCATTGACCAGGAAGTTTGTGAAGGGGTCCCATTCTCCGGCGGCCTTGGTCCCGAAAATGGGGGAGCCGTCCTGCCCGATGGTGGCGGCGAAGCCCAGGACGTGCGTGAGTTCATGGAACATGGTGCTGGTAAAGTCGTACTGGGTGTTCGAGACAGGCAGGTTCCCGTTCAACTGCCAGTTGTGGGCGAAATTCACGTCCAGGGTGCCCAGGGATGTGGCCCCGAAGGGATTCGCCCCGGTCTGCAACTGGGTCATGACGGCCCCGTTGGAACGCACCCCGGCGGAGCCGTAATCATACAGGTAGGAGCCTGCCGAGGCCAGGGTGTTGCTGGCGGGGTCGTTGCTGGAGGTCACATCGAGCCGGATAGTGCCGGAATTGCTGAAGTGGCTGGCGAACATGGACGAGAAGCTGTCCGCCGCGGCCTGGAGCGCCGCCTGCCGCTCTGCCCCATAGGTGGGGTCCAGGAACGCAGCGTCGGTGAGGGGGCTCCCAAAGTCGAACTGGAAGACGATGTTGGCCTGGGCCGCCGGGGCAAAAACCAGGGACCCGACCAGGAAAACGCAGCAGAGAGCCGCGCGCACCGCGCGAGGAGTCCTGTATTTATCCTTTGCAACTGAGTACATACAACCACCCACCCTTCCCATTCAAAAGCTTGTTATATGTATAGACGAAAGTCATACACATGTCAAGCGCTATACCGAAGAACGCAATGGCTCTGCAAAGCCGAAGCCACCGGAGCACTCCTCCACGCGCTTTGAGGTGAGAATCCCACCGGCTTGTTTCCTCCCGGACAGCCGCCCGGGCCGGCCTGCCCTCTTCCTACAGCCGCACCTGGCGCACGGCGTCCAGGGTCTTCCTCAGGTCCGCGTCCGTGTGGGCGAAGGAGGTGAAGGCGCATTCGAAGCCCGAGGGCGCGAGGTTCACGCCAAAGCCGCGCATCTGGCGGTAGAACTCGCCGTACGTGGCGGAGTTCGCGGTCTTGGCGGCCTCGTAGTCGGTCACCGGCGTATCGGTGAAGAAGAGGGTGAACATGCTGGCCAGGTGGTTCAGGGTCACAGGCTGCCCCTTGGCGCGCAGCAGCTCGGCCATGTCCTCGGCAAAGACCTTGGTGCGCGCCTCCAGGGCGGCGTAGTCGCTCTGCATGAGGCCCTTGAGCGTGGCCAGCCCAGCAGCCATGGCCACGGGGTTCCCGGAGAGCGTTCCGGCCTGGTACACCGGGCCGCAGGGCGCGATGTGCTCCATGATCTCGCGGCGCCCGCCGTAGCAGCCCACAGGGAAGCCGCCGCCGATGATCTTGCCCAGGGTGGTCAGGTCCGGCGTCACCCCGAAGCGCGCCTGCGCCCCACCCAGGGCCACGCGAAACCCGGTGATGACCTCGTCGAAGATGAGCAGGGCGCCGTATTTGGTGCAGATTTCGCGCAGGCCTTCGAGAAAGCCCCTGGCGGGAGGGATGAGGCCCACGTTGCCGGCCACGGGCTCGATGATGACGCAGGCGATGTCCGCGCCATGCGCCGCGAACCGGGCCTCCACGGCCGCAAGATCGTTATACGGGGCCAGCAGCGTCTGCGCGGCGATGGCGTCGGGCACGCCCGGGGTGCCGGGGATGCACAGGGTGGCCACGCCGGAGCCTGCGCTCACCAGGAAGCCGTCGCTGTGGCCGTGGTAGCAGCCCTCGAACTTGAGCACCTTGTCGCGCTTCGTGTAGCCGCGCGCCAGGCGCACCGCGCTCATGGTGGCCTCTGTGCCGGAGCTGACCATGCGCACCATCTCCATGCTCGGCATGATGGAGCGGATCAGCTCGGCCAGCTCCACCTCATCCGGGCAGGGCGCGCCAAAGCTCGCGCCCTTGTCCAGGGCCGCCACTGCGGCCTCGCGCACGGAGCCGTCGGCGTGGCCCAGCAGCATGGGCCCCCAGCTCATGACGTAGTCGATGAGCTCCAGACCATCGACGGTCCACATGCGGCTGCCGGCCGCCCGCTCGATGAACACGGGCTCGCAGCCCACGCTCTTGCAGGCGCGCACAGGGCTGTTGACGCCGCCGGGAAGCACTTTCGCGGCACGCTCGAAATAGGCAGCAGACTTGCTGGGCATAGCGGAATCTCCGTCGTTTGGCGGTTAGAAGTAGCGCATGGAGATCTTTTTGAGCTCCCGCACGCTTTGCAGCATCTGATAGTCCGTCACCCCTGTGGCCTGTGAGATGGCCTTGACCACCTCCATGCAGTCACCGGGGTTCTTGCCGTGGATCATGGTGTAGAGGTTGTACCGCCACTGCGGATAGGTGCGGCGGATGTAGCAATGGCTGATCTCCGGACGGTCGGCCATGATCTTGCCCACGCGCTGGGCCTCTTCGGGATCGTCCACGCGCCAGGAGACCATGGCGTTGTGCCCGTAACCGGCCTTCTGGTGGCGCAGGGTGGCTCCGAAGCGGCGGATGACGGCCTCGCCCTTCAAGCGGGCCAACAGCGCCAGCACCTCCTCCTCCGGGCAGCCGGCCTCGGCCGCGATGGCGGCGAAGGGCGTGGGTCCGTCAGGAATGTCGGCCCCGGCCAGGGCCAGGATGCGCATCTCGATGTCCGTGAAGGTCGGGGGGGCTTTCTTGTGTGCGGCGTGGCTCATGGGCTATGCTACTCGCTTGTTCGGGTCGTGGCGTCGTTTCAAGACGAGCCCTTGTACCTGCAAGCGCGGCGGCTGGCAACACGGGCCGCGCCTCCGGCATGCCCTTCCGGGGTACGTATTCCAGGGGCTTGCATCCCATGCCTTGGTCAGCGTAGAAGAGCGCATCCGTCCACGCGTTTGTTGCGCCGGGGCGGCAATCCTGCCGAGGAGCTGCCAATGAAGATCGCCGTCGTCGGCGCCGGTGCCTGGGGCACCACCCTGGCCGACATGCTCGCCCGCAAGGGCGTGCCCACCACCCTCTGGGTCCGCGAGCCCGAGCTCCTGGCCGAGATGAAGGAGCAGGGCCGGAACACCTGGTTCCTGCCCGAGCACCCGCTCTCGCCCGACCTGGCCCTGCACGCCAATCCGGCCCGGGCCTTCGCCGGGGTCAAGATCTTCCTCATGGTGGTGCCGAGCCAGTTTTTGCGCTCCACCCTGGAGAGCTTCCGCGACATCCTGCCCAAGAAGCCCATCGTGGTCTGCGCCAGCAAAGGCATCGAGAACGGCACCCTGGCCCCCATGTCCCAGGTGGTGGCCGAGGCCCTGGAGCCGCTGAATCCCCGCTACGCAGTGCTCTCCGGCCCCAGCTTCGCCAAGGAGGTGGCCCTGGGGCTGCCCACCACCGTATCCCTCGGCTGCGCGGACAAGAAGCTCGGCAAGGAGTTGCAGGCCCTGTTCTCCACCGAGAACTTCCGGGTCTACACCAACGAGGACTATCTCGGCGTAGAGCTGGGCGGCGCGCTGAAAAACGTCATGGCCATCGCCGCTGGCATCTGCGACGGCCTGGGCTTCGGGCATGACGCCCGCGCGGCGCTCATCACGCGCGGCTTGGCCGAGATGAGCCGCCTGGGCAAAGTCATGGGCGCCAAGCCCAAGACCTTCATGGGCCTTTCCGGCATGGGCGACCTGGTGCTCACCTGCACCGGCGACCTCTCGCGCAACCGCCAGGTGGGCATGAAGCTGGGCCAGGGCCACAAGCTCAAGGACATCCTGGCCGAGACCAAGACCGTGGCCGAGGGCGTGCGCACCACGGAGTCCGTGCACTTCCTGGCGCGCAAGCTGGGCGTGGAGCTGCCCTTGACCGAGCAGGTCTATCGCATCCTCTACGAGGACAAGGACCCCTCCCAGGCCGTGCGCGACCTGATGCAGCGTGAGTTGAAGGGGGAGTGAACCCTCAGCGGACATCCATGCGCTTCGAACGGCCCGTTCTGCGGGCCGTTTTCTTTTCCGATGCAGGCCCGCTCACTTCCCGATGCAGAAGCGGGAGAAGATCTGCTCCAGCACCTCGTCCGGCGCGATCTCCCCGGTGAGCTCGGCGAGCAGGCGGCAGGCGCCGTCGAGGCGCTGGCCCAGGATGTCATAGGGCAGACAGGCCTGAACCTCCTCGGCCAGGGCCAGCAGCTCCTCCCGCGCCCGGCGCAGCACCTCTGCCTGGCGGGCGTTGGGCGCCACCTCGTCCGCGTCGGGTTCGGCCCGGCCAGCGGTGAGGACGGAGCGCAGCAGCCCGGAGGCCTCCTCCAGCCCCTCGCCCGTGCGCGCGGACACGCGCAGCGCCTGAAAGCCCTGCGCGGCCAGCTCTGCGGCAAGGCTTGGCTCGCTTGCGGGTAGGTCGGCCTTGTTCAGCAGCACCAATGTGCGCGCCGCGGCGAGCCCGGCCAGATTCCCGCGGTCCGCCTCCGACAAGGGCCTGGTGGAATCCACCACATACAGCACGGCCTCAGCCCGCTCCATGAGCTCACAGCTCATGACCTGGCCCTGGGCCTCCACGGGGCAGCGCGTCGCATCCCCCTGGGGCAGGCCGGCCGTGTCCGCCAGACGCGCCACCAGCCCGTCCAGGTCGATGCTTTCCTCCAGGTAGTCCCGCGTCGTGCCGGGCCTGTCCGAGACAATGGCCCGCCTGCGCCCGGTGAGGGCGTTCAGCAGGCTGGACTTGCCCGCGTTGGGCAGGCCCGCCAGCACGGCCAGCGCGCCCTCGCGCCAGGCCCTGGTGCGCGCCACCGCAGCCAGCAGCCGCCCCACATCCTGCGCAGCGGCCAGGGCCTCCTGGCGCAGCACCGGCAAAGGCAGGCAGTCCACGTCCTCGTCCGGAAAATCCACCGCCAGGCAAAGCCGCCCGCGCAGGGACTCCAGAGCTTCGCGCACGGCGCGGATGCGGCCGGAGAGCGCCCCGGAGAGCTTCATCTGAGCCAGGTGCAGGGCCGCGCGCGTGGGGGCGGCGATGGTCTCGGCCACGGCCTCGGCCTGGGTCAGGTCGAGCCTGCCGTTCAGGAAGGCGCGCAGCGTGAACTCACCGGGCCGCGCCAGGCGGGCGCCCCCTGCAAGGAGTTCATCCAGGACGGCGCGCAGCACCGCCGGTCCGCCGTGGCAGAAAAGCTCCACCACGTCCTCGCCGGTGAAGGAGCCGGGGCCGGGCATGTACGCGGCCAGGACCTCGTCCAGCACCCGGCCGGTGGCATCCACGAGGCTGCCGTGGTGCAGACGGCGCGGCCTGAGGCCTGTGAACCCGGCATGGGGGGAGCGGAACAGGGAGGCGGCCAGGGGCAGGGCTTGCGGGCCGCTGAGGCGCAGGATGCCGACGGCTCCGGGGCCTGCGGCTGTGGCGATGGCGGCGATGGTGCCTGGGGGGGACATGCTCACTTCGGTCTCCCAAAAAGCAGCGCCGGGGCAGGGACGCGGTCGCGTCCCCTGCCCCGGCGGCGATAGCGGCTCAGTGCCGGGGCCTATTCCACGGCGGATTCGCTGTATTCCTGGTCCGCTGCGGCGTCCTCGATGAGCTCCCCGTCCCTGCCCTTGCGCTTGGTCATGATGAGCACGCGCTTCATGGAGCCCTCGCCCTTGCTGCGGGTGAAGACATGCTCGTCATCCTGCAGGGTCAGGTGCACCACGCGGCGGTGATAGGAACTCATGGGCCGGGTGCTCTGGGTGCGGCCGGAGCTCATGGCCTTGTCCGCAAGGTGACGGGCGATCTGGCGCAGCCGCTCATCCTGGTTTTCCCGGTAGTCCCCGGCGTCGATCTGCACGCGCACGGAGGCGTCCATGCGCTTGGACACAAGGCGGTTCACCAGATACTGGATGGAGGCCAGGGTCTGGCCTTCGCGGCCGATGAGCAGGCCGGAATTCTCGGGATCCTCGATGCGCACGCTGACGCGGTCGGAGAGCAGGGTCACGGTGATCTGGGCGTTGTCCACCAGGGGCAGAAGCAGGTTCTGCGTCACCTCGCGGGCCACCTGCTCAAGCAAGGCCTGGTCCAGATGCCCGATGCCCTGCGGCGCGCCGCCCTCTTCCTCGCCGCCGAAGTCGGCCGGCTGGGGTTCACGGCGCGGCGGACGGGGCTCCACGGTCTCGCGGCGGGGACGCTCGCGGCGCCGGGGCTGCTGGGCGCGGTCGGAGCGGGGCTCCGTGACGCGATTGCCGTCGCGGTCCGGCTGGCGCTCTACAACATCGGGAATGCGGTTGCCATTGCGGTCAGACGGTTCTGAAGCGGGTCGGTTGCCCTCGCGCTCGGGCTGCCGGTCGGGCTGCCCCTCTCCGGGCTGGCGCTCGCCCCGGCCACGACCGCGGCCACGGCGGCCGCGCTCGCTGCGACGGGACGGCTCCCCATGCGTATCCTGATTCGGCCGGGCCTCGCCCTGCGGTGCGGGGGCGCCCTGGGCGGCCTCGGGCTCACGGCGCGCCGGACGGTCCTCCTGGCGGGGCCGCTCCTCGCGCTGGGGCCGATCGGGCTGACGCTCGGAACGGGCCTCCGCAGCGGGCTGCTCCTCCTGCTCCGCAGCCAGGGACTTGAAGCTGCCGCGCGGCTTGGCGCGCACCATGGCCTTCTTCACGCCCACCAGACCGAAGATGCCGGAGGAACCGCCGGAGAGTATCTCGATCTCCAGCTTTTCGCGTTTCTGATCAAAGTGCTTGCAGGCGGCCTCAATGGCCTCGTCCAGATTCTTGCCTTGGAATTCTTTGCTTTCGCTCACAACAGTCCTCCCAGCAGGTCGTTCTTCGCCACCATGCCTAAGCCTTGCGCATCATCCACCACTGCTGGGCGATGGAGAGGACGTTGTTCACCAGCCAGTAGACGACCAGCCCCGCCGGGAAGTTCAGGAACATGAAGGTGAAGACCACAGGCATGAGCAGCATGATCTTGGCCTGGGTGGGGTCGCCTCCGGAGGGGGTCATCTTCTGCTGGATGAACATGGTGGCCCCCATGATCAGGGGGGTGACATAATAGGGATCCTTCACCGACAAGTCGGCCAGCCAGACGAGATCAGTGAAGGGCACATGGCTGATGAAGGCGGCGTGCCGCAGCTCGATGGAGCCCAGCAGAGCCTTGTACAGGCCGAAAAACACGGGAATCTGCACGACCATGGGCAGACAGCCGCCGGCCGGGTTCACCTTGTAGGTCTTGTAGAGCTGCATGATCTCGCTGTTCATGCGCTCCTTGTCGTCGACATACTTCTCGCGCAGCTTGGCCAGCATGGGCTGCAGGCGCTTCATCTGCTCCATGGACTTGTAGCTCTTCTGCGACAGGGGCCAGAAGATGAGCTTGATGAGCACGGTCAGGAGGATGACGGCCACCCCGTAGTTGTGCACATACTGGTAGAACCAGTTCAGCACCTTCAGCAGGGGCACGGCGATCAGGTGGAACCAGCCGAAATCCACGGCGTCGGCCAGCTTGTTGGGCATGCCGGCCAGGATGGCGCGGTCCGCCGGGCCCATGTAGTAGGAGCACTTGAGGGTCTGCGTCTTGCCGGGTCCGATGTCGGCGGGCTGCGACACGGCCAGGTTGAACACCTGGGACTTGTACAGCCCGTTCAGCTGGGCGTCCTCCACGCCAGGCAGGATGGCCACGAGGAAATAGTTGCTCTCGATGGCGCCCCAGTTGACCTTGCCCTTGGAGTCGACCCCCTTCTTCTCCATGTCCTCCAGGCTGGTCACTTCCTCGAACCCGCCCTTGGCCGGCCCGTAGGCGATGCGCGTGGGGTTGTACTTATCCTCGCCCTCGCCCAGGGGCGACAGGCTCTGGGTGGCCACGGTGAAGGCCACCCGGCCGGTGACGGCGGCGGCGCCGGGGTTGGTCAGCACCAGTTCCTCGGTGATGAGGTAGGAGTCGGCACTCACGGTCAGGCGGCGCTCCAGCTTGAGGCCGCCCGCCTCGCCGCTGAAGGTCAGGGTCTTCTTCTCGCCGGCCTTGAGCTCCGCGTCCTGGCCGTCAGAGGTCCAGTTGGGGCTGTTCCAGGTGTGGATCTCCTGGCCGGCGGGCTGCAGCACCACGCCCAGGGCCGAGCGGTCGCGGGCGGCGTCGCCCACCATGTCGATGAGGGGGGAGTCCGCCTTGATGGTCTGCCGGTAGCGCGCCAGGTCAAAGCGCTCCAGCACGCCGCCCTGGCTGCTGAAACGGGCCGAGAACAGCGGCGTCTTGACGGAAATCTTGCGTCCCTGGCTGGCTGGCGCGGCGACGGGCTCGGCCAGGGCCTTGGCGGCTGCGCCAGGCTCGATCTTGGCGTCGGGCTGGGCCACGGGAGCCGGGGGCGCAACGGGCTCCGCAGGCGGGAAGATGTAGCTCCAGCCGAAGAGGACGAGGAGGGAAAGGGACAGGGCCAAAATCAGGCGTTTGGTATCCATGGTGTCAACTCGTGTGGGTGTCGGAGATGTTGTGGAAGATGCGCAGGGGAACGGGATCGTATCCGCTGCGGCACAGGGGCTGGCAGCGCAGCACGCGCCACAGGGCCAGCAGGCTGCCCCGCGCCGGGCCATGGAGCAGCACGGCCTGCCGGGCATATTCCGAACAGGAGGGCTCAAAGCGGCAGGAGCCCGCAGACAGGGGGGAGAGCAAGCGCTGGTAAAGCCAGATGAGCGCCAGCAGTGCGGAGCGCGCTGGAGCGCGCAAAACAAAGCGCAAGTCTCTGCGCATCAGGGCCTCTCGTGGGGCGCCGCCGCCGGAACTTCCCGCAGCAAGCGGGTGAGCACGGCGGGGAACTCCTGTTCCACCAGGGCCAGATCGACGCTCTTCGGGTCCAGATTCCGTTTCGGGACGACGACGATGTCCAGAGGCCTGTCTATCTCTTCCTGGTGCAGCCTGAAAAAATCGCGCAACACGCGCCGAATGCGGTTGCGCCGCACCGCCCGCCCGACCTTCCGGCTCACGGTAAGCCCAAGCCTGAGACCCTCGCCCGCGTCATCGCGGGGCAGAACGAAGAGGACGAAATGCCGGGTAAAATACTTCCGGCCCTGCTCGTAACAGGCCGTGAACCGGGAGCTTGCGAGCAGACGGCGGCTTCTTGGCCAGCCTAGAGAGCTAATCTCTTGCGCCCCTTCTGGCGGCGGCGGCGGAGGACCGCCTGGCCGTTCTTGGTGCGGGAACGAACGAGGAAACCAAAGGTGCGCTTCCTTCTGATCTTGCTGGGCTGGTAGGTACGCTTGCTCATTATGTGTTCTCCTGGGAGGATGTGTTGTTTTCCGTCAGCGCGGAACCAAGCCGTATAGCCGGGTCGAAGGCGGTCGTCAAGCCCCCGGCGGCCGGTCCAGTTCTGACGGCCGCGCGAGATGTCTCTTTTCGCGGCGGCTTCGTTCTGTTACCTTCTTACGCATGGCGAAGCAAGTATTCCTTTCGGCCCACCGCAGCTACCGCGAGGCCATCACCCCCCAGAAAGGCGAGATGACCTTCCAGATCGTGGTGGAGCACACCGACCTCTTTGTCACCGCCGAGCGCGACCTCTCCGCCCCCATGCTCGACCTGGTGCATGCGCTGCGCGGGGAGCTGAAGAGCTTCATGCTCCTCACCCCCGGCTTTCGCGAGAGCCTGCGCCCTGTTCCCGCGCCGGACACGGCCCCCCGCGTGGCGCGCGAGATGGCCCGCGCCGCGGGGCTGTGCAACGTCGGCCCCATGGCCGCCGTGGCCGGCACCTTCGCCGAACTGGTGGCCGAGCACTTCGCCCGCGTAAGCCCCAACATCATCGTGGAGAACGGGGGCGACATCTCCATGCACTCCACCCGCAGCCGCGTGGTGGCCCTGCTGGGCGACCCGGAGTCCGGGGCGCGCCTGGGCCTGCGCCTGGAGAAGAAGGACTTCCCGGTGAGCCTGTGCGCATCCTCGTCCACCATTGGCCCTTCCCTGAGCCTCGGCCAGGGGGAGCTCGTGGTGGTGCGCTCCAGAAGCGGGGCCTTTGCCGACGCCGCAGCCACAGCCCTGGCCAACCTCATCGACAGCGGCGACGACCTGAACCTGGTGCTGGCCCAGGCCCGGAAAATGGCTCCCCTGGGCCTTGACGGCGTGTTCGCCCAGGCCGGGGGCAAGGTCGCGGTGTGGGGCAAGATGGAGCTGGTGGCCCTGGAAGGCTAGGGTCCGCGCGCGCGGCTTCAGGCGGCCGGAGGCAGCCCGGAGCCCGGCCTAAGGGTTCTCAGCCCTGGCCGCAGTGGTCACCGCATGGAGCAGCTGCGGGGTCAGGATGCGCAGCACCCTCCGCCCGCTGGTGGCCGGGCCGCTGCCGCCGCTGGTGTCCACCAGGATGTGGCCCTGGCCGGCCAGCCCGTGGAGGTAGCCCTCGATGGTCTGCGGGCCGCAGACGAATATGTCCGCCATCTGCCGCACTGCGGAATCGTAAAGCACCTCGCTGACCCCGTTGGCCTGGAGGATGTCCAGGACGCGCACAATGCCCAGGGGCACGTTGGGCGCGCGCAGGGCCTTCTTGGTGGTCTTCTTCAGCCGCGAGACCATGACGTTGAGCATGGCGGCTATGGCCGGCGGACAGGTGTCGATGTAGTCCTGCAGATCGTCGCGGTTGATGACCACGACCTTGGAGTCCTCCAGGGCGATGGCCGTGGCCGTACGCCCGTGGTCCTCCAGGAACAGGGCCATCTCCCCGAACATGGCCACGGGCTGGAGCACCGCAAAGACCTTCTTGCGGCCGTCCACGGAGCCGGAGATCTCCACCTTGCCGTCCACCAGCAGGTAGGCCTCGTCGCCCTTGCTGCCCTCGGTGAAGATGACGTTGTGCTTGAGCATGGTGCGCTGCAGGAACGAGCCCTGGCTCACCCGCTTCAAGACCACGGACCCGTCGCGACTGCCGGGAAGCGGCATGGTTCACCTCGTTGTTGCGTCTTCGCTGACAAAAAATGGATCCTGGCCGCCCTGGACGCCTCGCCCCTCGGTCAGAATGGCACGGTAGCCGAAGGTGACGAACAACGGACGCTCGCCCCATTGCTCCGGCCGCAGACTGAACTCAAAGCCGACGCCCTCGTCGGCCTTGAGCTCGCGGGGCAGATAACTGCGCGTGTCCTGGGCCACCACACGGCCTTCCGGATCGCTCAGGTAGGCGGTGAACTGCAGGGAATCCACCCACCTGGCCCATTCCGGGATCTTGCGGGTGTCCAGATAGGCCCAGCCCTTGACCCCGGCCACATTCCCGACCGGCTGGATCTGGTAGTCAAAGCGCATGTAGTCCATGATCAGGGAGCGCGGCTCCTCAAGGGACCAGGCGTCGCGGTGCAGATGCCCCACGCTCTTGGGCGCTGGCGCGCAAGCCCACAGCAGCAGGGCGGGAAGGGCCAGGGCCGCCAGGATCCAGCGGCTCGCCCGCCGCCGGGGCGCAGGCGCAAGGGCGACATGACAGTCCTGTTTCATGGCTTTATGCGTAGCACAGCCCCCGAAAAATGCAAAGCCCCACCCGCACAAAGGATCTTGCCTCAGCGTGCGGCCAGGTCGCTCCACTTGGCCGCCAGATCCGCCCACAGGGCAGCCAGGCCCGACCGGGACACGGCGTCCAGGTCCGCCTGGGCGAACATGCCTTCGAGCTTGATCTTGTTGCCCATGACCTGGCCGATGGCCGCCGGGCCCTTGGCCTTGGCCAGGCTGGAGTGCTGCACATGGGCGATGGCCAGATCCCCGCAGTACACGGCCCCGCGCCCGGCCACCGCGGAGCGCAGGTCGCGCGCCAGGTCGTCGAACTGGGTGGGGCTCAGGGAGATGTCAAACCCGCCCAGCTCGGCCAGGACGCTGGTGCGCAGGGCATGGCAGCAGCCGGACACATGCACGGCCGGGCGCGCATAGGTGAACAGCCCGGCATCCAGCCCCCCGGCGCAATTGTCGAAGACGTTCACCAGGTCCGGACGGTCCTGGAAGGTCCGCGCGCCGCCGCCGGGGCGGAAGAGCTGGTAGTCGGCGGACTGCAGGCACGTGGGCCGGCCTGCGGAGACGATGCGGCAGCCTGCGGCCCCGCAGTCCGGATTGGCCCGGCCCGCGCCCAGCAGTCGCAAAAGCCAGCTTTCCGGGAGAATGACGTCGTCGTCCAGAAACACGGCCCAGGCGCGCGCGCGCACCTCGGGCAGGGAGAGCAGCCAATTGCGCGCAGCGGGCGCGCCCACGTTCACCGGCAGCCGGACCACGGACATGGCCCCCGGCGGGAACAGCTCCCGGCAGGCCTCCATGACCTCGCCGGTCCCATCCGTCGAGCCGTTATCCAGGGCCACGATGCGCGCGCCGTGCAGGTCCGTGCGCGCGAGGCTGGTCAGGGTCTGGCGCACGAGGACGGCCTTGTTCCAGGAATAGACGAGGATCGAGGCGTCCTCCGCGGCGGCTGGCGGGGCCACGGGCAGGGGGACGGCGAGGGCATGCAGCTTGAGGCCCAGATGCGTGTGCCAGGGCAGGGCCAGGAAGAGCGCATTCAGCAGCTCGCGGCCGGCCTGGACCTCGCCAAGGCGCAGAAGCAGCTCGGCGCGATGGTATGCGGCCCAGGCCCCGAACATGTCGGCGTCCACATCTGGAAGGTGCCGCAATGCGGCCTCGGGCGCATCGAAATAAAACGACATCTCCGCGGCCAGACGCGAGCGCAGGGGCAGAAGCGCCTCGGGCCAGGGGCAGGCGGAAAGCGCCGCGGCGCAAAGGTCCGGGCTGCCCAGGCGCAGCATGCCGTCCCAGGCCGAGGCCAGCCAGCCCAGGCCCTGGCCCGGATCGCGCAGACGCGGCAAGAGCACCCGCACTGCCAGGCCGGCATCGCCGGAGGCCAGCAGCGCGGAGACCTCGTCGGCCTCGGGTCGGCCCTCCAGGCGGGCCAGGAGCTGCCGGAGGAAGGCCTCAAGGGACGACGACCAGGACGATGGCGGGACGGCGGCCAGCGCCTCGCGCAGCAGGATGACGCGGCCCGGCTCCAGGGGGGCGCGCTGCCAGGCCCACAGGGCCAGCCCAGCACCGCAGAGGGCCAGGTCCGCGCCGCCGGACAAAAGCGCCCGGGCGGCCAGGTGCCGGGCCAGGCCCGGCTCCTCCAGCCCCATGCACCAGAGCGGCAGGTCATGGCGGAGCTTGTCAGCCAGGGCCGGGAGCGCTATGGAAATGGCCGGAAAGCCGTGCAGGGGCGGGCGGGCCATGAGTCCTCCTTGATCTTCGGCGTCTCGGCCCTTCTTACGGCATCGGGACGCGGATGAAAAGCGCCAACGGCCCTTGGACCGGCCATCCGGGAGGAGACAGGCATGGACGTGCAGACTGCGGCGGGGGTGCTCCGCTCCGGCGGGGTGGTCATCTACCCCACCGAGACCCTGTACGCCCTGGGCTGCGCAGCGGACAACCCCGCGGCCTGCGCCCTTGTGGCCGCCCTCAAGGGCCGCCCGCAATCCAAGCCCTTTCCGCTCATCGTGGCGGACATGGCCGGTCTGCGGCGCCTGCTGGCCCCCCTGCCCGCCGCCCTGGAGCACGACCTGGCCCTGCTGGCCGAACGCTTCTGGCCCGGCCCGCTTTCGGTTCTCCTGCCCACCCGGCCCGGCCTGCCCCCCCTGGTGCGCGACGCCCAGGGCCTGTCCTCGATCCGCCTGAGCCCGCACCCCACGGCCAGCGAGCTCTGCCGCAGCGCCGGCAGCGCCCTTGTGGCCACCAGCGCCAACATCAGCGGCCAGCCCGCCACGGCCGACCCGCACAGCCTGGCCCCGGCCCTGCTCGCGGGCGCGGCAGGCGCGCTGCTCG
>JAHJLB010000001.1 GCA_018822105.1 Pseudomonadota bacterium
AGGCCGGGCCGGGGCGCAGGCGCAGGGCCAGGGCCCCGGCCTTGCGGTACAGCTCGTAGACCCCGCCGAGCTCCAGCCGGTTGAAGGCGCTGGCCAGGCGCTGCGCAGCGGGAGACGGGGGCAACGGCGAAGCGGGGACAAGGGCGGGCTCCGGCAGGGAGCGGAAGTTCGCGCGGTCGAGGCGCTGGATGTCCGGGAGGACATCGGTGAGCTTGCCGAGGAAGAAGACATGGAGCGCCACGGGCCCCAGGGCCGGGGCATAGTCCGGCAGCTTGAACAGGCTGTCGATGAGGCTGTCGCCGCCGGTGCCGATGCCCACCCCGCAAAGCCCCTGGCCCGCAAGGGTCAGTCCGGCGTCCGCGGCAAGGCGGGTGAAGGCCTGGGGTATGCGCTCGGCATCGTTGACCTGGACGCCCTCCACATACGAATCGCCCCAGAAGACGACCTTGGCCCCCTCGGGGAGCTTCCCCCCCGGCAGGCCACGGATGCCGTGAACTCCGGCCAGAGCCGTTGCCCAGCCCTCGGTGTGCGTGCGCTGCGCCGTGCCCGGCTCGGGCACCCAGCGCCGCACCTGCGGGTCGAACACCAGGGGCTGCACGGTGTTCAGGAAGATCGCCCCGGCGGCCCAGGCCGCGCAGATGGACAGCGCCAGGCCCAGCAGCCAGTGGCGCAGCGGGGGCGCGCTCATGGCCGGGCCTCCCGGGCCAGCCGCACGAGCAGCGCCTCGGTGTCGGCCACCATGCGCTCCACGCTGAAGGAGTCCAGGATGTGCTGGCGGCAGGCCCTGCGCAGGCCCTCGCCCTCGCGCCCCAGGCGCTCCAGCTGGCGCAGGGCGGCCTCGGCCAGGGCGCCGGCATCGCCCGGGGGCGCGGTTTCGCCGCAGGCCCCGACCACCAGGGCAGCGTCGCCCACACAGGTGGTGACGCAGGGGATCCCGCAGCTCATGGCCTCGCCCAGGACGTTGGGGAAGCCTTCGCCGTAGGCCGAGGCCAGGCAGAGCAGGTCCAGGGCGTTGTACACCGCGGGCATGTCCGTGCGCGTCCCGGTCCAGACCAGCCGCCCGGCCAGGCCCAGGGCTTCCGCCTGGGCCCGCAGGGTCGAGGCATAGCCGTCAGGTCCGCCACCCACGCAGACAAAGCGCAGGTCCGGGCGCCGGGCGGCCAGCAGGGCTGCGGCGCGCAGGAAGGTCGCATGGTCCTTCATGGGGTCCAGCCGGGCCACCAGGCCCAGAAGCACCTCGTCCGGGCCCACGCCCCAGGCCTGCCGCAGGCCCAGGGCCCTGTCCGGCCGGCAGCGGTCGGTGTCGATGCCGTTGGGCACAACAATGGTGCGGGCCTTAGGGAAGCCGCGGGCCAGGCAGTCGCGCCGCCCGGCCTGGGAATTGGCGATGATGCCGTCTGCCAGGTGCGAGAGCCGGGACTCCAGGCCGCGCAGGAGCCGCCCGGCCCGGCCATAGGCGTAGGCCGCGTGGTCCACTTCCGTGGCGCGCAGGCCCATGACCAGCCGGGTGGAGGGGAAGAAGGGCCGCAAGAGCCCGCCCAGGACGCAGGCCGTGGCCAGGAAGGCGTAGTGGACCTGGGGCCGGAAGCCTCGCAGCTGTCCGGCCAGGCGCCAGGCCACGCGCAGGTTGCCCAGGCGGCTGGCCTTGCCCAGCACCACAAGCCGCGCCCCGCCCAGGGCCTCCTCCAGGGGGCCGCCCTGGTCCAGTGCCACGGCCAGCACCTCGTGCCCGCGCGCGCAGAGCCCGGCGGCCAGTTCGGCGAACTGGCGCTCGGCCCCGCCGGGCAGGAGGCTGGGGATGCTCAGGAGGATGCGCATGGGCCGGAGTCCCGGCCCTGGTCCTGACGGAGGTCAGGCGCGGCCTGGCGCAGAAAGATGAATTCGTTGCAGCCGGACTTGCCGCCAACGGTGCGCAGGAGGCGCAGCTCGAAGCCCCGCGCCCGGCAGAAGTCGAAGACCTGCTGCGGGGTGCTGGTTTCAAAGGGGTAGCCGCCCACCCAGTCCACGACGTCGTGCCAGAAGCGCATGCCCCGCGGCAGGCCCGAGGCCTGGTGCCGGGCCAGGGGATTGCGGCCGCGCAGGAGGTCGGCGACGGCCAGGGCCGCGCCCGCGCCCAGGGCATAGGCCAGGGCGATGGCCAGGCGCCCTGGCTTGGGGCTGCGGCAGTACAGGCGCTTCAGGGCCGTGTGCAGGGGCGTGAAGAAGGGCTGGTGGTTGTAGAGGGCGATGGCCAGGCGCCCGCCGGGGGCCACGCGTTGCGCCGCGTTGTCCAGGGCCGCCCACAGCTGCCCGGTGTGGTGCAGCACTCCCCAGGAATAGACCACGTCGAAGAGCCCGAGGCCGTCCAGGAAGGTGCTGTCCAGCACCGAGCCGCGCAGGGCGGTCCAGGCCGCGTCACCGGGGAAGTGGGCCTGGCGCAGGCCTGCGGTGCAGGCCACGGAGTCCGGGTCGAAGTCGAAGGACACCACCGCGGCCCCCAGGCGGCGCGCGGCCAGGGAGAACAGCCCGGAGCCCGAGCCGATGTCCAGCAGGCGCAGCCCGCCCAGGTCGCGCGCGCCCAGCAGCGCCGCCACCGAGTCCTCGGCCTGGCGGATGCGGCCCTGGTCCAGGCGCGCCAGGAATTCGCGCCAGTTGGCGCCGAAGCCGAAGCGCTGCCCGGCGCTGGTCTCGTCTTCCCAGGTCTGCGTCATGGGGCCTGTGTAACCGAGGGGTCCGGCCCGGTCAAACCTTGGGCCGGGGCCGCCGGGAGGTCCATGCGCCAGGCCAGGAACATGAGCACGTCCCAGAGGATGTACGTCCAATGCGTGGAGCCGCCCAGCATCTCGCGCCAGTAGCGGTCCACCAGGGCGAAGTCGAGGACGTCCCCGGACTGCCGCCGCCCGGTGGCCAGCACGTCTTCGGCCCAGGGCCGGAGCCTGCCCGGCAGCCACTGGGCCAGCGGGATGCCGAAGCCCATCTTGGGCCGGTCCACGATGTCCCGGGGCACATGGCGGTACAGGAGCTGGCGCAGCAGGTGCTTGCCGCCGCCGCCCTGCACCTTGAAGCGGGTCGGCAGGCTGGCCGCGAACTCCACCACGCGGTGGTCCAGCAGCGGCACCCGGGCCTCCAGGCTCACGGCCATGCTGGCCCGGTCCACCTTGGTCAGGATGTCGTCGGGCAGGTACATGAGGATGTCCCACAGGCTCATGGCGCGGTAGGCGTCGGCCTCGGGCGGCACCAGGTCGAGGGCGGTCCGGGGCTCCGGGCCGGACCCGCGCACCAGCTCCCAGGGGCGAGGATGGTGCGAGAGCAGGCGCTTGTAGAACTCCTGGAAGTTCGGCTTGCCCAGGGCGTCCAGCCGCCAGAGCACCCGCTGGCCTGCGCGGCCGAACAGTTGGGCGAAGCGCTCTGGCCGTAGCCACGCTGTCTTGGCCACGGCCAACCGCAGGGGCAGGGGGACCAGGGCCAGCCGCTTCCACCATTTGGCGGCGTGGGGGTAGCGTTCGTAACCGAAGAACAGTTCATCCCCGCCGTCGCCGGACAGGGCCACGGTGACGTGCTCCCGGGCCAGCCGGCACACGGCGTAGGTGGGGATCTGCGAGGAGTCGGCAAAGGGCTCATCCCAGAACCGGGGCACCAGGGGCACGATGTCCAGGAGGTCCTGCTGGGTGAGCATGAGCTCGGTGTGCTCGCAGCCCAGGTGCTCGGCCACGGCTCGGGCGTGGGGCGCCTCGTTGAAGGCGGCCTCGGCGAAGCCGATGGAGAAGGTCTTCACCGGGCGCGGGCTCTGGGCCTGCATGAGCGCCACCACCAGGGAGGAGTCGATGCCGCCGGACAGGAACGCGCCCAGGGGCACGTCGGCCAGCATGCGCAGGCCCACGGCGTCCTTGAGCAGGGCCTCCAGGCGGTCCAGGGCCTCGGCCTCGGTGTCGGCGGAGGGGTTCTGCGCCCCTCTGGCGTAGACCTCCTGGGCCGACCAGTAGGGGGCCAGGGCCGGCCCGCGGCCGGGGGCGAGGGTCAGTATCTGGCCGGGCGGGAGCTTCTTCGCGCCCCGGTGGATGGAGAAGGGCGCGGGGATGTAGTCGTGCCGGAAATAGAGGGTCAAGGCCTCGCGGTCGATATCCGCGTCAAAGGCCGGGTGCTCGCGCAGGGCTTTGAGCTCCGAGCCGAAGACGAAGTCGCGGCCCGCAAGGCCGTAGTACAGGGGCTTGATGCCCAGCCTGTCGCGCACCAGGGACAGCGTGCGCTCCTGCCTGTCCCACAGGGCAAAGGCGAACATGCCCACGAAGCGCTTCACCGCCTCGAAAAGCCCCCACTGCTCGATGGCCGCCAGCATGACCTCGGTGTCCGAGCCGCCCCGGAAGGCGTGGCCCAGGGGCGCGAGCTCGGCGCGCAGCCGGGCGAAGTTGAAGACCTCGCCGTTGAAGCAGAGGACATAGCGGCCCGAGGCCGAGCGCATGGGCTGGCGGCCCAGGGGCGAGAGGTCGATGATGGACAGGCGCCTGTGCCCCAGGCCCAGGCCCGTCGCCTCGTCCAGCCAGAGGTCCGAGTCGTCCGGCCCGCGGTGGTGCAGGGTGTCGGTCATGCGCCGCAGGAGGCCCTGCTGGCCGGGACCGGCGTCGGGGGAGAGGATGCCTGCTATACCGCACATGCTCAGAGTACCGGTAGGTGCCGGAAACGTTTTGCCTGGTGCCCCATGACCATGTCCCCCTCGGAACGACTACTGAAACAGTTCTTCGACGTCATGGTGGTTGATGCCCTCAAGCATCTTCATGGCCCCGTCCTCTTTGCGCAAGGCAAAATAGGCCTCTCCGCCGGAGTAGCAGGCATTGTTCTGGGAGACGATGAGCACCCCCCCCTCGCTCAGGCTCCGAGCCAGGTTCAGAACGGCCAAACGGATGGTCTCGGGCGGGAAGTAACTGGTGTTGAGGATGTTTGCGCACCTGATGATCTGCGCGGGGACGGGCAAAACGTCCGTGAACATGTCGAAGCGCTCGATGCGCTCCACCGAGTGCCGCTGACGCAGCAGCGGATTGACGGTCTCGATGCGCTGCAGGCCAGCGCCGCCCATGCGGCCCAGTGAGCTGAGGTCAATGGACAGGCAGAGGAACTTGACAAGAACGAGCCTGCCGTCAGCATCATAGAAGAGCCGACCCAGGAGGGAGAGTTTATAAAAAAAAACGTTGTAGCGGTCGGTCAGGACGATCTCGGAGAAGCGCTGACGCTGGTCCAAGAGCCCGGCGGCGGAACTGCCGTCGGAAACGCCGACCTCCACGAGCCTGGGCCCTGGGTACTCCAGAGCCAGCCGCAGCGCCACACTGTCGGCGATGTTTGTCCTGGCCCTGTGGGTGAGCTTGAAGATGGCTCCGAAGCGGAAGTAGGACACGGCCTGGCTGAAGCGGTCCGCGGTCTCCAGCAGGTCGCCGGCGCTGCGCCGGGCGTTGTCCAGCAGGGCTGGGCTGAAGCGCAGGAAGCGGTATATCCAGTCCTGCACGTTGAGGGAGCGGCGGTTGATGGCCTGGAGCAGCCCGACGCTGTCTATGCAAATCTTGGCGCTTGCTGCAATGCGCAGAAGGTTTCGTATCGCCATGCTTGGGGGTCTGTCCTGTCCGCGACCAGCGGTTTTTAGGGCCGTGCGCAGATGCGCGCGCCCGGAATTTCCAGCGTTCTTGTCGGGGCAAACCGTGCAAGCCATTCCGGAGCGCCGGTGAACAAACAGGCTGTGCCGCACATGGCCTTGCGTACCCTCCTGCGTCTTACCCGAGGAGGCCGGGGGAGGCTGGAGCAGTGGCGCCCTGGCCATTGGTCCGGGAGCCGTCTGGTTCGCGGCGCGCCACCACCAGGAGGTTGTGGTAGAACATCATTGTGGTGTCAAGCCGGTCCAGGGCGAGGGCCGCCATGTTTACCACGAGGGAAAACAGGATCCACAGCGGCAGGCACAGGGCCTTCATGCTCCAGAGCAGGGACCCCAGGCCCATGCGGCACTCCACGAAGTTGAGCAGGAGGATGCCCAGGGCGCTGCCTGCGCCGCCGTGGCGGCTCAGGGTTTCCAGGGAATAACCTTGCAGGGCGGCAGCCAGCCCGTACTCGGTGAGGCGGCGGTAGTCGTGCGGGGCCCCGTGCACCTGGTAGATGAAGGGCACCGAGACCACGAGCACCCCGCCCGGGCGGAGCACCCGGCGCATCTCCGCCAACACCGGCTCCAGGTCGGCCACGTGCTCCAGCACCTGGGTGCAGAGGATGGCGTCGAAGCTCGCGTCGGCAAAGGGCAGGGGCTGGCCCGGGACCAGCTGGACATCCACGCCGGGCCTCTGCTCCACATCCGCCCCGGTGTAGCCTTGGGCCTGGGAAAGCAGGCTGCGGTAAGGCTGCAGGCCGCAGCCCAGGTCCAGCACCTGTCCGCCGAGGCCTGGCAGCAGCCGGCGCAGCTCCCGGTTCAGGCTGCGCGTGGAGAGCCACTGGAAATGCCAGGGCCGCAGCGCCGGCGGCCGTCCGCACAGGGCGGCGTAGACGCGGCTGTGCCCGCGGGCGAAGCTCTTGAGCGCGTCGCGCAGGAGGTCGTGAAGGGTCTTGTTCACAGGGGCCTCCCGGTCCTTGAGGTGTCGTTCAGGGAACGTCTGGGCACCGCGCCGTCCTCTTTCCGGAGGATTGTGGCGAAGAGCGCGTCCCAAAGCTCCAGGGTCTTGCTCATGGGGAAGCGCTCCAGCACCTCCACCGCGCGGCGGCCCATGGCCTGGCGCAGGGCGTCGTCGCCCATGAGCCGGTCCAGGCAGTCCGCCAGGTCCTGGGGGTCCAGGGGCTTCGCCAGCAGGCCGTCCACCCCGTGGCGCAGGATGTCGGCCGGGCCGCTGGGGCAGTCGAAGGAGACCACGGGCAGCCCCACGGCCAAGGCCTCGGCGATGACGTTGCCGAAGCCTTCGTAGGCCGAGGACAGGACAAAGAGGTCGGAGCGGGCCATCTCCTCGGACAGCTGCGGAGTCCAGCCGGGCATGGACACGCGCCCGCACAGGCCCTTGTCCGCCACCTGCCGCTCCAGTTCGGGCCGCAGGGGCCCGTCGCCGAAGATCACCAGGCTCCACTGGGGGTGCCGGTCCGCGATGCGCGCAAAGGCCTCCACGAGCAGGTCCAGGCGCTTCTGCTCCACCATGCGCGCCCCGGTGATGACCCGGAAGGGGCCGGCATGCTGCAGCCTGGCGCGCAGGTCCACGGGGTACACGGGGTTGTAGATCACCGGCAGGAGCCTGGCGCCGAAGCGCTTGGCGCACCAGTCGCCGGCGGCCTGGGTCAGGTTCACGATGGCCGCGGCGCGGGGGAAGAGCCGGTCGCGCCAGCGTTCCCAGAACACGCCGAAATGGTACTGGCCGGGATGGGCCTGCTCCATGACCACCACCGGGACGCGCAGGCCCAGGCAGGCCATGAGGGTGCGGGTGTTCACCGGCCCGTCGAAGGCGATGACCGCTTCGGGCCTGGTGCGGGCCACGGCCCGGCGCAGGGAGGCCAGCCCCCGCAGTATCCGCCAGGCGACGGCCAGGCGGCTGGTGGACGGGCGGTCGTCCAGGTCCATGCGCAGCAGGGCCACGTCCTTGTGCAGGGCGAAGTCCTCCCCCACGCCCTCGCTGGGAAAGATGGCGAGGATGGCGACCTCGTCGCCGCGCGCGCTCCAGGCGTTGGCCCACTGCACGGCGGCCCAGACCGAGCCCCCGCCGCGCACGTTGCTGACCACGACGGTCAGGCGCATGGCTCGCCCCCCGGCCCTGGGGAGGGCTCCCCGCGCAGGCGGAGGATCCGCGCGGGCACGCCGCCCGCCACGGCGAGGTCGGGCACATCCCTGGTCACCACGGCCCCGGCCCCGATGATGCACCCGCGCCCGATGGAGACCCCGCAGGCGATGACGGCGTTGGCGCCGATCCAGACGTCGTCGCCCACGCTGATGGGGGCGTAGGAGAGCCCCTGGTCCTTCATGGGCAGGTCCAGGCGCGCGTCGTTGTGCCGCGAGGTGTCCATGACCACGTTGGGCCCCACCATCACGTCATCGCCCAGGGTCAGCGGCGCCGTGCCGTGCGACCCCAGCCGGACGTTCTTGTTCAGGAAGCAGCGCCGGCCAAGGGAGAGCCCGGCGTTGGGGCAGAGGAGCGTGCAGCCCGGAGAGACGCTCGCGCCGTCGCCCAGGCTCAGGTTGCCCAGGCCCTGGATCTCCACCCCTTCGGCCAGGTCGAAGAGGCGGCCCGAGGCCAGGAAAGGCCGGTAGGCGGCCCTGCGCAGAAAGACCCCCAGCCGCGTGGGGACCGCGGCCAGCAGCCAGCGGGCCAGGTCCAGGGGCAGGGCCAGTAGGGTCCCAAGCTTCATCGGTGGCCTCCTGTTCTCTTGCCGGCGCACTGCGCCACCACGTCCTCCCACTGGGCCATGATCCGCCCCAGGGAGAAGCGCTGGCAGACTTCGGCCGCCCGCGCTCCCAGGCGCTCCCGCAGGGCGGCGTCCCCCATGACGCGGGACAGCGCCCCGGCCAGGGCTTCGGCGTCGCCCGCCGGCACCAGCAGCCCGTTTTCGTTGTGGCGCACGATCTCGGACGGCCCGCCGGGGCAATCCGTGCTGACGCAGGGCAGGCCTGCGGCCATGGCCTCGCACAGGGCGTTGGGAAAGCCTTCATAGGTTGAGGTCAGCGCATAGGCGTCGGCCTGGTCAAGCAGCCCGCCCATGTCCGCCACCTGGCCCAGCAGCCGCACCCGCCCCGCGAGGCCGGGCCCGGCGGCGGCCGCCTCCAGCTGCGGGCGCAGGGGGCCTTCGCCCGCGATGCACAGGCTCCAGCCGGGGTGCTGCCCTGCGGTGGCGGCAAAGGCCCGCAGCAGCAGGCCGTAGTCCTTTTGCGGATAGAGGCGGCCCACGGCCAGCAGGCAGGGGCGCGGCAAAAGCGGCGCGCCGCCGCGCACGGGCATGGGCAGCACCGGATTGGGGATGACCGCCACACGCCCGAGGCTCCAGGCCTTGCAGTGCGCCGCGATCTCGGCGGTCTGCACCACCAGGCGGCTGGCCAGGGGATAGGTCAGCCGCCGCAGCAGGGCCCACAGCCAGCCGATGTCCTCAAAGCGCGGGTGCACCCGCTCGGACACGAGGACCGGAATCCCGGTGCCCAGCAGGGCGATGAGGGTGCGCACGTTGGCCGTGTCGATGAAGCTGATGACGGCCTCGGGCCGGGCCGCCCGGACGGCCCTGCGGATGCTTGCGAAGCGGCGCCAGTTGTTGGCCAGGCTGGCGAAGATATGCGGGGAATAGCGGTTGAGCGCGAGGTAGCGCACGCGCACGCGCTCGTCCAGCGGGTAGAAGGAGGGCCTGGAGCCGTCCTCGAAGCTCAGCAGGGTCACCTTGCCGCCCGCCGCCGCCCAGAAATTGGCCATGTGCGCCAGGACCCGCGCGGCGCCGCCGCCTTCAAGGGTGGTGGTGAGCAGGGCGATGTTCATGGCAGAGCATGCGGCGCAAGGGCGCCCTCTGTGGCGAGGTGGGCGGGAAATGCCCGTGGCGGTGTGTTTTTCATCTCCCGGACCATTACCAGCACCGCGTAGCCAACGCAACTCGGCAGGGCGCGCGGCGCCAGGAAGATGCGTTGACACAGGGGTATGGGCGCCCGTGTGTGTCGCCGTCGCAGTACGCTGTGGCACGCCAGGCGACCAGACAGTCCCATGGGGCCTGCCGCAAAAGTGAGGCCATGTGCGCTTTCGAGACAACGACGGCTACAACACAAAATCATTCTGCGTTCTCTGGCGGCCAATCGCGCGTGTGCTGTCAGTCTGCATTGAATGGGGCGTCCTCCTCGTCGGGCGGCCCTTTGTCTTTGGCCCTGGCGTTGACAATTTGCGGAGACACGAGGTACATTTTTCGACTTACGGAATATGCTTCTTCGTCTTGCGGGCTCTTGTCCGACAAAGGGGACGGCTTGCCGACTTCTTGGGCAGCAGTCGCAGGCGGGGTTGCCATCATGAATTATGTTGATAGCAGGGACAGTATGGGTATGGATAAGGTCATTTCAAATTTCGCCACCGAAGATTCCGCACGGGAGCAATTCCACGCCCAGCGGCGGCGGCACTGGGACAAGGTTGCCCGGACGGGCGAACTCGGAGCGCTCAGCGCGAACTATCGGACGTGGCTGCGCAAGACCTATGGCTACCTTGTGCCGCCAGGCATGCGCGTGTGCGAGGTGGGCTGCGGCGCCGGAGATCTCCTGGCCGCGCTCAAGCCCTCTTTCGGCCTGGGCGTGGATTTCTCGTCCGCCCAGCTGGACAGGGCGCGGGCGAGTCATCCGGAACTCGCCTGGGCCGAGTGCGACGCCCATGACCTCGGCGCAGTCGCGGACCTGGGCCCTTTTGACGTGATCATCCTTTCTGATCTGGTGAACGAGCTCTGGGATGTCCAGCGCGTGTTGCATGAGGTGGGGCGGTTGTGCGCCCCGCACACGCGGGTGATCATCAATTTCTACAGCCACCTGTGGGAGTGGCCCCTGCGCCTGGCCCAGAGGCTTGGGCTGGCCAGCCGACGTCTCGAGCAGAACTGGCTGACCCCGAGCGACCTGACGGGCATGCTTGACCTCGCCGACCTTGAACCGCTGCGCCTCACCGACGGGTTCTTCTGGCCCCTGCGCACCCCCCTGCTGGAGCCCCTGTGCAACCGTTTCCTGGCGCACCTCTGGCCCTTCAAGGCCCTGACCCTCAGCCACGTGCTGACCTGCCGGCCCAGGGCCTGCGGGCAGCAGCCCCTGAAAGTCTCCGTCATCATCCCCGCGCGCAACGAAGCCGGGAACATCGCGGCCGCAATCGCCCGCACCCCGCAGATGGGGGCTGGCACGGAGCTCGTCTTTGTGGAGGGAAACTCCACGGACAACACCTGGGAGACGATCCAGCGCCTTGTGGCCAGCCACCCCGAACTGGAGTGCCGTGCCTATCAGCAGCCGGGCAAGGGCAAGGGCGACGCTGTGCGGCTGGGCTTCGCCAAGGCCACGGGCGATGTGCTCATGATCCTGGATGCCGACCTTACCGTGCCCCCGGAGGTGCTCCCGGTCTTCTACGAGGCCATCCGCTCCGGCAAGGCCGAGTTCGCCAACGGCGTCCGCCTGGTCTATCCCCAGGACAAGAAGGCCATGCGCTTCTGCAACCTGCTGGCCAACAAGTTTTTCAGCCTGGCCTTCACCTGGCTGCTGGGCGTGTCCATCAAGGACACGCTTTGCGGCACCAAGGTCTTGTCGCGCGAGAGCTATGCGCGCATCGCGGCGAACAGGCACTACTTCGGCGAGTTTGATCCCTTTGGGGACTACGATCTGATATTCGGCGCGGCCAAGCTGAATTTGAAGATCATGGACATCCCGGTTCGCTACCGGGAGCGGACCTATGGGGATACGAACATTTCGCGGTGGCGCGACGGCTGGCTGCTGTTGCGGATGGTGGCCTTTGCCGCGCGCAGGATCAAGTTTTTGTAGCGGTGCCAGGCATGCTCAAGCGCCTGCTCGCACACCCGCTGACCAGGGATCTCGCGGCCGACGATCCCGCCACCACGGCCCTGCGTCGGCTGTTCACCTGTCTGAAACCATCCGCAGTGGCGTGGACTGGAGGGGCTCAGCTCCCCCCGTCACGATCCCGCTCTGGTCCATGCGTCTGAGGAGAGGGGGGAAGGCGGTGGCGGAAGCGCCAGTGGCCTTCAGGGAGAACAGCCCCTGCGGCGGGATAAATTCCGGGCCGCTCGCCAAGTAAAGAATCCCTTCCCTGTCCTGGTCGATGGTCAGCCAGAGCGTGGTCCCGGCGGGGCAGGCGGCAAGGTCCGCCGCAAAAGCGGGGACAAAGGACCGCAGGTGGCCGTCACGGCCATCCCGCTGGGTCGCCTGGTACGTCTGCAGCGCCACGCTCGTCGGGTCAAAGAGTTGTGCCTCCTGCCCGAGGTGGACGCTGACGGAGTGGCGCAGGTTCAACCTGGTCCTGTCGGTCGCGCTGGATGCCGCATTGCGGAGCGCATCGGCCGGATCTCCTCTGGCAATGCCGAGCGCAGGCGCCAGGCACAGCAACGTAATGGCCACTCCAAGCATCCAGGCATGTCCGGGCTTAGCCGGAGCGTCGGGCTCCGTGCCCCGCGTCCCCCCGGCGAGCGCGCTCAAACCGACCAGAGGGACCATCACCTGGAAGGGGATGGTGGCGGCGTAGACGCGCATCACGTTCGCATCCCAGGGGGGCGCGAAGGGGACGGAAAGGAAGACCCCGGCAAACGAGGCCAGGATCAGTGGCCCTGCCGTCACCCTGTTGCGGAATTTCCGGAGGCTCAGCAGGGCGAGGCAGGCGAACGTGGCCGCATTGAGCAGCCCCGCGAGGACGACGATGCTGGCCCTGCGGAGAAGGTCAGGCGTCATGTCGACACTGTTGACCCAAACGAAGGAATAGGAGCCGGACACGCCGAAGTACATCTCGCGCCAGGCCCGGAAGATGCCACGGACAAGGCTGCCGGGGTCAGTGGCCATGAGCCTGAAGCAGGCCGCGTAGACGGCCTTGACGGTTTCGGCATCAGCAAGGTTCGCAAACGAGGGGTAGTGCTTGTAGAAGGTGGTCCAGTCGCCGCCCGTGAGCAGCCCATAGAGAACGAAGGAGAAATTGGAGAACCCCGCAGCGGGAGTGCCGAGGCGGAACAGCAGAAGGTAGTTGAAGGCGAAGGCTGCGGCGATCACCGCAAGGCTTGTGACCAGCGCGTTTGCAGCATACTTCGTGTGGCCGCGGAATGCCCTTCCGCTCCAGAGGGCCAGGGCAGGCAGGATAAAAAAGGCTCCGGCCCGGGAGTTCAGCCCCAGGGCAAGGAAAAACAGACCCCAGAAATATAGCCGCCGCGCGGAGCTTGCGTTGGCCTCCCAGATGCACGAGAAGCCGAGGGCTCCGAGGGCCAGGCCAATATTCTCTGTGAGGGCTGTGCCCACAAAGGAGCGGAAAAAGAGGAGCAGGACGAAGGCCATCCCTAGCTCTGCCCATCCACCGCAGGTTTTCCCAACACTCCTGGATGCGAAGAATATGGATAGCCCGGCCACGAGCGTCATCATCAGGAGGGTCAGCCGATAGCTCTGGCCAGTCAGCAGATAGAGGGACGTCATGTATGCGGTGAGGATGGGCCTCCGGGAGGAAGCGAAGGAAATATGGCCCTTGGCGATGTAATTGAGGGTGTCGTGGAAATATGTGCCCCCATCCAGAAAGGGCAGCACCCCTCCCAGTACTTGTCCGTTGGACAGCCCGCTGCGCCAGAGGCCGAACAGGGCAAGCCCGCAAGTGCCCATGATGAGGCTGAAAAGGATCAAGGCCCGATGCGAGCTGAAGCGGTATTGCAGCCCTGCTGCCAGGCACAGGCTGGCCAGGGGCCAGAGGAACCCGTGGCGGAAGTCGAGGGCGGACAGCGGGGAAAGGTAGGCGAGGAGATAGGCTGCGGCAAAGGCGCAGGCCGCAGCCCCGACATACGCGGGCAGGCGGCCCCGCGCCTCTGCTTGATGCTGTCCCGCGTTATTCAACCGGGGCTCCTCGTCATGTCTGCGCCAGCCACATCGGTGGGCGTCCAGCCGCAGATCGGTTCCGGCTACACAGAAGGGCCAGAATGCTTTCGAAGTCAAGGGAAGAGGGCGAGGCCAAGGGAGAGGGATTCCAGAGCTTGGGTGCCGCAGGCGTTGTCCACCGTCGTTTGGCGGAAATGGGCTGGCGCCATGCTCATGGCCGCCGTTCCCCATGAATCCAAAGGGATCCGGACCAACGCTGAATGAGGGGGAGTTGCTCGGCCACGCTCTGCATGCACTTGACCAACGGGATGAGAGGCCTGGGGGTCGAGGGGTGCAGGAAATCCTTGTAGGCGACTTCCGCCACATGGAAGCCGTGGCGGCGGAAGATCTCCGCCAGCTCACTGCGCAGGAAGGCCTGCTCGGTGGGGCTTATGCCGTGGCGCCGGCGCTTTTCCTCATCGTCCACGAAAAGGAGGTGCTTGTTGATCGGGTTCGCCAGATTGGGTTCGGAGAAGGCGAAGCGTCCCCCTGGCCGCAGCTTGCTGGCAAGCACGGGCAGCGCCTTCTCCAGGTTGAGATGGTGCAGCACGGAGACGCCCAGCAGAGCGTCGAACATCTGGTCTGGAACAGCGCCGGGCGACTCGAGATTTGCATTCACGAAGCGGACGTTGGGGACGGCAAGGCGCTGCCTGGCGATCGCCAGCAGATCCTCGGAAATGTCGGCGGCGGTAATCGACGCGCCGGTTTTGGCAAGCTCGCGGGTGAATATCCCAGTGCCACAGCCGCACTCCAAAGCCTCGACCCCAGCACCAAGGCGGCAGACCTTCGTCAACCATTCAATGCGCGCGCGCACTCGGCATTGACCAGCAGGCGAGGCCCAGCCCCAGACCTGCTCGGTCTCGGTGGAAGCCAACATACTCCCATGCGCCATTTCGAGTTCTGGATGTCCGCCCCGGAGTTTCATTGTGCAGTCCTCTCGGCCAGGGTCCAGCCTGGCGAAATTTTATTAGCGAAAAACAACCCGAAAGAGCAGACAGGTGCACACCGGCGCCCTCGCCAGGAAGCCGGAGCAAGGGCGATAACGCTCACGAGGCCATAGGCATCCTTCACCACGTGGCCCCCAGCCCGGTCTCTCCCCAGTGCGTCCCACAACCCGAGACGGCCTGGGCAGGACGCGGCCTAACCCCTTAATGGAATAGAATATATAACAATTCGAGGTTGTTGTCAACGATTCTCTGGAGGCCAGGGACTGGGCTTGCGCAGGGGGCAACACGCGACAGTCCCTGGAGTGACGGTTCTTCGAACCAGCCCCGGCAGTGACTGTAAGCGTCAGTTCGTTGCGGCAGGGCTGGCCCACTCGTCTCTGGCAATACCTCGGCCCTCTGGAACCTATTCGCTGAGGGGGGGCTGTCAGGGCAGTCCGCGGGCCCCTTCCCCCTGGAAGTGCAGCCGCGGACTGCCGTGGCGGCTTGTCTCTGTTCCCAACATCAAGTAAGCTGAAATACCAGTGGGGCAGGGGTCCCTTGTCCTGCCCGCGCCCGACCGCCGTACCAAGGAGTCCCCCGCGAGAGCCCAACGGGCAAGACGACCTCAAGCGCCTTGGAGGCGGCCCACTGTCGTGCGACGCTACCCTTGGCTTGCTCAGGGGCGGGCAGCATCTGACGCTGCCTCCGGGGCAGGCACCGCCTCTTCCCTTTGCGGGCATGGTCGAACCCAAGGAGGCCGGACATGAGCCTCTCCCGAGGTTCGGAGTGCTGAGATGGGGCCTGGGAAATGCCGCGGACAAGCCTGTTCTGCTCTGGCTGAGGCAATAGGCGCTGGGCCGTAAAGGCATTTGGCGCACGGGGTCCTCATCATGCCCAAGGGCGGTGCGTCAGCTGGCCTGCTTCCCAATCTTGCCCCTGACAGGCAGGCCAATCATTTCTCTACTCTAGAAGTAGGAAGCCACAGCCTAGCCCTTCAATTCAGTCCAAACCAACTAACAATGGGGAGTGGTGATGACTTCAGATTCCACCGAACTGCAGTCGACACGAGCATTTTGGAACGCAAATCCATGCGGAGTACATGCTGCGTTTGCACTGCAGAAATCTCAGCGCTATGCGATGGAGCCTTGGTTGCCAGAGCAGCTATTGCGAATTGCTAAGCTGCACACATCAATTTTAGAAGTCGGATGCGGGCAGGGCGTTGATTCCATCGTCTTGTGCTCAAACATGAAGAGTGGGTCGCGTTACTTCGGGATTGACTATTCAGAACAAAGTGTTGAGGTTGCAAAAGCAAACGCGAAATCTCAGTCAAGCTCCATGAATGTGACGCCAATGTACGCCACGGGGAATGCAGAGAGTCTCGATTTTGGCGACGCGTCATTCCAAGCCGTGTATTCGATGGGTGTTCTCCATCATACGGCGCGTCCGCCTGTGGCTGTTTCTGAAGTGTTGAGAGTCCTGGAGGTGGGGGGCAAGGCATACGTAGTGCTTTACCGGCGTCCTTCACTGAAGGTCGGGGTTGCAAAGCTGCTGCGGTGTTTCCAGGGGGCACTTGATTATATATTCCGAACAGACAGATGTATTTATCATGTTCTCAGATCCAAGTCGTCACACTCGAAATATTTTGGGACGATGTTTCTGGAATGTTTTGGTGTTCCCTATATGGAGTGGTACAGCAGAGATGAAGTTAGCCGGTTGTTCTCAGGTTTCTCGAAGGTGGAGTTGAAAACCTACGGACCCAACCTGGGGCGGCTGAATCCCTTTGGGAAGTCGGAGACGAAGTGTGGGTATTTTTGGTGGGTAGAAGCAACGAAGTGACCGGCCTCTGGCGCACTTTGCGGGATGCGCCCTGGGGGATGCAGAATGCTCATGAGTGAAGAGGGCCTGGCATGCCAGGCCTCGGGTTTGCGGGCCGTTGCTTCCCCTGTGCGGGCCGGCCTCAGGCCGGCCCGGCGGCTTGTTTCTGTTGCCAACTTCGGGTAGGCTCAAGCGCAATGGCCCAGATACTTCTCCTCATGCCCGCTGCGAACCGCTTCGACAAGGTTTCCACGCGAGTGCCCAACGGCCTGCTGGCCATTGCAGCACCACTTGTCCGGGCAGGGTACAGCGTCCAAATCATCGATTTGAAGACGGTCGACAATTGGCTGGCCGCTCTTAAAAAGGGGATTGACCACCACACGGTCTGCGTCGGCATCACCTGCTCAACAGGCAAGATGATCACGAGTGCCTTGCGGATTGCGCAGGCGGTGCGGGAGATCAAGCCGGACCTGCCCCTGGTCTGGGGCGGACCGCACCCGACGCTGTTGCCGGAGCAGACATTGGCCCACCCTCTGGTGGACCTGATCGTCGTGAACGAGGGCGACCTGAGCTTTCCGGAGCTGGTGGACTGTCTGGCCCAGGGCAAGGCTTTCACCGGAGTTCAAGGCATAGGCTACAAGGTCGCCGGGCGCCCGGTGCTCAGCCCTGCGCGGCCTCTGGTGGAGGACCTCGACACCCTGGCCCCCCTGCCCTACGAGCTGCTGGACCTGTCCCGCTACTCCGCGCTCAACGTGGATGGCAGCCCCTCCCTCGATGTCCTGACCAGTCGCGGCTGCCCGTTCAACTGCGGCTTCTGCTCCACCCCCTTCACGTCGCAACGCCGCTGGAGGCCGGCCACGGTGGAGAACGTCGTGGGCCAGGTGCGGCGCCTCTACAACGAGCACGGCGTCCGGACGTTCTACTTCGTTGACGACAATTTCATGGTTGACCTGAACCGCGTGGAGCGCATCCTGGAGCGCCTCAAAGGGGAGGGGCTCCGCATCCATTGGGGCACTCAGGGCGTGCGGGTGGACACCGTCAACAGGATGTCCGACCAGTTCCTGGACCTGCTTGAGAACAGCGGGTGCAAGGAGCTTAGCATCGGCGTGGAGACCGGCAACCCAGACATCATGCGCCTTATCGACAAGCGCATCCGCGTGGAGGATGTTCTGGCGGCCAACGAGAAGCTGAGGGGTCGGGACATCGCCATCAAGTACAACATGATCATCGGGTTTCCTGGGGAGACCCTGGCCCAGGTGCAGAACACTGTGGGACTGGCCCTGAAGCTGGCCGAACGCAACCCCAAGGCCTGGTTCCCGTTCAATATATACACGCCATTTCCGGCCACTCCCATGTTCCATAAGGCAGTGGAGCACGGCTTCACCCCGCCAGAGAGTCTGCCGGACTGGGCCCAGCTTGAGTCCGTCGGCTGGGAGCGTCGCCTCAACCACTGGCTTTCGCCGCAGGAGAACACCCTGTTGCGCAGCATCAACTTGACGAGCTACTTGGCTTTTCCCTCGGCCCGCCAGAAATTCAACAACCCTTTGCTCCGTCTGCTCTTCGATCTCTACAGGCCTCTCGCGCACCTGCGGTTCAAGCACAGGGCCTATGGCCTGCACCTTGAGCGCTGGATCGTCGAAGCTTTGGAATCCAGGAAGCTTTCGTGACGGCACTGGTGGACGGACGGACATTGAGAGCGGCAGCCTGCAGGAGACCCAATGAGTGAGCCCGAAGCCAAAGTTTGCCAGTACAGCGTCGTTGTGCCGGCCTACTGCGAGGAGCAAAGCCTGGCGGAACTGGCCGCCAGGATTGCAGCGGTTTTCGAAGGCCTGGACCACCAGGGGGATTTCGAGATCCTCTTCGTGGATGACGGATCCACGGACGGCACACGCCAGGTTCTCCGCACACTGGCGGCGGAGCGGCCGTATGTCCGGTACTGCGGATTCCGGCGCAACCAGGGGAAGGCCTTGGCGCTCATGGCGGGATTCCTCGCAACGCGCGGGGCGCTGGTGTTCACCATGGACGCGGACCTCCAGGACCGGCCCGAGGACATGCCCAGGCTTATGGCCGCCATGGTCGAGGGTATTGATGTCGTCTCTGGCTGGCGCGAGCGCCGCAACGACGGACTGTTGCGGGGGCTATATTCGAAGCTCTTCAACGCGACGGTTTCCGGGTTGACCGGGCTCAAGCTGCATGACTTCAACTGCGGCTTCAAGCTCTACCGCCGCGAGGTGCTTGAAAGGATACAAGTCTACGGGCAACTGCACCGCTTTGTGCCCTACCTGGCCCATGTGCAGGGCTTTACAGTCGTCGAGGCCGCCGTGGGCAATGCGGAGCGCAAATACGGGGATTCGCGTTTCCCGGCGATGCGTTTGGGCGGGATTTTCGATCTGCTGTCGCTTCTCTTCCTCTCGCGCTATAGCTTCAGCCCCCTGCATTTTTTTGCCAAGATTGGTCTATTGCTGGGAATCCCCTGCGCGGGCATTTTCACCTATCTTCTGGGGGAACACGTCCTATCCTGGTTCGGGTCTGTCCAGCCCCTCGTCGCCCGACCGCTGTTACTCGTGTCACTGGTGGGCATGTTGCTTGCCGCGAACATATTCTTGAGCGGCTTCGTCTGCGACTTCATGCTGCACCATCGTGTCCGCGACACCCTGAGCGACACCATCAAAACCCTCATCGACGAATCGCGATAGGCCGGAAGGGTTATGTGCGGGGTATTTGGCTGGCTTCAGGCCTCTGGGACCTTGGACGGGCAGAAGCTTGACCGGGCGCGGGCAGCCATTCTCTCGTTGCAGCACAGGGGACCGGACGGGAGCGGGGAGTGGCGCAGCCCGCATGCCTTTATGGCGCACCGGCGGCTGAAGATCATCGACCTGTCTGAGCAGGCCTCCCAGCCCTTTGTCAGCCAAGATGGCCGCCATGTGCTCACCTTCAACGGGGAAATCTTCAATTATATCGAATTGCGCGAGGAGTTGGAACTCCTTGGGGAGCGCTTCCGCACCAGTTCGGACACGGAAGTGCTCTTAACCATGCTCCGGCGCTATGGCACGGCTGCTTTCTCGCGCTTGGAGGGCATGTTCGCCGGCGCCCTGCACGACACGCACACTGGGGAGCACCTGCTTTTTCGCGACCCGCTGGGGCAGAAGCCCCTGTATTGGCACTTGGGCTCAGACGGAAGTCTGGTGTACGGCTCTGAACTGGGCAGCCTTGTCGGTGTGCTTGAGGACGCCACTCTGGACCGTGAGAGTTTTGTCTCCTACCTTATGCATTCCTACTATCTGCTGCAGAGCACCCCGCTGGTAGGCGTACGCAAATTGCTGCCGGGGCATTATCTGCGTTGGACTCAGGGAAGGGTGGAGCTTTCACAATATTTTCTCTCTCGGCCAGGAGACGACCCCGTCGGACTCGGGCCTGAGGAGGCGGTGGACGAGGCTCAACGCATCATTGAACATTCGTGCCGCGTATCTCTGCGGGCGGATGTTTCCTATGGGGTGTTCCTCTCTGGCGGCGTGGACAGCACGGTCATCTTGGATGCTTGCCGTCGGTTTGCTCCGGATGTGGCGGCCTTCAGCGTTCGTTCCGAGGAGCCGGACTTTGATGAGAGCCCCAATGCCTTGGCCGTCGCGCAGCACCTCGGCGTGAAGAATCACAGGATCTACAGTTTGACCGAGCAGGCCCTGGGGGAATGCTTCGAGGAATACCTCACGACCATGGACGAACCGCATGGGGATCCGGGCTACGTGAACGCGCTGTTTCTTTCCAAAACCTGCCGGGGCGAGATCACCGTGGCCCTGGCAGGGGACGGCGGGGACGAGGTATTCGCCGGATACCTGCCGTTTCGTGGTCTGGCGGGGGATCGCTTCCTGGGCAGCCTTCCCGCCTCCCTTCTGCATCTGCTGCACTGGTCGGCCAAAACCTTTGTCCCTTCCTCCGATGCCTATCTGGGGCTGCAGTTCAAGGCCCTGTGCTACCTACAGGGCTTTCCAGCACCCCGGCGCACGCGCTTTCCCCTGTGGCTGGCGACAACGCCGCCCGAGGGCCTGCTTCGGCTGTGCCCCTGGAAGCGTCGCGAATATTTCAGCCGCAACGGGGATACGGGGACCGTCTTTGCCTATGCTGCCGACCTCTTCGATGAGTTGCCGGGAAGAAGCCTGCAGCAGAGGTTGTTGTATTACTATCAGAAAGTGTTTTTGCCCGAATTCGTCTGCCTGCACACGGACCGGGCAGCCATGCGCCATAGCCTGGAGGTGCGCAGCCCGCTGATCAACCCGTCGGTGGTGCGCTTCGCCAACGGGCTGGCGGACAATGTGCGCATGCACAAGGGCCAGCCCAAATGGGTGCTGCGGCGCATTCTGCAGCGGCAAGGATTCCCGAAGTCCATTTGGGGGCAGGGCAAGCGGGGGTTCACCTTCCCCATCGCCAGATGGTTCAAGTCAACATTGCGGCCACTGCTGGAGGCCCTTCCTGCGGACCCGGCCCTGGAGGGGCTGGTGGACCGGCAGGAGTTGGGTCGGCTTGTGCGCGGGCATCTTTCGGGGCGCCACAATGCCTATCGCATCCTCCTCAACCTTCTGGCGTTTTGCGCTTGGCGGAAGAATTTCCCTGAGGTGAAGGTCGGCGAGTGACCGTATTCCGGGTGATGCCCAAAAGACCGAACTGTGGCGTCAGAACTGTGCACGCCCGGGCCTTCGACCAACGCATTGCAGCGGAAGCTTGCGCCTTGCGATGGCTCCCAAGGCCAAGCTATGACGCAGCCTCCTGCCGCAGGCGGGGATTTTGCGGAAGGATTAGATCGTACAGAAGAGGGGCTTGAGCCACGACCCTGTCGGTGGCGGTGACTGCGGCAATTGCGCTGGAGGGGCGGCCTGATGTCGGCTGGATCCGGGAGACGAAGCCATGCACAATGTCCTGCGCCCCCACGCTCTTGACGGCGCAGGTTTTGTCCCTGAAGATGCTTACGGCCCTCGGAACCACGACGTCGGGCAGGCTTTTGCAATGGCCGCGTCCGGATGCGTCCGGGTGTTTGTGCCGCCGATTTTGAACGACTCCGTGATGGCATGACGCAGCGCTCTTTGCTGCCCAGGCTGACGGAGAGTCCGGGGAGCTTCAGTGCCTCGCGGGCTTGTGCCGTGCCTCCTCAAGGGTCATGAGGGCTGTTTTGGTCTGCCAGAAAATTCAAGGATGCAGCTATGTTGAGCAGGAATTCGATTGTTGTCGCCGCCGCGATAATGCTCTTTGTGGTCATTCGTGTAGGTGGCGTATTATGGATGATGCACGACAGGGCAGAACCCATAGAGATAGATGACAACTACATCAACTTCGTACAGGCAGGTCTGAAGAATAGCAGCAACGGGGGCAAGATTATCGCGTCCCTAAATCAGCAACTGAACCAGGCAGACGAAAAGTTGTTATCCGAGTATAGAACAAGCGTCTATATGGCAATAAATTACGACTACCATGTCGTTCATACTGCCATCTACCGCTTGCTGAGCAAGGCTGGCATGGAGTGGCGAAACATATACTGGGCCGCCGCTATCTTTACACAGCTGTTTTTTGGACTATGCATTTTTATATTGTTCTATGTCGTCCTAGGGCCAAAGTGGGCCAGTTTCGCACTGCTGTTGGCTGTTTTTTTTGACCAAAGAGGTACCGTGTATTGGTATCCGTTGGCGCATGTGTATTGCGTGGCTGTTGGCTATCTCATGTTCGCTTGCCTCTATTCACTACAGAAGAAATATTTATATTTTGTCCCTATCTGCGCGCTTGTTTCTTCTGTTATCTATCCTGGCGCCCTCATTCCTGTCTCAATGGGGTTGGCGACGTATGTTTTATTGACGTGGAAAAGCGAGAAGTGGGATGTTAAAATATTTGCCAGCACTTTGTTGGTTTTGTTTGCATGTTTGGCCTCATACGTTTTCTCTAGAATCCCAGATGTGTCACAGCAATCGTATTGGAGTAACGTAAGAGGTTCTGTTTTTCACGAATTCAATTTTTTCGCACAATATAATATTTATTATGTCATGGCTGGTGATCTTGTGGAAACTCATTACGCTTACGTGCATGGAGGCCACATCGCTTTGCTGATGCTGCATATTGTTGCGTTGCTATCCATTATTTGGCATATTGTTGTTTTATTTAAAAGCAACAGATTTACCGTAAGTGAAAAGAGAATCGTTCTTTCAATAGGAGTGACGACAGGCATAGCGATGTTTGCCGCTCCGCTTTGCGCGTTCCCAGGATATGCGGCGGTGATTTTTGTCAGGTCTATTGATGTTTGTGTTCCGTTGTGGTTCGTTGTCCTTGGATTGGTTTGCAAAGCAAGTTATCTGCATTGGAAGGAAATAAGGACCAGTGGGCATTTCGCTGCATGCCTAAGGGTGGCATTTCTTTCCATTTTTTGCGTTCTATATTTTTCACAGCGAGTTGGTCAGGCATCAACGAATTTCTTCATGAAAAAAGGTGAGAATAACGTATATTTTTCCGAAAAAGCACTCAAGTTGCTCAACGAGCTTTCAGGGGAAAGGGGCACGGTATATTTTGACGGTCTGTCTACTCTTTACTTTGCTTTAACTCGCGGCCTTGCCAGTAATCATCCGGTTGCGGCATTTATGTTTACGCCTGAGCAGGTGCAAAAGTATTACCCCCGCGGCGATTTTGCCGTGTTCCAACTCAGCAACGTGTCTCAGAACGACCTTACAGGGACATCTTTCTCTTCTTGGCGACAAGGGTTCATCTCTTTGCAAAAGGGAGATACTCTTGAAATGTCCTGGCCACCCGGCCTGGGGCAAGAAGTGTCGATAAGGGCAAACTGCGCCGCCTCAACGTTAACGCAAAGCCTAGCCGGCGCGCACAATCTTAGTGATACAGGGTCCGGATGGCAAGCCATCCGTTCTTCGGGCAACTCTTTGCTGATCCATGCCGTGGGCCCCATATATATATCGGGCATTCGCGTTCCCACTGGCCAAGTCACCAACTGGCCCTGGGCGAAAGGTGTGAGCTTGACATATCGATCAAGGAATGGCTCTACAAATGCATTCTGTTTCAGCTTTGAAAAAGCACTACCGTTCAGTTTGGGGCAAAGGTTTATCGTTTTGGATGATTCCAGTGACTTGGTAGTTATAAGAAACTTGCCACCACTTGACATTAGTGACGAGTGATTGGCTTGGTGCTAAGTTTATTTTTTCGGGGTGTTCTTACGCAGTGTTGCCGGCAACGTGTTCGACGCTATAGGTGGCTTTATGGGTCATGATGTTGATGACTTAGAATTTTCGAAATGGCAAGACAACTTTCACGCTCTTTATGAAACGGTACTTTATAAGGGTAACAGTTTGTTATGTCGAATACAAAATGATGGGCACAGACTTTTGGAGCGGCCATACAATTCCTCAGCGCATTTTGATAATGTGCTTGAGGTCGGCTGCGGATCTGGAATACACATGGAGTACATCCGCCATGGGTACAATGAATATCATTTTTCAGACTCCAACGCAGGGATATTGGACGTTGCTCGGGAAAAGTATCAGAATGTCGGGAAAAGCCACTATTTTCATCTTCAAGATACGCGCGCCATGGATTTCCCAGACAACTACTTTGACAGGGTCATTTCGGTCTACATGCTGGAACACATTTCCGATCCGCACAAAGCTCTTCTGGAATGGATACGAGTGATAAAGCCAGGTGGTGTGTTAAGTATCATCATACCTACGGAAGGGGGCATAGCCTGGAATCTTGGGCGCTATCTTACCACTCGGCGTACCTATCGACGCATGGGCATCGACTACGATTACATTATTGCGCGTGAGCACGTGAATACCTGCTATCGTCTGGTGTCCTTTGTGCGCCATTATTTCCAGAGCAGGAGGGAAAGCTGGTATCCGTTTGGTATCCCAACGCCACATTTGAACCTGTTGTACGCCGTGCAGGCGATTGTTCACAAATGATACGGATTGAAAGCAGCACGTGGAACCAAATGCCAATTCATCGAGCAGTATGAAAAAATTAAGAATTCTTCTTGTGCAGCCTTCCTATAAGGACTGTGTCCAGACCCTATTCAGTATCTACAACACTGAGGAGGGCATAGGGTTCAAGCCGCCCCTGGGCTTGCTCAGCATCGCGACGACGATCCGCTCGCGCACTCCGCATGATGTCGTAATCCTGGATTGCCAATTGGATGACGTCCACGTCGGCAACATCCATGAACACCTCTCAGACGAGTATGATGTTGTCGGCATCAGTGCGTGGACGGATTTCTGGTATCAGGCGGCGGCCACTGCAGCCAGGGTCAAGGAGCTTCTCCCGCGCAGTTGCGTGGTGCTGGGCGGGCCGCATATCTCTTGCTATCCGGCGGAATCCCTTGATCACCCAGCGGTGGACGCGATCATCATGGGCGATGGAGAGATGCCTATGCTGCGTCTTCTGGAAGTCCTTGCCGGGCATGGGGCAAGTGGGGCAGGCCTCCCTGCACACGGCTTGTATTTCGACTCTGAGCCAAGGCGATCCTTTGTCCCCTATATCCACAAGAGTCTGGATGAATTGCCGATTCCCGACAGGACCCTGCTCCCACTCAATCGCTATACGTCGGTGATTGGGGTAGAGAAATTCAGCACCACGATGGTCACCAGCCGAGGCTGCCCCTTTGCCTGTGTTTATTGCAAGATGGAGCATCAGCCTTTCAACATGCGTAGCGCTGGCAGTGTGCTGGACGAATTCCGGCAGATCAAGGCCCTAGGGATCAGTGAAGTTGAGATATACGACGATACGTTCAATTTCAGCCATGAACGGACATTGGCTATATGCAAAGGGCTGCAGGAACTCGACCTTGGAATCAAGTGGGCGATGCGTGACCGTGTGGACCGAGTCGACCCTCATGTACTTCAGGCATTGAAGAAGGCCGGCTGTGTGCGCATCCATTTGGGCATAGAAAGCGGCAGCGACGCGGTTTTGAAGGCCATTGGCAAGAAGATAAATGTCGAGCAGGCCAGGAAGGCCGTAGCGAAGGCCAAGGCGGCAGGCTTCGAGGTGTTGACCTATTACATGTTCGGGTTGCCAGGTGAAAGCCTGGCGGAAGCTCAAAAGACCATCGAGCTGTCGCTTGAGCTGGATTCTGATTACGCGGAGTTTTCCATTACCATACCATACCCTGGGACCAAGGCATATGCGGGTGCGCTGGAGCAAGGTGTCATCTCCTCAGACTACTGGCTGGCCTTCGCGAAGACGCCAACGCCCCAGTTTGTCATTCCCCAGGTTATCGAGAATATGATGGACCGTAAGACGCTGCTCAGTCTGCGGGACCAGGCCATCCGGCGATTCTACTTCAGGCCTTCCTACATGCTGCGCGAGTTGCTCAAGGTGAAAAGCTGGCACGAGTTCAAAAAGAAGTTCCAGATGGCCCTGGGACTGGCCAATGTTCTGAGGGGCATCTTCATCCGGTAAATGGTCCAATGGACCACAAGGCGAAATGTAATGCTGAATAAGATAGCCCTGTTGCGCAGCGCCCTCTCCCCCAGCCGCATAGGATTCCTGATATATTTTGTGACCAGCCGGTGCAACTTTCATTGCCCGTTCTGCTTTTACAGGGAAGAAATCGACAACGGCGTGAAGGGGCAAGAACTGACCTTGGGCGAGGTGGAGCAGTTCGCGCGCAAGACCGGACCGCTGGCTCAATTGTCGCTCACGGGCGGAGAGCCCTTTCTCCGGCATGATTTCGCCGAGTTGGCCAAGATCATGGCGACGCACTGCCGTCCAACCTATCTGACGGTTCCGACCAATGGCTCAATGACGAAGGTTACAGCCCAATTCCTGGAGGGGTTTTTGCCATATTTCCCAGAAACAAACGTCCGCCTCGTGCTTTCCATCGATGGGATTGGGGAGGACCACGACAGGATCCGTGCGACACCAGGGGCTTTTCAGAAGCTCCAGAAGACGTATGAGGCGGTCAGCCCTTTACGGAAAAGATTCAAGAACCTGATTGTTGATGCGAACTCCTGTTACAGCGCTTCGAATCAAGACAGTCTCAGAGGGACACTTGAAACGCTGCATGGCGACTATGAGTTTGATAATCTCTCCGTCACGTATGCTCGAGGCGAGTTGGCTGATCCAACTCTCAAGAAAGTGTCTGTGCAAATGTACATGGAACTGAATGACTATCTCGGTTCATTGCCCAGGAAGAAAGAGTCGCGGTTTTTGTATCCCGTCTGGAGAGGGGTAAGGGATGTGTCCAGGGACCATTTGATCCGAACAATTTTTCATGATGAGTTTGTAACGCAATGCGTTGCCGGAAGGAAAATGGTCGTCGTTAGGGAGAACGGGGATGTTGCTCCGTGCGAAATCCTGGATAAGACATTTGGCAATCTGCGCGACAGTCATTATGATATATATGCTCTTCTTCGGTCCAAACGCGGCATAGGGATCCGCAAGTACATAAAAGAAACAAGGTGCAGGTGTTCACACGAATGTGCCCTGGCTTCCAACGTAATCTGGAGCCCTAGTATCTACCCTGCACTCGCAAAGGCAGCCTTGAAAAATGTCGGAAAGTGAGAAGTCGTATATGTGTGCATATCCTCGCATTAGTGTGATAATACCGTGTTTCAATGCGTTCGAGACTATTCTCGCATGTATTGAAAGTGTTTTTGCTACTGCCTATTATGACTTTGAGGTCATCGTTGTTGATGACAAGTCAACAGATAGTTCAAGAGAGATCGTTGCAGGATTGGCTAAGGAGCATGCCGCACTCCGGCTGATCACCATGGGAGAGAACGGCGGGCCAGCAAAAGCACGCAATGAAGGTGCACGGAAAGCGACCGGGGACATCCTGTTTTTTCTAGATAGCGATACCGAGATGCTTTCTGATACGCTTGAGAAGACAGCATTCAGGATGCAGACAGCTGACGTCGTTGTGGGTATTTATGCAGCAGAATCCCTGAATAGATCTTTATGCCCTCGCTACAAGGGGTTGTTGAACTATTACTTTTTCAGCAGGAAAGGTGTCATCCCCTATGAAGTCTTTGACGCTTCTAGGGCGGCTATCAAAGCAGAAATATTCCATCGAGAGGGTGGGTTCAACGAGTCCCTTGCCTGGGGTATGGATTACGAGAATGAGGAATTTGGCTATAGGCTCTGCGGGAAGTATGCTATGGTGCTTGATCCAGAGATTCAAGTTCGCCATCACTTTCCCGAATTCAACAAAATGACTCGTGACTATTTTTGTCGGGTTGCACTCTGGATGGCTATTTTTCTTAAAAGAAAACGTTTTGAATCTGGAGGAGTGACAACTGGCGGTGTCGGGGCGAGTTCCGCAGCTCTGTTGGGCGCACTCGGATCTCTCGTCCTTATTCCAGCACATTTCGCCTTCGGGTGGCTGTCTTTGCTGTCCTTTGGGTGTTATCTGGCCGGGTACGTTTCCTTTTTCAGCTTTGTTTGGCGACAGGATGCCCAATTCCTTCCAGCAGCAATCGTCCTGAATATGTATTTTACTATGGTAATAGCTTGCGGTGCAGCTTGGGGGCTTTGCAAAGCTCTGCGTTCGGCAGCATAGGACTATCGCCCCGCCTCGCTCAGCTGCACACCTCCGACTGAATCTGCACCCTGTTGCCCCAGCACACCGCGCAGAGCGAGAACTTGCCACCAGCTCGGCGGTAGGCCCGGCGCATGGCGTTGGCGCGCGGCCCGTTGAAGACGCTGGAAAGCCCTTCCTCGTACACGTTGCCCATGTAGAGCTCCTTGGTCTTGAACCCCGTGGCGAAGCAGCAGGCATAGGCCTCGCCGTCGGGCATGATGCTTAGACCTTGGAACGGGTTCCGGCAGATGTCCAACAGCGGCATGGTCATGCACTTGTGCCGGCAACGGCCGGTGGTTTCGTCAAAATAGTAGAGGTTATAGCACTCCTTGCTGGCCTTCCAGTGCTGGAACAACTCCGGTGTGGTTTCAAAAGGATGGGCCTGGCAGAATTCCAGGGAGGGAGCAGGCGGGAAGAAGACCTCGACGAAGAAGGAGACGTTGGAGAATTGCGAAAAATACTTTCGCGCCTGCTCCACCTCGCCCTCGGTGAAGGCGTGGACGAGGTATTTGACCCGAATGTCAAGGGTGGAGCCCTTACGCAGGGTCGCTTCGCTCAGGCGCTCCACATTAGCGACCACAGTGGCCAGCTTGCCACCCCGGCGATAGGTCTCGTAGCTTGTCTGCGAGAACCCATCCACGGCAAAGGTGATCTGCGACAAGCCGCTGTCGACCACAGCCTCCGCGTCCATGACGTGGCCGTTTGTGTCGAGTTTGACATAGATGCCGCAGTCCTGGGCAACGAGGGAGATCATGTCGTAGAGTTGCGGGTTGAGAAAGGCCTCGCCCGGAGAGGTCAGGTCCAGGGTGTGCGCGAGCTTGGCGCCCTGGTCCAAGATGCGGGAGAACTGCTCGAGCCTCATGAACTTGTTGGGATCCCGCGCGGCCAAAACGCGGGCTTCGGGGTAGCCGTGAGCCATGCAGGCCACGCAGTGGAGGTTGCAGGCGTTGACCACGCCCACGATCAGGTTAGTGGGGAAGAAAGGCAGGAAATGCTCCTGGCGGCCCAGTGCGGCATGGGCCTTGGCCGCGAGGGAGTTGAGCAATGTGCCCAGGCCCCTGGAGAGGCCCTTGCGGTGCATGATGCCCATCCACGCGTGCAGTCGATTCCGAATCATATGGACCTCCATGAAAAGGCTAGCCCCTGTTGACCAGGCGGGCAGCCCAGCGCAGCGGCGCCGTCACCCGCCACGAGGTCGAGTTGTGCAGGTCTTGAAGGAACTTCTCGCGCCGCTTGTTTTCCAGCGCCATGCAGGTCGGGCTCAGGCGCATGCTGAAGCGCAGGCGTCTTCCGAGCCGGTGGCGCAAGCTGCTTCCGTAGTGTTTGTCCGCGAGCGCCAGCAACCGCTCGACGAAGGCCTCGGGCACGGGGACCGCCGGGGCGTCCTCGGTGTCATAGTCCCAGGGAAGCGAGAAGGAGTTCAACAGAGACTCCAGCACCCGCTCGCGGTCCCCATCGTATATGCAGAATCCAGCCCCGAAGGCGTCCTCTCCCACGCTCTCGAATTTCTCCAGCTCCAGGCTGTGGTAGGCGTAGATTCCGGACCGCGCCTGGGTGTGGCTGATGGCGGTGTCGTGGAATCCGATGACAGCTCCGCGCTTCAGGTGTGGCAGCAGGCACAGGCAATCAATGCTGGCCCAGGGGTGGCAGTGGTTGGCGTCGATATAGAGGAAGTCCAGCGGGTGCTTGATGATGTCATCGGCGTCCAGCGCGGTGGCCTGGGTGTGCAGCCGGTGCAAAGGCAGCAATTCCGGCAAGACGGTCTCCAGAATCTCTCCGATGCGGCGCTGCCCGTTGAAGTAGGTGGTTTGCCCGAAATCGATGCCGTAGAGCAGCGGGCTGTCGGTGTACTGGAGGGCCTTCAGCAGCAGCGCGCAGGAAAGGGCGCCGGCGGAAACTCCGACCTCGGCCATGACCTCCGGCCGAAAGCGCTCCAGCACCCCCATGTGGAAGGCGAAGCGCTCCACGCTTGTGGAGACCTCGCGGACCGCCCATTGCGGCAGCCGGCTGCAGTATTCCTTGGCCGCGGCCAGTTCCTGTCCCAGTGAAATTCCATGCGTCATAGGGCACCAACCTCTTTGGGCCGCGGCGGTCTTGTTCCCGTGTTCATGCCTGGCCCCTGCCTCGGATGAAGCGCAAGAGGTCCAGCGCGCCATCTCCCAGGCAGCGGCGGAGCACCCGGAACACCCGGGCGGCCAGGCTGGCCTCGCGCCAGAGTTGCTTGACGAACTCCGGGCTGGGCAGGGCCAGGACGGCGGGTGCAGGCGCACCGTGACTGCGCATGCCACGCAGGAGTCCCGCCATGTTCTGGAACGGGTCCAGGTTGAGGAGGCAGTCCGGACGCAAGGCCGCTATCTGCTCCACATCGACCACAGGATAGTTCAGGTACAAGGAATGGGGCGAAGGCTCGTAGGGGTGGATGCCGACGATCCTGGAGTAGTCCAGCCCCAGCAGGTCGATGCGCAGCAGGAAGTCCAGGTCGTTGTTGGTGCCGCAGACAACGATGCGCTCGTGCCGGTTCAGCGCCTCACCGAGACTGCGCACATGGGCCTGCTGATCTTCCATTCCGGCGGCGGGCAACACATCCCAGCCGATGGGCCGGCGGCACTTCGGGCACATCTGCGTCCGGTTGACGCCGATGCCCAGAAAGCCCAAGTAGGAGCGGCCAAACAGGGTGAACCTTTTGCGCAGGGCGGCGCCGCAATGCAGGCACTGGCCCGAGAGTTCGCAGTGCGTCCAGCGGGTTCCCCGTTCGATGCTGCGGGTGATGTTGCGCACCCTGTTGGTGTTGAAAAGGTGCGTGTTGAAGCGGCGCACCTCGCGTGCGGCCACCTCGAAGAACTGCGGGGTGGGCATGTCCGTCATGTTGATGAAGCGCTTCCTGGAGTCTGGCGCGAACAGTTCGCCGCACATGCTGTCCAGGTGGGCCTGCTCGTCCTTGATGAGCCCCCGGGCAACGGCGTGGCTGTAGACCTCCGTGCCCTGGTAGACGAAGAGCAGCGCCTCGCCGGAGTTGATGTCCTCCTGGATCATCAGGTCGATGGTCTTGCGCAGGTCCTCTTCGGTCTCCCCCTCGTAGCCCACGATGAAGGTGCCGCCGGCGGGCAGCTTGGCTTCCAGGCAGTTGCGGAAGAATTCCGTGATGTCCGCTGCGTTGGTCTTCTTGTTCATCCGGGTCAGAACAACGTCCGAGCCGGACTCGATGCCTGAGGAGATGGCCATGCAGCCGGCCTCGCGCATCATGACCAGGGTCTCCACGTCGAGCTTGGCGTCGATGCGCATCTGCACGAACCAGGGCTTGCGCACGGGCAATTGCACATAGGCTTGGCAGAATTCGCGCACCTCGCGCGCCGTGGGGTAGAACATCTCGTTCATGAAGCAGAGGCAGTCGAAGTCATAGGTGTCCACGAGGTAGCGTATCTCGTCCAGCACGTGGGGGATGGGCCGCTTGCGGAAGCCGCCGATGGTGGGTGAACAGAACCCGCATTTGCCGATGCAGCCGCGGCCCGAAAGGACGGGCATGAAGCGCAGGTGTTGGCCCACATGGCCAAAACTGGAGTGGGCGATGTAGAAGTCCGTGTCGAAGTGGTGCCAGGCGGGGATGGTGTTCACGGCGCCCACGTCCAGGCGCTTGCACGGGTTGCGCACCACCTGGCCGTCCGCCCCGCGGAAGAAGATGCCGTCATAGCCGGTGAAGTCCCGCTCGCCGCGCTTCAAGGCCTCCAGGAATCTCGGGAGGCTGGTTTCGGCCTCGCCGAAGACCCCGTAGTCAATTTCCAGCTGGTTGAAAAGCAGGTCGTCGTTGGCGTCCTTGATGATGTTGCCGCCGAGGATGAAGGGGCTCTCTGGCGCATGCAGCCGCGCGAGTTCGCGCAGGCGGCGGAAGAAGCGGTGGAAACAGATGAGGCCGCCAGCGGCCACGGCCATATATTTGGTGCTGCGTAGCCGCTGCACGACGACCCGCTCCCAGTCCTTGGTGGTGGTCAGGTCGATGAAGTCGAAGGGCACCCCGAGCTGTTCCAGGCAGGCCAGCACGTAGGCCATGCCCAGCGGCCATTCCGGCCAGCCGACGCAAGTGGGGCAAAGGACGAGTATTTTCTCCTGGGCGTTCGGCATGTGTTTTCCCTTTGTTTCGCCGGGCGCGGAAGGCTAGGCTTCCGCCGCTTCCGTTGCGGCCTGGGGCGCGACGGTCTCGTAGACCCTGTCCGCCACCTTGCGGACGCTGCCCTGGTGCGACACGACCAGAACGGCCATGTTCTGCTTCAGCCGGGCCACAGTGGCCATTATCTCATCTGCTGTGGCCGGGTCCAGCCCGGTGGTGGCCTCGTCAAGGATCAGGAGCCTGGGGCCGGCGATGACGGCCCGCGCGATCATGAGCCTCTGGCGCTGTCCGCCGGACAGGCCGCGGCCGTGCTCACCCACCATGGCGTCCAGGCCCTGGGGGGTGGCCTCCACAAAGGAGCGGGCTCCCGCCTTGTCCAGGGCGGCCCAGATCTCGGCGTCGGAGAATTCGCGGCCGATGGCCACGTTGCTGCGCACGGTGTCGTTGAAGAGGAAAACCTCCTGGGGGACGTAGCCGATCTGCTCACGCCAGGTGCGGATGTCGACGTCCTCCAGGGGCACGTTGTCTATCAGCACCTTTCCGCCTGTGGGGCGCACAAGCCCGGTGACCAGGTCGGTGACGGTGGTCTTGCCCGAGCCCGAAGGCCCCGAAAGCGCCGTGATGGCCCCGAAGGGGATGCTCAGGGTCAGGCCGCGGAGCACCGGGCGCTCACCGTAGGAGAAATCAACCTGCTCCAAATCCACCGCATGGCGCAGGATGATGGGGGAGCCAGAGTCTGCGGGCTGCTCATGCTCGCTCACCTCCTTGATCTTCGACAGCAGCGACACAAACTGGGCCTCTTGCAAGGCGTACTGCTGATAATTCTGCTGCGCGGCAGAGAACCTGCTCACCAGGCGGTGGAAGAAAAAGGCCATGGTGAAGAGCATGGCCTCGTCCATGTTCAGGGTCTGCTTGCTGGCATAAATGCCTCCGGCGAGCAGGATGGTCAGCAGCGGCTCCTGGATCGTGGTCAGGAGCCCCACTCCCAGCACGTGTTGCCGGGCAGCGACCTTGAAGCGCTCAGCCAAGGCACGGATGCAGAGCAGAAATTTTTCTTCCGCAGCCATGACCTTGAGCGGTTTGGCGCCGATGAGGGCATCTGTGAAGAAGGAAGTCATGGAGTTCAGCGCCTCCGCCTGCCGCACGCCGGCCCTGCGGACATAGCTGATGAGTCCGCGGAAAAGGGTAAAAAATACCCCGCCGACCACCAGGGCCGCGACCATTACCTCCCAGGAGATGTACAGGCCGGCCACCAGATAGCTCAACGCCTGAAATAATTGCGACAGCACTTGGCAGATGCAGCGCAGGGCCACGCCCGCCTGCGAAGACTCCGAAGAGAGGGCGAAGGTGAGACGGCCTGCAGGCTGGGAAACAAAATACGACCATTTGGCGCGCAGGAGGCAGTCCAGCATTTCGCTGCGCAGCCGTGTCGTTATCTCGGCTTCGACGTAGCCCGTTTGCTGGTAGGCCATGAGGGTGAGGACAGCCTTGAGGATCATGGCCGCGCAGATGGTCAGCAGGATATTGCCCAGGCTCGGCACCACTCCCGCCGAGAGGAAAAACTGGTTGATCTTGACCAGGAGGGCGTTGTTGGTGGGATCCTTCCCGAACAGCCCCCCCAGGAGCGGCAGCACGCTCACCGCTCCGACGGACTCCACCACGCCGGCCAGCGTGAGGAAAAAGAGCATGGAGATGGTGTGGCGTGGGAACTGCCGGATGAAGTAGAACCAGGAAGGCGTGGCGAAACGCATGGTGTTTCTCGGTTTCCGGTGCTGGGCGGCGGCCTGGGCCAGCCGCCGTTAAAGGATTTTCCAGTTGGGGCGTTTGACGAAGATGTCCCGGCAGCGGGAGAATTCCGCGGTGTCCACGGCCAGAACCCGGACCTTGCGGTTGATCTTGCTCTCGGCGATGCTCGCCAGCTCGTCCAGGCGGGTCCGGTCCACCTCGCCCACCACCAGCAGGTCAATGAGGCCGGTATCCTTGCCCAGGGCGTAGTCGTCCAGGATGTACACCGCCTCCACCTTGCCGAGGCTGGCGAGGACCTCGTCCAGCAGCTGGTCGATGCCGATGGTCTTGCGCACGATGGAGCTGATCTCCGGATAGAACGGATGCCCGGTGTTGGCGCGGAAATAGGAGCTGCGCCCGTTCTGCTCCCGCTCCAGATACCCGGCGCTGCTCAGGCTGTCCAATTCCTCCTTGAGGGCGTTGGGCGAAAGCGCGAACTCCTTGGCCAGCTCCCTCAGGTAGCAGGAGACCCCGGGGTTCAGGAACAGCTTCAGCAAGAGCTTGATGCGGGTCTTGGAGGTGAACAACTGCGTGAGCATGGCAAGTTCGTACAGAAAAAGAGGACAACCGTCAACGGGCTATCGTGCGGCGGCTGTCCCGCCGCCCCAGCCCTTGCCTCTTGCCCGGCTCCAGCGTATACACTTGACAATGCGCATACAGCTGATGATCCCCTGCCTGGTGGAGGACTGCCTGCCCGAGATCGGCCTGGCCGTGGTGTCGGTGCTGGAGCGCCTGGGCCTGGCCGTGGACCACCCCGGCGGCCAGACCTGCTGCGGCCAGATGGCCTGGAAGGCCGGCGACCTCGGCAACGCCCGCGCCCTGGCCCTGCGCTCCCTCGACCTCTTCGCCGGGCCGGGGGCGGTGGTCTGCCCGTCCGGCTCCTGCGCCAAGATGCTGCGCACCTACCCTGAGCTGTTTCCGCCGGGCACGGCGGCGCACGCCCGCGCCGTGGCCCTGGCCGGGCGCGTCTTCGAGTTCTGCGAGTTCCTGGCCGGGCTCCCCGGCGCGCCGGACTTCGGCGCGGGGCTCCCGGCCCGCGCAGCCCTGCACCGCTCCTGCCAGCTGGACGGCTCCGAAGCGCCCGCCCGGCTCCTGGGCGCGGTGCGTGGGCTGACCCTGCTGGAGCCCGAACGCCCGGACCGCTGCTGCGGCTTCGGCGGCCAGTTCAGCCTGCAGTTCCCCGGCGTGTCGGCGTCCCTGCTGGAGGACAAGGTCCGGGAGCTCCTGGCCCTGGACCCGGACCTTTTGGTGAGCGCCGAGCCCAGCTGCCTCATGAACATCGGCGGCGGCCTGGCCCGCCTGGGCCGGCCCGTGCGCGCCCTGCACGTGGCCCAGGTGCTGGATCTCGGCCTCACCGGAGGCGCCGCATGGACCTGACCAAGGGGCAGAGCCCCCGCCGTTTCCGCGCGCAGAGCGAAGAGGCCTGCCTCGACGCGCCGCTGCGCGCCGTGCTGGACCACGCCACCCGGCATTTCCGGGCCAAGCGCGGGGCCGCCCTGGAGGCCTTTGCCGATTGCGAGGCGCATTTCGCCCGCGCCCGGAGCGCGCGCCTGAGGTCGCTGTCGCGCCTGCCGGAACTCCTCGAGGAGCTGGAGCACAACGCCGCCGCCGCCGGCACGCAGGTGCACTGGGCCGCGGACGCCGCCGAGGCGCGGGCCCTTGTGGCGGGCATCGCCCAAGGCTGTGGCGCGCGCGTGGTGGTCAAGGGCAAGAGCATGGTCACCGAGGAGATCGAGCTGAACCCCGCCCTGGAAGCCGCCGGCATCGAGGTCTGGGAGACGGACCTGGGCGAGTTCATCGTGCAGTTGGCCGGGGAGCCGCCCTCGCACATCATCGCGCCGGCCATCCACAAGTCCCGCGCCGAGGTGGCCCGGCTGTTCCGCGAGAAGCTGGGCCTGGTCTGCCAAGACGGCGGGGAGAGCATCCCGGAGCTGACGCTTCTGGCGCGCCGGGCCCTGCGCGAGAAGTTTTTGCAGGCCGAAATGGGCGTCACCGGCGTGAACATCGCCGTGGCCGCCACCGGAAGCCTCGTTCTGGTGGAGAACGAGGGCAACATCCGCATGTCCACCACCTGCCCGCCCGTGCATGTGGCCGTCATGAGCCTGGAGAAGGTGGCGGCCAGCCTGGAGGACGCGGCGGACCTGCTGCGTGTGCTGCCCCAGAGCGCCACGGGCCAGCGCATGTCCTCCTACGTCTCCGTGCTTACCGGCCCGCGCCGCCGGGACGAGGCCGACGGCCCGCGCGAGGCGCACCTGGTCCTCCTGGACAACGGCCGCTCCCGGGTCCTGGCCGACCCCGTGCTGCGCGAGATCCTGCTCTGCTTCCGCTGCGGGGCCTGCCTGAACGTCTGCCCGGTGTACCAGACCGGGGCGGCCATGCCTACGGCTCCGTGTACCCCGGGCCCATGGGCGCGCTGCTGTCCTCCCTGCTGCTGCCGCCGGAGGACACCCGCGACCTGCCCTTCGGCTGCACCCTGTGCGGGGCCTGCAAGCGCGCCTGCCCCCTGGGCATAGACCACCCGAAGCTCATGCTGGCCCTGCGCCAGGGCATCTGCGCGGGCGGCCCGCATCTCCTTGGCGCGGCGCATTCCTTCCTGGCCCTGCACCCCCTGGCCTACCGCCTGGCCGTCGGCGCGGTGCGCGCCGTGGATCCGCGTCTGGAGCTCCTGCCGCGTCTGCCGGGCCTGCCTGGGCTGACGCAATTTGCGGACTCGCGCCAGATGCCGGAGCTGAAGCGGCCCTTTTCCGAGCAGCTGCGCAGCCGCCGCGCGAAGGGGAAATCCAAGAAGCAGGGGGGCGCATGAGCCGCCAGGGCATCCTCGCCACCCTGCGCGCCGGGCTCAGGCAGGCGCCCCTGGACGTGCCGGAGGCCCCGACCCGGCCGGTCTCCGCGCCTGTCGGCCCCGGGGCCTGGGGGCTTCTGGCCGCCGCGCTGGAGCCGCTGGACGTGCGCCTGCGCCTGGCCGCCAGCCCTGCCGAGGCCGCGGGCCATGTGGCGGACATCGCCCGCGAGCGCCAGGCCGCAACCTACGCCCGCTGGCAGGAGCTGCCCCTCGGCCCGGAGGTGGACGCGGCCCTGGCCGGGCTCGGGCGCGTGACCAATATCGGGCCGGACTGCTGCCAGGCCCTGGCCCAGGTGGACCTGGGCCTGACCTTTGCCCAGGCCGCCCTGCTTGATTCCGGCAGCCTGGCCCTGGTGTCCGGCCCGGGCCGCGCGCGCGCGGTGTCGCTGCTGCCGCCCGTGCATCTCTGCCTCGTGCCGCGCTCGGCCCTGGCCCCGGACGTCTCGGCCCTGCCGGAGCTGCTGCGCCGCCACGCCGACGCCCAAGGCCGGCCGCCGTCCTGCCTGAACCTCGTCACCGGCCCCTCCAGCACCGCGGACATCGAACTGGTGCTCGTGCGCGGGGTGCACGGGCCCCGGGCCCTGGAGGTCGTCGGGCTGGATTGGGGCATCTAGGGCGCACAGGCCTTCCCGCATTGCCCACGGGCCGCGGGCGGGGAGTTTTTCCTCGAATGCGAAGGGCCCGTGGTGCTAAGCTGAAGCGTTCATCCCCGCCCGCATCTGTATCCAAGGAGGTTCGCATGAAACGCGCAACCGGGCTCCTGGCCCTGCTGCTGTGCCTCGCCCTGGCCGCCCCGGCCCTGGCCTGCACCACCATTGTGGTCGGCAAGAAGGCCTCGGCGGACGGCTCGGTCATGGTCTCCCATTCCGACGACGGCCTGAGCGACGCCCGGCTGGTCTACGTGCCCGCGAAATACCACCGGCGCGGCTCCCTGCGGCCGGTCTACTATTCCCACTGCTCGCTGGACTTCAAGCCGCAGTGGGGCGGCACCGTGAGCCATCGCATCGTGGACGGCCAGCGCGCCCCGTTCTACAACACCAGGGGCGACCCCAAAAGCGTGCCCCTGGGCTTCATCCCGCAGGTGGCGCACACCTATGCGTACTTCGACGCCAACTACGGCATCATGAACGAGCACCAGCTGTCCATCGGCGAGTGCACGGACAAGGCCATGGTCGACCCCGAGCCCGAGCCGGGCAAGCGCATCTTCTACTCCGCCGAGCTCTCCCGCGTGGCCCTGGAGCGCTGCAAGACCGCCCGCGAGGCCATCAAGCTCATGGGCGCGCTCATCGAGAAGTACGGCTACTACGGCACGGGCGAGACCCTCACCGTGGCCGACCCGGACGAGGCCTGGGTCATGGAGATGTGCGGCTACGACAAGGACGGCACCAGCGGCGTCTGGGTGGCCCGGCGCGTGCCCGACGACGGTTTCTTCGTGGCCTCCAACCAGTTCCGCATCCGCGAGATCAAGCCTGGCGACCCGGACATGATGTTCTCGGCCAACATCTTCGAGGCCGCGCAGAGCAAGGGCTGGTGGCATCCCAGCAACGGGGCCCTCGACTGGGCCGCCGTCTACGGGGCCGGCGAGTTCCACCACCCGTACTACTCGCTTCGGCGCGTCTGGCGCGCGCAGTCCCTGGCCGCGCCCTCCCTGGGCCTCCCGGCCTGGGCCGAGGGGCCCTTCACCCGCGTCTATCCCTTCATCGTCAAGCCGGACCAGAAGCTGAGCGTACAGGACATCTTCGCCATCCACCGCGACAACTACGAGGGCACGGAGTTCGACCTGACCAAGGGCCTGGCCGCCGGCCCCTTCGGCGACCCCAACCGCTTCGAGGGCGGGGCCGAGTCCCTGGCCGGCAAGGAGGGCGACCTCTCCTCGGTCAAGGGCGAGTTCGAGCGGCCGCTGAACATCTACCGCTGCGTGTACGCCTATGTGAACCAGTCGCGCTCCTGGCTGCCCGCGGCCATCGGCGGGGTGACCTGGTTCGGCCCGGACCGCCCGGCCACGGCGGTCTTGATGCCCTTCTACGCCGGGGCCACGGACCTGCCCCGGCCCATCCAGACCAGCAACATCCTGAAGCTGGACCGGGGCAGCATGTGGAGCGCCTTCAGCTTCGTGGCCAACCAGGCCCAGCTCAAGTATTCGTTCATGATCAAGGACATCCACGCCGTGCGCGACCGCCACGAGAACAGCTTCTTCGGCAGGCGGAAGCTGCTGGAGGCCAAGGCCCTGGCCCTGTGGAAGAGGGGCGACAGGCCGGGCGCGCGCGCCCTGCTGGCCAAGCAGTCCGCCGCCAACGCCGCCGCCGTGCTCAAGGACTGGTGGGCGCTGTCCGAGCAGCTCTACGTGAAGTACGAGGACGGCTACCTGAACACCAAGGCGGGCATCGCCCAGGCGGTGTTCTATCCCGCCTGGTGGCTCAGGCAGGTGGGCTATGAGCAGGGCCCGACAAGCTACCGGAAGCCCGCGGACAGGTAGGGCAGAACGCGCCGCGCCGCCTGGGGGGCTTCAGACCCTCCAGGCGGAGCGGCCCTCCCTTCCCCCCCTCTCCCGCCCCCTTCCAAAGCGCGCCGGATTGGCGTAAGCAATCCGGACGTATGGTGCATCTTGAGCATGTGAACTGCATACTGGGCGGAGCGCAGGCCCTGAAGGACGTGACGCTGCATGTGGAGCGCGGGGAATTCGTGTTTCTGACCGGGCCTTCGGGCGCGGGCAAGACCACGCTCCTGCGTGTGCTCTACGGCGACCTGAAGCCCAAGACCGGTGCCGCCGACGTGGCCGGCGTGGACCTCATGCGGCTTCGGGGCGCACAGTTGCCGGAGCTGCGGCGCAAGGTGGCCGTGGTCTTCCAGGACTTCAAGGTCCTGCCGGAGCGCACGGTGTTCGAGAACATCGCCATCGCCCTTGAGGTGCGCGGGGTCTCCGCCGTCAGCATCGACCGCCGCGTGCGCGCCGTGATCCGCGCCCTGGACATGGAGGAGCGCTCCTACGCGCGCTGTTCCGAGCTCTCCGGCGGCGAGCAGCAGCGCGTGGCCATCGCCCGCAGCATGGTGGTCAACCCGGAGCTCATCCTGGCCGACGAGCCCACGGGCAACCTGGACTCGGACCTTTCGCGCCACCTCATCGAGCTGTTCAAGCAGTTCAACACCTACGGCACGACCATCATCATGGCCACGCACAACCGCGAGGTGCTGGCCTGGGCGCCGGAGGCCCGGCAGGTCCACCTGGTGCGCGGGCAGATCATCCCTCCGGCTCCCGGCTCGCCCGGCTCCGTGCTGGAGGCCAGGCCCATCATCGGGGGACACCTGTGAGCACCACACGACTTTTTCTGCGCGGCGTGGCCGACATGCGCCGCTTTCCCCTGCCGCAGTTCTGCACGCTTCTGACCGTGTGCATGGTGGCGCTTCTGGCCGGAACGGGCCTGCTCATCCTGCACAACGTGCAGCATGAGGTGCTCAAGACCCAGGGCCAGGCGCGCTTCCAGATCTATTGGAAGGTCGGGGCCGACGTGAACGCCGTGGAGGCGCAGTGGGCGGACCTCAAGCGCGCCCCGGGCGTGGCCGAGGTGAGCACCTTCACCCCGCGGGCGGCCCTGTCCGAGCTCATGCGCGGGCTGGCGCCCAAGGTCTCGGGCGGGGGCTTCGCCGGCGCCGACGCCGGAAGCAACGCGTCCTCGGGCGAGGACTTCGCCTGGCTGGAGGGCGAGAATCCGCTGCCCGCCACGGCGCTGGTGAGCTTCGACATCCCGCCCGCAGAGGCCCCGGAGCCCTGGATGGGCCGCATGTACGCGCGCCTGCGCGGGCTCGACGGAGTGGAGCAGGTGACCTACAACCCCACGCAGCTGACCCTGGCCACGGGCTGGATCGCCCTGATCCAGAATGCGGCCTGGCCCGCCCTGGGCTTCTTCGCCCTGGTGGTGGGCCTGGTGGTGGGCAACACGCTGAAGCTCATGATGCTGGCCCGCAAGGACGAGGTGGAGATCCTCTCCCTGGTTGGCGCGCGCCCCTGGTTCATCCGCGCGCCGCTCTTCGCCAACGGCGTGGTGCAGGGCCTGGCCGGCGGCGTGCTGTCGCTCTTCTGCCTCAAATTTCTGCAGTCCTGGCTGCGCGCCGTGCTCGACGTGCCGCCGCTGTTCCTCAAGGTCGAGTTCCTGCCCCTGTGGCAGTCCGTCGCCCTCGTCCTGGCCACCACCTGCGTGGCCGGCCTGGCCAGCCTCATCGCCGCCCGCAGATAAGGGCCCGCAAACAGCCGCTCCGCGTCTCGAGAGCCGCATCCCCCAGGAGGAATCCCATGCCCGCCAGCAAGATCAGCAAGAAGATGACCGCCCGCAGCTCCAAGATGACCGGCGGCCTGGAAAAGGCCCCGCACCGTTCGCTGCTCTCGGCCCTGGGCCTGACGCGCGAGGAGATGCGCCGCCCGCTCATCGGCATCGCCAACGCCGCCAACGAGATCATTCCCGGCCACATCCACCTGGACCGCATCGCCCAGGCCGTGAAGGACGGGGTGCGCATGGCCGGGGGCACGCCGCTGGAATTCCCGGTCATCGGCGTGTGCGACGGCCTGGCCATGAACCACGAGGGCATGCGCATGTCCCTGCCCAGCCGCGAGCTCATCGCCGATTCGGTGGAGATCATGGCCACGGCCCATCCCTTCGACGCCCTGGTGCTGGTGCCCAACTGCGACAAGGTGGTGCCGGGCATGCTCATGGCCGCGCTCAGGCTGAACATCCCGACCATCGTCGTGTCCGGCGGGCCCATGCTGGCGGGCGAGGTGCGCGGCAAGCGCGTGGACCTCATCAACGTCTTCGAGGCCGTGGGCCGTGTGAAGCTGGGCACCATGGAGCAGGCCGAGCTGGACGAGCTGGAGGAATGCGCCTGCCCCGGCTGCGGCTCCTGCGCGGGCATGTTCACGGCCAACTCCATGAACTGCCTGTCCGAAACCATCGGCCTGGCCCTGCCGGGCAACGGGACCATCCCGGCGGTGCACGCCGCGCGCACCCGCCTGGCCAAGCAGGCCGGGATGCAGATCATGGGGCTTCTGAAGCGCAACATCCGCCCGCGCGACATCGTGACCGCCAAGAGCGTGAAGAACGCCGTGACCCTGGACATGGCCCTGGGCTGCTCCACCAACACCGTGCTGCACCTGCCGGCCATCTTCCGCGAGGCCGGCCTCGACCTGACCCTGACCATCTTCGACGAGATCAGCCGCAACACGCCGAACCTCTGCCGCCTGTCCCCCGCGGGCGAGCACTACATCCAGGACCTGCACGCCGCGGGCGGCATCCAGGCCGTCATGGCCGAGCTGGCGAGCGCCGGGCGCATCGAGACCGGGGCCCTGACCTGTACCGGCAAGACCGTGGGCCAGAACCTGGCCGAGAACAAGTCCCGCGTGCGCGACTACGAGATCATCCGCCCCGTGGGCGAGCCCTACGCCCACGAGGGCGGCATCGCCGTGCTCATGGGCAACCTCGCGCCCCAGGGCGCGGTGGTCAAGCAGTCCGCCGTGGCGCCTTCGATGATGCGCCGCAAGGCCAAGGCCCGGCCCTTCGACTCCGAGGAGGAGGCCTGCGCGGCCATCCTGGCCGGGGACATCAAGCCCGGCGACGCGGTGGTCATCCGCTACGAGGGCCCCAAGGGCGGCCCCGGCATGCGCGAGATGCTCACCCCCACCAGCACCATCATGGGCATGGGCCTGGGCGACTCCGTGGCCCTCATCACCGACGGCCGCTTCTCCGGCGGCTCGCGCGGGGCGGCCATCGGGCACGTCTCGCCCGAGGCGGCCTCCGGCGGGCCCATAGGCCTGGTGCAGGAGGGCGACCTCATCGAGATCGACATCCCGGCGCGCAGGCTGAACCTGCTGGTGGACGAGGCCGAGCTGGCCAGGCGCAAGGCCGCCTTCAAGCCCCGGCGCAGGAAGATCAGCTCGCCCTTCCTCAAGCGCTACGCCGCCCGCGTCAGCAGCGCGGCCCAGGGCGCAGTGCTGGAGTAGGGGGGCGTGGCCTCCGGCGGCCGGGGGGCTGGGCACGGCTTTCCCAGGGGCTGCAGCCCCTGGACCCCGCCGGAGGGCCTTAAGGCCCTCCGGGCTTCCCATTGCGCTGAACGGGCTGGCCCAGGAGGAACCTGGGCCAGCCCGTTCAGCTTTTGATGGGCGTATGGGTGCCGGCGCTTTGCGGAGCCCGCTGGGGAATAATCCGGCGGGCTCCTAGAACTTTTCGAAGCCGTCGTCGGTGGTGTCGGCCTCCAGGTGCAGGTCGACGCCGCGCTTCTTCTGGGCCGGAGCGCGTGGCGCCTGGCCCTTGGCCGCGGCGGGCAGGGCCCTTTGCTTCTTGCCGGGCCGCGCTGCTGCGGCCTTGGCCTCATCGCCCATGCGGAAGAAGCCCATGGTCTCCTGCAGATGCTGGGCCTGGCCGGACAGCTCCTCGCTGGTGGAGGCCATCTCTTCCGAGGAGGCGGCGTTCTCCTGGCTCACATGGTCCAGCTGCTGAATGGCCTTGTTGATCTGCTCCACGCCGATGTTCTGCTCGCCCGTGGCCGCGGCCATCTCCTGCACCAGGTCCGCGGTGCGCTGGATGTCCGGCACGAGCTTGGTCAGCATCTGGCCCGCCTTCTCGGAGATGCCCACCGTGGAGCTGGACAGCTCGCTGATCTCCCCGGCGGCATGGCCGCTTCGCTCGGCCAGCTTGCGCACCTCGGCGGCCACCACGGCGAAGCCCTTGCCGTGCTCGCCGGCTCTGGCGGCCTCGATGGCGGCGTTCAGGGCCAGCAGGTTGGTCTGCCGGGCGATCTCCTCGATGATGACGATCTTTTCGGCGATGCTCTTCATGGCGACCACGGCCTTGGCCACGGCCATGCCGCCCTCCTGGGCGTCGGTGGCCGCCTGGCGGGCGATCTGCTCCGTCTGCTGGGCGTTGTCGGCGTTCTGCTTGATGTTGGAGGACATCTCCTCCATGCTGGAGGAGACTTCCTCCAGGGCCGAGGCCTGCTCTGTGGCGCCCTGGGACAGGGCTTCGGAGGAGGCCGACAGCTCCTCGGCCCCGGCGGCCACGGTGTCGGTCACGCCGCGCACCTCGCCCACCACCCGGCGCAGCCGGACCACCATGTCGTTCAGGGCGGCCGTCAGCACGCCGATCTCGTCCTTCTGGGTGCTGTCCAACTGCGCGGTGAAGTCGCCCTCGGCCACGATCTGCACAGCCTTGGCCGCGGCGTTCAGCGGGTTCACTATGCTGCGGAAGATGGCCAGGGACAGCGGCAGCACGCCCAGGAGCAACATGCCGAGCACCACCAGGGCGATGGTCGTGCTGGCGCTGCGGACCATGCCGGAGATGTCGGCGTCCACCTTGGCCTTTTCGGCCTCGATGTTGTCGATGTAGACCCCGGTGCCTATCCACATGGTGGTGCCCGGGATCATGGTGCTGTAGCTGAGCTTGGGCTGCAGGCCCTTGCCGGGCTTCTCAAAGACGTATTCCACGAAGCCGCCGCCCTTCTCGGCCACGTCGCGCAGGGCCTTGATCATGTACACGCCGTTCTTGTCCACCAGGTGCCCCAGGTCCTTGCCCTGGTTCTCCAGCTTGACCGGAAAGGACACGTTGGTCGTGCCCTCGTAGACGAAGATGTAGCCGGACTTGTCGGCCTCGTACAGGATCGGCTTGGTGGCGGTGCGGATGTACTCGACCCAGGCGTTCTTGTCCGGCGGCAGCCCCTTCAGGGATTCGCCGACGGAGAGCGCCAGGGAGTCCACCGCCAGCTTGAGCCGTCCCTTCTCGCCCTGGAGCATCACGGCCTGGGTCTGGCCGAGGGAGTAGCCCTTGAGGTTCACCAACTGGTAGTAGAAGCCCCCGCCCACAAAGGCGGCAAAGGCCACGGCTATGCAGATGAGCAGTATGATGCGTGCGCGGATGGTCAGGTGTCTCATGGCGTTGCTCCGTCGTTGTAGTGTTCTCAAACTACTCGGAGGCCGCGGTGTGCGCTGAGGACACACCTACAATGGTATCCTAGCACATCCGTAGGCAATGTAAAGCGGGATGGTGCGCGGGGGCGAAATCTTTTGCCGTCTTGCATGGGCGCTACGTATATTCGTTGGCGGCCCTCTGTTGTAGAGACAAAAAAGGCCGGGTTTCCCCGGCCTTTGCGTTCCTCTTGGATCTACGTACCTATGAGGAGCCTTCCCGCTTCAGGTCGGCCACCAGGGTGCGCAGGTTTTCGGCCTGTTCGGCCAGCTCATGGATGGCCACGGTGGTCTGGTGCATGCTGTTGGCCGTCTCCGAGGCGATGGCGTTGATCTGGTCCACGGCCTGGTTGATCTCCTCGCTGGCGGCGGACTGCTCCTCGGCCGCGGTGGCGATGCTCGTCACCTGCGAGGAGGTGTTCTCGCTCATGCGCACGATCTCGTCCAGGGCCTGCCCGGACTGGCGCACCAGATCCGTGGACTGCTCGATGGCGTGCCCGGCCTCCTCCATGCCCTGTATGTTCTGGTTGGCGACCTCCTGGATGCCCCGGATGGTTTCGCCCACCTCCTTGGTGGCGGTCATGGTCTTTTCGGCCAGCTTGCGCACCTCGTCGGCCACCACGGCAAAGCCGCGCCCGGCGTCGCCGGCTCTGGCGGCCTCGATGGCGGCGTTCAGGGCCAGCAGGTTGGTCTGGTCGGCGATGTCGTTGATGACGTTCATGACCTGGCTGATGTCCTGGGCGCGCTTGCCCAGCACGTCCATGTTCTCCTTGAGCCGCTTGGACAAGAGCAGCAGGTCGTCCATGGACTTGATGGAGCGCCCCACCACCTCGTTGCCCGTGGTGGCGCGGATCTTGGCCGTGGTCGCCCCCTCTGCGGCCTGCCCGGCGTTCTTGGCCACCTCAAGCACCGTGGCGTTCATCTCCTCCATGGCCGTGGCCGTCTCGGTGATGCGGCCCTTCTGGACCTCGGTGGAGCGGCCGATGTTCTCGGCCTGTCCGGCGATCTCCTCGGAGGCGGACGACAGGCGCTCCACCACGGTCTCCAGGCGGCTGGCGGCCTGGAGCAGGCCGTCGCGCCGGGCGTGGATGGCCTCGGCCTTGGCCTCGTTGGCCGCGATGGTGGCCTCCTCGGCGGCCTGGGCCTTGGCCTCGGTCTCCCTGGTCTTGGCGGTGATCTCCTCCATGTTCTCGAACAGGGTGGCCATCATGGTGCAGAGGGCCTTCTCCAGGCGGGTGATCTCGTCGTTGCCGCGGGCGTGCAGGTCCACGCAGAGGTTGCCCTCGGCCACGTCGCTGGCGGCGGCGGCGGCGGCGTTCAGGGGGTCCACGATGCTGCGGAAGATGAGCAGGGACAGCGGCAGCACCACGATGATCAGCAGGCCGAGGACCACCAGCAGGATGGTCATGCTGGCGCGCTTGACCAGGCCGGAGATGTCCGCCTCGATCTTGGCCTTCTCGGCCTCGATGTTGTCGATGTAGGTGCCGGTGCCGATCCACATGTTGGTGCCCGGGATGAGCTCGGCATAGCTGATCTTGGGCTGCAGGCCCTTGCCGGGCTTTTCAAAGACGTATTCCACGAACCCGCCGCCCTTTTCGGAGACGTCGCGCAGGGCCTTGATCATGTATACGCCGTTCTTGTCCACCAGGTGCCCCAGGTCCTTGCCCTGGTTCTCCAGCTTGACCGGGAAGGACACGTTGGTCGTGCCTTCATAGACGAAGATGTAGCCGGAGTTGTCGGACTCGTAGCGGATGGGGCCGGTGAGCTTGCGGATGCTTTCGACGATGGCGGCCTTGTCCTGCAGGCCCTTGATCTCCTCGCCGGTTTCCACGGCCAGGGCGTGCACCACGAGGCGCAGCTTGTCCTTCACCCCCTCAAGCATGACCTCCTGGGTCTGCCTGATGGAGTATTGCTTGAGGTTCTGCAGGGCGTAGTAGAACCCGCCACCCACAATGGCCGCAAAGGCGACGGCGATGCAGATGAGCAGGATGATCCGCGCCTTGATGGTCAGTCTTCGCATGGGGCACCTCGGGAGTTGTCCGTTGGGGGGCTGCGCCTGGGGCGCAAGCCGGCGAGCATGGGCTCACAGGCATACTCATAGCACAGCCCCAGGAAACGTAAAGAGAAACCACAGCACTGTTCGGCAGATTCTTGCAAAGATATAGGGAGACAGGAAGGAAACGAACTCAGTCGCGGTGGTCGAGGTCCGCGCAGAGGATGATGGGCCGGCCGTCGCGGTCCCTGCACCTGGCCGAAAGGGTGATGCAGCGGTTGCCGGAGGCCAGGGAGATGTAGGGCTGGGTGGTGAATTTCGGCAGGCCCGCGCGCAGGGGCAGGTAGTATTCCTTCAGCGAATGGTCCGCGCCCTTGCGCGCGGGCTCGTAGATGAAGCGCTTGCGCTTGCGCAGTTTGGCCGGGTTGCAGACGGTGTCGGTGGTCTGCACGCCGCGCGCGTTGAGCACGTAGAGGCACTCGATGCACTCGCTTTCGTCGATGAAGGAGGTGAGCAGCATGTCCAGGCCCGCCGCCCCCACGGCCCCCAGGCGCTGGCACAGGCCCAGCACCAGGGCGTCGTGCCGGGCGTAGAGCTCCTTCTGCGCGGCGAAGCGCTCCGTGGCGCTGGCCTGGAACCTGGCCGCCAGGTAGTCGATGCGCTCGGTGACGATTTCCGGCCTGGGCATGCGCATGGCCGGCCGGCCGAAATAATAGCCCTGGAACACATCCACGCCGATCTCCAGCAGGCGCAGGATGTCCTCCTGGCGCTCCACGCCCTCGGCCAGGGCCAGGGCGCCCAGGCGCGAGGCCATCTGCACGAAGCTCTTGACCACCTCAAGCTTGGTCATGTGCCCGTCCACCCCGGAGACCAGGGAGCGGTCCAGCTTGAGCACATCGGGCTTGAGCAGGGGGATGCGGTCCAGGTTGGAGTGCCCGGCACCCAGGTCGTCCAGGGCGATGAGAAAGCCGTTCTTGCGGTGAATGCCCACGAACTCCTCCAGGGCCTTGGAGTCCTTGGCCCTGGACTCCACGATCTCGATGAGCACGTTGTTGGGGCTGATGCCCAGGGACTTGACCAGGCCGATGAGGGTGCCGGAGCGCGCCGCCTCGGCGTCGATGGCGTGGCCGTCCACGTTGAGGGACACGATGAGGCCCCGGTCCAGGGCATGGATGGGCGCAAAGGCCTCCAGGGCCTTTTTGCGGCACAGCCGGTCGAATTCCAGCAGGCGCCCGGCCTCCCCGGCCATGCGGAACATCTCCAGGGGCGGGATGTTCTCGCCGGGCGCGCTGCAGCGGGCCAGGGCCTCCACGCCCAGCAGGGCCTTGCGCTTGATGGACACCAGGGGCTGGAAGGCGGCGCTCACCCAGCCGTTTTCCAGGATGTCGTCTATGGTTATGGCTTCGGCTGTCTCAAACATGGTCCCTCTTGCAGGCCAATGACGGCCCGGTTGCCGTCCTGGACCAGAGGGCGAAGCAAAACACGGACCATCGGCGCCAGCCCAGGCATGCATATGAAATCATTTGCCTTTATGTTTACCGGGCCGAGCCGCCGCGCGGCGCCTTTCGACAGGATTGTCCACAACCCCGGGCGCCGCTGTACAGAAATGGAGAACCGGGCCGGCGGATATTCTGGAAATAACCGTTGACAGCCCCCGGAGAGGCGGGTAGACACTCACCCCATGAGCCTCTTCACCGCCAGCAGCACCTCCTTCAGCCAGTATTGGTATTATTGGTTTAGCTGCGCCTGCGGCCGGGGAGAGGTTTGTTGACGGAGTCGAGACGTTAACCAAGGCCTCTTCAGGAAGGGCCGCAGGCGAAAGCCGGCGGCCCTTCTTTACTTTTCGCCGCCGGGGAGAGCTCAGGTCCGCCTTGTGGGGCGCAACCGACGCAAGCAGGAGAACGCCATGCATCTTGGAAAAGCCATCCGGCTCGAACGCATCTTCAACCGCAACACCAAACGCACCGTCATCGTGCCCATGGACCACGGCACCACGGTGGGCCCCATCGCCGGCATCGTGGACATGCGCGAGGCCGTGGGGGCCATCGTGGAGGGCGGGGCCAACGCCGTGCTCATGCACAAGGGGCTTGTGCGCTGCGGCCACCGCACCCAGGGCAAGGACATCGGCCTCATCGTCCACCTCTCCGCCAGCACCACCCTTTCCCCCTTTCCCAACGCCAAGACCCTGGTGGGCACGGTTGAGGACGCCATCCGCCTCGGCGCCGACGCCGTGAGCGTGCACGTGAACCTGGGCGACGAGAGCGAGGCCAAGATGCTCACGGACTTCGGCCAGGTGACCTCCATCGCCCAGAGCTGGGGCATCCCGGTGCTGGCCATGGTCTACGCCCGCGGCCCCAAGGTGCGCAGCGAGTTTGACGTGGACATCGTGGCGCACTGCGCCCGCGTGGGCGTGGAGCTGGGCGCGGACGTGGTCAAGGTGCCCTACACCGGGGATGTGGACAGCTTCGGCCGCGTGGTCGACGCCTGCTGTGTGCCCGTGGTCATCGCCGGCGGCCCCAAGCTCGACAGCACCAAGGCCTTCCTGCAGATGGTGCACGACTCCATCGTCGCCGGCGGTTCGGGCCTGTCCGTGGGCCGCAACATCTTCCAGCACAAGAACCCCGCCCTGCTCACCCAGGCCCTGTCCAAGGTCGTGCACGAGGACGTGGATGTGGACGTGGCCATGGAAATGCTCGCGGGCAAGGAATAGGCATCATGAAGAAGATCATCTTCAAGGCCATCCCCTTCCAGAAGAAGCTGGTGACCCTGGCCCTGGAATCCGGGGTGGACGCCATCCTGACCGAGGCGGCCAAGGCCGACGCCGTGCGCGCCCTGGGCCGCGTGGAGGTCCTGACGCCCGAGGATCTGCCCACCCTGCCGCTGGCCTCCAAGGCCGACGAGGAGGCCGCCGTGGCCCTGCTCAGGACCGGTCAGGCCGTGGCCCTGGAAAAGGGCTGGGAGATCATCCCCGTGGAGAACATCCTGGCCCAGGCCGAGAACCTGGCCCTGGAATGCGAGTCCCTGGACCGCGCGGTGCTGGCCGCGGGCATCCTGGAGCGCGGGGCCGATGCCATCGTGGTCCTGCCCGAGGCCGCGGGCGACCTGAAGGCCATCGTGGCCGAGCTGAAGCTCTCCCAGGGCAGCATCGAACTGCAGCGCGCCGTGGTCACGGCCATCGAGCCCGCCGGCCTGGGCCACCGCGTCTGCGTGGACACCATCTCCATGCTCCGGCGCGGGCAGGGCATGCTGGTGGGCAATTCCAGCGCCTTCACCTTCCTGGTGCACGCCGAAACCGAAAGCAACCCCTACGTGGCCGCGCGGCCCTTCCGGGTCAACGCGGGCGCGGTGCACGCCTACGCCGCGCTGCCCGGCGACAAGACCTGCTACCTGGAGGAGCTCTCCGCCGGGCGCGAGGTGCTCATCGTGGGCGCGGACGGGCAGACCAGCCTGGCCACCGTGGGCCGCGTCAAGGTCGAGGTCCGGCCCATGCTCAAGATCACGGCCAAGGTGCTCGCCGCGGACGGCGCAGAGGTCTCGGGCCAGGTGTTTTTGCAGAACGCCGAGACCATCCGCGTCACCGGCATTGACGGCACGCCCATCAGCGTGGTCAACCTGAAGCCCGGCGACGAGATACTCTGCCGCACGGACGTGGCGGGCCGGCACTTCGGCATGCGCATCCGCGAGGACATCAAGGAGGGCTGAAGCGTGAGCACCAAGAAGAAAGATCCGGCGCCCGCGCTGGACCTGACCAGGCTGCGCGCCGAGATCGACGCCCTGGACGACGGCATCATGGACCTCCTGAACCGCCGCGCGGCCATCAGCATCGGCGTGGGCCGCACCAAGGAGGGCTCCCCGGACACGGTGTTCAAGCCCTTCCGCGAGAAGGAGATCATGGAGCGTCTGGCCAGGAAGAACCCCGGGCCCTTGCCGGAGAGCCACCTGCACGCCATCTACCGCGAGATCATGAGCTCCTCGCGCCGGTTGCAGCGCCCGGAGCGCGTGGTCTACCTGGGGCCCGAGGGCACCTTCTCCTACTTCGCGGGCCTGGAGTTCATGGGCCGCAGCGCGGAGCTGACGCCCAAGGCGGGCTTCGAGGACATCTTCCGCGCCGTGGCCGACGGCGAGGCCGAACTGGGCGTCATCCCGCTGGAGAATTCGCTCCAGGGCACCGTGGGCCAGGTGGTGGACCTGTTCATGCTCTTCCCGGTGCACATCCACGCCGAGCTTTACTGCCGCATCACCCACTGCCTCATGGGCAAGGCCCAGTCCATGGCCGAGGTCAAGGAGATCCACTCCCACCCGCAGCCCCTGGACCAGTGCGGCGGGTGGCTCAGGAACAACATGCCCGGCCGCACCCTGGTGCCCGAGAGCAGCACCGCCGCCGCGGCGGAGATCGCGGCCGCGCGCGGGCCGGAGGTGGCCACCGTGGGGCACATCCGCCTGGCCGACCGCTACGGCCTGAACGTCATGGCCGCGCACATCGAGGACCTGCCGGACAACTGGACGCGCTTTCTGGTCATCGGCCCCCGGCCGGGCACGGAGGCCGCGCGCGACAAGACCTCCATCCTCTTCACCGTGCCGGACAAGCCCGGCGCCCTGGCCGAGGTGCTGGACTCCTTCGCCGGCCGGGCCATCAACCTGACCAAGCTCGAATCGCGCCCCCTGCGCGGCGAAAAATGGAAGTACGTGTTCTTCGCCGACCTGGAGTGCGACCTCTCGCGCATGGAGTACGACAGCTTCCTGGCTTCCTTGCGCGAGCGCTGCCACACCCTGCGCATCCTGGGCTCCTATCCCGCGGGCCCGCACCTGGACGCCGGAGGAAGACAATGATGACCCAGCCGGCCAAGGCCGCCATCCTGATATCCGCCCCGGCCTCCAAGTCCATGTCGCACCGCGCCCTCATCGGCGCGGCCCTGGCCCCGGGCGAGTCCCGCCTGGCAGGCGTGCTGGAGAGCGTGGACACCACCCATACCATGGGCTGCCTCACGGCCTGCGGCGCGGGCTTCGCCCGCCTCGGCGCGGGGGAATACCTGGTCCGGGGCATGCGCCACGGCCCGGAGAGCGGCGACGGCGTGGCCGACCTGGACGTCTGCGAGTCCGGCACCACCTGCCGCCTGCTGGCCGGGGTCGTGGCGGCCGGGCGCGGGCGTTTCCGCATCCACGGCGCGCCCCGCATGCACGAGCGGCCCCTGGGCGAGCCCGCCCGCGCGCTGGCGGCCCAGGGCGTGCGCTTCCTCTGGGAGGGCAAGCCCGGCTACCCGCCCGTGACCATAGAGACCTCGGGCCTGCCCGGCGGCGACATCGACGTGCGCCTGGAGGAGAGCAGCCAGTACCTCTCCGGCATCCTGCTCACCGCGCCCCTGGCCAAAAGCCCGCTGACCATCGGCATCTCCGGCACCAAGGCCGTGAGCTGGCCCTATGTGTCGCTGACCCTGCAGACCCTGCGCGACTTCGGCGTGCCCGCGGTGGTGGAGGCGCTTGCAGACGGCCGCTTCGAGCCGGTGGAGCAGGACAGCGTCACCCGCGCCGAGCCCGGCCGGCTGCGCTTCCTGGTCCAGCCCGGGACCTACCAGCCCCGCACCCTGCGCGTGGAGGGCGACTGGAGCAACGCCTCGTACTTCCTGGCCGCCGGTGCCGTGGGCAGGCGCCCGGTGACCCTGCGCGGCCTCCTGCGCGAGTCCTTCCAGGGCGACCGCGCCATCCTGGACATCCTGGCGGCCATGGGCGCGCGCATCGCCTGGACCATGGGCTCTTCCGGCGGCATGGGGGGCGACGAGGTGACCATCGCCCCGCCCGCCAGCGGCTCGCTGCGCGGCGTGGACGTGGACATGGGCGCCTGCCCGGACCTGGTGCCCACCGTGGCCGTGGCGGCCTGCTTCGCCCAGGGCCAAACGGTCATCCGCAACGTGGCCCACCTGCGCATCAAGGAATGCGACCGCCTGGAGACCCTGGCCGGCGAGATCGCCAAGACCGGCTGCGCCGCGGCCATGACCCAGGACACCCTGACCATCACGCCCGCGCCCCTGCCTGCGGGCAGGCGCATCGAATTCTGCTCGCGCGGGGACCACCGCATGGTCATGGGCCCGGCCCTCTTCGGTCTTTCCGGCATCGACGCGGCCTTCGACAATCCGGCCTGCGTGGCCAAGAGCTTCCCGGCCTTCTGGGACCTGTGGGCGGCCGTGCTCGCGGGACAGGCATAGGAGCCGCAATGCTGCCGCACCGGGACATTGGGCGGGTCGCCGTCGTGGGCGCGCGGGGCCAGATGGGGGCGCTCTTCGCGCGCGCCCTGCACAAGGCAGGGGCCGAGGTGTCCACCCTGGACCGGCCCTACGCCGACGAGGCCATCGCCGCCGCCCTGGCCGGGGCCGAACTGGTCATCCTCTCCGTGCCGGTGACGGCCATGCGCGAGGTGGCACGGCGGCTGGCCCCGCATCTGGCGCAGGGGGCCATTTTGTCCGACCTGTGCTCGGTGAAGGTGCACCCCCTGGACCAGATGCTCGCCGCCTACCACGGCCCCGTGGTGGGCACACACCCGCTCTTCGGGCCGGTGATCCCCGAGGGCTTCCTCCCGCGCGTGGCCGTCGCCCCGGGCCGCGGCGAGGGCGCGGCCGAGGCCGTGTCGCGGCTTTTGGCCCGGGCCGGGTTCGAGCCCTTCGACAGCACGGCGGAGGAGCACGACAAGGCCATGTCCGTGGTGCAGGGGCTCAACTTCATCACCACCGTGGCCTACCTGGCCACCGCGCGGCAGACGCCCGGCATCGAGAAGTTCCGCACCCCGTCCTTTGAGCGCCGGCTGGACGCGGCGCGCAAGATGCTCACCCAGGACCGCGAGCTCTTCCAGCTCATAGCCGAGGACAACCCCTTCATGCAGGAGACCGTGCGCCAGTTCACGGCCTACCTGGACATCGCCGCCGGAGGCGATCTGGATCTCCTCTCCGCCAGGGCCTCCTGGTGGTGGCGCGACTCGGCATAGGGACGCGGCTTTCGCCCTGGGGCGAGGTTTGAGCAAATGTTTGCCGCGTCCCGTACAGGGTCGCGGCTTTTTTACGAAACGGAGGACGCAATGGACATTCGCCTGAGGCATTACGGAAAATGGCTCCCTGCCGACGTGCAGACGCCCATCAGCCTGTACCTGGGCCTGGTGGGCACGGCCCCCGGCATCCTGCTGGAGAGCGCCGAGGTGGACGGGCGCCTGGGCCGTTACAGCCTCATCGCCTGGGACTTCCGCCTCCTGGCCGAGCAGAGGGAAGGCAAGCTGGCCCTGGACATACGCGACGAGCGCCTGAAGGGGCTTGAGGCCCTGGACGGCCAGGACTACATGCAGGGCGTGCGCCAGCTCCTGCGCGCCATCGAGATCGAGCAGCCCGCGGAGCGCGAGCCGCTGCCCGCCCTCACCCGCGCCCTCTACGGCTACCTGGGCTACGGCATCGGCGGCATGCTGGAGCCCAAGCTGCAGGAGGCCCTGCCGCCGCACAAGGCCCAGACGCGCCTGGTGCTGCCGGGCCAGGTGGTGCTCTACGACCATCTGCGCCACCGCTGCTGCTACCTGTCCCTGGACGACAACGGCGGGCCCAAGCCGGCCAAGCTGGGCGACGCCGGCTCCTTCGCCCTGGAGGCCAGCGAGCCCACGGCCAGCCCGGGCCGCGAGGAGTTCATGGCCGGGGTGGTCAAGGCCAAGGAGCTCATCACCGACGGCGAGGGCATCCAGCTGGTGCTCTCGGTGCGCTTCGCCACGCCCTTTGCGGGCCAGCCCTTTGGCGTGTACCGCCGGCTGCGCCAGGCCAATCCCTCGCCCTTCATGTTCTTCATGCGCTTCGAGGAGGAGACCCTGCTGGGCAGCTCACCGGAGATGCTGGTGAAATGCGAGGCCGGCAGGCTTGAGGTCCGGCCCATCGCCGGAACCCGTCCGCGCGGCGACACCGAGGTCCTGGACATGGCCCTGGAGCGCGAGCTTCTGGCCGACCCCAAGGAGCGCGCCGAGCACGTCATGCTGGTGGACCTGGGCCGCAACGACCTGGGCCGCATCGCCCGGCCGGGCAGCGTGGAGGTGGCCAAGTTCATGTGCGTGGAGCGCTTCTCCCACGTCATGCACCTGACCAGCTACGTGGAGGCCGACCTCAGGGACGGCCTGGACGCCATCGACGTGCTCCAGGCCACCTTCCCCGCGGGCACCGTGGCCGGGGCGCCCAAGATCTGGGCCATGGAGACCATCGCCAAGATGGAGAAGATCGACCGCGGGCCGTATGCCGGGGCCATGGGCTGGCTGGGCCTGGGCAAGGGGCCGGTGCACCTGGGCACGGGCATCACCATCCGCAGCATGTGGATGCGCGACGGCGTGTGCAGCTGGCAGGCCGGGGCCGGGCTGGTGTACGACTCCGAGCCGGAAAAGGAATGGCAGGAATGCCACAACAAGGCCCGCATCATCCGCGAGATTCTGTCCTCCAAGGGGGTTGGCGATGTTTTTACTGATCGATAACTTCGACTCCTTCACCTTCAACCTGGTGCAGGCCTTCCAGCAGCTCGGGGCCGACCCCGTGGTGCTCAGGAACGACCGTCCGGAGCTCCTGGACCCGGCCTTCGTGGCCGGGCTCTCCCGCGTCTGCCTCTCGCCCGGGCCCAGCCGCCCGGAGAACGCGGGCAACTGCCTGAAGTTCCTGGCCCTGCTGGAGGCCACCGGCATGGCCGTGCCCACCCTGGGCGTGTGCCTGGGCCACCAGACCCTGGGGCATTTCGCCGGGGCCTCCGTGGTCCGGGCCGCGCGCATCATGCACGGCAAGACGAGCCTGGTGGAGCACGACGGCACGGACGTCTTCGCCGGGCTGGACAATCCGTTTGAGGTCTGCCGCTACCACTCGCTGCTGGTCCTGGCCCACGAGGCGCCGCAGAGGCTGCGCGTCACGGCCCGCACCGCCGAGGGCGAGGTCATGGGCATGTGCTTCACCGACCGGCCCTGGAGCGGGGTGCAGTTCCACCCGGAGTCCATCCTGACCCCGGACGGGCCCAGGCTTCTGGCCAATTTCCTCAAACGCACCGAGCAGGCCGCCTGAGGCCGGGGGGATGATCATGGACCTGAACATGCGCGACATTCTGGACACCCTGGGCGAAGGCGCCGACCTCACGCCCGAGCAGGCGGCCTTCGCCTTCCGCGAGCTCTTCGAGGGCGACCTGAGCCCGGCCCAGGCCGGGGCCCTGCTCATGGGCCTGCGGGCCAAGGGCGAGACCGCCCTGGAGCTGGCCTCGGCCGCGCGCGCCGGCCTGGAGCGCGCCCGGCTCGTCAGCGGGCTGCCCACGGACCGGCCCATCGTGGAGATCGTGGGCACCGGCGGCGACCTCATGAACAGCTTCAACTGCTCCACGGCCGGGTCTCTGTATCTGGCGGCCCTGGGCCACCGGGTGGTCAAGCACGGCAACCGCGCCGTGTCCTCGTCCTCGGGCAGCGCCGACGCCCTCGAAGGCCTGGGCATCCGCCTGGACACCGGCCCGGACGAGGTGGCCGGGGCGCTGGCCAAGACCGGCTTCGTGTACCTCTTCGCGCCGGGCTACCACCCGGCCTTCGCCCACATCGCGCCGGTGCGCCGGGAGCTCGGCGTGCGCACCCTGTTCAACCTCATGGGCCCGCTCCTGAACCCGGCCCGGCCCTCGCGGCAGCTCATGGGCGTGGGCAGCGCGCGCGCCCTCAAGCTCATGGCCGAGACCCTGGCCCTCACCGCGCCGGACGTGCTGGCCCTGGTCATCCACGGGACCGTGGAGGGCCGGAAGGGCGGCTTCGACGAGCTGACGCCCTTTGGCCCGGCCCTGGGCTTTGTGGTGGACCGCGGCAAGGTCAGCCCCTTCCGCCTGGACCCGAGCGAGTTCGGCATTCCGGCCCACGACCCGGACCAGGTGCGCGTGGCCGACAAGCAGAGCGCCCTTGCGGCCATCCGCGACGTGCTCACCGGCCGGGCCAACGCGGCCATGCAGGACATGACCGCCCTGAACCTGGGCGCGGCCCTGCACCTGGTGACCGGCAGGGAGCTGGCCGAATGCATGCGCGAGGCGCGCACCGCCGTGGCCGACGGCGCGGCAAGGAGCTTCGCCAATGGCAACGGATAGGGCGGGGAGCATGCTCGACCGCTTCCGGGCCGCGCAGCAAGGCCCCATCGCGCTGCTGCGCAGGCTGGCCGGCGAGGGCCGCCTGCCCGCCCCCTGGCAGGGGCGGCGCCCCGGGTTTTCGGCCGCCCTCAGGGCCGCCGGGGCCCCGGCGGTCATCGCCGAGTACAAGCGCGCCTCGCCCTCGCGCGGGGTCATCAACCTGGACCTGACGCCAGCGGACGTGGCACGCATGTATGCCGAAGGCGGGGCCGCCTGCCTCTCCGTGCTCACCGAGAAGGCCCATTTCCAGGGCGACCTGCGCTTCCTGGAGGACATGGCCTTTGCCGGCCTGCCCCTGCTGCGCAAGGACTTCCTGCTGGACCCCCTGCAGGTGGCGGAGACCGCGGCCACGCCGGCCTCGGCGCTCTTGCTCATCATGCGCATGTTTCCCGGCGCGGCCCAGGTGCGCGGGATGCTCGACGCCTGCCGCGGCTTTGGCCTGGAGGCCGTGTGCGAGGTCTTCGACGAGGCCGACCTGGTCGTCGCCCGCCAGGCCGGGGCCGGGATCATCCAGGTCAACAACCGCGACCTGGACCGCCTGGAGACGGACCTCTCCATCTCGCGCCGCCTGGCGCCCCTCAAGGGCCAGGGCGTCGGCGAGCTGTGGATCAGCGCCTCGGGCCTGGACGCGCCGGAGCAGCTGGAAGAAATGGCCGGCCTGGGCTTCGACGCCGTGCTCATCGGCACCTCGCTCATGAGCACCCCCGACCCCGGAGCGGCCCTCGGGAGGCTGACCGCCGTGGCCAGGACAAGGAGCGCGCCATGACCAACGGACTGCTGGTCAAGGTCTGCGGCCTGACCCGCGAGGAGGACGTCGGGCTCTGCGCCGAGCTCGGCGCGGACCTGCTGGGCTTCATCTTCCACCCGGGCAGCCCGCGCAACACCACGCCGGAGTTCCCGGCGCGCCTGAGGACCCCCGGCGCGCGCAAGGTGGGCGTGTTCGTGGGCCAGAAGCCCATGGAGGCGCTGGGCATCATGGCCGCCGGGCGGCTGGACCTGGCGCAGCTCCACGGCGGCCAGACCGAATCCTTCTGCGCCGCCCTGGCCGAGCGCATGGGGCCGCAGCGCATCATCAAGGTCTTCTGGCCGGAAAAGGCCGCCAGCCTGGAGGCCTTCCAGGCCGAGCTGGACCGCTACGCGCCCTACTGCGGGCACATGCTCGTGGACGCGGGCCTGGGCGGCGGCGGGCATGGCCAGGTGATAAGCGGCAAGGCCCCGGAGCTCCTGGCGCAGGCGAGGTTCCCGCGTCCGTGGCTCCTGGCCGGGGGCCTGAATCCGGAGAACCTCCCCGGCCTGATTTCCCGGCACCGGTCTCTCGGCCCACTGGGCAAGGGGCCGGACGGCGTGGACCTCAATTCGGGCGTGGAAAGCGCGCCCGGCCACAAGGACGAAAAACTGCTGCGCGCGGCCTTCGCCGCAATCAAGGCGGCCCGCGCGGCCCAAACGCAAGGGGTGACCCCGTGAAGAAAGGCTATTTCGGAATCTTCGGCGGGCAGTTCGTGCCCGAGCTGCTCATGCCGCCGCTGCTCGAGTTGGAGGAGGCCATGGCGCGCATCCTGCCCTCCAGGGAGTTCCAGGACGAGCTCGCAAGCGAGCTGGCCCATTTCGTGGGCCGGCCCACGGCGCTCACCTTCTGCCCCAACCTCTCGGCGAAGCTGGGCGTCAGGCTCTGGCTCAAGCGCGAGGACCTGGCCCACGGCGGCGCGCACAAGGTCAACAACACCATCGGCCAGGCCCTGCTGGCCAAGAAGCTCGGCAAGAAGCGCCTCCTGGCCGAGACCGGCGCGGGCCAGCACGGCGTGGCCTCGGCCCTGGCCGCCGCGCGCCTGGGCCTTTCCTGCACCATCTACATGGGCGCCACCGACGTGGAGCGCCAGAGCCTCAACGTGCGCCGCATGAAGCTCTTCGGGGCCGAAGTGGTGACCGTGGACTCCGGCACCAAGACCCTGAAGGACGCCATCAACGCCGCCATGCGCGCCTGGATCGCCGAGCAGGAGACCACCCACTACTGCTTCGGCACCGCCGCCGGGCCGCACCCCTTCCCGCTTTTGGTGCGCGAGCTGCAGGCCTGCATCAGCCGCGAGGCGCGCGCGCAGATGCTCGCCCAGGCGGGGGCGCTGCCCGACTATGTGGTGGCCTGCGTGGGCGGCGGCTCAAACGCCATCGGGGCCTTCCACGAATTCGTGCCCGACGCGCAGGTCGCACTCGTCGGGGTGGAGGCCGCGGGCTCGGGCAAGCCCGGAGACTGGCATTCCGCGCCCCTGTCAAAGGAGGGCTCGCCCGGCGTGCTGCACGGCATGCACACCCAGCTCATCCAGACGCCCGAGGGCCAGATCCTGCCCTCGCACTCCATCGCCCCGGGCCTGGACTACCCCGGCGTGGGCCCGGAGCACGCGGCCTACCAGGCCTCGGGCCGGGCGCGCTACGTGTCCGTCACCGACGACGTGGCCCTGGACGCCTTTGTGACCCTCTCGCGCTTCGAGGGCATCATGCCCGCCCTGGAATCCTCCCACGCCCTCGGCTGGGCCCTGGCCAACGCCAAGGACATGAAGCCGGGCAGCAACGTGGTGGTCTGCCTTTCCGGCCGGGGCGACAAGGACCTGGACATCGTCAACGACTACCTGGCCAAGAAGGCCTAGGAACGAAAGCCATGAGCACCAACATCCTGACCCAACGCATCCGCGAGGCCCGCGCCAAGGGCCGCCTCGGCCTCATCCCCTTCCTGCCCGCCGGCTATCCGGACAAGAACCGCTTCTGGACCGAAATCGACCAGCTGGACGAGGCCGGGGCCGACATCATCGAGATCGGCATGCCCTTCTCCGACCCCGTGGCCGACGGCCCCGTGGTGGAGCACGCCTCGCTGAAGTGCCTGGAATCCGGCGTCAACCTCTCGTGGATATTGAAGGAACTGGCGGCGCGCAAGGGCCGCTACAAGGCCGGGCTGGTGCTCATGGGCTACCTGAACCCGGTGCTGCAGTACGGCCTGGAGCGCTTTGGCCGCGACGCCAGCTCCGCCGGGGTCCACGGGGTCATCCTGGCCGACGTGCCCTTCGAGGAGTCCGCGCCCGTCCGTGCGGCCTTCGACCCCTTCGGCCTGGCGCTCATCCCCCTGGTGGGCCTGAACACCCTGCCGGAGCGCATGGCCCTCTACGCCAAGGACGGCCAGGGCTTCGCCTATTTCGTGTCCGTGCTGGGCACCACGGGCGTGCGCTCGGCCTTTGACACGGGCCTGCCGGAAAGCATCCGCGCTGGGCTCACCGCGGCCAAGGCCGCCTTCGACATCCCCGTGGCCCTGGGCTTCGGCCTCAAGCACCCGGACCAGCTCAAGGCCCTGGACGGCCTGGTGGACGCCGCCGTGTTCGGCAGCGCGCTCATCCGGCACATCGACGCGGGCGGAGACAGCACGGGCTTCATGCAGGTCTGGAAGTAAGGACGGCAAAGGCCGGAGCCCCCGGCCAGAGGCGGGGGGCTCCGGCCCCCGCACCCCCGCACCAGCAGCAAGGGCTGGCCCAGGTGGAACCTGGGCCAGCCCTTGCTGCTTTGATGGGCCAGGGAAAGCGCCGCGCGGGCTTTTCGGACTGGGGGTTCCAGGGGGCCTTGAGGCCCCTTGGCCGCCGGAGGCCCTATTCTCCTTCCGCCTCTTCCAGGTCCAGGCCCTGGCGCTTGTAGGCGCGGTACACGGACACCCCGAGCCAGGCCGAGGCGGCAAGCAGGGCCACGCTGACGCCGATGGACAGCATGCGGCCCGGCCCGGACTCCGCGCCCACGCCCCCGCCGAAGATGGCGAAGACGAGGTTCTGCGGCATATAGCCCACGGCCGAGCCCAGGATGAAGGGCAAGGCGGGGATGCTGGTCACGCCGGCGGCCACGCTGGTGAGCAGGTTGTGGCCCACGGGCAGCAGCCGGATGGCCAGGGAGGTGCGGAAGGGCCCGGTGCGCAGGAAGGCGTCGAGCTTGGCGGCGCGCCTGGCGAAGCGCGCCAGCACGAAGTCGCGGCCCAGGTACCGGGCCACTGTGAAGTCCGTGGCGCAGCCGAGGGCCGTGCCCAGGGTGGCCAGCAGGGTGCCCCAGAACCAGCCGAAGGCGTAGCCGCCCAGCAGGGCCGTGAGCTGCCGGGGCACGCCCAGGGCCGTGGACAGGGCCGTGACGCCAAGGAAGAACAGCACCCCGGCGGCCCCGTGGCCCTGCACCTGGCCCAGCAGCCACTGCCGGTCCGTGAGGTGCCCCTCCAGGCCCAGGCTGCGCGCCAGGAAAATGAGCCCCCCGAACAGGGCCAGCATGGTCAGGCCCTTGAGCAGGGGCTTGAATTCGCTTGGGTTAGCCATTGGCGGCGTCGTTTCCTTTGGCCTTGCGCCTGGCTTCGCGCCCGGCCTCGCGCCGCTCGCGCCTGCTCGTGCCCGCTTCCGGCGCCTCGGGCTGCTGGCCGCGGGAGCTGTTGATGAGGCAGAAGCCCAGGAACAGGGCCAGGCCCTGGGCCGCGCCAAAGACCAGGTCCATCTGCAGGATGGCGTACCAGACGCCCGCCCCGCAGCCCAAGACCAGCGGGATGAAGGGCCAGCGCGGGCGGCGCGTGCTGAGCTGCGGCAGGCCCAGGAGGCCGCGCCAGAGCACGGCCATGATGGCCACGAACTGCAGGAGCACGGCGAGGGCCAGAAGCTGCGTGGGCAACGGCACGGACACGACATCGGGCATGGGGGGCTCCTTGCTTGGGCGGGGGGATTTAGGGGCGGCCTCTGGCCTCGGCCCTGCGGGCGTCGTCATGGCGGCCCTGCAGGTTCAGGGCGAGCACCAGGGTGTCCCAGAACTCCTGGCGCTCGGGCCTGAGCGCGGCCGCCTGGCGGGCCAGCACTTCGGCGATCTGCGGGTCCTCGCCGGAGTCCAGGTACAGGCGGGCCAGCATGTGCAGGGCCTGGGCGTCGTTGTGGTCGGCAGACAGGGCCAGGTGCAGGCATTCGCGCGCGCGCGCGCGATCTCCCTGGGCCAGGGCCACGCGGGCCAGGGGCCGCAGGGCCGCGGCCTCGGTGCCTGGCGTGTCCAGGGCCTTCTGGTACAGGTCCTCGGCCGAGGACAGGTCGCCGGCGGCCTCGGCCAGGGAGCCCAGGCGCACCAGGCTGAAGCCGTGGCCGGGGTCCAGGCTCAGGCAGCGTTCATAGGCCGTGCGGGCGCTGGCCGTCTCGCCCAGGCGCTGGCAGGCCCAGCCCAGGTTGTAGTGGGCCATGACGTTGTCCTCTTCCGCAGCCACCACCAGCTCGAATTCGCGCCGGGCCAGGTCGGCCTTGCCCATCTGGGCGTAGCAGATGCCGAGGGAGTTGCGCGCCAGCATGTTGGCCGGGTCGGCCAGAAGGGCCAGCTTGAACTCCTCCACCGCGGCGTAGAGGTCGCCCTCCACGAACAGGCGGTCGGCGGAGACGTTGAGGGACAGGCTGCCGAACACGGCCACGCGCGGTGCCGGCAAAAGCTGTGCGTGATCCAGGCCCTTGCGCGCGTTGTCCAGGGCGTCGGCCTTGGGCAGGTGCAGGAAGGGATGCCCGGCCAGGCCCACGGCCAGGTCCAGGCCGTGCTCCTCGGCGGCCAGGCGGCACAGCTCAAGGACGCGCGCCTCCACCTCCGCCGGGTCCGCGCCGGGCAGGAAATGCACCAGCCCGCCAAGGCCGAAGCGGCCCCCGGCGGCCCGTGCGGGCTTTTCGCCGGGCCGGGCGGGCGAACAGCCCGCATCCTGCAGGAGCACGCGCTCGGCCAGGGCCGCCACCTGGGCCACCGCAGCGTCCAGGCGCTGCTGGAGCCCGCCGGTCCTGCCGCCCGGGGCGTCCGCGGGCAGGCTGGCCAGGGGCTGGTCGGCGCGGGAGTCCTGGATGCGCGTCAGCACCACGCAGAAGCGCTCCGAGCGCGGGCGCGCGCGGGCGAAGAAGGCCAGAAAGTCGCGGTAGCCGTAAAGCCCGGTGAGCATGTCGCGGCGGGGCTGGGCGTTGTCCTGGGCGTTGTCCTGGGAGGCGAAGAGGCTGTCGCGCTCCTGGATGAGGGTCAGCTGGTCGCCGGGCTCCGGGACCCAGGCCGGGTCGCCGGCGTGGAGCACCTCGGCGAAGGACATGTCCTCCTGCACCTCGGAGAGCACGATCTCGCTCTTGTACAGGGTGGGCGAGCGGCCCAGGAGCCGCTCATCCCCGGAAAGCCGGGCCTCCAGGGTGCGCTGCTGGAACCGGGGCGACCAGACGAGGTAGCGCAGGCCCTCCTGCGCGCCCACGCTGCGGCCCAGGCTCACGGCCAGGCGCTGCATGGGCAGCACGTCCAGGATGCGCCCGCCGGTCTTGAGGATCTCGCCGAAGCCGAAGACCCGGTTGCGGCCGTGGTCCTTGGAGGCGCCCACGGCCTTGCCCGCTGCGCGCATGAGGATGCGCGCCTGCTCGCGCGGGGTGCGCTGGAACTGCCGCCCGCGCAGGCTCTGGGGGTAATTGGCGTAGCCCAGGCTGGCCGTGACCCCGATGTTGTCGCCCGTGACCTCGTCCTGGAAGCTGAGGCGGCTGATGGCCTGGCGCACCAGTTCGGCCAGTTCGAAGCAGGTCTTGGGGCTGGCGTCCGGGGCCAGCAGGGCGAAGGTGTCGTTGTGGATGCGCGCGGCGGTGACGTGGCGCGGGCAGGCCCCGGCGATGGCCTGGCCCACCTGGGCGTTGATGCTGTCGCCCACCTGGTAGCCGTAGCGCTCGTTGATCCACTGGAAGGAGTCCAGGTCGAGCAGGATGACGCCCAGGGATGCGCTGAAGCCCTGGAGCTCCGGGTCGGAGCGGCCGCCGGTGGTGGCCTCCAGGCTGTGCTGGATCAGGTCGATCTCCTGGGTCAGGCTCTGCAGGAAATGTTCGCGGTTGGCCAGGCCCGTGAGGGCGTCGGTGACGCTGCGCTTGTAGAGCAGGAGCTTCTCCAGCACGGCCGTGGCCAGAAGCTGGAGCACGGGCGGCAGGGCCCTGGGCGCGGCCAGGCGCACCCCGCGCGCCACGAAGACCCCCAGGGTCTCGCCGCGCAGCACCAAAGGCAGCGCCAGCTCCCTGGCCTTGTGGTCATAGCGCAGCGCCGGGCAGGGGTCGCCCTGGCGCGGGAAGAACAGGCTGTAGGAGGCGAAGGGCAGGAACGCCTGCACCCCGTGCTGCAGGGCGTGCTCGAAGTCGATGAGGTCCTGCCTGGTCAGGCTGACGGTCCTGTCAACGATGGTGGCGGCGAGGATATCGGCTGGGGAGCGCATGTGCGTCTCCCTACCTTGAGCCGGGGCGCAGCACAAGAGCCTGCCCGCCGCGGCCCGGAAATATCTGTGGACAGCGCGGCGGCTTCATGCCAAGGCTGCCTTTCGAAAGGCTTACCCCCTGAGATGAACATGGACCTCCTCGTCGACCCCGCACCCCTCCGCCAGCAGTGCCAGAAGTGGCGCTCCCAGGGCCTGGGCATCGCCCTGGTGCCGACCATGGGCTTTCTGCACGCCGGGCATCTGTCCCTGTTCGACCATGCGCGCACCCTGGCCGGGCGCCTGGTGGTGAGCATCTTCGTCAATCCCGCCCAGTTCGGCCCCGGCGAGGACCTGGACCGCTACCCGCGCGACCTGCCCCGCGACCTGGAGCTGTGCCGCGCCCATGGCGTCGACCTTGTCTTCGCGCCGGAGCCTGGGGCCATGTACCACCCGGACCACGCCGCCTGGATCGACGTGCCGGAGCTTGGGGCCGGGCTCTGCGGGGCCTCGCGGCCAGGCCATTTCCGGGGCGTGTGCACCGTGGTGGCCAAGCTCTTCGGCCTGGTGCGGCCCCATGTGGCCGTGTTCGGGGAAAAGGACTGGCAGCAGCTGGCCATCCTCCGGCGCATGACGCGCGACCTGGAGCTGGGCGTCACCATCGTGGGCCGGCCCATCTTCCGCGAGCCCGACGGCCTGGCCCTGAGCTCGCGCAACGTGAACCTGACGCCGGAGGAGCGCGCCGGCGCCCCGGCCATCCGCCAGGGGCTCCTGCTCGTGCAAAAGGCCGCGCGCGCAGGCCAGCTTGACGCCGCCGCCCTGGGCCTTATCTTCCGTCGGCACCTGGCCGAAAAGCTGCCGGCGGCCCGCCTGGACTACGCCGAGTTCGTGCACCCCGAGGCCCTGACCCCGGCGGCGCGCCTGGAGGCTCCCGCGCTCCTCGCCGTGGCGGTGTTCTTGGGACGCGTGCGCCTTATAGACAATATCCTGCTGGAGGTATAAAAGCTCTTGCCCAGACGGACTTTCCTAAGCGCCAAGATCCACGGGGCCACCCTCACCTCGGTGAATTTGGACTACGAGGGCAGCATCTCCGTGGACGTTGCGCTGCTCGAAGCGGTGGGGATCCTGCCCTTTGAGCGCATTGACGTGTACAACCTGGCCAACGGCGAGCGGCTGACCACCTACGCCATTCCCGGAGCGCCCGGCGAGATCTGCCTCAACGGAGCGGCAGCCCACAAGGGCAAGGTTGGGCAGAAGGTCATCTTAGCGACATATCTGGAGCTTGAACCCGAGGAGATACCCGGACACAGGCCCAGTGTGATTCGAGTGGACGCCGCCAACAGGCCCGAGGCGGCGCACTGATCCAAATCTTACCTGATATACTGGAGGACTTGCATGATTTCACCGAAAAGCCGTTACATGTTCACGTCCGAGTCCGTCACCGAGGGACACCCGGACAAGGTGGCCGACGCCATCTCCGACGCCGTCCTTGACGCCCTCATCGGCCCGGACCCCGCCTCGCGCGTGGCCTGCGAAACCCTGGTCACCACCGGCATGGCCTTCATCGCCGGCGAGATCACCACCAAGGCCTACGCCGACCTGCCGACCATCGTGCGCGAGACCGTGAAGGAGATCGGCTACAACAGCTCCGAGATGGGCTACGACTACGCCACCTGCGCGGTCATGTCCTCCATCGACAAGCAGAGCGCCGACATCGCCCAGGGCGTGGACCGCGTGAAGCCCGAGGACCAGGGCGCCGGCGACCAGGGCATGATGTTCGGCTTCGCCTCCAAGGAGACCCCCACGCTGATGCCCGCGCCCATCTACTACGCGCACCAGCTCTCCCAGCGCCTGACCTTCGTGCGCAAGCAGGGCATCCTGAAGTTCCTGCGCCCCGACGGCAAGACCCAGGTGGCCGTGGAATACGAGCACGGCAAGCCCGTGCGCATCGACAACGTGGTCGTCTCGGCCCAGCACGACGAATCCATCGCCCACGCCGACCTGGTCGAGGCCATCAAGAAAGAGGTCATCTACGCCACGCTGCCGCAGAACCTCATCGACGACAAGCTGAAGATCTACGTGAACCCCACCGGCCGCTTCGTCATCGGCGGACCTGTGGGCGACTGCGGCCTCACCGGCCGCAAGATCATCCAGGACACCTACGGCGGCGCGGGCGCCCACGGCGGCGGCGCCTTCTCCGGCAAGGACCCCTCCAAGGTGGACCGCTCCGGCGCGTACATGGCGCGCTATGTGGCCAAGAACATCGTGGCCGCCGGCCTGGGCGAAATCGCCGAGGTCCAGATCGCCTACGCCATCGGCGTGGCCGAGCCCGTGAGCGTGGTCTGCACCACCCACGGCACCGGCCAGGTGGCCGACGACGTGCTGACCAAGGCCGTGCGCGAGGTCTTCGACCTCAGGCCCTACTTCATCCTGAAGCGCCTGGACCTGCGCCGCCCCATCTACCGCCTGACCACCAACTACGGCCACTTCGGCCGCGAGCTGCCGGAATTCACCTGGGAGGCCACCGACGCTGCGGCCGACCTGAAGACGGCCTGCAAGGTCTAGCCTTCCCTCCGACCAGAAACGCCAGCGGGGCGGGGAGTCTACAGCTCCCCGCCCCGCTTTTTATCGGCCTGGGCGCCCGGCGCGGGCGCCGCCCCCGCGGCAGCGGAAGGGCTCAGGCCGCCGGGGGCGGAGCCCCATATCCTTCCGCCGGCTCCGGCCGCAGCTGCAGCCCCCAGCGCCGGGCCGCGGCCAGCCACAGCCGCCAGCACAGCCAGCCCATGCCCAGGCCCAGGAGCCAGCCGCCGAGGATGTCCGTGGGGTAGTGCTTGCCCAGGTAGATGCGCGACCAGCCCACCAGCAGCGGCAGGGCCCAGATGCCCCGGCGCAGGCGCGGCCAGAACATGGCCGCAAGCAGGGCCAGGGCCGCGGAGTTGGCGGCGTGGGCCGAGGGGAAGGAGGTGCCGCGCTCGCGGTCCGGGGCCAGGTCCGCGGGCAGGCGTTGCCACTGGCCGGACTCCTGGCGGAAGGTGCCGCCCACGGCGTTTTCCGGGCGCAGGCGGCCCACGCCGTGCTTGACCTGGTTGGTGGCCAGGTCGCTTAGGCCCATGGCCAGCACCAAAAGCATGAAGTACAAAGCCTGGCCCTTGTCGCGCAGCCTGCAGCGCCACACCAGCAGCCCGGCCAGGAGGGCGAAGAGCAGCGCGCGGGAGGAGAACAGCGGCAGGGCCAGGTCCAGCACGGGCGCGCGCCAGTCCTGGTTCAGCAGCAGCAGCAGGGCGTGGTCCAGGGCGGGGGTGGGGAACATGGGCTGGCTCCTTGGGTATGGCAAGGCGTGCCCGCGCGAAGGCCGGACCCTCCGCCTATGCCCCAGGCCCGCCCGGCTTGTCAAGGCCCGGGATTTCGTTCAAGACTGCGGCCACCGCGAACCACCGGAGAATGTGCAGATGCCCAGAATCGCCCTGACCATGCCCCGCCTGGGCCTTTACGGAGGCGCCGAGGGCTTTGGCTGGCGGCTGGCCGAGGCCCTGGCCGCCGAGGGCCACGCCGTGGACTTCCTCTGCGGCCGCGCCGAGGGCCGACTCCCGGGGGGGGTGCGGCCCGTGGTCCTGGGTCGTCCGCCCCTGGGCCGCGCGCTGAAGAACCTCTGGTTCGCCCATGCCGTGGAGAGGCGTTTGGCCCGCGAGGGCTATGACCTGGTCATCGGCCTGGGCCGCACCTGGACCCAGGACCTCCTGCGCGTGGGCGGCGGGCCGCAAAGCGTCTTCAACGAGCTGACGGAAGCGGCCCACGGCTCCTCCCCGGCGCGGCTGTTCAAGCGCCTGCGCCGCGCCGTGTCGCCGTCCTCGGCGGTCATCGCCTGGCTGGAGGCCCGGCAGTTCGACGCCCCGGCCAGCGCCGCCCAGCACATCGTCTGCGTGTCCGACCTGGTGCGCGACTGGCTGCTCCGGGCGCACCCGGCGCTCGATCCGGCGCGGGTCAGCGTGGTCTACAACCGCCCGGACCTGGCGCGCTTCGCGCCGCTGGCCCCGGAACGCCGGGCCCTGCTGCGCTCGGCCCAAGGCCTCGGCGACTTGGACACCGTGGTCTGCACCGCGGGCACCAATTTCGCCCTCAAGGGCGTGGGCACCCTCATCCGCGCCCTGGCCCTCCTGCCGCCGCAATTCCATCTGGCCGTGGCCGGGGGGCGCGGGCCGGGCCGCTGGCTGGCCCTGGCCAGGGAGCTCGGCGTTGCCCAGCGCGTGCGCTTCGCGGGCAAGGTGGACGACATGCCCGGCTTCTACGGCGCCTCCGACGTCTTCGCCCTGCCGACCTATTACGACGCCTGCTCCAACGCCGTGCTGGAGGCCCTGGCCTGCGGCCTGCCGTCCATCTCCAGCAGCCGCAACGGCAGCGCCGTGTTCGTGCCCGAGCGCCATGTCCTGGCCGACCCGGCCGACGCCCGGGGCCTGGCCCGGCTCATCCGGGAGGCCGCTGCGGAAAAGGACCGCCCGGCCTTTGTCTGGCCCGACGACCGGCCCTGCGGCCTTGAGCCCTATCTGGAGATGGTGCGCGGCCTGCTGGCCCGGAAGGGGGTGCGGCCATGAGCGGCCCGGCCGGGCCGGCCGGCCTGCTCGACGTCCTGTTCCTGACCCCGTCGGGCGAGACCCTGCCCAGCGTGCGCTTCCGGGTGCTGCCCTTTGTGGAGGCGGGCCGGGCCTCCGGACTGGCCGTGGACTGGCGGCGCGTCCCCAAGGCCATCCACAAGCGCCTGGCCTTCCTCTTCACCCTGCCGCGCGCGCGGGTCATGGTCATCCAGCAGAAGCTCTTCGCGCCCTATGAGCTGGCCCTGATCCGCCGCCGCTGCCAGCGCCTGGTCTACGACGTGGACGACGCCCTGTGGGCCCTGCACCCCTCGGAGATCGGGCAGCCCGGCATGGCCGAGAAGTCGGCCAAGATCGCCCGGCGCTTCGCCGACACCTGCGCGCGCGTGGACCTGGTGGTGGCCGGAAACAGCTACCTGGCCGGGCGCGCTCGCGAGCACCAGCCCAACATCTTCGTGCTGCCGACGCTCATCGACACCCGCAAATACACCCCGGCCCCGCCGGACGCCGCCGCAGTCCCCCCTTTCCGCGTGGGCTGGATGGGCACCTCGGGCAACCTCTGGTTCCTGCCGGAGGTCCTGCGCGAGCTGGCCCCGCACCAGAAGCGCCTGGACATCCGCGTGGTGGCGGACAAGCCCTATGAGGGCGAGCTGGAGGGCCTGGTGCGCTTCGAGCGCTGGGGCCCGGCCCTGGAGGCCGAGCAGCTGCGCGGGTTCCAGTGCGGCCTCATGCCCTTGACCGACGACGAGTACACGCGGGGCAAATGCGGCTTCAAGATCCTGCAGTACATGGCCTCGGGCGTGGTGCCCATCGCCTCCTGCGTGGGCTTCAACCGCGAGATCATAAGCCACGGCGTGGACGGGTTCCTCGTGCAGCACCCCGGCGACTGGGCCGAATACGTGCTGCGTCTGGCCGATGACCTGGAGCTCCTTGAGCGCATGGCCTGGGCCGCGCGCAGGACCGCCGAGGACCGCTTCAGCCTGGAGGCGCGGATCCCCGGGCTGTGGTCGGCGCTGGGCGTGGGCACCGGATTCCGTCCGGGATAGGCCGGGCAAAGCGGGCTTTGCGGCTGAAAGGGCCGTGCCCGGTCGGGAGAATGGGAAAGTGAAGACGACTGCCGCCAAAGCAACCGAAGCACAATCGGAGAAGTTTGGAACATTTGGCGGAGTTTTTACGCCGAGCCTGCTGACCATCCTGGGCGTCATTATGTTCCTGCGGTTTCCCGCGATCGTCGGGAATGCCGGGCTATGGAACGCGCTGCTCATCCTGGCCGTCTCCAAGACGATATCGCTGACAACCGGCCTGTCGATCGCCTCCATTGCCACCAACATGCGCATGAAGGGGGGCGGCCCATACTATTTGATCAGCCGGAGCCTGGGACTGGAGTTCGGCGGGGTGATCGCGATCTTTTTTTACATCGCCCAGGCTGTGGCTGTAGCGATGTACGTGATCGGCTTCACTGAGGCGTTCCTGTCGGCCTTTCCCTCTGCTGGCCTTTCATTCCGGGCTGTTGCGACAATAACAAACCTGTGCGTTTTCGTGAGTGTCTATGTTGGCGCGGGCTGGACCATCAGACTCCAGTACGGCATTTTGGCGGTTCTGGGTCTGTCCATAGCTTCGTTTCTCGGGGGCGCGTGGAGCGGGTTCCAGGCGGATGTTCTGGCAGCCAACTTCAGCCCACAATGGCTTCCCGGCGAATCCTTCTTTACCATGTTCGCGCTCTTTTTCCCTGCGGTGACGGGTATCATGGCCGGGGTGAGCATGTCCGGCGATCTCAGGGATCCCGGAAGGTCCATACCCACAGGCACCTTCGCGGCGATCGGCGTATCCGCCGTCACCTACTGCGTCATGACCGTGATGCTGGCGGCGAGCGTGCATCGAGCCGATCTTGTGGCGGACACGTTCGTCATACGTGACCGCGCGCTGTTCCCGTTGTTCATCTACGCCGGCGTCATTTGCGCCACCCTGTCCTCGGCCTTGGGCAGCATGATGGGGGCGCCAAGGATATTGCAGGCGTTTGCCCGGGACAACGTCTTCCGTTGGCTCGGCTTCTTTGCAAGGGGGAGCGGCAAGGCGGGCGAACCCCGGCGGGCCATTTCGCTCACCTTCCTTCTCGCCCAGGCGGGCATTTTCATCGGGGATCTGAACACCATCGCGCCCGTCATCACCATGTTCTTTTTGATGACGTATGGCACGGTCAACCTGGCTTGCTTCTATGAGGGCCGTTCGAATAATCCCAGCTTCCGCCCCACCTTTAGGCTCAACCACTGGAGCGTCGCATTGTCTGGCGCCCTGGGATGTCTTGGGGTGATGTTCCTGATCAATCCTCTTTGGGCGGGGGTGTCGATAGGCCTCTCCGCCGCCCTCTATTTCTTCATCGCGCAGTCCGATCTCCGTGCCAAGTGGGGCGACATCGAAAGCGGATTGGCCTACCAGCGGGCGCGCACCGCCCTGCTCCGACTGGAGCGTGAGCGCTACCACCCAAAAAACTGGCGCCCCTCCATACTTGTTCTCAGCGGAACCTCCGCGCACAGACTGCATCTTTCCCAGTATGCCAATTGGCTCACGGCGGACAGCGGCATTGTTTCGGTCGTCCAAGTCATGCTGGGCGATGCGGACCAACTCCACGAGCGCCGCAACGAGGCGGAAAGCCTGTTGCGTAAATCCATATCCAGATCTGGGCTCCAAGCCTTCCCTGTCGTTGTGGTCGAAGAGAGTCTGCCCGAGGCGGCGAGATCCTTGCTGCAGTGTCATGGCATAGGCGGATTGCGCCCGAACACGGTCATGGTCGGGTTGAGCAGGGCGCCGGAGCGGCTTCAGGTGTTCATGGAAACCATCAACATCATCCAGCGCATGGGGGCAAGCCTCATCATCGTCGCCGACAAGCGGAGCGAAGAAGATGCGGCCATTCCAGAGGGCTGCATAAACATCTGGTGGGCCGACAAGGAGAACAGCGCCCTCATGCTCCTGCTCGGTTTTATGTTGAAGAAAGAGCCGGGTTGGAGTTCCAGGCCCATCCGCATCCTCCGCCCGGTCTCTCCCATGGCGGATATGGAAAACATGACCCAAGAGATGGTGGGGATGCTGGAGGAGGCCCGCATAGAGGCGGAAATTGTCCTGCTCCCCACGGAGCGCCCGCTGGATGCAGTGGCCCAGGCCCTGCAGCCCTCGGCGATTTTGTTCGCCGGACTAAAAGATCTTGGCGGGGCGGGTGATGTGCGTGCGTTGGCGAGGCTTGAACAGATTGCCGAGTTCGCAGAACGCGTGCTCTTTGTCCACAACGCGGGCGGGATTTCGCTGAAAGCCTAGGCTCCTGGCCGCGGGCAAGGACCTCTGCCCCTCCCGCTTTGCACAAGCGGCAGGTTTCCCCCCGCGACAGGGCGCAAAGGGCGGAGTCCCTGGGGAAGCTTCCGCGGCCCGGTCTGCCTCAGGCCCCGAGCAGGCGCCGCAGGCCGGCGCCGCGTTCGGCCGGGGGCATGCGCAAAAGTGCGCTCAGCAGGTCCTGGGCGAAGGCGCAGAGCGTTTCCGGCGCGACGCGCGCGGCCTGGGCCGGGTCGCTCAGGGCTGCGAACAGGGCCTGGACCTTTTTGGGGTCGCCGTAGGATTCCTGGAAGGCCGGCAGGTTTTCGCCGAACATCTCGGCCAGGGCGGCGTCGGCCCTGGCGGGGAAGGGGGCGGCCTGGGGGCGGAGCGCGCTTGAGGCCAGCACCAGGGCCAGGGCATCATCGAATTTCCTGCGCACATCGCCGCGCATGCTCGTCAGCGCTGCGGCCTGCAGCTGGGCCTGGGCGTCGGGGTGCAGCAGGCCGACGCACAGGGTGGCGTCGGCGGCGGAGAGCTCCTTCAGGGCGGCCAGCAGCGCCTCGGCCAGGCGCGCCGCCGATTCGTCCGAGGCGTTGCCCAGGCGCGCCAGTCCGGCGGCCAAGGCCAGGGCCGTGGCCTCGTCCTGCATGCGCTCCTCCACGGCCAGGCGCTCCGCTCCGTCGCCCGTGGCGGCCAGGCCCCTGGTCAGGCGCTGGCGCAAAAGCGCGGCGCGTTCCGGCTCGGCCTGGACCAGGGCGCGGAGCAGGCCCCCGGTGCGGAACAGGTCCTCGGCGCGCGACGCGGCGTACTCCTGGCGGAGGTGCTCGGTGAGGGGCGCGCGGGCCAGGAAGCCCCCGACCGCGCCCGCAGCCAGGAAGGCCGCGAGGGCCAGCACGGCCCGGCGCCCGCGCACAAAGCGCAAGCGCCCCCACCAGGCCGCGGCCAGTGCGGTCAGGACGGCCAGGGCCGCCAGGGCTGCCCAGATCCAGATGGTTTGCGTCATGTCTTGCCTCGCCAAGGCCCTTGTGCCTGATTTCGCCGCCCGAGGGAAGCGGGCAGCCCACGGTGCGCCGTCCAGTGCCGTACCTCCCTTGGTGCGCAAGTGCGCAAATATTAGACTGCAAATGTGTTTGCGCAGTTGGCTTGCTTTGATAGACCTGTGATTCCGGTGTGTTGTCAAGTGGCACGGGCCTTGCTATTCTGTGGCTGCAAGGCGCCTGCGAAGGCGCCGGGAGTGCTGCGAGTGCGCACGAATGGTACACTGTGGCCAAAGTTCGCAGGGGCCGGAGGAGACGGGCGCTTGCCTGAATCGTGCGGATGCAGTATGCGCTCCCCCGCAAGAATGGAGCGGGGGCGCAGCGCGCCAGGGGCGGCCGGCAGGGCCGCTGTTTTTATGGGGTGGGACCAGCATTTCGGGCCGGCATGCGGCCGCAGGCGGAAACAGGGCCAGGGCCCCCGCCGGGAACTGAGGGAACTTTAGCTTTTCGCGCCATCCTGGAGTTGGCGGCACTATGCGCAAGAACGCACTCATCGTGCTCATCGTCATGGCGGTGAACCTGGGCCTCTGGGCCTTCTTCAACCGCCCGGCCGACCCGCAGCTCGACTTCACCGGCCAGGTCAAGGCCGTGTCCTTCAGCCCCTACCGCGCCGACCAGGACCCCCTGGTGAACAAGTTCCCCACGCCCAGGCAGATTGAGGAGGACATCGTCTTCCTCAAGGGCAAGGCCGGCGCCATCCGCACCTATTCCTCCCTGGACGGCATGGAGCTCATCCCCGGCCTGGCCGAAAAGCACGGCATGCCCGTCATGGCCGGCGCCTGGCTGGACAAGCGCCTCAAGCGCAACGAGCTTGAGATCGCCGGGCTCATCAAGAACCTGAAAGAGCACAAGAACATCACCCGCGTCTTCGTGGGCAACGAATCCATCCTGCGCGGCGACTTCACCATCGCCCAGCTCTCGGAGTACATCCGCCGCGTCAAGGAGGCCGCCCCCGACGTGGAGGTGAGCACCGCCGAGCCCTGGCACGTCTGGATCAACAACCCCAAGCTGGCCGAGAACGTGGACTTCATCTCCATCCACATCCTGCCCTACTGGGAGCGCATCCCCGAGGACAAGGCCATCGAGTGGAGCATGAATCGCTACAAGCAGGTGGTGCAGCGCTTCCCGGACAAGCACGTGCTCGTGGCCGAAATCGGCTGGCCCTCCAACGGCGAGCGCTGGGGCAAGGCCAAGGCCTCCATCGCCAACGAGGCCAAGTTCCTGCGCCAGTTCATGAACCTGGCCGTGCAGCAGAACATCGACTACTGCGTCATGGAGGCCTTTGACCAGCCCTGGAAGCGCCCCCTGGAGGGCGTGGTGGGCGCGCACTGGGGCATCTGGACCGTGGACCGCAGCCTCAAGATCCCGCTCACCGGCGTGATCATGGAAGACACCCTGTGGCCCGTGCAGTGGGGCGTGTCGCTTCTGTGCCTCATCCCCATGCTCTTCTTCCTTTACCGCCGCCGCTCCCAGCCCTTCTCCGGGCGGCTGTTCTTCTCGCTGCTGCTGCAGACCGTCACCAGCTCCCTGGTCTGGATCGCCTTCACGCCCATCACCATCGAGTTCCTGCCCGCCGAGACCGCGGCCTGGGCCATGCTGCTGCCCATGCAGATCGGCCTCCTGGCCGTGGTGCTCATCAACGGCTTTGAGATGAGCGAGATGCTTTGGCCCGAAGGCCTGCGCCGCCGCTTCTTCCCCCTGCGCCACGACCTGGACCAGGGCCTGCCCAAGGTCTCCATCCACGTGGCCTGCTGCAAGGAGCCGCCGGACATGGTCATCGCCACCATGAACTCCCTGGCGGCGCTGGACTACCCCGACTTCGAGGTGCTGCTGGTGGACAACAACACCACCGACCCGGCCCTGTGGAGGCCCCTGGAGGAGCACTGCGCCATGCTCGGGCCCCGCTTCCGCTTCTTCCACCTGGAGGAGTGGCCGGGCTACAAGGCCGGCGCCCTGAACTTCGCCCTCAGGGAGACAGCCAAAGACGCCCGCGTCGTCGCCGTGGTGGACTCCGACTATCAGGTGCGGCCGAGCTGGCTGCGCTCCCTGACCCCGTACTTCGAGAAGCCGGACATCGCCATCGTGCAGAGCCCGCAGGACCACCGCGAGTGGACCGGCGACCCGTACAAGACCGTGTGCGCCTGGGAATACGACGGCTTCTTCCGCATCGGCATGGTGCACAGGAACGAGCGCAACGCCATCATCCAGCACGGCACCATGACCATGATCCGCAAGGTCGTGCTCGAGGAAGTGGGCGGCTGGGGCGAATGGTGCATCTGCGAGGACGCCGAGCTCGGGCTCAAGGTCCTGGAGCGCGGCTACCAGGCCATCTACGTGCCGGAGAGCTTCGGCCACGGGCTGACGCCCGACACCTACGCCGGGTTCAAGCGCCAGCGCTTCCGCTGGGCCTACGGCGCGGTGCAGATCCTGAAGCGCCACTGGCGGCAGCTGCTGCCCTGGAACAAGACCACGTCCCTGGACAACGGGCAGAAGTACCACTTCATCGCCGGCTGGCTGCCCTGGTTCGCCGACGCCACGCAGATCGCCGTGCTGGTGGTCAGCCTGGTGTGGAGCCTGGGCATGCTGGTGCTGCCCAGATACTTCGGCACGCCGCTGTCCATCTTCCTCCTGCCGCCCCTGGGCGCGTTCCTGTTCAAGCTCTTCCACTTCATGTGGCTGTACAAGACCCGCGTGAAGTGCGGCGTGTGGGAGCGCATCGGCGCGGCCATCGCCGGCCTGGCGCTGACGCACACCATCGCCAAGGCCATCTTCCAGGGCGTGTTCACCAAGAGCAAGCCGTTTCTGCGCACGCCCAAGTGCGAGGAGCGCTGCGCAGTGATGCGCGGCCTGCTCATGGCGAGAGAGGAGCTGATGATCCTGGGGCTTTTGTGGCTGGCCGCCGCTGGCGTCATCGCCCGCTACGGCACCGAGAACCCGGACATAGTCACCTGGGCATTGATCCTGCTGGTGCAGAGCACCCCGTACCTGGCGGCCCTGTGCCTCTCGCTCCTGTCGGTGATGCCGAACCTCATCCCCGGCGTGAACGTGCAGCGGGCCTGCCAGAACGCCTGCCAGATCGTGACCTCCTCCGGCCCGGCCATGATGGCCATCCCCACGGCCTCGGAGCGCAAGGACAGGGTCTAGCCCGCCGCCCCGGAACCGACCTGACGACAACCAGCGGCCCGGCCCCCACACAGGGAGCCGGGCCGCTTTTGTCTTGGGGCTTGGGAGGGCGGCTAGAGCAGCTTGGCCTGTTTGGCCTTGGGGCCTTTCTCCTTGGGCGCCTTCTTGAAGGTCACGGCGCCCAGGGACAGGTCGAGGTATTCCGCGCGTTCGTGCCCCGACAGCAGGCCCTCGATGGTCAGTATCTGGATCTTGGGGTAGGCCTTTTTGTTGTGTGGGCACTCGTAGAACCCCACGCTGGCGGCCTCCTTGAGCATGGGCGCTGTTGGCCTGGCCAGGGTGACGAAAAGCCCGATGGCCGCCTTTTCGCGCTCCACCACATGCGCCAGGTCGCGGATCATGGGCACCTGCACCTTGTCCCCGCCCTTGACCGAGACCACGATGCGCTTGGTCGCGCCCGTGGCGTCGTCCTGAAAATAGATCAGGCCGTCGATGCCGCCGTCCGCGCCCTTCTTCTTGCCGCCGTAAGGCTGGGCGTTGACGAGCGAACAGGCCCACCACTGGAACTGGTATTTGTCGCGCCGGGCCAGGTCCTCCGCCCCCGCGAAGTCCTTGGGCGTGCCGTGGGTCTCGAAGGTGATGCCGGGAAAGGCGTCGCGCAGGCGCTTTTCGATGAGGCTGATGGCTAGGTGCGTGATGTCGATGCCGATCCAGGCACGACCAAGCTTCTGCGCGGCGTGCAGGGCCGTGCCGCAGCCGCAGAAGGGGTCGAGCACCACGTCGCCGGGGTTGCTGGAGGCCTGGATGATGCGCTCCAGGAGCGCCAGGGGCTTCTGGGTGGGGTAGCCAAGGCGTTCATGCTGGGCAGCGCTTAATGGGTTTATGTCCGTCCACATGTCCGTCATCGGCTGCCCACCGAGTTCGTTTAGATAGACCTTGCGCTTAATGCGACCCTGCGGATTTGGCGGAAAATAGAGCCGCCCATCTCGATCCAGCTCTTCCATCACCTTTAGGCTAACGCGCCAACCAAGCTCTGGCGGGGGGTATCCCTTGTATTCGTACGTGAGATTTGGCCGAGGGCTTGGTGAATTTAAATTTTCATGCTTGTATCGTCCGCGCTCGTCTTCGTAACGGAACATCGTCTCCAAATATCGCGGATCATGTTCATGAAAGAATCGATTCAGAATGTATGAAGCACTTTTTGTATAGTAAAATATGGCATCGTGGCTTCGGCCCATACTGCGTCGTGAGTCGCCATGCCCATATGAACGTTTCCAAATAATCTCGTTGCGAAAATTCTCCTTCCCAAACACCCCGTCCAACACTATCTTCAAATAGTGGCTGGCCGTGGGGTCGCAGTGCAGGTACAGGCTGCCCGTGGGTTTGAGCACAATGTGCAGCTTCAGCAGACGGTTGGCCATCATGGTCAGGTAGGCCATCATGTCGTTCTCGCCCAGAAACCGCCGCAGCGCCTCCATCATCTGCGCCACGTCGGTGTTCTCCTGGCGCAGCAGTTCGCGGTACTCGCCCTCGGCCTGCTCGCCCCAGTGCCAGGTGTCCTCAAAGGCCTCGATCTGGGCCTGGCTGTCCTGGCCCTGCGGGCTCTTGAAGAGCACGTTGTAGTTGGCGTTGGAGTTGAACGGCGGGTCCAGGTACACGAGGTCCACGCTCTCCGGCGGGAAGCCGCGCAGAACGTCCAGGTTGTCGCCGTAGTGCAGTGCGTTCATGAAAACCTCGCGCCTGGGTGGGCAGTTTCGCCCGTTCTACCCAGCGCATACAGCCCCGTCAATGCACGGGCGCGGATCCCCCTTCGTCCCTGGGAAAACCGCCGCCGCATCCCCGGCAGCCGGGGGCCATTCCGCTCCTTACGTCCTGCTCCACAGCGCCAGCACCAAAAGCCGCCAGAGCATGTTCTTGCGGTTCTGGCCGGCTGCGTGTTCGCGGGCGATGTCCCTGGCCGCGTCCAGGTTGATGTGCCGGGCCAGGGCCGGGTGGGCGGAGGCCAGGGCGTCCATGACGAAGCCGTGCATGGGCCCGGCCATCCATTCGCGGATGGGCAGGTCGAAGCCCTGCTTGCGGCGGTAGAGGATGTGTTTGGGCAGCACGCGTTCGGCCATCTTCTTCAGCAGGTACTTGGTCTCCCGGCCGCGCACCTTGAGCTCCACGGGGAAGGTGGCGAAGAGCTCGATCAAGGCGTGGTCCAAAAGGGGCGAGCGCACCTCCATGCTGGCGGCCATGCTGGCGATGTCCATCTTCACCAGCAGGTCGTCGGGCAGGCAGGTGGCGTTGTCGATGTAGAGCATGCGCTCCACGGGGTTGCCGGCGTGGAGGAAGGAGCGCTCCAGCCAGGGCAGGTGCCAGTCGGCGAAGGCGCCGGCCAGGCGGGCAGAGGTCTCCGGGGTGTACAGACGGCGTTTCAGCGGGCGCTGGGCGGGCTCGTTGCGCAGCAGGGGCTTGGTCTCCGGCCAGATGTTGGCCGAGAGGAAGGCGCGCAGGGCGCGGGCCGCGTGGCCCTTGCCCGCCGCCAGCCGGCGCAGGCTTTCGCCCCTGGGCAGGGTCAGCGGCAGCAGGGCCTGAATGGCGCTGGCCGCGCGCGCGTGGCGGTAGGTGGGGTAGCCGCAGCACAGTTCGTCGCCGCCGTCGCCGCCCAGGGCCACGGTGATGTGCCGGCGGGCCATGCGGCAGAGGAACAGCGAGGGCAGGGCGGAGTCGTCGGCATAGGGCTCGCCGTAGCGCAGGGCCACCTCGGGCAGGGCCTCCAGGGTGGCCGGGGGCATGATCTCAAAGGTCAGGTTCAGGCCCAGGTGCCGGGCCACGTCCTGGGCGTGGGGCAGCTCGTTGTACTTCTTCTCGTCGAAGCCGATGCAGAAGGCGCTCGCCTGGCCGGGGCAGAGCTCTGCCAGCACGGCGGCCACCAGGCTGGAGTCCACCCCGCCGGAGAGCAGCAGGCCCAGGGGCACGTCCGACTCCAGGCGCAGGCGCACGCTCTCGCGCAAGCAGGTCCAGGCCAGGTCCAGGGCCTCGGCCTCGGACACGGCGACCTTGGCGCGGTAGTCCACGTCCCACCAGCGCCACACGCGCAGCCCGCGTCCGTCGTACACGGCGCAGTGCGCGGGCGGCAGCTTGGCCACGCCGCTCAGGATGGTGCGCGGCGCGGGCACGTAGCCCAGGCTCAAATACAGGTCCAGGGCCTCGGGGTCGAGGCCTTCCACGGAGCCCGCGGCCGGGCAGAGCGGGTGCGCGCGCAGGGCGCGCAGCTCCGAGGCGAAGACCAGGCCTTCGGGCCCGTCGAAATAGAACAGGGGCTTCTTGCCCAGGCGGTCGCGGGCCAGGAAGAGCTCGCCCCGGCCCGCGTCCCAGAGGGCGAAGGCGAACATGCCGCGCAGCATGGGCAGGCAGTCCCGGCCGTGCACACGGTAGAGCGCCAGCAGCACCTCGGTGTCGCCCGTGGTGGTGAACCGCTCCCCCTGTTTTTCTAAAACGGCGCGAAGCGCCCGGAAGTTGTAGATCTCGCCGTTGAAGACGATGACGTTGCCGGTGTGCGGGTCGCGCATGGGCTGGCCCGCGCGCGGGTCCAGGTCCAGGATGGCCAGGCGGGTGTGGCCCAGGGCCGCGCGCCCGCCCTCGTCACGCCAGCGCGCGGTCTGGTCGGGCCCGCGGTGGCCCAGGAGCTCCAGCAGGGGGGCCAGGGCCTCGGGGTCGGCTCCGCCGGGGCCGCCGGGCAGGCGGACGTGTCCGCAGATGCCGCACATGTCCTGGCCGGCCCGCCTAGAGGTCCAGCTCGGCGCGGAAGAAGGCGATGGTCTTGACCAGGCCCTCGTCCAGTTTGACCGTGGGCTCCCAGCCGATGACGCTCTTGGCCAGGGTGATGTCCGGCTGGCGCTGCAGGGGGTCGTCTTGGGGCAGGGGCCGGTGGACGATGCCGGAGCGCGAACCGGTCATGCGGATGACGGTCTGGGCCAGCTGGAGGATGGTGAACTCGCCGGGATTGCCCAGGTTCATGGGGCCGGTGAACTCGTCGGGGGTGTCCATGAGGCGGATGAAGCCCTCCACCAGGTCGTCCACGTAGCAGAAGGAGCGGGTCTGGTTGCCCTCGCCGTACACGGTGATGTCCTCGTTCTTGAGGGCCTGGACGATGAAGTTGGAAACCACGCGGCCGTCGTTTATGGCCATGCGCGGGCCGTAGGTGTTGAAGATGCGCGCCACCTTGATGCGCAGGCGGTGCTGGCGGTGGTAGTCGAAGAACAGCGTCTCGGCGCAGCGCTTGCCCTCGTCGTAGCAGGCGCGCGGCCCGATGGGGTTGACGTTGCCCCAGTAGCTTTCCACCTGGGGGTGGATGCTCGGGTCGCCGTAGACCTCGCTGGTGCTGGCCTGCATGATCTTGGCCTTGATGCGCTTGGCCAGGCCCAGCATGTTGATGGCCCCGTGCACGCTCGTCTTGGTGGTCTGCACCGGGTCGTGCTGGTAGTGGATGGGCGAGGCCGGGCAGGCCAGGTTGTAGATCTCGTCGACCTCCACATAGAGCGGGAAGGTCACGTCGTGGCGCAGCACCTCGAAGCGGTGGTGGTCCAGCAGGTGCCGGATGTTCTCCTTGCGGCCGGTGAAGTAGTTGTCCACGCAGAGCACGTCGTGCCCGGCCTCAAGGAGGCGCTCGCACAGGTGCGACCCCAAGAATCCGGACCCGCCGGTGACGAGGATGCGTTTGTTCTGGGGCATGTGCTCTCCTGACTTTGCTGGATGTGGCTGTATCTCAGCGCTGGAGTAAGCAAAATATGGGCGCAGCACAAGGCCGCTGCGGGGGGGAATCTGTGCCTGCGCGGGCAGTGCCCCGGGGGCCCGAGAGGGCAAAATGTGAAAAAAAATACACTAGCAATTCAAGCTATTAGCACGTCAGTTCGGCCGCGCGGCGGCGTGTTCGAAGCTTGAAATTCCGGTCCAGGGGTTGACGTCACTCGCAAGTCCGGGCAGAAGAGGTCATCATTTTCCAAAGTTTGGACAAAGGCCTGGTTATCAGGCCGAATTTGTGGAAGGGGGAGGGCTATGGTCTTTAGCTGGCTGCATTTGGCCATCATCCTGTTCCTGATCGGGGGCCTGCTTTTCGCGGGCGGCCCGCTGATCCTGTCCTACCTGGTGGCGCCCCGGGCGCGCGGTGGCGACATGGGTATGCCGTACGAGTGCGGCATGCGCCCCTACGGCGGCGCCTGGACCAGGTTCGGCATCAATTACTACGTTTACGCCTTGCTGTTCCTGGCCTTCGACGTGGACGTGCTCTACCTGTTCCCGGTGGCCACGGTGTACCGCGCCACGGAGGGCTGGCTGCCCTTCCTGGAGATGTTCATCTTCCTGTTCGTGCTTGTGCTCGCGATTATCTACTTTTGGGCGAAAGGGGTGTTCACATGGCCGCGCAAAGTCTCGTAGCGCAGAAACCCGATGTCCTCGTCGCCGACCCGATCATCAGCATCGGGCCTGCGAAGCAGATCGTCGATCTCTGCCGCTCCATGTCCCTGTGGCCCATGACCTTCGGTCTGGCCTGCTGCGCCATCGAGATGATGTCCGTGGGCATGGCCAGATGGGACATGGCCCGGTTCGGCATGGAAGTCTTCAGGCCCTCGCCGCGCCAGTCGGACGTCATGATCGTGGCCGGCACCGTGACCAAGAAGATGGCCCCGGCCGTCATCCGCCTCTACGAGCAGATGCCCGCCCCGCGCTGGGTCATCGCCATGGGCAACTGCGCCATCTCCGGCGGCCCCTTCAAGTTCAAGGGCCAGTACGGCATCATCGAGGGCGTGGACAACCTGATCCCCGTCGATGTGTTCGTGCCCGGCTGCCCGCCCCGGCCCGAGGCGCTCCTGGAGGGCCTGTTCAAGCTCCAGGAGAAGATCAGCGGCAAGCGGTTCTGGCCCAGCGCCCCGCTGGACGGGCCCTTTGAAGCGGAGGGCAAGTAGATGGAAGCGCTCTTCACCGGACTGGGTGCGCTGTACCTGGCCAAATGCGACGCCGCAAAGACCGGGCAGGCCTTCCAGGCCTTCCTGCCTGCGGGCTTCCTGGTGCGCGCGGCCGAGCGCCTGCTTCAGGCCGACTACCACCTCGAGGACATCTGCGCCGTGGACTGCGCCGAGGGCTACGTGGTGGTCTACCACTTCGACCACTTCGAGACCCCGGGCCGTCTGACCCTGCGGGTGCTGGCGCCCCACGCCGCGCCCACGGTGCCCTCCATAGCGCAGCTGTTCCAGGGTGCGGAGTGGCACGAGCGGGAGACCCGCGATTTCCACGGCGTGCTCTTCGAGGGCAATCCGAACTTCATTCCCCTCTTGATCGATCCCGACATGGCCGACTGCTTTCCCCTGCGCAAGGAGGAGAAGGCCCGGGCCCGGGCCAAGGACATGCTGGAGGCGGGCGAGGTGGTCTTCTGCCACCCGGCCTTTACCCTTATGACGCCTGATGCGCCCGTTGAGGGCAACGAGTCCGGCGGCGCTAAACCCGCCACGGCATAAACCAGGACAGCGGCACGCCTATGACACGCTATCAGAACATGGAACAGCTCACGGGCGATTTCTACACCCAGAATTTCGCCAAGACCGCTCGCGAAGGCTCCCTCATCCTGAACCTTGGCCCCCAGCACCCCTCCACCCACGGCGTTCTCCGGGTGATCGTGGAGCTCGACGGCGAATACGTCATGCGCGCGGAGCCCATCCTGGGCTACCTGCACCGCATGCACGAGAAGATGGCCGAGGTGAAGACCGCAGCCCAGTTCATCCCCAACATGGGCAGGGTGGACTACGGCCACGCAATGGGCTGGAACTGGGCCTTTGTTGGCGCGGCGGAGAAGGCCGGGGGCATCGAGGTGCCGGAGCGCGCCGAGTACGTGCGCGTCATCACCTGCGAACTGAACCGCATCGCCTCGCACCTGCTGTGGTGGGGCGCGTATCTCCTGGACCTCGGGGCCTTCACGCCCATCATGTACGCCTTCGACGACCGCGAAAAAATCCTCGACATCCTGCAGATACCCACGGGCTCGCGCCTGACCTACAGCTACTTCCGCATCGGCGGCGTGGCCCAGGACCTGGACGCGGACTGCATCCGGCGCATCCGGGAGTTCATCCCCTGGTTCCGCTCGCGCCTGCCCATGTACAAGGACCTGGTCAGCGACAACATCATCCTCAGGAAGCGCATCGAGGAGATCGGCGTCATCGAGCAGGACGTGTGCCGCCGCTACGGCGCCACGGGCCCTGTGGCCAGAGGCTCGGGCATCAACTACGACGTGCGCCGCGCCGCGCCCTATTCGGTCTACCCCAAGCTGGACTTCGAGATTCCCACCTCGGACCTCAAATGCGCCCGCGGCCGCTACGACGTGCGCATGGCCGAGATGGAGCAGTGCCTGCGCATCGTCGAGCAATGCCTGGACATGATGCCCGAGGGCGAGGTCCTGGTGAAGGGCGCGCCCAAGCCTTCGTGGAAGGTGCCCAAGGGCGAGGCCTACTTCGCCGTTGAGGGCGCCCGCGGCAAGATCGGCGCCTACGTGGTCTCGGACGGCGGGAAGAACATCTACCGCACCAAGCTCCGCGCGCCGGGCTTCTGCAACTTGAGCCTGTTCGCCGAGGTCTCCCGCGGCACCATCCTGGCCGATGCCGTGGCCATCCTGGGCAGCCTGGACCTGATCATCCCGGAAATCGACAGGTAGGAGAATCAATGAACGCCATACCTGCTGAATTGTTGCGTATCCTTATCGGACTGGTGGCGGTCGCCGCCAGCGTCGGCCTCATCGGCCTGGTCATGGTCTGGGTGGAGCGCAAGGTCGCCGGCCACATCCAGCGCCGGCCCGGCCCCTTTGAGGTCGGCCCCAGCGGCGTGCTGCAGCCCCTGTGCGACGCCCTCAAGCTCGTGGGCAAGCAGCTGTTCATGCCCAGCGGCGCGGACCCCATCCTGTTCTGGCTGGCCCCGGTGCTGGCCTTTCTGCCGGTGCTGCTGCTGTTCCTGCCCCTGCCCGTGGGCGACGGCCTCCAGGCCCTGAACATCAACCTCGGCCTGCTGCTCATCCTGGCCTTTTCGGGCCTGGCTGTGCTCTCGGTGCTTCTGGGCGGCTGGGCCTCCAACAACAAATACGGCCTCCTCGGCGCCGCCCGCGCCGTGGCCCAGTCCGTGGCCTACGAAATCCCGCTGCTGCTGTCCGTGCTGGCCGTAGCCTTCGTGGCCGGAAGCCTGGACTTGGCCGAGGTGGTCAAGGGGCAGGGCACCTGGCCCTGGAACTGGAACGTCATGACCCAGCCCCTGGCCTTTCTGATCTACTTCGTCAGCGCCCTGGGCGAGACCAACCGCGCCCCCTTCGACCTGCCCGAGGCCGAAAGCGAGCTCACCGCCGGATTCCACACGGAGTATTCGGGCATGGGCTTCGGCCTCTTCTTCCTGGCCGAATACGCCAACATGGTGGTTGTCTGCTCCGTGGCCACGGCCCTGTTCCTGGGCGGCTGGCACGGGCCGGTGCTGCCCGGGCCGGTGTGGTTCGTGCTCAAGGTTTCGGCGCTCATGCTGCTCATGGTCTTCGCGCGCTGGACGTATCCCCGCGTGCGCTTCGACCAACTCCTGGTGATCAACTGGAAGTGGCTCTTGCCCCTGGCCGTGGCCAACCTGCTGCTGACGGCCTTCTTTGTGAAGCTGGCCCAGTTCGCCTAAGACGGTGGTGTAAGGTATGATAAAAGAAGCCTTGAATACCATGTCCGACCTGTGGAGCCTCATGGTCGGCCTGCGGGTGACCAAGAAGTACTTCCTGGATCCCCAGGTGACGGTGCGCTACCCTTGGAAGGCGGTGTCCAACATCGATTCCTACAAGGGGCACCTGATGCTCGTGGGCGGCAAGAAGGACAAGGGGCTGGCCAAGTGCATCTCCTGCGGCATGTGCGCCATGGCCTGCCCGAGCAACTGCCTGACGGTTGTCAAGCGCAAGGCCCCCAAGCCCACTCCGGAAGAGGAGCAGGCCCTGGCCGAGGCCAAGGCCAAAGGCGAGAAGCCCAAGGACAAGACCCCCAAGGATCCGGAGAAGTTCCTCTACGACTTTACCCTGTGCAGTCTGTGCGGCACGTGCATGGAGAACTGCCCGGTGGGCGCGCTGGACTTCACGGGCAGCCCGTATCTGGCTGGCTACAGCCGGGAGGATTTCCACTTCGACCTGGTGCAGGTCCTGAAGAACCAGGCCGCTATCGAGGGCGTGGACGAGTCCGCCGCCCCCGAGGCCGGACAGAGCGAGGCCTAGCATGGAATACATGGCAAAAATAGCCTTCGGGTTCTACACGCTCATCATCCTGGCCGGCAGCATCCTGGCCGTGGGGGCCAAGAGCCTGGTCCGGTCCATGGTGGGCCTGATCGCCACGCTGCTGGGCGTGGCGGGCATGTACATGCTCTTGAACGCCCAGTTCATGGCCTTGATGCAGATCCTCATCTACGTGGGCGCCATCTGTGTGCTCATCTTCTTCGCCATCATGCTCACCCGGGCGGACGACGGCGGCGAGGAGGCGCAGAGCGCATCGGTGCGCCAGAATCTGCTGGCCCTGCTGGCCGTGCTTTCCGTGGGCGGAATCCTGGGCTGGCTGGTGCTGACCCGGCCGCTGGCCACCACGGGCGTTCCCGTGGAGGTGACCATCGAGAAGCTGGGCCTGGGGCTGCTTGGAACCTATGGCCTGGCCTTTGAGCTCATCTCGGTGGTGCTCCTGGTGTCCATGGCCGGGGCGGTGCTCCTGACCTGGGAGAGGAGGAACGGCAAATGAGCGCGCTTACGCTCTATCAACTGGTGGCCCTGATCCTGCTGATGGCGGGATTGTTCGGCATCACGCAGCGCAAGACCCTGGTGGGCATGCTCATCAGCGTGGAACTCATGCTCAACGGCGCAGGCCTGTCCATTGTGGCGGCCAGCCAGCTCACCCCGGCCAACGCCATGATGGGGCAGCTGGGCACCTTGTTCGTCATGGGTCTTGCGGCGGCGGAGGCGACCCTGGTTCTGGCCATGATAGTGGTCATCGCCAAGCGTTTCGGCACCACAAAAACCAGTGTCGTTTCGACTCTGAAGGGATAGCGCCATGACCGGGATCATAGAAAGCGCACAAGTGCTCCTGCCCGTCGCGATCACCCTGGTTGCGCCGTTTATAATCTGGCTCTGCCGGAACGACCAGAACCGGCGCGAGGGGGTCTCCTTCGCCGCCGGCGGGCTCACCTTCCTCTCCGTGCTGTCCCTTGCGCCTCAGGTTCTCGCGGGCAACATCTGGAAGTTCACCCTCTTCAACATCATGCCCGGCATCACGGTGACCTTCTGCGCCGACGGGCTCTCGCTCATCTTCGCCCTGGTGGCCTCCTTCCTCTGGATGTTCGCCACCAGCTACAACATCGGGTACATGCGCAGCCTGGACGAGCATGCCCAGACCCGCTACTACGTCTGCTTCGCCGTGGCCATCTTCGGCGCCGAGGGCGTGGCCCTGTCGGCCAACGTGTTCACGCTCTACCTCTTCTACGAGGTCATCACCGTCTTCACGTACCCGCTTGTGGCCCACCACCAGGACGAGACAAGCTTCAGCGGCGCGCGCAAGTACATCGTCTACCTCATGGGCACCTCGAAGCTCTTCCTGCTGCCCGCCATGGTCATGACCTACGTGCTCCTGGGCACCCTCGACTTCCACCTGGGCGACGTGGCCAAGGGCATGTTCCCGCCCGAGGTGGTCGCCGCGCATCCCCTGGCCGTGACCATCACCTACGTGCTGTACATCGCCGGCATCGGCAAGGCGGCGCTCATGCCCTTCCACAACTGGCTGCCCTCGGCCATGGTGGCGCCCACGCCGGTCTCGGCCTTGCTGCACGCCGTGGCGGTGGTGAAGGCGGGCGTGTTCTGCGTCTGCCGCATCATCCTCTCCGGCTTCGGCGTGGAGGTCATGGACAAGCTGGGCCTGGGCCTGCCCACGGCGTACGTGGCGGGCTTCACCCTGGTGGTGGCCAGCTTCATCGCCCTGACCAAGGACGACCTGAAGGCGCGGCTGGCCTACTCCACGGTGGCGCAGCTGTCGTACGTTGTGGCCGGCGTGGCCATGCTCACCCCCATGGCGGTGCAGGGCGGCATGGCCCACATCGCGCACCACGCCTTCTCCAAGATCACCCTGTTCTTCGCGGCCGGGGCCATCTACGTGGCCACGCACCTGAAGAAGATCAGCCTCATGGACGGCCTGGGGCGCAAGATGCCCTGGACCTTCGGGGCCTTCGCCATCGGGTCGCTGTCCATGATCGGCATGCCGCCGGTCTGCGGCTTCGTCTCCAAATGGTATATCGTCAATGGCGCGCTGCAGGCCGGGCAGATTGGCATGCTCCTGGTCTTCATGCTCTCCACCATCTTGAACGCGGGCTACTTCCTGCCGGTGATCTACCGGGCCTTTTTCAAGGAGCCGTTGCCAGATCCGCACTTCCACCATTACAAGGAAGCGCCGCTGACCATGGTCATCCCGCTGTGCACCACGGGACTCATCTCCGTGATCCTGGGCCTGTATCCCGCCCTGTTCATGGATTTTGTCCGAATCTTTGGCAAGTTCTAGGGGGCCTGATATGAGCTTGTTCGGGATGTTGCTGACTGAACTGCGGGCCAGGAGAGGGGCGGTTGGCGTCCTGTTCTTCCTGGGCCTGGCGGGTCTGGTTGGGGCCAACGTGTTCATCCGGCCGCACGAGGCTGAATTCGTTTACGACGCCTATGCCGGGTTCTGGGCCGTGTTCGGCCTTGTGGTGGGCCTGGCCCTGGTCATCGTCATGAAAAAGATCGTCCAGCCCATGATCAGCCGCGGAGATGATTATTATGAGCGCAATAACTAGCTCCTTCATCCACCCGACCGTGGGCTTCTACGCCCTGGCGCTGATCCTGCCGTTCCTGCGCGGCAAGGCCTGGAAATGGCTCCTGCTCATTCCGCCCGTCATCGCCATCTGGAGCGTCATGACCGTGAGCCCCGGGTTCTACGGCGAGTTGAACTACCTGGGCCAGAAGCTCATGATGGGCCGGGTGGACAAGCTCTCCCTGGTCTTCGCCCAGGTCTTCGCCGTCATGAGCCTCATCGGCATGGTCTACGCCCTGCACGTGGAGGACAAGCTTCAGCACATCATGGCCTGCGTGTACGTGGGCGGCGCCTTCGGCTGCACCTTCGCCGGCGACCTGCTGACCCTGTTCATCTTCTGGGAGCTCATGAGCATCGGCTCAACCTTCCTCATCTGGCTGGCCCGGAACCCCGTGTCCACCAAGGCGGGCTTCCGCTACTTCATGTACCACACCATCGGCGGCCTGTTCCTGCTGATCGGCCTGCTGCTGCGCTATAAGGCCGTGGGCACCTTCTCCTTCGACGCCGTGGACCCGCACCACCTCATGGCCTACGACTGGATGATCCTCCTGGGCTTCTGCGTCAACGCGGCGGTGGTGCCCCTGCACGCCTGGCTGCCCGACGCCTATCCCGAGGGCACGGTCACCGGCTCGGTGTTCATGTGCGCCTTCACCACCAAGACGGCGGTGTACGTGCTCATGCGCGGCTTCGCCGGGGTGGAGCTCCTGGCCATCGCCGGAACCGTCATGTGCGTCTACGGCGTGCTCTACGCGTGCATCGAAAACAACGCCCGGCGCATCTTGTCCTACCACATCGTCTCCCAGGTGGGCTACATGGTGGCCGGCATCGGCATCGGCACGGCCATGACCCTGAACGGCGCCACGGCCCACGCCTACGCCCACATCCTGTACAAGGGCCTGCTCTTCATGGGCACGGGCTGCCTGCTCTACGCCGCCGGCACCACCAAGCTGGACAAGCTGGGCGGGCTGGTGCACCGCATGCCCTGGGTCATGGTCATGTACATGGTGGCGGCCCTGTCCATCTCGGGCATGCCCCTGTTCAACGGCTTCATCTCCAAGACCATGACCATCGTGGGCGCAGCCGAGGCGCACCGCACCTGGCTGGCCATCGGCATGGAAGTGGCCGCCGTGGGTACGTTCCTCTCTGTGGGCATCAAGCTGCCGTACTTCGCCTTCTGGGCCAAGCCGGCCAACGACAAGATCGTGCTCAAGCCCATCCCGGCGAACATGTACGTGGGCATGGCCATGGGCGCGGTGCTGTGCATCGCCCAGGGCCTCTACCCCGACATGCTCTACCGCTACCTGCCCTTCGAAATGGAGCACGCCTACCACCCCTGGACCGTGTGGCATGTGCTGCAGTCCTTCATGCTCCTGGGCTTCTCCGGGCTGGCCTTCTACCTCACGCGGGACATCATCACCCCGCACGCCAAGACCAACCTGGACTTTGACTTCTTTTACCGGCTCATCGGCCGGGGCGTAATGGCCCTGGTATGCAAGCCCCTGGCCTGGATCGACGACCGCTGGACCGAGGCGTACCGCGTCGCCGGACTGAGCGGCCTGCTCACCCTGGCGCGGGGCACGATGTGGTTCGACACCAAAGGAATCGACACCGTGGTGGACGGCTCGGCGTACACGGTCCAGAACGTGGGCGTGCTCAGCGCCAGGGTGCAGACCGGACGGCTCCAGGACTACCTGGGCCTTGCCGCTGCCCTTGCCCTGTGCGTGTTCGCGGCGGTCTGGTACTTCGCCTAAACCTCGCAACGAGACGGAGAGCGAGCCTTGGAATTCGGATACCCAGTTTTATCAACACTGATTGTTTTTCCGCTTCTGGCCGCAGCGGGGCTTTTCCTCATCAAAAGCCCGCAGGTCGCGCGCGCCTACACCATGGGCGCAAGCATCCTGGAGCTGATCCTGGCCATCCCGCTCTTCACCTTTAAACACAACGCCGAGTGGCAGTTCGTGGAGCGAGCGTCCTGGGTGCCGCAGTGGGGGCTGGAATACCACCTCGCTGTGGACGGCATCAGCTACCTCATGGTCATGCTGACGCTGTTCATCCTGCCCCTGTGCGTCATGTGCTCCTGGACGTACATCTCCAAGCGGGTCAAGGAGTTCCACTTCTGCCTGCTGTTCATGACCGCGGCCTGCGTGGGCGTGTTCGCGGCCCTTGACTTCGTGCTCTTCTACGTCTTCTGGGAGGCCATGCTCATCCCCATGTACCTGCTCATCGCGGTCTGGGGCGGCGATCAGCGCCGGTACGCCTCGCTCAAGTTCTTCCTGTTCACCCTGGCCGGCAGCACCCTGCTTTTGGCGGCCATCGTGGCCTTCCGCATCACCGGAGGCACCTTCTCCATACCGGAGCTCATGCAGTTCCCCTTCACCTTCCAGTTCCAGTTCTGGGCCTTCCTGGCCATGGCCCTGGCCTTCGCCATCAAGGTGCCCATGTTCCCGTTCCACACCTGGCTTCCGGCAGCCCACGTGCAGGCCCCCTCGGCCGGCTCGGTCATCCTGGCCGCCGTGCTGCTCAAGATGGGCACCTACGGCTTCCTGCGCTTCTGCCTGCCCCTGACGCCCGAGGCCAGCGTCTACTTCGCGCCCCTCATGATCGCCGTGTCCGTCGCCAGCATCCTTTACGGCGGGGCCATCGCCCTCGGCCAGTCGGACATCAAGAAGCTGGTGGCCTATTCCTCGGTGGGCCACATGGGCTTCGTGACCCTGGGCATCTTCCTCTTCAACCTCCGCGGGGTCGAAGGCGCCCTGTTCCAGATGCTCAACCACGGCATCATCACCGGCGCGCTGTTCATGATGATCGGCGCGGTCTATGAGCGCAGCCACAGCCGCGCCATCACCGACAACATGGGCCTGGGCAAGTATCTGCCCGCGTTCATGGGCTTCTGGGGCCTTTACGCCCTGGCCAGCTTCGGCTTCCCCGGCACCAACGGGTTCGTGGGCGAGATGCTGGTCTTCACCGCGGCCTTCCAGGTCAGCCCCTACATCGGCGCACTCCTGGTGCCCGGCGCGCTCCTGGGCGCGGCCTACATGTTCCGCGTGTCGCTCAAGATGGCCTGGGGACAGCCCAGCTCGGCCAAGACCTGGCGCGACCTGAACACGCGCGAATGGGCCTACCTGCTCATTCCCGCGGTCTTCGTCTTCTACATCGGACTTGCTCCGGGTCTGTTCTTCAAGCTCATAGACCCGTCCGTCGAGAAGCTGGTAAGCGATCTCAAGCAGCGCTCCAAGGTGGAGCAGAAGGTGGCGGCACAACCCGCGCCTCCTGCGGTGGCCGCCGTGGTGATTCCTGCCGAACCGGTCAACAATTAGGGAGTGGCGGCCGTGGTTTTCAATCCCATCCAGATTGTCCCGGAATTGTATCAACTGTTGCTGATCCTCGCCTTGTTCTTCCAGAGCCTGGGCGACGGCTCGGACACCCCTCCTGCGGAGCGCTGGCTTCCGTTCTTCGCCGGGTTCGGGGTCTTCGTGACCATCGTCTCCTGGGGCGCGGAGGGGCTGATCTTCGGCGGGGCCTACAAGCTCGACGCGCTCTCGCAGTTCATGAAGCTGGCCATTGCCGGCGGCTTCTACGTGACCGTGCTGAACGCCTCCCGCCAGCCCTCCCTTGAGGAGCGCAAGCGCCCGGACTACTTCATGTTCCTTGCGATCTCCGCCTGGGGCCTGATGATCCTGTCCTCGGCGGTGGAGCTCATCACCATCTACCTGGCCCTGGAGATATCCTCCTACAGCCTCTACGCCGTCATCCCCCTGCGCACCACGAATGGCGTGGGCGACCGCGGCGCGGCCGAGGCCGGCATCAAGTACATCCTCTTCGGCGCGGTGGCCACGGCCATGGCCCTGTACGGCTTCTCCTACATCCTGGCCAGCCAGCACACGAGCTACATCTCGCAGCTGGCCCTGCGCACCTGGACCTGGGACGGCGCGCCCATGGCCGTGGTCGGCCTGTCGCTGTTCCTGGGCGGCATGTTCTACAAGCTGGCCCTGTTCCCCTTCCACTTCTGGTGCCCGGACGTCTACCAGGGCGCGAGCAACGAGACCGCCGGTTTCGTGGCCACCCTGCCCAAGCTGGGCGCCGTGGTGGTCCTGGTGCGCCTGGCCGTGCTGCTCAAGCCCGGCCTGGAGATAACCACGCTCCTGGCCGTGCTGGGCGCGCTATCCATGACCTACGGCAACCTCTGCGCCCTGGCCCAGACGGACCTGAAGCGCATCCTCGGCTTCTCCTCCGTGGCCCACGCGGGCTACATCATGGTCGGCCTGGTCTCCGGCACGGCCATGGGCCTTTCGGCGGCCATCTTCTACGCCCTGGCCTACGTGGTCATGAACCTGCTCTGCTTCTGGGTCATCAGCCGCATCGCCTCCGACGGCCGCAACCTGCAGCTGAACGATCTGAACGGCCTGTACAAGCGCTCCCCGGCCCTGGCCTTCGCCCTTGGCGTGGGCGCCTTCGCCCTGGTGGGCCTGCCGCCGACCATGGGCTTCATGGGCAAGTTCTTCCTCATCACCTCGGCCTGGGACCACGGCTACAACTGGCTGGTCATCACCCTGGTCCTGAACAGCGCCATCGCCATCTACTACTATCTGGGCCTGGTGCGCCACGCTTACACCCATGAGGCGGGCGAGGACGTGCCCGCGCCGGACAACAGCGCCTTCAGCGTGGCCGGAGCGAGCATCCTGGCCGCATTGGTGCTGGTGCTGGGCCTGGTGCCGGGCCGCGTGTTCGACTTCGCCATCCTGGCGGGCAAGCAGCTCCTGCCGTAGCCCCGCTTTGCTCCGACAAACGAAAGGCCCGCTTGCGCGGGCCTTTTTTGTTGCGCCACTTGACTTCACGGCCCAAGCCTTTAGCGTAAGCATTGAAGCAGGAGGGCATATGCACGAAGTCAGCCTTGGCGGCATGCTCACCGACTACCTCACCGGCCAGGCCATCGAGGAGACCACCTACGAGGAGTTCCGGCAGGCCCTGGCGAAATTTCTGGTGGAGGAGAAGGGCTTTCCCAGGGACAGCCTCCGGGCCAAGGTGCCCCTGGTCTTCCAGATCGACGGCCAGGACACCGGCCGGCACGTCGATCTGGTGGCCTCTGACGCCTCCGGCCGCCCGCTTTTGCTGGTGATCTTCTGCGCCGGCGACGTGGGCAGCTTCGAGCGCGAGACCGTGAGCTGCGCTCGCCTGTTCCCGGGCGGGCCCGTGCCCGTGGCCATCGCCACGGACTCCATCGGCGCCAGCGTCCTGGACACCGCCACGGGCGACGCCCTCTCCCACCCGCAAAGCGGGGCCGCCGGCGTGCGCGCCATACCCACCTGGAACGAGCTGCAGGCCCTGGTGGCCGCAAGCGACGCCCGCACCCTGCGCCAGCCGCTGTCCGAGGAGCGCCGCCGCAAGGAGGAGCGCATCCTGCACGCCTACAACGGGTTTTTGTACGGCACCTGCTGCAGCGAATCCTGCCGCGTGCCGCCAAAGCGCGAAAGCTAGGGCCGGGCAATGACGGACAACATGGACAAGACCCAAGGCAACGGCGGCGCTCTGGATGCCGGAGCTGTTGACGCCGACGCGGGCCTGCGCTTCGGGGGCAGCCCGGACCGCATGATGGTCGGCGTCAGCCGTTACGTGCCTGCGCGCGGCTCGGGGCGGCCCTTGTCGCTGGAGCTGCTGCGCGAAGCCATGCGCAAGACCGGCATCACGGCGCCCATGGATGAAAAGCACGCCGCCGAGGCCGTGCGGCTTCTGCTGGCCGGGCAGGAGGCCCGCAGCATCGTCATCGCCCGGGGGGTGCGGCCGCAGAACGCCCAGGACGCCTGGGTGGAGCTCCTGGGCTCCCTGGAGCGCCCGGTGCTGCCCGGTCAGGTCTTCGCCCGGCTGCACGCCGCGGTGCCGGCGCAGGAGGGCCGGGACGTGGCGGGCAACCCGGTGCCGCCTGAGGAAACGCGCGCCCCGCGCACGATCGCTGTGGGCGGGGGCATCCTCCAGGACCGGGACGGCGCGCTCTCGGCCCAGGTGGCCGGCCTGGTCCGCGTCAGCGAGGCCAGGATCGAACTGGCGCCGCTGGTCCAGGTGTCCCCGGACAGGCTCCGGGCCACGGCCACGCTCTACGCCAGGGACGCCCTGGGCAACGAGATAACGCCCGAGGGCCTGGCCCAGGCCCTGGTCAGCCAGGGCGTGGTCTTCGGCCTGCAGCTGGAGTCCCTGGCCGCCGGCCTGGCCCAGGCCAAGGCAGGGGGCAAGGCAGTGGAGGGGGTCGTGGTGGCCCAGGGGCAGGCCCCGGCGCACGGCGAAAACGGGCGGCTGGAGCTCTTGTGCGGTGAGCAAGCCTGCGCGGAGCCCCCGGATGAGCATGCGCGGCTGGACTACCACCAGCGCAACCTGTTCCACGTGGCGGAGCAGGGGCAGGACATCGCCCGCCTGCGCCAGCCCACAAAGGGCGTGCCGGGCCGGGACGTGGCCAACGGGCCGATTCCGGCCAAGGACGGCGCGCCCCTGCGCCTGCAGACGGGCAAGAACGTGGAGACCCTGGAGGGCGGGGCGCTCTTCCGCGCCAAAATCGCGGGAGTGGTGCTGGCCACCAAGGGCGGCCTGGACATGAGCGAGCTGCTCTCCATCCCCGGGGACGTGGATTTCGGCAGCGGCAACATCCAGCTGGCCCAGGGCTCCCTGCGCGTGGGCGGAACGGTTCGCACGGGCTTCACGGTGGAGGTGCCGGGCCAGGTCCTGGTGGAGGGCATGGTGGAGAGCGCGCGCATCATCGCCGGGGGCGATGTCATCGTGCGCGGGGGCATCTTCATGTCCGGCGACGAAACCGCCCATGTGGAGGCTGGCGGCAGCGTCGTCGCCGCCTTCACGCACAACGCCCAGGTCCAGGCCGCGGGGGATGTGACCGTGACCATGTCCATGGTCGGCAGCAAGACGAACAAGGGCTCCCGCGTGACCGCCGGCGGTTTCCTGCGCGTCACCGACCCCAAGGGCCGCATCATGGGCGGCACCGTGATCAGCGCCAAGGGCGTGGAGGTCTTCGACGCCGGGTCTGACCGGGGCATGGTCACCACCCTGGCCCTGAGCCATGAGACACCGGAGATCGAGGCCCTGATCAAGGAGATGCGGGAGCTGAAGGTCCTCAAGGCGCGCGCGGTGTTCGTGGTGGGCGAGGGCGACGGCGCGGCGGCCCTGACCAGGCTCTTCGCCGAGCGCCGGGAGGAGGCCGAGGAGCTTCTGGCCCGCAGGGAGGGCATCGAGGCCCGGCTGAAGCAGATCCAGCGCAGCCTGGCCGAGCTGGCCCAGGAGCACCTGGAGCGTGTTTCCACCGCCCGCATCACCATCCGCGGCACAGCCTACCCTGGCGTGGCCATCAAGATGGGCGGCCGCTCCCTCTACGTGGAGCGGCCCCTGGAGCGCTGCTTCTTCGCCTGGGACGCGCAGGACAAGGAGATTGTCACCGGCAGCCTGTAGGGTGGGGTGCTGCCCCGCAGGCCCGGGGGCATGATGCCCCCCGAACCCCCTCAGGCAAGCGAAAGGGCTGCTTCCGGCAATGCCGGAAGCAGCCCTTTCGCTTGGGAGACTATGGACAGTCCTGAGGGGCTAAAGGCCCTTTGGCGGGGGCCAGGAACAACGCCCCTTGGCTCAATAGAACTCCTCGGTCCAACCCTCGGCGGTGATGCAGCGCCTGGGGCAGAGGCTGATGGCCTCGCGCACCTCGTCGTGGGTGGCGTGCTGGCGCTTCAGGCTGGGCCGCCCCAGGTCCTCGTCCCACTCGAAGATGTCCGGGCAGATGTCGCAGCAGCCCGAGCAGGCGTTGCAGCCGGAAAGATCGATGAGCACCTCGTGTTGCACCTCTGACTGAAGCATGAGCCAAGCCTCCGGGTCTCTTGACAGATCCGGAACGGCCAGGCCGGATCGTCAGACGTTGAAACGGAATTCGATGATGTCGCCGTCCTGAACATAGTAATCTTTACCCTCAAGCCTGGCAAGACCCAACTCCTTGGCTTTCTTGAAATCGCCGGCCTTGAGGAAGTCGGCATAGCCGATGACCTCCGCGCGGATGAAGCCCTTCTGGAAGTCCGTATGGATGACCCCGGCGGCTTCCGGGGCGGTGGCGCCCACGCGCACGGGCCAGGAGCGGACCTCCTTGTCCCCGGCGGTGAGGAAGCTCATGAGGCCCAGCAGCTTGTAGGTGCGGGAAATGACCATGGACAGGGCGCTCTCGCTCAGGCCCAGGTCGGTGAGGAACATGGCGCGCTCCTCGGGGTCCTCGATGGCGGCCAGCTCGCGCTCCAGGCGGGCGCTCACGGCCATGTGCATCTGGCCCAGGCCGTCGGCGGGCAGCTCGAAGGAGCCCATGTCCTTCTCGGCGATGTTCCAGGTGTAGAGGATGGGCTTGGCCGTCAGGAAGCGGTAGCCGCGCATGGAGGGCTCATTGCACAGCGCCGGGTCGACCCGCAGGGGTTTTTCCTCCTCCAGCAGTGCGTGCGCCTTGGCCAGGCACTCCTCCTCCTTGGCGTCCACCAGGTCCTTGTTCTTCCGCTTGTCGCTGGCCATGCGCTCCTGGCGCTTCTCGATGACGGCCAGGTCGGACACCAGGAGATCGGCCTCCACGGCCCCATGCTGCTGCCTGGGGTCGCTCAGGCCGGAGAAGGCGTCCAGGGTGCAGAGCAGGCAGTCGTAGGGGCGGATGTCGTTGAGCACGCGCTCGCCCAGGCCGTGGCCCTTTCCGCCGCCGCCGGGCACGTCGAGGTATTCGATTTCGCTCAGGGTGATCTTCTTCGGGTTGAAGAGCTTGATCAGCGGGTCCAGGCGCGGCTCGGGAACCTTGACCATGGCGCGGTTTCCGGCCAGGGCGGCCTTCTCGCCCGCCAGGGCGGCGAACATGTCGGTCTTTCCGGAACCGGAAAAACCGAAGATTGCGGTTTTCATGGATATTCCTCGTGTTGAAAATGCCGGTCATGCATCGTTGCAGGCCCGGGAGTGTAGGCAGGAACAGGCAAGGATGCAAGCGCGGCCTGGGGCGGGAGCGCGTTTGAATCCCGGCGAGAATTGCCGTAGGGTCAATACAGCAAAATCGTGGGGGAGCATGACATGTCGGGCGAGGCGAACATCTATCTCATCGGGGCGCGGGCCTGCGGCAAGACGACCCTGGGCCGCAGGCTGGCGGCCAGGCTCAAGCGGCCCTTCGTGGACACGGACCAGCGCATTGCGCTGAGCACGGGCAAAACCGTGGCCGAAATCGTGGACGCTGGAGGCTGGGAAGCCTTCCGCGCAGCCGAAACCCTGGCCTTGTCCGCCGTGGCGGTGTTCAGCGGCCAGGTGGTGTCCTGCGGCGGCGGCATGGTGTTGAGCCAGGAGAACCGGGACATGCTGCTGGGCGGCCGGGTGTTCTACCTGCAGGCCTCGGCGGAGCTTCTGGCCGAGCGGCTGGAGAACTCGCCGGTGCACCACCAGCGGCCCTCGCTCACCGGCGCGGACATCGTGGCGGAGGTGCGCCAGGTGCTGGCCGAGCGTGAGCCGCTGTACCTGTCCTGCGCGCAGGTGGTGCTGCGGGCGGACCAGCCCCTGGAGGCGCTGGTGGAGCAGGCCCTGGCCGAGGTGGCGCGCCTTGAGGGGCGCGGCTAGCGGCGTTGCCAGGGCCGTGCGAATCCCGTAGCATGGCGCCAGGTTGGAAGGCCGTGGCAGAGGAGGTCGCCCATGGGGTCGTGGAAGACGGAAGCTGAGCTGGACGAAGTCGGCCTGCCGGGGCTGTTGCGGGAGCTGGCCAGCGCCCTGGAGACCGGCCTGGCTGGCGGCGGCCTTGACGGGATGCCGGTGCGCGACCTGCATAAGCTGGTGCTGGTGGCGGAGCGCCGCAAAGGCGGGCTGCGCGTGAAGATCAAGGCCAAGCGCGCCGGGGAGGTCCTGGTGCCCGCGGCGGCCCTGGCCGGGCCTGAGCCTGCGGCCGCCGCAAGGCCAAGGGACAGGGACAAGGCCCTGGACGGCCGCGACAAGTACCGCCAGCTCAAGAAGGGCCTGCAGACGGAGTACAAGGCCTTGCAGGCCTCCGCGCGCGAGGGGCGGCTGCCCGCGGCCGAGGCGCTGGAGAGTTTTCTCGGCCTTGCGGAGCTCATGGGACAGGCCAGGCAGCCCGTCAGCGGAGCGGCCCTGGCCGAGATGGCCCGGGCCGGAGCGGCGTTTTGGAGCGACTGCCAGGCCCTGCGCCAGGCCTATGCCGCGCGCGACGCGGCGGCCCTGGCCGCAGTGCTGGAGCGCCTGGCCCGGCGCAAATCCGCCTGCCACGCGCAGTTCCGCCAGGAGGGGCGATGACGCATACGGAGGACGGCGGCGAGTGCTGCGCGCCCATGGACGGCAGCTCCCTGTGCCCGGAGGCCACCGAGGCCGACGAGCGGCTCTTCGCGGCCATCACCAGCACGGGCCTGGACGAGGCGGCGCGGGCGCGCGTGGTGACGCCCGCCGTGGTCCAGCCGGCGCAGGAGGCCGTGCTGGCCGTGCACTGGCACCCGGAGTTCGTGCCCATGGACCTCATCCGCAGGCGCATCGAGGCCAGCTACCCGGCCATGCGCACCCGGCTCATCATCCCCACCCAGCACAACGAGCTCATGGAATACGGGCCGTACAGCGGGGTGGAGGTGGACTGCTACTCGCGCGGGTTCAACCAGAAGGTCCAGATCCTGCTGCATTTCCGGACCGAACGCCTGGCCGAGGCCAGCGCGCTGAAGAGCATGCTCGCGCACACCCTGAGCTACCGCTCCAGCCAGCTCTTCGACTACCTGCGCGCCGTCACCGGCGAGGACGAGGCCATTTTGTCCGCCGCAGCGCGGGAGACGGGCGCCGAGGAGGAGATCGTGGCCCTGGCGCGCGTCCTCTGCCGCAAGCTCTCGGCCCTGGTGGAGAAGCAGCGCGACAGCCTGGCGCAGGACGCCTTCAAGAACAAGCTGGTGCGCAATTTCGTGGACGGCCACCGGCCGCTGCTCGGCGACCGCCTGGTGAACCGCGTCCAGGTCTTTCTCAAGGCCGTGAAGCAGATGGTCAAGGCCCAGTTTCCGCTGACCTATTTCTACCGCACCACGGAGTTCATCGAGGAGGCGCGGGCCCTGGGCGGCGGGGTGGTCATCCCGCACCCGGAGCAGTTCTGGCCCATCCTGCTGGCCGAGTACGACGTGGACGGCTACGAGGTCTGGAACCCGCAGTCCCAGCGCTATACGGAGTTCCTCATCAACGTGCTGTACGAGAAGAACCGGCGCAAGGCCGCGGGCGAGCGGCGCATGCTGGTGTTCATGGGCGACGACACGCACATGGGCGAAAAGACCCTGCCGGCGGCCAACGGCAACTCGTGCAAGACCCGGCGCGAAATCGGCCTGCAGCCCGCCTGGGACGACATCTCCATCGGCAAGAAGCTCATCATTGCGGACATGGACAGGGTGCGGGTCATCGAGGAATACGCGGCGCGGCTTGACGGCTAGCGCCTGCCGGGAGGTTTGATCATGGGCCACGATCAGAGATTTGTCTTCGAATCCGTGCAGGACGCCGCGAGCATCCGCAAATACCTGGAGGCCGTCATGGAGGGCCTGGACAAGGGCCGGCTGGTGGTGGCCACGGGGACCGAGGAGTTCGTGCTGGAGCCTTCCGGGCTTCTGTCCTTCACGGTGAAGGCGCGGCGCCGGGGCGGCGAGGGGCGGCTGTCCCTGGCCATCAACTGGAAGTGCCCGGACGAGGACGCCCCGAAGGCCGGCGAGACGCTGCGCATCAAGGCCTAGGCAGCGATGAAAGCCCTGGAGGGACTTGAGGAGAATTTCCGCTTCCTCGTGCTGGAGGTGACCAGCCAGGTGAGCGAGACCCGCGCCTTCGTGTCCGCGCCGACCCACGCGGGCTACGACAAGGTCGTCTCGCGCGACGACTACATCGACAACCTCAAGAACATCGTGGAGGAGAAGTGCTTCTCCAGGATCCACACGGCCCGCGGGCTGTCCAAGCGCGACATCGACCGCATCCGGGGCCTGCAGATCATCTCCGGCAACCTGGAGCGCATCGCCGACTATTGCGTGAACATCGCCGGGCAGATGCGCTACCTGCACGACAAGAACATGCTCATCCGCAATGACCCCGGGCCGCTGTTCGACATCATCGAAGAGAGCCTGTCGCGCATCCTGGAGGTGCGCTCCCGGGCGGAGGTGGCCGGGGCCCTGGGCATCTGCCGCGCGGAGTTCGAGCTGGACCGGCTGTACAAGGACACCTTCGACCGGCTCATGAACGAGCTGCGGCACGGCCGCGAGGTGGAGAACTGCATCACGGCCATCTTCATCTTCCGCTACCTGGAGCGCATCGGGGATTCGCTGCTGAACATCGGCGAGGCGCTGCTGTTCTCGGTCATCGGCGAGAAGATCAAGATCGAGCAGTTCCAGGCCCTGCAGCAGAACCTCACGCAAAGCGGCTTCGAGGGCGACGTCTCGGACATCGACTTCCGCTCCATCTGGGGCACGCGCTCCGGCTGCCGCATCGGCCGGGTGAGCCCCAGGGACGCGGCCCCGGACCCGGCCCAGAGCGGCATCTTCAAGGAAGGCAACCTGAAGAAGATCCGCCGCGAGCGCGAATGCATCGAGCTCTGGGCGCGGGTCTCGCCCGGCACCGGCCCGCGCATCTTCAGCTACCACGAGGACGAGGAGAACGCCTCCATGCTCGTGGAGTTTTTGTCCGGCTGCACCTGGAACGAGGTGGTGCTCACCGCGGACTGGGACGTGCTGGAGGACGCCATCTTCGTCTTTGAGCAGACCGTGGGCGACATCTGGCGCGCCACCCTGGAGCGCGGCCCCGTGCCCGCCGCCTTCATGGCCCAGCTGGACGGGCGGCTGGCCGCGGTGCGCCACGTGCACCCGGACTTCTTCCGCAAGGCGCGCCGCCTGGGCGGGGTGGGCCTGCTCTCCACCGAGGAGCTCATCGAGCGCTGCCGGGCCATCGAATCCGGCCTCTCTGCGCCCATGACCGTGCTTTTGCACGGGGATTTCAACGCCAACAACATCGTCTACGACCATGCCGCCCCGCGCATGCACTATGTGGACCTGCACCGTTCGCACCGGGGCGACTGGCTGGAGGACGTGAGCGTGTTCCTGGTGTCCTTCTTCCGCATGCCCATTTTCGAGCCGGCCCTGCGCGGCCGCATCAACCACATGATCGCCTCCTTCCACGACCATGCCCAGGCCTTCGCCGACGACATCGGCGACAGCGCCTGGCAGGTCCGGCTGGCCCTGGGGCTGGTCCGCTCCCTGCTCACGTCCACGCGGTTCGAGCTGAACTACGACTTCGCCCGGGAGATGTCCCTGCGCGCCCACTACCTCATGGAGGGCCTGGAGGAGCACAGGGCGGGCGGCGCGCCCTGGGAGGAGTATCGTCTGCCCAGGCCCGTGCTGTTCACTTGAGGGGGCCGGGGATGCGCATCGCAGTTGTGGGCATACCGGGGGGCTGGTCCTCGGAGGCGCTGGCGGACGCCGCAGCCGGGGCAACCGGGGAGCGGCTGCTGCTGGACCTGGGCTCCGCGCGCCTGGAGCTGGCCGCGGACGGGGCGGGGGGCGGCGTGCTCTGCGCCCGCCCCGGCCTGCCCGCCGTGGACCTCTGCCAGATGGACGCCGTGCTCATCAAGAAGGCCGCGCCCCAGTACTCGCCGGACATGCTCGACCGTCTGGAGCTGTTGCGCTTTGTGGCCGGGCGCGGGGTGCCGTGCTTTTCCGACCCTTCGCGGATCCTGCGCCTGGTGGACCGCCTGGCCTGCTCCGTGACCCTGTCCCTGGCCGGGCTGCCCCTGCCGCCCACCACGGTCACCGAGGATTTGGCCTGCGCCCTGGACGCGGTGCGGTCCTATGGCCGCGCCATCCTGAAGCCCCTGTACACGTCCAAGGCGCGCGGCATGGTCCTGCTGGACATGGCCCAGGCCGGGCCGGAGGCCGCGGCCGTGGTGCTGGAGCGCTTCCAGGCCGTGAACCGGGTCCTGTACATCCAGCAGGCCCTGGACCTGCGCGGCCAGGACCTGGGCGTGTGCTTCCTGGGCGGCGAGTACCTGGGCACCTACGCCCGGCGCAAGCAGGCCGGCCCGTCCTCCGGGGCGGTGGGCGCGGCCTGGAGCACCAGCACGGCGAGCGGCGGCCGCTACGCCGCCTTTGACCCGCCCGCGGAGATCATCGCCCTGGCCGACCGCGCCCGGCAGCCCTTTGGCCTGGACTTCACCTGCGTGGACGTGGCCCTCACCCAGAGCGGCCCCTACGTCTTCGAGGTCTCGGCCTTTGGCGGGTTCCGGGGGCTCAGGGAGGCGCGCGGCCTGGATGTGGCCGGGCTGTTCACGGCCCACGCCCTGCGCCGCCTGCGGCAGGGGCCGCAGGCGTGAGCGCCCCGAGCCTGGCGACCCTGGCGCAGGGCCTGTCCGCGCGCTTTCCGGTGCGCTTTGGCCTGCGGCTGCGCATCGAGGAGCTGACGCTTCGCCTGCGCAGCAACTCCGCCGCGGTGTTCGAGGATCTGCGCGGCTATTTCACGGGATTCGTGCAGGCCGGGGACTGCGGCCCGGCGGACCTGGAATTTCTGCTGCTTGAGGCGCCCCAGCAGGAGCCCCCCGTGGACCTCGCGGTCAAGGCCCACGCGCCGGGCAAGCGGGCGGACAAGGAGCGCTTCGCCGACTTTCCCGGCGCAAACGGGGAGGAAAACGGGGACGGAGGCGGGCGCGTGGTGCGCAAGCAGGCCACGGGCATGCTCTTTCTCTTCGGCGCGGGCCGGAACCTCGCTGTGGGCCCCTGCGCGGCCAACCGCAACCAGCTGGTGAACTTCATCTGCGCGCGCTACATGGAGCGGCGTCTGGCCGCGGGCTGGATGCTCGGCCATGCCGCCGGGGTGGCCCGGCCGGTCTCCCGCGGGGGCAGGGCCCTGGCCCTGTGCGGGTTCGCCGGGCTGGGCAAGTCCACCCTGGCCCTGCACCTGCTCACGCGCGGCCTGGATTTTCTGAGCAACGACAGGGTGCTGGTGGAGCCCGCCGGGCCCGGGCGCGGGCCGGTGCTGCACGGCATCCCCAAGCATCCCCGGCTCAATCCCGGCACGGCCCTGGGCAACCCGGCCCTGGCCCCACTGCTGATGGGGGTGCTGCCCGAGGCCGCCCGGCGGGCCTATGCGGGCCTGGGCCCCGAGGCCCTGCGCGCGGTGGAGGACAAGTTCGACGCGTCCATCGACGCCTGCTTCGGACCCGGACGGTTCCGCCTGGCCGCGCCCCTGGCCGGGGTGGTGGTGCTGAACTGGCGGCAGGGGGGCGGCGCTGTGCTGCCCCGCCGGGTCCATCTGCCCCAGCGCCCGGACCTGCTGGAGGCCCTGCGCAAGCCGCCGGGCCTGTTCTATCTGCCCCAGGCCCTGGCTGCGGGCGCGCGGCTCACCCCGGAGCAGTGCCTGGAGGCCCTAGACGGCGTGCCGGCCCTGGAGCTGGCCGGGGGCGTGGATTTCGAGGCCGGGGCTGCGGCCTGCGAGGCCTTTCTGGGCGCGTGACGCGCCCGCAATATACAAGGACGGTATCTTATGAGCGGCAACACCTTCGGCACCCTGTTCAAGCTGACCACCTTCGGCGAATCCCACGGCCCGGCCCTTGGCGGCGTGGTGGACGGCTGCCCCCCGGGCCTGGCCCTCTCCGAGGCCGTGATCCAGGCCGAGCTGGACCGCCGCAAGCCCGGCCAGGGCGGCGCTGCCACCACGGCGCGCCAGGAGGCCGACGCCGTGCGCCTGCTCTCCGGCGTGTTCGAGGGGCTGACCACGGGCACGCCCATCGGCTTTGTCATCGAAAACGAGGACCAGCGCTCGCGCGACTATTCCAAGATCAAGGACGTGTACCGCCCGGGCCACGCGGACCTGACCTTTGACGCCAAGTTCGGCCTGCGCGACTACCGGGGCGGCGGGCGCTCCTCAGGACGGGAGACCGTGTCGCGCGTGGCCGGCGGGGCCATCGCCCAGGAGCTGCTCGGCGCGCTGGGCGTTCACGTCCAGGCGGCCACCGTGGAGCTGGGCGGCATTCCGGCCACCCTGCGCGATTTCGGCGGGGCGCTCCTGCGGCCCTTCTTCAGCGTGGACCCGCATGTGGTGGCGGCCTGGGAGGACCGGGTGCTCCAGGTCAAGGCCGGCGGCGACACCCTGGGCGGCGTGGTGGAGCTGCGCGCCACGGGCGTGCCCGCGGGCCTGGGCGAGCCGGTGTTCGACAAGCTGGACGCGCGCCTGGCCTACGCCCTCATGGGCGTGGGCGCGGTGAAGGCCGTGGAGATCGGCGCGGGCTGCGCGGCCGCGTGCCGGCTCGGCAGCGAGAACAACGACGCCATGACCCCGGAGGGATTCAGCTCCAACCACGCCGGGGGCATCCTGGGCGGGATCTCAAGCGGCCAGGAGCTCGTCGCGCGGGTCTACGTCAAGCCCATTCCGTCCATCGCCCGCGAGCAGCAGACCGTGAACCGCCAGGGCGAGGCCGTGCGCCTGAGCATCGGCGGCAGGCACGACATCTGCGCCATCCCGCGCATCGTGCCGGTCCTGAAGGCCATGGTCATGCTGACCCTGGCGGATTTCGTGCTGTTGCAGCGCAGGCTGGGGCGGTAGGGATAGGCTTCAGTCAGGGCTCACACCAGCGGCGGCAGGTCCGGGGCCAGCACGTCCGGCTCCATGTGGATGGTCACGCGGACCAGCTCCGGCAGGCGTGCGCGCAGGGAAGCCTCCAGCGCCACGGTGACGTCGTGGGCGCGGGTGATGGGCGTCTGCGGGTGCATGCGGCAGTGGAACGAGGCCCCGAAGCGCGCGCCCGAGCGGTGCAGCTCCAGCCGGTGCATGTCGCACACCCCGTCGGTTTCCTCCACCATGTCCTCGATGGCCTGGCGCAGGGCCTGGGCGGCCTCGCCGTGCTCGGGCATGGGCGCCGGGTGCGCGCCCTCGGGCTCGATGTGCGTGACCACGGAGAGCACGGGCCCGAGCTCGCGGCGCAGGGCCTTCTCCATGTCCGTGACCCGGGCGTGGGCCTCGGCCAGGGACAGGCTCCCCGGCACCTCGGCATGCAGGTCGAGGGCCAGGCCCTCGTCGACCTGGCGCACCTGGATGTCGTGGGCGCTCAGGGAGAATAGCCCGGCCACCGCGCGCACGCGCTCCAGAAGGCCGCTGGCGCCCTGCTCCTGGGGGCGCACCTCCACCAGCACATCGGCTCCGGGCAGCACGCTGCGGGCCGCCTCTCGCGCCTCTCGCGCCACCTGGTGGGCCTCGTCGGCGTCGAGCCCCGGCTGGATGAGCAGGCGCATGTCCACGAAGCTGGCCGGGCCGCTGGCGCGCACGCGCACGCGGCGCACGCCCGTGACGCCGGGCAGGCTGCCCACGGCCCGTTCGATCTGACCCGAGGCCTTCTGCACTCCGGAGTCCAACAGCACGTCCACGGCCTGGCAGCCCAGCTTCCAGCTGACCCAGAGCACGATGCCGCTGACCGCCAGGGCGGCCAGGGAGTCGGCCCGCAGCAGCCAGGGCTTGAGCGCGGAGCCAGGCGCGACGAGGTCGGCCAGGGCCAGGGCGCCCAGGCCAGCCAGCACCACCAGGGACGACCAGATGTCCGTGGAGAAGTGCAGGGCGTCGGCCTCCAGGGCCTGGCTGTTGTGCTTCTTGGCAGCGGCCAGCAGCATGCGCGAGCGCGAGAAGTCCACCACGATGGACACCACCATGACGCCCACGGCCCAGAGGGAGGCGTCCACCTCGCGCGGGTGGTAGAAGAGCCGGTCCACGGCCTCGTAGATGATCCAGACGCAGGTCAGGAGCAGAAGCCCGGTCTCGGCCAGGGCCGAGAGGTTCTCCACCTTGCCGTGGCCGTAGGGGTGCTTGGCGTCCGCGGGCAGGGCCGAGAGGCGCACGGCGTAGAGGGTGACCCCGGCGGCCACCAGGTCGAGTCCGCTGTGGGCGGCCTCGGAAAGAATGCCCAGGCTGCCGGTGTACAGCCCGGCGGCCAGCTTCATGCCCGTCAAAAGCAGCGCCGCCAGCACAGAGGACAGCGCGGCGCCGTTCTTTTCCTTCATGGCCTGGGCATGTGCTGCGGAAGGGGTTTCGACCATGGCCGACCCTACGGCAGGTCGTGCGCCTGCGTCAATGAGCACGGTGTGCCAAGCCTTGCTCCGTAAGATATGTTGACCTAACGTCGAAGAGGAAGGATACTTCGTGTCCAGGCAAATTCGCACTACACAATAGAGGTTGGGCTGCCTGCCCCCCTTCCTCGCCTTTGAAGGAGCATATATGCCTCAGCCTGCCTCGGCCAGCATCAAATCCCGGTTGGCCTTCTCCGGCCTGATCCTCGTGGGCGCGGCCAGCGCCTTGTTTGCCACCAGCTTCTGGCCGGACACCTCCCTGGCCCTGCGCTTGGGGCTGTTTTTGCTGGCCATGCTGGGTGCGGCGGCCCTGTTCATGACCGTGCATGCTCAGCTTGTGCTGCCGCTGGACGCCCTGCGCGGATACGCCAGCCAGATCGCCAAGGGCACGGCTGCGGCCTGCCCGGCCCAATCCATGCCCAGCGAGTTCGCCGACCTGCGCGAGGTCTTGTGCGGTCTGGTGGTGCATCTGGGCAAGGCCGCCGAGGTTGCGCGGGAGAAGGAGGCCCAGGCCGAAAGCGAGACCGCCTCCACCCAGCGCGTCCTGGCCGAGAGCCGCGAGAAGGAGATGGCGATGGCCGAGCTCCTGGAGAACATGCGTGTCGCTTCGGCCAAGGCCAAGACCTCCGCTGAGCGCATCTTCGGGGCCGTGCGCGAACTCAATGGCAACATGGAGCAGGTGGGCAGCGACGTGCAGGTGCAGACCGAGCGCGTTTCCGCCACCACACTGGCCATGGAGCAGATGAGCGAGGCCATCCTCGACATCGCCCGCAACACCGGCGACGCGGCCCAGAGCGCCGACCGCGCCAAGGGCAACGCCCAGACCGGGGCCAAGGGCGTGCGCGAGGCCGTCACCTCCATCGAGCGCGTCAAGGACCGCATCCTGGCCCTGAAGGAGACCATGACCAGCCTGGGCAACCAGGCCGAAGGCATCGGCCAGGTCCTGGGCGTCATCTCCGACATCGCCGACCAGACCAACCTGCTGGCCCTGAACGCCGCCATCGAGGCCGCCAGAGCAGGCGACGCGGGCAGAGGCTTCGCCGTGGTGGCCGACGAGGTGCGCAAGCTGGCCGAGAAGACCATGACCGCCACCAAGCAGGTGGGCGACTCCGTACGCAGCATCCAGGAGCGCGCCCGGGAGAACGTGGTGGCCGTGGACGCCGCCGCCTCCGACATCATCGAGAGCTCGCGCGTGGCCGAGGAATCCGGCCACTACATGGAGGAGATCGTGTCCATCGTGCAGGAGACCGCCATGGAGGTGGCCTCCATCGCCACGGCCAGCGAGGAGCAGTCCGCCACCAGTGAGGAGATCAACCGCTCTGTGGCCGAGATCAACCAGGTGGCCCGGAAGACCGCCGCAAGCGTGGAGCAGTCCGCCCGCGTGGTGGTGGAGATCTCCGGGCTGGCCGAGGAGTTGGACTCCATCATCCAGGGCATGGCCAGCGGCAAGCTCTCAGGCGTGTCTTCGGACAAGCTCATGGAGTGGTCGGGCGACCTGTCGGTGGGCATCCGGCTCATCGACGAGCAGCACCAGGTGCTTCTGGGGCTCATCAACGAACTGCACACGGCAATGCGCGCGCGCAAGTCCGAAGCGGTGCTCGCGGGCGTTGTGCAGCGCCTCAAGGAATATACGGTGAAGCACTTCGGCCAGGAGGAGGAGTACTTCGACCGATACGGCTATCCGGAATCCATCCAGCACAAGGCCGCCCACGCCAAGCTGGTGCAGCAGGTGCTGGACTTCGAGGCGGGCCTGAAGAGCGGCAAGGCCAAGGTGACCATGGAGATCATGCGCTTCCTGAAGGACTGGCTGGTAAGCCATATCCAGGGCACGGACAAGCGCTACAGCTCGTTCCTGAACGGCAAGGGCCTCCACTAGTCCCACCAAAGGCCTTGAGGCCCTTTGGAATCCGCATTCAAGCCGAACGGGCTGTTTCAGGAGGAACCTGGAACAGCCCGTTCGGCTTTGTCCGGTCATACGGGGCGTCCAGAGGGCCTCAGGCCCTTTGGACGCCGGAGACCTCCCCGCCCTATTCCAGGTCCACGGCCTCGGCCAGGTAGCCGCTGAACAGGTGCACGGCCGCGGGCACCTCATGGGCCTTGAGCCCGTCGCGGATGCCGTCCTCGCAGTTGTGGCAGGCCACCACGGCCACCTCGGCCCCGGTGGCGCGGATGCACTCGGCCTTGGCCCTGGCCGTGGCCAGGCGCTTCTGCTTGTACTCGCTCATGAGCCCGTGCCCGCCGCCGGAGCCGCAGCAGTAGGTGTGCACGCCGTTGGGGTGCATCTCCCGGAAGTCCGCCGCGACATGGTCCAGGAGCAGGCGCGAGTCCTCGAAGTGTCCGGCGTTGCGGATGAAGTTGCAAGAGTCCTGGAAGGTCATGGGCTCTTTGTGAAAGTGATGCTTGAGCTTCAGCCGGTCCTGCCGGAAGAGGTCGGCCCACATCTTCATGGGCGCCACCACCTCGAAGGGAAAGTCACGTTTCAGCCAGTTGGGTCCCTCAAACTTGAGGGCGCGGATGGAGTGCCCTCACTCCGCCGTGAGCACCGTTCGGACCCCCAGGTTTTCGCCCGCCGCCACCACGCGGCGGCACATCTCCGTGGCCCCGGCGTCGTCGCCCGCGAAGAGGCCCAGGTTGGTGGAGTCCCAGCCGGTCTCGCTGGTGAGGGTGAAGTCCAGCCCGGCGGCGTTGTACAGCTTCAGGTAGCCGTAAAGGTTCTGGGGGTAGAACTTGATGTCGCGCGGGTGGAAGGTCAGCATGACCTCCGCGCCCTTCTTGTCCATGGGGGCCTTCGCGTCGGGCATCTCGGCCTGGAGCTCCTCCAGCTGCCACTCCACGGTCTCCAGGTACTCGTCCTGGGTGATGCCCAGGTTGTTGCCGATGGAAAGGGCGTTGGCCAGGCCGTCGGCCAGGCCCTTGGGTGTCAGGCCCTGGCTCACGGCCAGCGAGCGCGTGGCGCGCACCAGGAAGGGCACGGAGATGCCGTGGGGGCAGAACATGGTGCAGCGCTGGCACATGGTGCAGGTGCCGTAGGCCACGTCCACCAGCCACTGAATGAAGGCCTCGTCCACCTCTCCCTTTTTGCGCAGGAGTTCGGCCAGGGGCTTCAGGCGGTAGGCGGGAACGTGCTCGGGGATCGGGTCGGACTGGAAAAAGTGGCAGCCCTGGGCGCACAGCCCGCAGCGCGCGCAGATCTCCATCCACAGCTTGAGCCGCGCGCCGCTCTTGCCCGCCAGGGCGGTTTTCAGCTTGGCGATGTCCATCAGGTCTCCTTGAAACGGATATTCCGGGGGCTACCAGGCGCCCACGCTGCGCTTGCCGAAGTCGCTGCCGGTGACGGCGCGCGAGACGAAGAAGAGCACGGCGTGGGAGAGCTTGGTGCAGGGCACGGCCAGCAGCAGAAGATTTGCGGAAAGCACATGCAGGGTGATCAGGAGGTCGTAGTCGCCCCACTGGCGAAAGGCCATCAGGCCCGTGAGCATGGGCAGGGCGGTGAGCGCCAGCACCAGCCAGTCCGAGGGCGTGGTCAGGGCGCGCACGTGCGGCAGGGCCAGCCGCCGCCAGACGAAAAAGGCCGCCGCGGCCAGGAACAGGTACGTCAGCCAGTCCGCGGCCTCGTCGGGCAGGGCGGGCCAGGAGAGGTTCCAGGCCAGGTCCACCAGCACCACGTGGGCCGAGAAGCACAGCGCCACGGCGAGGAGCGCCAGGTGGAAGGCGAACCCGGCCAGGGTCATGAGCGGGTTCGCCCGCGCGGTGATGTTGGCGGGCACCAGCCAGTGCAGGACGCTCTTCAGCGCCCAGGCCGGGCGGAAGCCCTTGAGGGCGGCGGGGTCGGCCTTCTGGGCCAGCAGGATGAAGCGCAGCACGCGCCACGCCGATCCCAGCGCGAACACGCTGAAGGAGAAGGCGAAGAGCGGTCCGGCGGCAAAATCATACACGCTGAGCAGGGTCACGGTTCCTCCTGATTGCAGGGCGGCTTGGGCGCGCTGGGGCAGGCGGGAATGAGCGTTGGCGTGGCCTGCCGGGTGCGCCTTCTGCCTAGCAGAACTTGCGGCGCAGGGCAATTCCCCTTTTGCGGTGGGGATTGGGATTGGGCGGGTGCTGTCCACACTCCCCCGGCTGGTTCACCCGGTCCATGGTGCGGAAGTTGACGGCCTCGGCCAGGCGCACCTGGTGGGGGATGTATGTGGGGGAGAGTTGTATCGAAAGACAAAGGTTGCGCAGGGTAATGACACCTGCGCTTAAGAACTTCAACGACAAACTGGCGTTGGGAAAAGAGACTTCTCTGCTTTGTCTTTGATTGACAAAGCAGAGAAGTCCCCCGAACAGTCAGCCTGAAGCGTTTGCCGCTGCCTTTACGGTCACCTTGGGCTGTTTAAACACGCTTTGATCGAAGACAATATACCCAACCGTACGCTTTGAGGTCTCGTCGGGTTTTGTCTGCCGCTGCTTGTCGTGTTCGGTCGGTATTGTCTTGTGAGACATGTTTACTCCAGATTGTGAGATCTTAAAATGTCTTTTGCCTCGTTCCGTATATGTGAGGAGTCAATGTACATGATGCGCAGCCAGAGAAAAATGCTAAACAAGTCCGAGAGGATGAAGGCGAATCTGGCATCGTTCTCTACGTCAAAATAATTAGCAGAGGGATGGTCCATGCACAAAAGCCCAAAGACGGGGTCAAAATGGTTATCCTCTAAGGTCCCTATGTCATCAGGAAAGGCAACATGTAAAGATCTTTCCTTCACCTTCTGGATCAGGGCACCCGCAAAGTCTGAACCGACTTGGTTTCTCAGGGCGATGGGGATGACGATGGTCGATTTATAGCAAGAGTCACGAGAGGGGGGGACATTACCAATGCTGCGCCAGCACGCGACCCAGGCAGGATCATTGTGCCTTAAGTATTTGATACGCAGACGCTGCCACACGCTAAGTATGTATTCTTCCCTCACGCGGTCGATGTCTAGCCGGTCGTTGTTGTAATCTGGAGGGTCCTTGAGGCAGGCTGCTGGGATGTCAGGGCAAGAGTAATAGTCTACTTTTTCTTCATATATACGGTATGCGGCAGAGCCTGGATTGATGGTTGTTTCGTGATCACTGTAGCTGCATGGTCTGCTCCGGCGGCGTGACTTTAGGACTACCACCCCGTTGCGGTTTGTCGACACGAGCTTGATTCACAGCCTTGGACAGTCTTCTCGCTTGTTACGCGATGTAAAGTAATTCTCGAGGGTTTCGAATAGCTTGTTGGATGCAACATCAATCGCTTCGCCAACATCCCGCTCAATTTTTGCCGTTCTATCTTTTATCACTTTGGCGTTACGCAGTTTCTCCGCCGAACTCCTTAAGGGGCGGTATGCCTCAATGCTTTTCCTGAGTCGTTTGTGTTCTTCACCGAGAAGAAACGATTGTTGTATTATTTCAGCCTGATAGTAGCAGACAATTTTTTTAACGCGCTCAAATTTAGTTTTGAATAATTGTGTAGCAAGCCAGCGTCTAACGGGCTTTACGGCGATGTGGAGTGCCGACATAACCAATTCGAAAGCGGACATAATCTCCATGGATGCAATATAGCCAAGGGGTATCGAAGTGTCAATGGCTTGTCATGTATATGATTGTGGTGCATAGGGACTGCGGCTCTTTCACTCCCCCGGCTGGTTCACCCGGTCCATGGTGCGGAAGTTGATGGCCTCGGCCAGGTGCGGGATCCCGACGTTTTCAGCGTCCTCCATGTCGGCTATGGTGCGGGCGATGCGCAGCACGCGCGTGTACGCCCGGGCCGAGAGCCCCAGCCGCCGCACGGCCTGCTCGAGAAATCCGTGCTCGGCCTCGCCCACCTTGCACCAGCGCTCCAGGAGCGCGCCCTGGAGGTCGGCGTTGAGCCGGATGCCTGAGCCCTTGTAGCGCCCGGCCTGGATGGCGCGGACTTTGACGATGCCTGCGCGCATGGTGGCCGAGTCGCGGCTGCCGCGCGGGGCCTTCAGGTCCTCGTAGGGCACGGCCGGCACCTCCACCTGCAGGTCGATGCGGTCCATGAGCGGGCCGGAGATGCGCGAGCGGTAGCGGTGGATGGCCAGCGGCTGGCAGGAGCAGACGTGCCGGTCGTCGGTCAAGTACCCGCAGGGGCAGGGGTTCATGGCCGCCACGAGCATGAAGTCTGATGGGTAGGTGAGCGACTGGGCCGCGCGGGAGATGGTCACCCGGCCGTCCTCGAGCGGCTGGCGCAGCACCTCCAGCACGTGCTTCTTGAACTCCGGCAGTTCGTCGAGAAACAGGACACCCCGGTGGGCGAGCGAAACCTCGCCGGGCCGGGGGCTGACCCCGCCGCCGATGAGGCCCGCGTCGGAGATGGTGTGGTGCGGCGAGCGGAACGGGCGGCGGACCACCAGGGCCGAGTCGCGGTCAAGCATCCCGGCCACGGAATAGATCTTGGTGACCTCGAGCGCCTCGTCAAAGGTCAGCGGCGGCAGCACGGTGGGGATGCGCTGGGAGAGCATGGTTTTGCCGCTGCCCGGCGGACCCACGAAGAGCAGGTTGTGCCCGCCCGCAGCAGCGATCTCGATGGCGCGCTTGGCGTGCTCCTGGCCCTTGACCTCGGCGAAGTCGCCCTCGAAGCCCGCCTGGCCGGCCCACAGGGCGTCCACGTCCACCACGGCGGGGGCTGGCGCGTCCTCCCCGGTGAGGATGCGCACGGCCTGACTCAGGCTGTCCGCGCCGTAGACCGCGAGCCCCTGCACCACGGCGGCCTCGGCGGCGTTGTCCGCGCTGACGATGAGCCCGGCCGCGCCCTGGTCGCGGGCCAGGATGGCCAGGGGCAGGATGCCCGGCACGGGCTTCAAGGCCCCGTCCAGGGAGAGCTCCCCGGCCAGGAACCAGCCGCCCGCTCCGGTGGCGTTGTCGTCCGGGGCCAGCAGCCCGGCGTCCAGGCCCTCGGAGGCCGCCAGCAGGCACAGGGCCAGGGGCAGGTCGTAGGCGCTGCCCTCCTTGCGCAAGTCCGCCGGGGCCAGGTTCACGGTGATGCGCGCGGGCGGCAGCCTGTACCCGGCGTTCTTGAGCGCCGAGAGCACGCGCTCCTTGGCCTCGCGCACGGCGCCCTCGGCCAGGCCGACGAGCGTGAAGGCGGGCATGCCGGAGCGGGTCAGGTCCACCTCAAGGGACACGGGCAGGGCGTCGATGCCGAGCAGGGCGGCGGTGCGGGCTTTGGCGATCACGGCAGGGTGCTCCTTGGCGTCGGTTGACGCATAGAGCGTAAGCGATTTCGCGGGTTTTGCCCAGAGCTTTCCGCAGGAGGGGCTGCGCTGGCCCGGGTTCTGCCGGCCTGGCGACCGGGCCGCGGCGAAAAAAAACGGCCCGCGCTTGGGCGCGGGCCGGAGGTGTCCAGTCGGAGGCTTGCCGGGTCTAGTGCAGCATGCGGCCGATGCGGCTCCAGCGCACGTTGGTGGGGCCGGTCCAGGACCAGTAGATGACCATGGCCTTGCCCTTGATGGCGGCGCGGTCCACAAAGCCCCAGAAGCGGGAGTCGAAGGACTCGTCGCGGTTGTCGCCCATGCAGAAGTACTTGCCCTCGGGCACGGTGATCTTGGGCATCCAGTCGCGCTTGGAGCGGCAGGTGGAGCTCACGTCCTCGCAGTGGTCGAAATAGGCCTGGGGGTCCACGCTGACAGCGGGATGGCCCTCGGGCAGGGGGTTTGGCTCCACGTCCTCGCGGGTGTGCTGGATGTAGGGCGCGTTCACGGGCTGGCCGTTGACCAGCACCTCCTTGGCGCGGATCTCCACCGTGTCGCCGGGGATGCCCACGACGCGCTTGACGAAGTCCACGTCCTTCAGGTTCGGGCGCGAGACATCGAGCTTCTCGTCAAAGGGGTACTCGAAGACCACGATGTCGCCGCGCGCGGGTTCGTACACGGGCACGAGCACGCGGTCGGTGAAGGGCAGCCGGAGGCCGTAGTGGAACTTGCTCACCAGGAGCTGGTCGCCGATCTGCAGGGTCTCCAGCATGGAGCCGGTGGGGATCTTGAAGGCCTGGACGACGAAGGCGCGGATGATGAGCGCCAGCACCACCGCCACCAGCAGGGCCTCCACGTATTCCTTGAGGGTCTTGAGCCATCTGGGGTTCATGCATCTTCCTTTGGCGGCGGGGAGCTGCCGCGCGGTTTGCTACTCGTCGTCGCCGGCCTTGAGCACGGCCAGGAAGGCCTCCTGGGGGATCTCCACGTTGCCCATGCGGCGCATGCGGCGCTTGCCTTCTTTCTGCTTCTCCAACAACTTGCGCTTGCGGGTGATGTCGCCGCCGTAGCATTTGGCGATGACGTCCTTGCGGAAGGGGGCCACGCGCTCCTTGGCGATGATCTTGTTGCCGATGGCCGCCTGGATGATGACCTCGAACATCTGGCGGGGGATGCTCTTCTTGAGCTTCACGGCCAGGCTGCGGCCGAAGCGGTAGGAGGCGTCGCGGTGGATGATGACCGAGAAGGCGTCCACGGGCTCGGTGTTGATGAGGATGTCCATGCGCACCAGGTCGGACTGGCGGTAGTCGACGATCTCGTAGTCCAGCGAGGCGTAGCCCTTGGTGTTGCTTTTGAGCTTGTCGAAGAAGTCGTACATGATCTCGGCGAAGGGCATCTCGTAGGTGATGACCACGCGGTTGGCGGTCAGGTACTTCATGTCCTTCTGGATGCCGCGCTTCTCCTCGCACAGGCCCAGCACGTTGCCCACAAAGTCGTTGGGCACGTGGATCTCCACCTTGGCGTAGGGCTCGTGCAGCTCGGCGATGTGGCTGGGGTCGGGCAAAAGGCTCGGGTTGTCGATCTGGAGCTCGCGGCCGTCGGTGGTCTTGACCTTGTAGATGACCGAGGGCGCGGTGGTGATGAGCCGGGCCTGGAACTCGCGCTCCAGGCGCTCCTGGATGATCTCGATGTGCAGCAAGCCGAGAAAGCCGCAGCGGAACCCGAAGCCCAGGGCCTTGGAGGTCTCCGGCTCGAAGCTGAAGGCGGCGTCGTTGAGCTGCAGCTTCTCCAGGGCCACCTTGAGCATCTCGTATTCGTTGGGCTCGATGGGGTACAGCCCGGAGAAGACCATGGGCTTGACCTTCTTGAAGCCGGGAAAGGGCGTCTTGGTGGGGTTCTCGGCCTTGGTGATGGTGTCGCCCACGGGCGCGTCGGAAAGCTCCTTCATGTTGGCGCACAGAAACCCGACCTCGCCGGGGCCGAAGTCCGGGACCTCGACGCTCTCGGGGCTGAACACGCCGAGCTTCATGACCTCGAACTCCTTGCCCGAGGAGAAGATGCGGATCTTCTCGCCCTTTTTCAGGGTGCCGTCGAGGACGCGGAAGAGCACCACCACGCCAAGGTACGTGTCGTACCAGGAGTCGAAGATCAGCGCCTTCAGGGGGGCGCCCGCGTCGCCCTTGGGCGGCGGCAGGTGCGTGATGATGCGCTCGATCAAGTCGGCCACGCCCAGGCCGCTCTTGGCGCTGACCAGGGCCGGGTCCGTGCAGTCCAGGCCGATGACCTCCTCGATCTCGCGGGCCACGCGTTCGGTCTCGGCGCTGGGCAGGTCGATCTTGTTCAGCACCGGCACGACCTCCAGGTCGTTGTCCAGGGCCAGATAGACGTTGGCCAGGGTCTGGGCCTCCACGCCCTGGGAGGCGTCGACCACCAGCAGCGCGCCCTCGCAGGCGGCCAGGGAGCGCGAGACCTCGTAGGAGAAGTCCACGTGGCCGGGGGTGTCGATGAGGTTCAGGATGTACTTCTGGCCGTCGCGCGCGGTGTAGGGGATGCGCACGGTCTGGGCCTTGATGGTGATGCCGCGTTCGCGCTCCAGGTCCATCTTGTCCAGGTACTGGGCCTTCTGGTCGCGCGCCGACACCACCCCGGTGATCTCCAGGATGCGGTCCGCAAGGGTGGACTTGCCGTGGTCGATGTGCGCGATAATGCTGAAATTTCGAATAAATTTGGTTTCGGTCATGGTCTCGCACGTTTGGGCCGGAGGGTCTCCGGGCCGCATTCTTAAGGGTCTGCCCCGATGCAGGGCGAGAGGTCATATACGGCATAATTGCGCGGCTGTCTAATGGCCTCAAGGCCGGCCGGCGCGGGGCCCCGGCTTGCCCTGGAGGCTGTTTGCGCGTATCCCGCAGAACATGCGCACCATCATTCTCGGCGGCACAGGATTTATCGGCAGGGCCTTGGCGCGCCTGCTCCTGCACCAGGGGCATGAGGTCGTCGTGCCCTCGCGCAGGCCGGACAGGGTGCCGGCGGTGCTGGGCCAGGGGATCCTTGCTGCGCCCTTTGACGGCGTCAGCGGCGCGGGCTGGGCCGGGCTCCTCACGCCGGGCACGGCCATCGTGAACCTGGCGGGCGAGAACATCGCCGACGGCCGCTGGACCCCGGACAAGAAGCGGCGCATCCTGGAAAGCCGCATGGAGGCCGGGGCCGCGGTCATGGACGCCATCAGCCGGGCCGGGGTGCTCCCGGCGGCGCTGGTGCAGGCCTCGGCCGTGGGCTACTACGGCGCGCGCGGGCCGGAGAGCGTGTCCGAGGACGCCCCTGCGGGCGGGAATTTTCTGGCCCAGGTGGCCAGGCGCTGGGAGGATTCGACCCGCGCGGCCGAGGACCTCGGCGTGCGCCGCGTGGTGGTGCGCACGGGCATGGTCCTTGGTCCCGGCGGGGCCCTTGCGAAGATGCTGCCCGTGTTCCGGCTGGGGCTGGGCGGGCCGCTGGGCGCGGGAACCCAGATGCTGCCCTGGATCCACCTGGACGACGAGGCCGGGGCCATTGCCTTTTTGCTGCGGAGCCCGGGCCTGGCGGGCCCGTTCAATCTGGCCGCGCCCGAGGCCGTGGACTCCCGCGGCTTTGCCCGGGCCCTGGGCCGGGCCCTGGGCCGCCCGGCCCTGCTGCCCGCGCCCGGCCTTGCGCTCAAGCTGCTGCTGGGGCAGATGGCCGAGGAGGTGCTGCTCTCCGGCGCGCGCGCGGAGCCGGACAAACTTTTGGCGGCCGGGTACAGGTTCCGGCACCCGAGCCTGGCCGGAGCCCTTGCGGATGCGCTGGGCCGGACGTAGAGTCGAACTGCTATCCGAGGAGCGTGCATGGGCAAGGGCAGGATTCTGGTGGTGGAGGACGAGGCCATCGTTGCGCTGGGCATCCAGGCGAGCCTGGAGCGTCTGGACTACGAGGTGGCCGGCCGCGCCTCCACCGGCGCCCAGGCCCTGGCCCTGGTCGAGACCGCGCGTCCGGACCTGGTGCTCATGGACGTGCTGCTCCCGGGCGGCATGGACGGCATCGACGCGGCCATGGAGGTGCACGAGCGCTTTCATGTGCCGGTGGTCTACCTCTCCGCCATCACCGACGGGGCCACCCTGGACCGCGCCAAGCGCACCGACCCCTTCGGCTACGTCACCAAGCCCTTCAAGGACCATGAGCTGGCCCTGGCCATCGAGCTGGCCTTGTACAAGTCGCGCACCGAGTCGCAGCTGCTGGAGAACGAGCGGCTGCTCTCCACGACCCTGGGCAGCCTGGCCGAGGCCGTGATCTCCACGGACACCCAGGGCCGCGCGAGCTACCTGAACCCCGCGGCCGCGGCCCTCCTGGGGCTGGAGCCGGAGGCCGCCCTGGGCCGGGAGGTCACCGACTTGTTCAGCATCCTGGAGCCGGACACCCGCCTGCCGGTGACCAGCCTGGAGGAGATCTGCAGTCCCGCCGGGCCGCATCCCCTGTGCGAGGACATGGTGCTGGTGACCCCGAGCGGGCTGGAGGTGCCGGTGGGGCTGTCGGTCTCGCCCATCCTCGGGGCGCGCGGCAATTTCGTGGGCCGGGTCCTGGTGCTGCGCAACGTGGCCCTGCGCAAGCAGGCCGAGACGGAGCTGCTGACGAGCATGCAGGCCCTGAGTACCGCCTTCCGCCAGACGGTGCGCGCCCTGGCCAGCATGGCCGAGAAGCGCGACCCCTACACGGCCGGGCACCAGCAGCGCGTGGCCAGGCTGGCCTGCGCCATCGGGGGGCGGATGGGCCTGCCGCAGGAGACCCTGGAGGGCCTGGAGGTCTCGGGCATCCTGCACGATGTGGGCAAGGTCTATGTCCCGGCGGAGATCCTGGCCAAGCCGGCCCGGCTCTCGCACATGGAGATGGGCATCATGAAGAGCCACTCCGAGGTGGGCTTTGAGATCCTGCGCGAGGTGAATTTCCCCTGGCCCGTGGCGCGCACCGTGCTGGAGCATCACGAGCGCCTGGACGGCTCCGGCTATCCGGGCGGCCTCAAGGGGCAGGAGATCTCGCGCGAGGCGCGCATCCTGGCCGTGGCCGACGTGGTGGAGGCCATGAGCTCGCACCGGCCGTACCGCGCCGCCCTGGGCCTGGACAGGGCCCTGGAGGAGATCCGGGCCGGGCGCGACCTGATCTATGACCCCGAGGCCGTGGACGCCTGCCTTGGGCTCATGGGCGACGGGGGCTTCTCCTTTGAGGACGCCGCAAGGCGCGCTCCTGAGTCGGTCCGGCTGGGCGCGCCGGAACTGTTGGAGGAATGATGAGCGAACCCGGCCGCATCCTGGTTGTGGACGACGAGGCAGGCATCCGGTTCTCCTTGAAAGGCATCATGGAGGACGAGGGCTTTGCCGTGCTGGAGGCGGATACCGGGGAGGCCGGGCTGGAGCTGCTCGACGCCGGCGAGGCCGTGGACCTGGTGTTCCTGGACATCTGGCTGCCCGGCCTGGACGGCCTGGACGTGCTGGCGCGCATCAAGGAGGACCGGCCCGAGCTGCCGGTGGTCATGATCTCCGGGCATGGCACCATCGAGACGGCGGTGACGGCCCTCAAGCGCGGGGCCTTTGACTTCATCGAGAAGCCCCTTTCCCTGGAGAAGGTCGTGCTGGCGGCGCACAAGGCCCTGGAGTTCTCGCGCCTGAAGCAGGAGAACCTGGCCCTGCGCCACACCCTGGGCGAGGTCGAGGTGCGCCTCACCGGGGATTCCCCGGCCATGAGCCACCTGCGCGGGATGATCGTCCAGGTGGCCCCCACGGACGCCTGGGTGCTCATCACCGGCGAGAACGGCACGGGCAAGGAGATCGCCGCGCGCCTGCTGCACGCCCAGAGCCGCCGCGCGGGCCAGGCCTTCGTGGCCGTGAACTGCGCTGCCATCCCCGAGGAGCTCATCGAAAGCGAGCTCTTCGGCCACGAGAAGGGCGCCTTCACCGGCGCGGACAAGGCCCAGGCCGGCAAGTTCGAGCTGGCCCACAAGGGCACCCTGTTCCTGGACGAGATCGGCGACATGAGCCTCAAGACCCAGGCCAAGATCCTGCGCATTCTGCAGGAGCAGCGCTTCGAGCACGTGGGCGGGCGCAAGACCATCAGCGTGGACGTGCGCGTGCTGGCCGCCACCAACAAGGACCTGCCGGCCGAGATCCGCGTCGGCAACTTCCGCGAGGATCTGTACTATCGGCTCAAGGTCTTCCCGCTCACGGTGCCGCCCCTGCGCGAGCGCGCCAGCGACATCCCGCTGTTGATCGCCGACTTCGTGGACTCGCTGACGCGGCGGGGCGGCTGCAAGCGCGCCGCCTTCAACCCCGAGGTCCTGGCCATCCTGCAGACCTACCCCTGGCCGGGCAACGTGCGCGAGCTGAAGAACTTCGTGGAGCGCATGCTCATCCTGGCCGGCGGGCGCGAGGTCACCCCGGACCGCCTGCCGCCGGACATCCTGTCCCGGGCCACCGTGCCAGCCGGACCGGCCTTTGGCTCCCCGCCGGCGCCCCTGCCCGCTGCCCCTCCGGCGCCTTCCGCAGCGCCCGCGTCCGAGGACGAGGACGACATCCCTTCGAGCTTCCAGGCCGGCCCCCTGGACCTGAAGCAGGCCCGCGCAGCCTTTGAGGCGCGCTTCCTGGAGGCCAAGCTGCGCGAGTTCGGCGGCAACGTGACCAGGCTGTCCGAGGCCGTGGGGCTGGACAGGAGTTCGCTGTACCGCAAGCTCAAGGGCTACGGCATCCAGGCGGATTAGGTGTTCCGGCGCGCCGCGGCAGGGGCACCAAAGGCGTGGGCTTAAGCCTCCGGGATGTTGTCGCCTTTGCCGGAGCGGGCATTGCCATGCTCTCCCGTTCCTGATAGCGCTTCTGAAAAGGCCTTTTGTCCCCTGACGCGGGTTGAAGCGCAAGGGCGGCTTGAGCAGGCCGCTGCGGATTTTGCTCCGGGGCCTGGCGGAATCGGAAGGCCCAGCCGGCGGGCCATGTCCTGTCGGCACAACCCCTCTGCCCCCGGCGGCAGGGGCCATGGAGGGCGTATGGATCTTGACGGGCTCTCTCAGGCATCCTCCACGCGCGGGCCCGCCCCTGGGGGCAGGGCTCCCCTCGTCCTGGTGGTGGACGACTCCCGGGCCATCCGCGATTTCATGAAAAACCACCTGGCCAGCGCAGGGTATGCGGTGGTCAGCGCCGGAAACGGCAAGGAAGCCCTGGCGGTGATGAGCGAGCGCCGGGTGGACATGGTCATCTCCGACATCCACATGCCCGTCATGGACGGCAAGGCCTTCCGCGCCAAGCTGCTTGAGATCCCCGAATTCGCCCCCATCCCCTTTGTGGCCATGAGCACCGACGACAGCCTGGAGAACGCCCGGAGCATGCGCGAGCTGCGGGCGGCGGCGTTTCTGACCAAGCCCTTCAAGGCCGACCAGATGATCATTTTGGTGGAGAGCATCCTGGACTACAGGGATCTCCTGGAGCGCACCCTCCAGGAGATGGAGGGCCTGGAAAAGCGGATGCTCTTGTCCAGCATCATGAGCCTGGCCCATGCCCTGGACGCGCGGGACCACTACACCAGCAGCCATTCCGAAAACGTGGCCCACACCGCGGTCAAGATCGTCAGCCACATGGGCCATGACGCCGCCCTGGTGGAGATGGCCAATACCGCCGGCCGCCTGCACGACATCGGCAAGGTGGGCATTCCCGACAACGTGTTGCAGAAGCCGGGCCGGCTCACTGTCGAGGAGTTCGAGGTCATCAAGACCCATCCCGGCATCGGGGCCATGATCCTCAAGCCCATTCCGAGCCTTGCCGAGGTGGCCGACATCATCCACTGCCACCACGAACATTTTGACGGCAGCGGCTATCCCCGCGGGCTGGCCGGCGGGGACATCCCCTTCCTGGCCAGGGTGCTGGCCCTGGCCGATGTCTTCGACGCCCTGACCAGCGACCGCCCCTACCGGTCCGGCATGGACCTGGAAAAGGCCCTGGGGATCATGAAGGATGGGCGGGGCAGCCACTTTTGCCCGCAATGCCTGGACGCCTTTCTGGACACGGTCTGAAGGGACGGACAGGTCCTGCGGCCGCAGCCAGGCCCAGGGCCGTCGCGGCCTGCGGCGCTGAAAGGCCGGCTAGACCGGCGGGTGAAGGAAGTTCAAGACCCGGGGCGGCGGTCCCACAAAAGGCCGGAAGCCTGCGCCCCCGGCCTCAGCCTTTCCAATGTCCGAGCCCCCGCGTCTAGACCCAGTAGACCACTTCAAAGGCCTTCTGCATCTCGGCCTTGAAGGTCTTCAGCGCGCTCTTGTCCATGTCGCGGATGCGGATGTACACGTCGCGGCTGCCCACCTCGGCGGGCTCGCAGGAGGTCAGGAGGCTCATGAGCCGCGCGCCGTGGCTCTTCAGGTAGTCCAGCACCGGCACCAGCCCGCCGGGTTCGTTGGGCAGGCGCACCCCGATCTGCACGCCGCCCTCCTGCACGCCGGTGATCCGCACCAGGGCCTTGAAGATGTCCGAGTCCGTGATCACGCCCACGACCTTGCCGGCCTCGTCCACCACGGGCATGCCGCCGACGTTGTGCTCGAGCAGCATGGCCGCCGCGCTGTCCACGGTCTCGCCCTGCTTGATGGTCACGACCTTCTTGGTCATGATGTCCTTGAGCTTGATCTCCGAGAGCAGGTAGTAGAGCTCGTGCATGTCCAGGGTGGTGGCCTTGGAGGGCGAGGCGTCCTTGATGTCCCGGTCGGACACGAGGCCCACGAGCATGCCGCGCTCGTCCACCACGGGCAGACGGCTGATGCCCTTCTCCTTCATGATCTTGGAGGCCTTCATCATGGAGGTCTCCGGGGTCGCGGTCACTACGTCCTTTGTCATCCAGTTGTCGATGAGCATGGGGGGTCTCCTGTGCTTCGCCCGCGGGCGGTGGTGTCCTTTTGTGGGATTCTACCCCAGCAGGAGCCTGATGGCTAGCGAAATGTAAGGGAAAGCCGCTGCCCGCCTCGCTCCGAAGGATCTTCGGCGCGCCCTGGCGCGCGCCTGCGCTTTACCTTCTGCACGCCAGGGGATAGCATGACGCCCATGTTTGTGGTCGTAAACGTGGATGATCTGGGCCTCTCGCCCGCCGTGCGCCGCGCCGTGGAGGATCTGGCCGCGCTTTCGCGCGTGAGCTCGGCCACGCTCCTGGTCAACGGGCCGGACGCCGCGGCCGCGGCCCGCCTGTGCGCTGGCGTCGGCGGGGCCCTGGGCGTGGGCGTGCACCTGAACATCCTGCGGGGCCGTCCGGAAAGCCCGGCGCGCGAGATCCCCGGCCTGCTGCGGCCCGACGGCCTGTTCCTGGGCCGCTACACCGAGCTGTTCAGCCGCTATCTGGGCCGGGCCTTCAGCGTGGCGGACGTTGAGCTGGAGTGGACCCGTCAGGTGGAGCGGGCCATGGAACTCGGGGTCTCGCCCACGCACCTGGATTCCGAGAAGCACATCCATGCCTGGCCCGGGCTTTTCGAGGCCGCCTGCCGCGTGGCGGAGCGCTTCGGCATCGGCTGGGTGCGCAGGCCCGTGGAGCTGGTGCACCCCCTGCGCTGGGACAAGGGCGGGCGGCGGGCGCGCATCCTGAATATCTTCGCCCTGTGGCACCAGGTGCCCAAAGGCGGGCGCGTGGCCTGCCCCACTTGCGTGTTCGGCGTGGCCGACCAGGGCGCGGACTTGTTGCCGGGCCGGCTCGCGGCGTATATGAAGCGGGTGCGGCCCGATGTGCTGGAGGTGGTCTGCCACCCCGGCGCGCCCCTGCCCGGGGACGCCCCCCTGCCCGAGGAGTACGGCCCCATGCGCATCGGCGGCCAGTGGCTGCCCGAGCGCGCCGCCCTGGCCGCAGCGGGCTGGGACGAGGCCCTGGCCGGCGCGGGAGCCCGGCTGGCGCACTACGGCCAGCTCGATCCGGCCACGCGGGGCCTCAGGGCCCAGTACCGGCAATAACGCACCAAGACGCCAGAACAACGGGATAGAGAACATGTCGCGACCCGCCCAGCACAGCGCAGCCAACGGATCCTTCGCCCAGTCCTGGCCCGTGGAGGTCAGCATCGTGACCCCCATGCACAACGAGGAGCTCTGCGTGCGCGAGTTCCACCGGCGCATGGGCGCGGCCCTGGCGGGCATGGGCGCGAGCTACGAGATCATCCTGGTCAATGACGGCAGCACGGATGCCACTCCGGAGATCATCCGCGAGCTGGCGGCGGACGACCCGCACCTCGCCGGCGTGTTCCTGGCGCGCAACCGCGGCCAGTGCACGGCCATCTACGCGGGCATCCAGCATTCCTGCGGGCGGTATGTGGTCATCATGGACGGGGACCTGCAGCACCCGCCCGAGGAGGTCCCAAGCCTCATCGAGAAGATCCGCGAGGGCTACGACCTGGTCAAGGGCGTGCGCCAGAAGCGCCTGGAGTCTTTGCTGCTGCGCCGCATCCCCAGCCTCGTGGCCAACTACCTCATGCGCGCCACCAGCAAGTGCGAGGTCCACGACATGGGCGGGCTGTCCTGCCTCCAGGGCGACCTGGCGCGTTCGCTGAAGCTGCGCGAGGGCCAGCACCGGCTCATCCCGGCCCTGGTCTATTCCCAGGGCGGCGCGGTGTGCGAGGTGCCCACCAGCGCACCGCCGCGCTTTGCCGGCAAGAGCCACTACGGCATCGGCCGCAGCGTCGACGTGCTCTTCGACATCGTGCTTTTGTGGTTCCAGAACTCCTACAAGCAGCGGCCTGTCTATCTTTTCGGGCGCATCAGCCTCTGGCTGTTCCTCCTGGCCTCCCTCACCATGTGCTGGCTTCTGTTCGAGAAGATCGTCTGGGGCGTGCACATGGGCACCCGCCCGCCCTTCATGGGGGCCGTGCTGTTCTACCTGGCGTCCCTGGGCTTCATGAGCACCGGGCTCATCCTGGAGGTGTTGGTGAACACCCACGACGCCGTGAGCGGCAACATGCCCTACAAGGTGCGCGAGGTGGTGCGCGGAAAATTCCCCGGCCACCCGGTGGCCGGCCTCGCCGACCTGCGCGACTGACCTGCGGCCCGGAACCAGCCATGCGCATAGGCCTGCTCCAGATCAACCCCGTGGTGGGCGACATGGCCGGCAACGCCGCGCTTGTCGAGGCGGCCTACGCTCGGGCCGCGGCAGCCGGCGCGGAGCTAGCCCTGACCCCGGAGCTGGCCCTGACCGGCTACCCCCCGCGCGACCTGCTGCTCTATCAGGGCTTCTGCCGCCTGGCCTGGGCCGGGGCCGAGGCCCTGGCGGCGCGTCTTGAGGCCGCGCATCCCGGCGGACCGGCGCTGGTCCTCGGCTGCCCGGAGCCCAACGCCTCGGGCCAGGGCAAGCAGCTCTACAACGCGGCCCTGTGGTGCGAGGGCGGGGCCGTGCGCCGCACCATCCGCAAAGCCCTGCTGCCCACCTACGACGTGTTCGACGAGGCGCGCTATTTCGAGCCGGGCCAGGCCCAGGACGGCGGCAACGTGGTGGAGTATCGGGGCCGCCGGCTGGCGGTGACCATCTGCGAAGACCTCTGGAACGACAAGGACTACTGGCCGCACCGCCTGTACCCCGTGGACCCCGTGGAGGCCGCCGTGGCCGGCGGCGCGGAGGCCCTGCTGAATCTCTCGGCCTCGCCCTTCAGCCTGCGCAAGCAGGCCCTGCGCCAGGACATGCTCTCGGCCGTGGCCGCCCGGCGCGGCCTGCCCCTGGCCTATTGCAACCAGGTGGGCGGCAACGACGAGCTGGTCTTTGACGGCCGCAGCGCCGTGCACGGCCCGGACGGGTCCGTGGCGGCGCGGGCGGCGGGCTTTGCCGAGGACGTGCTGGTGGCCGACCTCTTCGGCTCTGTGCCCGGGCGGCTGGAGCAGGACGGCCTCGACCCCAGCGCCGAGATCTGGCGGGCGCTGGTGCTGGGCACCCGCGACTACCTGCGCAAGTGCGGCTTCACCAAGGCCCTGCTCGGCCTGTCCGGCGGCATCGACTCCGCCGTGGTGGCGGCCGTGGCCGTGGAGGCCATAGGCGCGCAGAACGTGCTCGGCGTACTCATGCCCTCGCCCTGGTCGAGCGCAGGCAGCATCGACGACTCCCTGGCCCTGGCGCAGAACCTGGGCATGGCCACGCGCACCATGCCCATAGAGCCGCTCATGCAGGGCTTCGACGCGGCGCTCTCGGAGAGCTTCGCGGCGCTGGCGCCGGGGCAGGGGCCGGGCACCACGGAGGAGAACATCCAGTCGCGCATCCGCGGCAACCTGCTCATGGCCCTTTCCAACAAGACCGGAGCCCTGCTTCTGACCACGGGCAACAAGAGCGAGCTGGCCGTGGGCTACTGCACCATCTACGGCGACATGAGCGGCGGGTTCGCGCTCATCAGCGACCTGCGCAAGACCCAGGTCTACGCCCTGGCCCGGCACATCAACGCGGTGAAGGGCCAGGTCATCCCCGAGAACATCCTCGTGAAGGCCCCCTCGGCCGAGCTTAGGCCCGGCCAGACCGACCAGGACTCCCTGCCGCCCTACGACGTGCTCGACGCCATCCTGGCCCTGCACCTGGAGAAGAACCAGGTGGCGGCGGAGATAGTGGCCGCCGGCTTTGATGCCGAGGTGGTGGCGCGGGTCTGCCGGCTGGTGAAGTTCGCCGAGTTCAAGCGCAGGCAGGCCGCGCCGGGCATCAAGATCGCCTGGCGCTCCTTTGGTTCGGGCTGGCGCATGCCCCTGGCCGCCGCGCCGCTGCCGTAGGGGGCCTCAACGTCGAGGACATCGCCGCAGCCAAGCTCCGGTCCATGGTGGCTGCGGCGCGGATGCTTGAGGGAGCGGCACGGGTAGCCTTCCTCCCCCCTTCCCAAACCCCAAAAAATCGCGCAGAACGACAGAGGGTGCCGCGCCCTTTCCGCGCGCCCGAAACCCCCGTGAGGAGTCCCGTCCATGCTCCACAGCGCCCTGGGCCTTTGCGCCCTGATGTTTCTGGCCTGGCTGGCCAGCGCCGAACGCGGCCGCGTTGCGCGCCTGCCTTGGCGCATGATCATCGCCGGGCTGGCCCTGCAGTTCGGCGTGGCCGGGCTGGTGCTCAAGGTCCCGGCCTTCAAGGCCCTGTTCATGGGCCTGAACGGCGTGGTCCACGCCCTGGAGGAGGCCACCCGCGCGGGCACCAGCTTCGTCTTCGGCTTCGTGGGCGGCGGGCAGGCGCCCTTCACCGTGACCACCCCGGCGCTGACCTTCAGCCTGGCCTTCCAGGCCCTGCCCCTGGTCATCCTCATCGCGGCCCTGGCCTCGCTGTTCTTCTACTGGGGCATCCTGCAGCGGGTGGTGCGGCTGTTCTCGCTGGTGCTGGAGAAGAGCATGGGCATCGGCGGGGCGCTGGGCGTTGGCGCGGCGGGCTGCATCTTCCTGGGCATGATCGAGTCGCCGCTCTTGATCCGCCCGTATCTCGCGGTGATGACCCGAAGCGAGCTCTTCGCCCTCATGGCCACGGGCATGAGCTGCATCGCGGGCACCATGCTCGTGCTCTACGCCTCGGTGCTGCAGAACGTCATCCCCGACGCCCTGGGGCACATCCTCACGGCCTCGGTGATCCACGCTCCCGCCGCGCTTTTGGTGGCGGCCCTGATGCTGCCGGAGCGCGGCCAGCCCACCCTGGGGCACGAGATGCCGAAGTCCGCGGCCACGGGCTCGGTGGACGCCCTGTGCCGGGGCACCTGGGAGGGCCTCACGCTCTTCTGGAACATCGTGGCCATGCTCATCGTGTTCGTGGCCGTGGTCAAGCTGGCCAACATCGGCCTCGGGGCCCTGCCGGAGGTCTCCGGCGCGCCCGTGACCCTGCAGCGCGCCCTGGGCGCGGCCCTGGCCCCCGTGGCCTGGCTCATCGGCGTGCCCTGGGCCGAGGCCCAGACCGCCGGGTCGCTCCTGGGGACCAAGGTCATCCTGAACGAGTTCCTGGCCTTCATGGACATGGCCGCCCTGCCGGACGGCGCGCTTACGCAGCATTCCCGGCTCATCCTGACCTACGCCATGTGCAGCTTCGCCAATTTCGGCAGCCTGGGCATCCTCATCGCTGGCCTGGGCACCCTGTGCCCGGAGCGCCGGGGCGAGATCACCGGCCTGGGCCTGCGCTCGCTTTTGGCCGGGCTCATCGCCTCGCTCATGACCGGAACCGTGGTCGGCGTCATCGCATCACTCTAATTCAACAGGAGAAAACAATGCCGCACCTCCTCCCCCACATCCAGATCGACCCGGCCCGCTGCGACCGCGACGGGCTGTGCATTGCCGAATGCCCGGTGGGCATCCTGTCCTTCGGGCCGGACGGGCTGCCCGCAGGCGCGCCCGACGCCGCCACGCGCTGCGTCATGTGCGGGCACTGCATCGCCGTGTGCCCCAAGGCGGCCCTCACCCTGGCCGGGATCGCCCCGGAGGCCCTGCCCGCCGTGCAGAAGAAGTTCACCGTGGCCCCGGAGGCCGCCGAGCAGCTGCTGCGCTCGCGCCGCTCGGTGCGCCGCTACCGCAAGCCTTGCGTGGACCGCGAGATCATCCTGCGCTGCATCGACACCGCGCGCTACGCCCCCTCGGGCATGAACGCCCAGCCCGTGCACTGGGCGGTGGTGGAGGGCGCGGAGCGCATGCGCGAGCTGGCCGGGCTCACGGCCAACGCCCTGCGGCGGCTGCCCTATTTCCTGGCCTTCCTGGCGGCCTGGGACCGGGGCGAGGACGTGATCCTGCGCGGGGCGCCGAACCTGGTGCTGGCCCACGCCGAGGCGGCGGGCTTTGACCATACCGTGGACTGCGCCATCGCCCTGACCTACTTCGAACTGGCGGCCCACGGGTATGGCGTGGGCACCTGCTGGGCCGGGCTGCTCATGCTGGCGGCCAGGGAGTCGGCCCAGCTGAACGCGGCCCTGGGCATCCCCGAAGGGCACCGGGTCCTGGGCGCGCTCATGGCCGGGTATCCCAAGTACGGCTACCAGCGCCTGCCGCCCAGGAAGGACGCCGCCGTGCGCTGGCTCTAGGCCGCCAGGCGGCTTCAGACGCGGCAAGGCCGCCAGGACGGGCGGGTACCCATCCTGGCGGCCTTGTGCCGTGGCGCCTGCGGGCCTAGCTGTACATCTTCTCCAGGTCCTCGATCTCCTCCAGCAGGGCGCGCGCGGCGTTGGAGGTCTTGGCCACGGCGTTGGCCGCTGTGGCCGTGTTGTCCAGGGCCACCTGGGAGGCGGAGCGGACCTTGCTGACGATGCGGTCGATCTCCTCGCTGGCGGCGGACTGCTCCTCCGAGGCCGTGGCGATGGAGCGCACCTGGTCCGAGGTGCCGCCCACGAGGGTGACGATGCTCTTCAGGGCCTCGCCGGACTCGTTGGCAAAGGCGGTGGCCTGCTCCACGGCCTGGGCCGCGGCGTCGGTGCCGTCCATGTTCAGCTTGGCCGCGCCCTGGATGGCGTGCACGGCCTGGCCCACTTCCTTGGTGGCGTGCATGGTCTTTTCGGCCAGCTTGCGCACCTCGTCGGCCACCACGGCAAACCCGCGCCCGGCGTCGCCGGCGCGCGCGGCCTCGATGGCGGCGTTGAGGGCCAGCAGGTTGGTCTGGTCGGCGATGTCGGAGATGACGCCCATGATCTGGCCGATGCCCTCGGCCTGGGTGTGCAGCTCCACCATGTTGGCCTTGAGCTGCGCCGTAAGGTTGTGCACGGTGTTGATGGCCTTGACCGAGCTTTCCACCACGCGGGCGCCGTTCTCCGCGCTTTTGCGGGTGTTGTCCGCGCCCTCGGCGGCGCGCCCGGCGTTCTTGGCCACCTCGATGACCGTGGCGGTCATTTCGTCCATGGCCGTGGCCACCTCGCCGATGTGCTCCATCTGCTGCTCGGACTCGTTGTGGATGTCCTCGATCTCCATCATGGCCGAGGTGACGGAGGCCAGGACCTCGCTGCTGGAGCCCTTGAGCTTGTCCACGATGACGGCCACGGCCTGCCTGGTCTGCACCTTGGCCTCGTCCTCGGCGCGCTGCAGGGCCTGCAGGGTCTTCTCGCCCTCGCAGGTCTTTTCGGCCGCGATGGCCTCCTGCTGCTTGGCCACGGCGATCTCATCCTTCAGGCGGGCGACCATGAGCGTGAGGGAGTCCTTGAGCTCGCCGAGCTCGGCGTGGAAGGTGCCCTCGATGGAGGTGTCGAGCTTGCCTTCGGCCACCTTCAGGGAATAGCCCACCAGCCGGCCCAGGGGCCGGGTGATGCCCAGGAGGATGGGCAGGGTGAGGCCGGCCGCGGCCAGGCCCACCAGGCCCACCACGCCCATGACGGCCAGGCGCAGACCGGCCACCTCGGCCTCCACGTCGTCCACGTAGACGCCGGTGCCGATGACCCAGCCCCATTCCTTGTCCAGCTTGACGCAGGACTCCTTGGGGAACATCTGCTCGGTGACGCCGCCGCCGGCCTTGGGCTTGGGCCAGTTGTAGGTGACGTAGCCCATGCCGCTGGGGCTCTTGCTGGCCACCTGGATCATGGACTGGAAGAGGTTGCCCTTGCCGCCGGGGATCTCCGTGACCACCCACTTGCCGTCCGCGTCGCGGTAGCGCATGCTCGTGGCGGTTGAGAACTTCGCATCCACGATGGGCTTGCCGTTCAGGGCGGGCACGGTCGGGTGCATGATCATGATGGGTGTGCTGTCGCTGCTGTTGACCCAGAAATAGTCCTTGTTCTCCGGGCCGTAGCGGTGCTTGGCGATGGACTCCAGGGCCTGGGCCTTGGCCTGCTCGGGCGAGAACTCCTGCTTGGCCGCGCGCGCCTGATAGTCCAGGACCTGGCCCATCTCCACCCGCACGAGGTTGGCCAGCATGGTGCGCTTCTCCTCCATGAGCTTCTCCGCCACCAGGGGCAGGAAGCCATACAGGGTGGCCAGGACGAAGAGAAGGATGGTCACCGCGGAGATGATCCAGATCTTGACGGAGATTCTGGCTCTGACGATGGAGGTCAAGGATTTCAGCGGCATATGGGGGCTCCTTGCGCGGGAGGGGCAGGTGGTTCAAGGTCGGCCATTGTTGCGGCAGGCTGATGCGCCTGCCTACGTTTTCGTCGTAACCTAAAAATTTCTTAAGGGGAAGCTTGCCAGCCCCTTGTCTCGGGGTTAGCATTGCAGTATTTCCTACGAAGGTTGTCTGGATTAGTGTCAAAAATCCAAACGGAGGTTCCATCCATGGCCAAAATGAATTGCTGGGAGTTCAAGAAATGCGGCCGTCAGTCCGGCGGTGCCAAGGTGGCGGAGCTGGGCGAATGCCCGGCGGGCAGGGACAAGCGTGCCGACGGCCTGAACCAGGGCAAGATGGGCGGCCGGGCCTGCTGGGCCATTGCGGGCACCCTGTGCGGCGGCAGGGTCCAGGGCTCCTTTGCGCAGAAGGCCAGCAACTGCATGGAATGCGATTTCTACAAGCTGGTGAAGACCGAGGAAGGCCCCAACTACGTGGGTTCCAAGGAATTGATGAAGAAACTGGCCTGAGGGGCGACCAGGCCATTGCCCTGTCCGGCGCGCTGCGTGTAGGGTTGCGCAAGGCGCAGGCCATCACGCCCGCGCGCGCAAGGAGGGGAGACATGAGGCATGCATGCTTGGCGCTGGCTCTGGGGCTGTCGCTCCTGGGCTTCGCCGCTTTGGCCCAGGGCCAGACTCCGCCGGCCAAACCGCCCTTCGCGGCCCTGGACACGGACAAGAACGGGCGTCTGACCCTGGACGAGGTGCTGGCCCATGCCAAGAAGCAGAGCGCCCGCGTGGCGCCCTTCCGCATCTCCGATGCGGACCTGGACGGGGACGGCCGGCTCTCCGCGGAGGAGCAGCGCAAGGCCGGGATCCAGGGCCTGGAGGGCTTCGGCGCGGTGGACCTGAAGGAGCTGGATGTGCACGGCGACGGGTACGTCAGCCGCGAGGATCTGGACGAGTTCTTCCGGCGCAAGCACCGGGAGGCCTTTGCCCGGGCCGATGCCGACCAGGACGGCGTGCTCAGGCCCGACGAGTTCGTTTTGTTCCGCTTTTAGCCCCGGCGCGTTGCGCGCCTTGAGCCAGGAAGAAGGCCGCCCCGGTTTCCCGGAGCGGCCTTTTATTGTTCGTGTTGGTGTCAGGTGTATAGCCGGTCAGGGCCTCTGCGACGTGAGGTTGTCCGTGGCTTTGGGGCGGCGCGGAGGCGGTGTTCGCCTGCCGGGCCCGTGACCTGTGCAGGGCCTGGCTCGTGTGCGCCTGTGTGCCCGACCACGGGGTTTTCGGCCTCTGCGCCGATGTGTCCACCTCTGCCTGCCTGCAGATTCCGCGCAGGCCCTTTCCCGCGCGGTTTGGTGGTTCCTGGAACGGCCCCCCTGTGCTCCGGAGGGGCGGTGTTGATGCACCTTGATGAGGTCCGATGTGGCCTGCCCCCTCCGCGTCTCCCCGCCAGCGGCTGCGAATGCGCCGGGCGGGGGATGGATGGTCGGCGAGCCGTCCCCGGGAAATTAAGCGGCTACCGTGCCCATTGGTCTGTCCTCCTCTTTCATGCATTGAGGAAAGATTCTTACGCTGTCAGGATACACCCGGGGCCGGCCATGTCAATGCCCGCCGCAAGAAATATATCCTGTGCGGCAAGGGGTTTCTAAAAAAACTTGAGACTAGAATTCCTGGGGCAGGCCCTTGAGCTGGGCCTGGGTGAACACGGGCCCGTCCACGCAGACGAACTTCTCCCCGATGTTGCAGCGCCCGCACAGGCCCACCCCGCACTTCATGCGCCGCTCCAGGGTGGTCACGATCTGTTCGTCGGCAAAGCCCAGCTTGCTCAAGGCCTCCAGGGTGAAGCGGATCATGATGGGCGGGCCGCAGGTCACGGCCACGGCGTTTTCCGGGCTCACGGCCAGCTCGGTGAGCACGGCCGGCACCACGCCCGTGCGGCCCTGCCAGTCCGGGCCCGGGCTGTCCACGGTGAGCTCCACGCGCAGGTCGCCGCGCTCGGCCCACTCCTTCAGCTCGTCCTTGAAGCAGAGGTGCTCCGGGGTGCGGCCGCCGTAGATGAGGGTGATGTTCCCGTAGTCGGCGCGGTGGTCGAGCATGAACAGCAAAAGCGTCCTCAGCGGGGCCAGGCCCAGCCCGCCGCCCACGAAGACGATGTCGCGGCCGCGCATGTCCGGGTAGGGGAAGTGGTTGCCCAGGGGGCCGCGCAGGCCGATGGGGTCGCCCTCCTTGAGGGTGTGCAGGCGGTGGGTCAGCTCGCCCACGCGCATGACGCTGAACTGCAGGTAGTCCAGGCGCGTAGGGGGCGAGCAGATGACGAAGGTGCTCTCGCCCGTGCCGAACACGGAGAGCTGCGCGACCTGGCCCGGCTCGAAGCGGAAGGCCGCCATTTTGGCCGCGTCCTGCAGGACCACGCGGAAGGTCTTGACGTCCGGGGTCTCGTCAAAGGTCTCGATGATGGTGGCCAGCTCGGGGATGTAGGGATTGTTCGGGTTCATGGCGCTCCCTCGGCCTTTTCCGCGGCGGCGGCCAAAATGTCCAGCACGATTCCACGGATGTCCACGGCCACCGGGCAGGACTTGATGCAGCGCCCGCAGCCCGTGCAGGAGAACTCCAGGCCTGAGGGCGCGGCGGCGGCCTGGGGGAACTCGCGCGGGTGGTAGCAGAACTTGTGGCCCACGCGGTTGCGCAGGCGGTGCGCCCTGGAAAAGCGCGGGTTGTGGCCGCTGCCCTCCAGGGTGTACAGCGCGCTCATGCAGGTGTCCCAGGTGCGCAGGCGCCGGCCCTTCATGCCGCTGTTCTCGTCGGTGATGTTGAAGCAGGAGCAGGTGGGGCAGAGGTAGGTGCAGACCCCGCAGGACAGGCAGCGGGCCGACTGGTCGGTCCAGAAGTCCAGGTCGCCGAACATGGCCAGAAACGCGTCGGCCACGGCCGAGAGGTCCGGGGCGGCCTCGGGCGCCGGGGCCGCGGCCCGGGCGGCGGCCAGCTCCTCCAGCATGGCGGCGGTGGCCTCCGGCAGGGCTGCGATGAGCTTCTCCCCGGCTGGGGTCACGGCCCGGGCCACGAAGCCGTCCGCGCCTCCCGTGCCGAGGGGGTGCAGCAGCACGTCCGAGCCGCTCTCGTCGTCCATGCCCCCGCCGGTCCAGTGGCAGAAGCAGGTGTTCTGCATGCTGGTGCAGGCCACGCTGACGAAGAGCGTGCCGGCGCGGTGCGCGCTGTACTGCGGGTCGATGACCCCGCGCTCCAGGAACACCCGGTCCAGCAAGTGGCGGCCCCGCGCGTCGCAGGGGCGCGGCCCCAGGATGAGGGTGGGCTCCGGCGGCGGCGGCTCGGAGAGGAAGACCTCGGTGCGCGTCAGGTCCGCGCGATCCTTGCGGTAGAGATAGGTGAACAGGTCCCCGGTCTGGGGCAGGAGCGCCTCCTTGGCCGAGGACGTGGGCGGCCGGCCCAGGAAGGGGTGCGTGTCCTCGGTGAAGACGCGGTAGACGATGGCCGCGCCCTCGCGCACCGGGGCCAGCACGCGGTGGTCCAGCGCCCAGGCCGCGACCACGGAGGCCAGGGCGGAGTCGGCCAGATAGCGGTCTACCATAGGAGCCCCCGGTCCTTGATGCGGTCCTCTTCCATGAGGAAGGTGTGCAGGGGCGGCACGGCGTCCAGGCTCACCCCGGCCTGGTAGTGGAACAGCTCCTTGAGCTCGCGGTTCATCATGCGCTTCAAGAGCAGGATGGGGATGCCCATGGGGCAGGAGCGCTGGCACTCGCCGCATTCGGTGCACCTTCCGGCCAGGTGCAGGGCGTGCATGACCTGGAAGAGCCATTTCTCCTGCAGGGTGGCCTCCGCGCTGAGCCAGTGCGGCTCGCGGCTGTCGGCCAGGCAGACGTGCTTGCACACGCACAGGGGGCAGGCGTTGCGGCAGGCGTAGCAGCGGATGCAGCGGCCCATCTGGCGCTTCCAGAAGTCGAAGCGCTCCTGGGTGGACAGCCCCTCCAGGGCGGCCAGGTCGGCGTAGTCGTCCTCCTCGCCCTGGGGGGCGATCTCCGGGCCGATGAGATAATCGTAAACCAGGGGGTTGGGGTGCCGGCAGCGCAGGCACTTGTCGGCCAAGAGCCCGGCGCTCTCCATCTCCATGTCCCTCATGCCTTGGCCCTCGGGCAGGGTCAGGCGCAGCACCCCGTGGCGCGGGGAGCCCTCGAAGCGCACGGCCTTGACCGAGGCGATGTCCGCCGCCACGCGCAGCTTGGCCAGGTCCAGCACGCCCTCGCAGGGCAGGCCGAAGATGACCAGGTTCTCGCGCTCCCAGAGGCGCTCCTGCAAAAGCTGGATCACCGAGCGCGAGTCGCAGCCCTTGACCACCAGGCCCAGGCGCTTGCCGCTCAGGCCGTAGAGGCTGGTGGCCAGGTTCTGCACGCAGGTCGGGTCGAAGATCAGGCGCCCGACGTCGCGCTCGCGGCGCACGGCCACGGGCGTGGCGTGCAGGGGGTCGAAGCCCCGGCCATAGCCCAGCACGAAATCAAGGTCGGGCAGGGCCTCGGCCACCCTGGAACGCAGTTCCTCGGTGCGGTCCCGGGGCTCACTCGCCATCCATGACCTCCTTGTAGTCGTCCATGGACAGCAGGGCGTCGCGCCTGGTCTCGTGCCGCGGCACGCGCCTGCGCTCCTTGGCGGGCCAGACGTCCGGCTGGGCGGAGCTGACCCCGAGCATGCCCGAAAGGGTGCACAGGGTGCGCGCGGCCTCGGCCATGCGCGGCATGGGCCCCAGGGCGTGGATCTTGTCCGTGAACCTGGTCACCATGTCGCGCCAGCGCGAGCCCTCCGAGGCCGAGACCCAGATGTACTCGAAGCGGCCCTCGTCCACGCCGATGATGGGCAGGAAGCGGCGCAGGAGCTCCAGCCGCCTGCGGGCGTACAGGTTGCCCTCGGTGTAGTGGCAGTCGCGCGGGTGGCAGCCGCTGACCAGCACCCCGTCGGCCCCGGACAAGAGCGCCTTGGCCACGAACATGGGGTCCACGCGGCCGGAGCAGGGCACGCGGATGATCCGAAGCTCGGTGGGCTGGTTGAACCGAGCCACGCCGGCCGCGTCAGCCCCTCCGTAGGAGCACCAGTTGCACAGAAAGCCTATGATTCGGTACTCTCGTCCCATGTCCGGCATAGCGCGTTGACCTCCGCGAGGAGCTGTGAATCGGTGAAGTGCGCAAGCTGGATGGCCCGCACGGGACAGGTGACGCTGCAAATGCCGCAACCCTGGCACACGGTCTCCACCACCTCGGCGCGCTTGGCCCCGTCGCGCAGCTCGCGCATGCGGATGGCGCCGAAGGGGCAGGTGCGCTCGCACTTGCCGCAGCCGATGCAGCGGATGGCCTGCACCTGGGCGATCTGCGGGTCGCTTTCGAGCTTGTCCTTGGAGAGCAGGGCCAGAACCTTGCCCGCGGCCGCGCTGGCCTGGGCCACGCTGGAGGGGATGTCCTTGGGCGCCTGGCAGGCCCCGGCCAGGAAGATGCCCACGGTGTTGGTCTCCACGGGCCTGAGCTTGGGGTGGCTCTCCAGGAAGAAGCCATGGGGGTCGTAGGAGATGCGCAGCTTCTCGGCCAGCTCCGGCGCGCCGTGGGCCGATTCCGCGCCCACGGCCAGCACCACCAGGTCGGCCCGGATCTCCACCTGGCAGCCCAGCAGGGTGTCGGCCCCGCGCACCACGAGCTGCGCGCCCCGGGGGCCCAGGGCGGGCGTGATCTGGGCCACGCGGCCGCGCACGTACTCCACCCCGTACTCCTCCTGGGCGCGGCGCACGAATTCCTCGTAGCCCTTGCCCGTGGCCCGGATGTCCATGTAGAACACGTACGCGCGCGAGTCCGGGATGTGGTCGCGGGTGAGGATGGCCTGCTTGGCCGTGTACATGCAGCAGAAGTTGGAGCAGTAGGGCCGGTCCACGGAGCGGTCGCGGGAGCCCACGCAGGCGATGAAGACCACGGTCTTGGGCTCGGCCCCGTCGCTGGGGCGCCTGATGTGGCCGGCCGTGGGGCCGGAGGCCGAGAGCATGCGCTCGTATTGCAGCGAGGTGACCACGTCCGGATAGCGCCCGCCGCCGTATTCGCCGCATTTTCTGTGGTCGAAGAGGTCCAGGCCCGTGGCCACGATGACCGCGCCGACCTTCTCGGTCAGCACCTCGTCCGGCATGTCGTAGTCCACGGCGTCCGCCGGGCAGACCTTCTGGCACACGCCGCAGGTGCCCTTGGTGAAGCGCAGGCAGACCTCGGGGTCGATGGCCGCGCGCTTGGGGATGGCCTGGGGAAAGGGGATGGTGATGGCCGTGGTGGTCGAGATCCCCTCATTGAAGGCGTCGGGCACCTTGCGGCTGGGGCATTTCCCCAGGCAGGCCCCGCAGCCCGTGCACTTGGTCCAGTCCACAAAGGGGGACTTCTTGCGCAGCTTGACCTCGAAATTGCCCACGTAGCCCGAGAGCTCCTGCACCTCGCTCAAGGTGTGCAGGGTGATCCTGGGGTGCTGGCCCGCGTCGACCATCTTCGGCCCCAGCACGCAGACCGAGCAGTCCACGGTGGGGAAGGTCTTGTCTAGCTTGCTCATGATGCCGCCGATGGCCTGCCTGCGCTCCACCAAAACCACGTCCAGCCCGCCGTCGGCGCAGTCCAGGGCGGCCTGGATGCCCGCCACGCCGGCGCCGATGATGAGCACGCGCTTCTGGACCTCGAAGCTCTTGGCCGTGAGCGGCCGGTCGCAGCGCAGCTTCTCCACGGCCATGCGCACCAGGTCGATGGCCTTGGCAGTGTTGCGCTTGCGGTCCAGCGAGATCCAGGCCACGTGCTCGCGGATGTTGGCCATCTCGAACATGTAGCGGTTCAGGCCGGCGCGCTCCACGGCCCGGCGGAAGGTGGTCTCGTGCATGCGGGGCGAGCAGGAGGCCACCACCACCCCGTCGAGCTTGAGGTCGCGGATGACCTGCTCGATGCTCTTCTGGCCGGGGTCGGAGCAGGCGTACATGTGGTCCGTGGAAAAGACCACGTCCGGGAATTCGCGGGCCGCCGCGGCCACGGCCTCCACGTCCACGGTGGCGGCGATGTTGTTGCCGCAGTGGCAGACCATGACGCCTATGCGCACGGCTTGGCCTCCCTGTGAGCGGACTTTGGGCCGCCGGACGCGCCGCTTCCGTTCCGCCCGCCCTTTCCGGCGGGCCGGGACGCGGCCTGCGCCGC
>JAHJLB010000008.1 GCA_018822105.1 Pseudomonadota bacterium
CAGCAGCGGCTGTGCATCGCCCGCGCCCTGGCCGTGCGGCCGGAGGTGCTGCTCATGGACGAGCCCGCCAGCGCCCTTGACCCCATCGCCACCCAGAAGATCGAAGACCTGATCCACGAGCTCAAGCGGGATCTGACCATCATCATCGTCACCCACAGCATGCAGCAGGCGGCCCGCGTGTCCGACCGCACGGCCTTCTTCTACCTGGGCAAGCTCATTGAGGAGGGCGACACTCGCACCATCTTCACCCGCCCGCGCAACAAGCAGACAGAAGACTACATCACCGGCCGCTTCGGCTAGGGAGACAGCAGCATGCAACAGCAACAGCGAATTCATTTCACCCAGAAGCTTGGGGAGTTGCGCATGCAACTCATCCGCATGGCCGCCCTGGCCGAGCAGGCCGTACGCGACACGACGCGGGCATATCTGGAAAACGACACCGACCTGGCCGAAAGCGTGGTCATGAATGACGCGATCGTGAACGACATGGAAGATGCCATCGACGCTTTCAACCTGGAGCTCTTGGCGCTTGACCAGCCCATGGCCCGTGACCTGCGCTTCATTATTGGCGCCATGCGCATCACGGTAAACCTGGAGCGCATCGGGGACGAATGCGTGAACCTGGCGCACCGCACCCTGTTCCTGTCCACCCGCCCGCCCCTGCCCGCCAACGCCCGCATGGAGCGCCTCTGCGCCCACGTGCAGGATATGTTGACCAAGGCCGTGCGCGCTTTTGTGGACGCAGACACGGTCCTGGCCGGAGAAATCTGCGCCATGGACCACACCGCAGACGAGTTGTCCCTCAAGGTGCTCAAGGAGGCCATCAACACCATGGTCGATGAGACGCGCATCGTGGAGCGCAGCGTGCATGTCATCATGGCCTCGCGGCACCTGGAGCGCATCGGCGACCTGGCCACCAACCTGGCCGAGGCCGTCATCTTCATCAAGGAAGGCCAGAACGTGAAGCACAGGTGCAAGGGCTAAGAGTCCCTCGGTCTACAAATACTCAAGCGGCCTGGCCTGGAGCGTCAACTCTGGGCCAGGCCGTTTGTCGTGCAGACTGGGTAGGGTCTGGAGCATTATCGTTGTCCATGAAGAAGAGCAGGAGGCGCAGAGCTTCTTGCATCCGTTCAAGGGCACGTTGTGGGACAGTTTCGCACCCTGTGCGTGGTGGTGGCGTGGTCATGCCGAGGGATGTAGGGAGGCAGAGGGACCAAACCATAGCCCTCGGATACGCCGGGCTGGTTAGCGGAGAGCTTATCAGCAAAGTGTCCGGCGGGCTTCGGCCATGGCAAGGAGAAACCCGATGGCCGGGGGTGCCTGAAGCCTTTTCGTTCTGCTCGCTACCGCTTGCCCCGCCTCTGCAGCCAGGCGCGCAGAAAGATGGCGAAGAGGTTCATGCCGAGCACGAGCGCGATGAGCACCAGGGCCGTGCCGTACTGGATGGGCCGGGTCTTCTCGATCTCCGTGCCCGCCGTGGCCAGCACGTAGATGTGATAGGGCAAGGCCATGACGTCGGAGAAGATCGAGTTCGGCATCTTGGGCGTGTAGAACACCGCTGCCGTGAACATGATGGCCGCTGTCTCGCCCGCGGCCCGGCTGATGCCGAGGATGGAGCCGGTGAGGATGCCCGGCAGGGCGGATGGCAGCACCACCCGCCAGATGGTCTGCCACTTGGTGCCGCCCAGCGCCAGCGAGGCCTCGCGGTAGGTGGCCGGCACCGAGCGCAGGGCCTCCTCCGTGGTGCCGATGATCACCGGCAGGCAGAGCACGCCAAGGGTCAGCCAGCCCGAGAGCAGCGACACGCCGAGATCCATGGCCGTGACAAAGAGCCCCAGGCCGAACAGTCCGAAAACCACCGAGGGCACGCCCGCCAGGTTGTTCACGCCGAGACGAATGACGCGCATGAGCCTGCCCGGCAGGGCATACTCGTGCAGGTAGATGGCGCTGGCGACCCCCAGCGGCAGGGCCACGGCCATGGCCCCGACGGACAGGAGCAAGGTGCCCACGATGCACGGCCAGACGCCGCCCTCGGTCATATAGTTGCGCGGCGGCTGGGTCAGAAATTCCCAGGAGATGGCGGAGTAGCCGTTGGCCACCAGGAAGCCCACGATGACGGCCAGGGCCGCGGCCACGATCAATATGGCCGCGCGCAGCAGCATGAAGGCCAGCCACTGCTTGGCCTTGCGGCCACGGTCGCGGCCCGTGGTGATGGACAGGGACTGGCGCGGGGGCGTGGGCAGGGTGAGGGTCGTGTCTGCGGTCATGGTGCGTCTCGCGTGGGTTACAGGCTGGCCGAGCCGGACTGCTGGTGCTTGTGGGAGAAGTAGTCGGCCAGGACGTTGAACAGGAGCGTCACCAGGAAGAGCACCATGGCCGTGGCAAAGAGCGCATGGTAGTGGTGGCCGCGAAAGGGCGCCTCGGCCATTTCTGCGGCGATGCTCGCAGGCATGGGCCTGACCGGGCTCCAGAGCGAGTCCGGGATGACCGCTGCGCCGCCGGCCACCATGAGCACGACCATGGTCTCGCCGATGGCCCGGCTCATGCCCAGGATCACGGCGGTGCCGATGCCCGAGAGCGCGGCGGGCAGGGTCACGCGCAGGAGCGTCTCCAGGTGCGTGGCGCCCAGGGCGAAGCTGGCTTCCTTGAGCTCGCGCGGCACGGCAAAGATGGCGTCCTCACTCACGCTGGCGATGGTCGGCACGCTCATGAAGGCCAGCATGAGCGCGGCGTTGGCCAGGTTCAGGCCCACCGGGATGTCGAAAAAGTCCTGAAGGAACGGGGCCATGATGACCATGCCGAAGAAGCCGATGACCACCGAGGGCAGGCTCGCCAGCATCTCGACCACGGGCTTGACCACCGCGCGCACACGGGGGCTGGCGATCTCGGCCAGATACACGGCGGTCATGACGCCGAGCGGGATGGCCAGAAGCGAGGACAGGACCGTCACCGCGCCGCTGGCCACGATGAGCGGCAGGATGCCGTAGGCGGGGTTGGCCTCGTCCGTGGGGTACCAGTCGAGCCCCAGGAGGAAGTCCTTCACGCTGACGAAGCAGAAGGCGGGCAGGCCCTCCATGAACAAAAAGACCATGATCAGCGCCAGCACCGCCAGCGAGGTCACGGCCGTGGCCAGAAAGGCCTGCTTGATGAGGATCTCCTTGGTGCTGCGCTGCATGCTCTGTAGCTCCTCGACTCTACGTTGTTGCCCCTCGCCTCCTGCCCTGCCTCGGATGGGCCGGGCCGGGCAGGGGGCGAGGGGTTCCAAAGGAAGGATGCCTGATCTGTCTTGGCGCGCGGGGAAGAGTTGCTACTTCTTGGCCTTCTTGTCTGCCTTCGCGGACTTGACGGCCTTGAGGGGCACGTAGTCCACCGAGGCCACGATCTTCTGGCCCTCGTCGGAAAGGATGAAGTTCACGAGCTTGGCCACGTCGCCTGCGGGCTCGCCGTTGGTGTACAGGTACAGGCCGCGGGAGATGGGGTAGGTGCCGTTGAGCGTGTTCTCCACGCTGCCGCCCACGCCTTCCACGGTGACGGCCTTGAGGCCCTTGTTCTGGGTATAGGCCAGGCCCACGTAGCCGATGGCCGACTTCTGCTTGGACACGGTCTGGGCCACGGCGCCGTTGGAGGCCTGCATCTGGGCGCGGGCAAAGACGCGCTCCTTCTTCAAGACGTGCTCGTTCCAGTATTCAAAGGTGCCGGAGGAGGAGTCGCGCGAGACCACGGAGATGGGGCCGGGGCTTCCGCCCACGTCCTTCCAGTCGGTGATCTTGCCGGTGTAGATGTCCTTCAGCTGGGCCAGGGTCAGGTTCTTGACCGGATTGGCGGGGTGCACGATGGGGGTCAGGCAGTCGTAGCCGATGACGATCTGCTTGGCGATGACGCCCTTGTCCTTGGCCTGCTTGATCTCGGACTCCTTCATCTCGCGGCTCATCATGGCCAAGGGCGTGCTGCCGTCGATGAGGGCCTTGGCGCCGTCGCCGGAGCCCGAGGCGGAGATGGAGATGGACACGCCCTTGTTCTTGGCCATGAAGGCCTCGACGGCCTTCTGCATGATGGGCTGGACAGTGGTGGAGCCCTTGACCGGGAGGTCGCCGGCGAAGGAGGTGGCGGCCAGGCCGAGCACAGCCAGGGTGGCCAGGGCGGTGGAGAGAAGACGTTTCATTGATGGTCCTCCGGAAGGGGTTGATGTTTACGCTTGCACGAGAAATCATATAGCCGCGCAGTGTGACGGTCGTGTGACGGCCCGGCAAAAGATGGGTGACGCAGGAGAGACGACCGGATTATTTTTGTTGGCTCCTCCGAACGGGCATGCTGCTATTGTCACCTGCCTGTGACTCTGTCGCCATGACGCCACGGAGTTCAGAAGTTAAGACTCCTCCCATGCAAGGAGGACTTCCACATGCTCACTATCCAGGGCCTCACCAAAAGCTACCAGGCGCACACGGCGCTGCATCCCACGGACCTTACCTTTGAAGCCAGCCGTTTCAGCGTTCTCCTCGGTCCCTCAGGGGCCGGCAAATCAACCCTGCTGCGTTGCCTGAATCAGCTCACCGTTCCGACTGGCGGAACTGTGGAGGTCGAGGGGGTAGGGCCTATCGACACCGCCTCCAAGCGTCACGCACTGCGCTGCATGACAGGGTTCGTTTTCCAGCAACACCAACTCATCCTGCGCCAGACGGCCCTGGCCAACGTTCTCAACGGGCGCCTTGGCTGCACGCCGCTTTGGAAGAGCCTGCTCCCCTGGTCGCGCAATGATGTCACCGAGGCTCTTGGGTGCCTTGAGCGCGTGGGGTTGCTGGATTTCGCCCTCATTCGCGCCGGCAGGCTCTCGGGCGGCCAGCAGCAACGCGTGGGTATCGCTCGTGCCCTGGCGCAGAAACCGCGCATCATCCTGGCGGATGAGCCCGTGGCCAGCCTGGATCCCGCCAAGTCAGAGGAGATTCTCGACCTTCTCCTGGAGATTTGCCGGGAGGATGGCATCTGCACGGTGGTGAGCCTGCACCAGGTGGACCTGGCCCGGAAGTTTGCCGACAGGATCATTGCCCTCAAGGACGGGCGGGTCGTGTTCGATGCTCCGCCAAGCGAACTGAGTGAAAGCGCTCTCGAAGAGATTTACTCCTCTGGCGGCGATGTCTCGTCACAGCCCGAGGAAGAAACCGGTGAGGACGAACTTGCCGTCCTTGAGGCCAAGGCCGCCTGAACCACCACCCGAAACTTTCTAGCACACCATGAGGGGATCCATGAAACGCATCACATCACTTCTGCTTGTCGTCATGAGCCTCATCCTTGGCACCAATGCCTTTGCCGCTAACCCTGATCCGGGAACGCTCAAGGTGGCCCTGCTGCCGGACGAGAGCCCCAGCACCATCATCAAGAACAACCAGGCCCTCAAGGACTATCTTGAAAAGAGTCTGGGCAAGAAAGTGGAGTTGGTGGTCACCACCGACTACTCCTCCATGATTGAGGCCATGCGCCACGGCCGCCTTGACCTGGGCTTCTTCGGCCCCCTCTCCTATGTGCTGGCCAAGTCCAAAAGCGACATCGAGCCATTTGCTGCCATGCAGAAGAAAGGCAAAGCGACCTACCGCGGCGTAGTCATCGCCAGCCTTGCTTCCGGGGTGAACAGAATCGAGGACATCAAGGGCAAGAAGATGGCCTACGGCGATACCGCGTCAACATCCTCACACCTGATCCCCAAGTCCATGCTCAAGGCCAAGGGACTGGAGCCCAAGCGCGACTATGAGGAGCACTTCCTGGGCAGCCATGACGCTGTGGCCCTGAACGTGCAAAACAACAACGCCCAGGCGGGCGGGCTCTCCGAGTCCATCTTCAACATGCTCGTGGAAAAGGGCACCATCTCCCTGAAAAAGGTCAAGGTGCTGGCCGTGTCCAAAGAGTTTCCCGAGTACCCCTGGGTCATGCGCTCCAACCTGGCTCCCGCCCTCAAGGAAAAGATCAAGGCCGCCTTCACCGGCCTGAACGATCCGGCAGTGCTCAAGCCTTTCAAGGCTGACGGGTTCGTTGCCATCACGGACAAAGACTACGATGTGGTGCGTGACCTGGCCAAGATTCTCAACCTTGACCTGGCCAAGATGTAGCAATGTCTGAAACATATGAATTCACCATCGGTGAGCTGAGGCGGGAATACCGGGCAAGCCTCGCCAAGGCCGGGCTGGGCATGCTGGCTGTTGGGGTTTGCCTTGCGCATTCCGGTCTGTTCGACGCCCAAAGGCTCATGGAGGCTGGCCCGGCCTTGGCGGACCTCCTGGGCGAGATGATGCCCCCGGATTTCAGCAACTGGGCGGATTGGGGCATGCCGCTGCTGGACACACTGGCCATGAGCGTGGCCGGAACCTTCCTCGCCGTGTGTCTGTCGATACCCCTGGGCTTCCTGGCGGCCGCCAATGCCTCGCCGCATCCAGTGGTCCACCGACTTGCCAGGGGGGTGCTTAATTTCCTGCGCTCAGTGCCGGAGTTGATCATGGGCATCGTGTTCGTGGCGGCTGTGGGGTTTGGGGCGCTTCCGGGCGTGCTTGCGCTGGGGCTTCATTCCGTGGGCATGGTGGGCAAGTTCTTTGCCGAATCAGTGGAGCACTGCGATAAGCGTGCAGTGGAGGCCATCCGAGCCACAGGCGCCACTCCCATGCAGGTCATGCTCCACGGCATGCTCCCGCAGGTGCTGCCCCAAATGGCCGACATTGCCGTCTACCGCTGGGAATACAACTTTCGGGCGTCTACGGTCATGGGGATGGTCGGCGCGGGAGGCATAGGCTTCCAACTGATGGGTTCGCTGCGCCTCATGCAGTATCAGGAGGTGGCCGCGCTCTTGCTTGTCATGCTGGTCATGGTAACACTTGTCGATGCACTGGGCTCTTGGCTCAGGGGGAAATTCGTATGAAGGGAATACCGCTCGCCGTCATCACGCATTGGATACACCCCGAAGTGACCGAGTATCTGGCGCAACACTGCCGCCTCCTGCTGAACGAGACCCGCAAGACCCTGCCTCGGCAAGAGCTCTTCGCACGGTTGGCGCAGGCGGACGCAGCCATGATGTTCATGCCCGACTGGGTGGACCGGGAGTTTCTGGACCACGCCCCCAAGCTCAAGGTCATCGGCGCTGCGCTCAAGGGCTTTGACAACTACGACGTTCAGTCCATCACCGAGCGGGGCATATGGCTGACCAACGTGCCGGACCTGCTGACGATCCCCACCGCAGAGCTGACTATCGGCCTTATGCTCTCCCTGGGGCGCAACTTTCGCCAGGGTGACCAGACAGTCATGGGCGAGAAGTTTCACGGTTGGCGGCCCACTCTGTACGGCACAGGTGTGCAGGGGGCGACCATAGGCATCATCGGGCTGGGCAGGCTCGGGCAGGCTGTGGCGGAGCGGCTCCAGGGCTGGGGTGCCCGGCTTCTGGGGAATGATGTCTGCCCCCTTGCGCCTGAGCGGGCTGCGGAACTCCACATTGAGCAGACCGGACTGGATGACCTGCTCCGCAGGTCGGATTTTGTCGTCCTACTCACCCCCTTGGCCCCTGGTACACGGTACTTGCTCAGCGCGGAAAAGCTTGCCCTTGTGCGGCCAGGCTGTCTGCTAATTAACGCCGGACGAGGCTCCTGCGTGGACGAAGCCGCTGTGGCGGCGGCGCTGCGCGAAGGCCGACTGGCGGGATACGCGGCGGACGTCTTTGAGTTCGAGGACTGGGCTCTGCCGGGACGTCCAAATGCAGTGGTCAAGGCCCTGCTTGATCCGGAATTGCGAACAGTGTTCACTCCGCACCTTGGTTCGGCCGTGGAGCAGGTCCGCCTGGAAATCGCCATGGAGGCGGCTGAGAATATTGTGGAGGCCCTTCAAGGCCTCAGACCCCACGGCGCGGTCAATTCCCCCATACATGCGTCTGCCGGGGATTAGCCCCGGCAGATTTCCCGCCTTTAGCCGCCTCTCCCTTCTCGCTGCTCCCCATAACAGAGCGATTTGTTCCACTGGTGTCACACAGCGGAAACCTGCCCGCGTAAACGTCATGCTAGACAATCTCTGCACACCGGGAATTCCGGCTCAACCGATATCCACGGAGGAGACCATGCAGGAGATGTTGCGCAAACGCCTGATTGATGCCCTGGACGGCTGCCGCCTGCGGACCTGTTCTGACGCTGAACTGGACGAGCAGCCCCGGCTCGATGCCTGCGCCGACGAGAACGAGTTCGCCTCGCGTGTGGTCGAGGTGGGCATGCACCTGGCCCTGCGGCGCAGGTTGGAGGAGCGCCGCAGCGAGATCGAGGCCGCGCTGAAGCGCCTGGACACCGGCTGCTACGGCGACTGTGAGGAGTGCGGAGAGGAAATCGGCCTGGCCAGGCTCATGGCCAACCCCACCGCAAGCCTGTGCGTCCACTGCCAGGCTGACAACGAACGCGGCCTGTTGCGCCGTTGCGCCTAGACGGAGGTTGTGTGACCCCAGACTGCTTTCGCATCGATCTGCACGTGCATTCCAAGCACTCCACACGGCCCTCGCAGTGGATCCTGCAGCGCATGGGCTGTCCCGAGAGCTTCACCGAGCCCAGGAGCATCTACGACATCGCGCGCACGCGCGGCATGCACATGGTCACCATAACAGACCACAACACCATCAACGGGGCGCTTGAAATCGCGCACCTGCCCGGAGCCTTTGTCAGCGAGGAGATCACCACCTACTTCCCCGAGGACCGCTGCAAGCTGCATGTCCTGGCCTACGACATCACCGAGGCCCAGCACGCCGAGTTCCAGCTCCTGCGCGAGAACGTCTTCGACCTTGTGCCCTACCTGCGCGCCCAGGGCATCGTGCACGTGCTGGCGCACCCGCTCTTCGCGGTCAACGACCGCCTGACCCCGACGCACTTCGAGAAATCCCTGCTGATGTTCAATGTCTTCGAGCTGAACGGCTCGCGCGACGAGTCCCAGAACGCCTTCCTGAGCCAGATCCTCCAATGGTTGCGGGCCGAGGATATGGAGCGCCTGGCGGACAAGCACGGCATCATGTCCTTTGGCCCCACGCCCTGGATCAAGGGCCTAGTGGGCGGCAGCGATGACCACTCTTCCCTGTCCATCGCCCGCAGGCACACCGAGTTCGACGGCCCAGCCACCCTGGGCAATTTGCTCCAGGGCATTCGCCAGAACCGGGGCCGGGTGCTGGGCGGCATGGCCTCACCCTGGGCCATGGCCCACAATCTCTATGGCATTGCCTACCAGTTCTACAAAAGCCGCGCCGGGCGGCTGCCCCATAGCCACGCCTGCATGCGCCTGGCCGATGCCCTGCTAAATCCCTCCACTTCAGGGCGCAAGGCCAAGGCCCGGCCTCCGCTACTTGAGAGCTTAAAGGACAGGGTGCGCACAGCGCTCTATGAGCATCTGGCCGACAAGGACTCGCCCCAGGCCATGCTTTTGTCCGAGGCCTCCAAGATCATCCAGGCCGACCCGGAGCTGGCCGCCGCCGCCCGCGGCAACATTTCGAAGGCTGTGCCACCCGAGGAACTCTGGCGGCGTTTCGTGCGGCGCGTCTCGGACAGATTGCTGTCGCGCTTCGCCGACAAGATGCTCTCCTCGGTGCGCAGCGCCAATATCTTTGAACTCTTCCACGACGTGGCCTCGGCCGGTTCGCTCTACGCGCTGCTCTCGCCCTACTTTCTGTCGAGCGAGCTCTTTGCCAGGGAGCGCAGCTTCACCGGCAAGTGCATGGAGGCCTTCGGGATGCGCCGCGAGAAGAAGTCCGGCACGGGCCTGCGCGTGGCGCACTTCACGGACACCTTTGCCGAGATCAACGGCGTGGCCCTGACCATCCAGCAGCAGATCGAGCTGGCCAGGAAATACGGCAAGGACATGACCTGCGTGACCTGCAACACCGGGCCAGCGATGCCGGGCGCCAAGAACTTCCAGCCTGTGGGCTCCTTCGCCATGCCCGAGTACCCGGAGTTGACCCTGGCCTATCCGCCCTTCTTGAAGATGCTTGCCTGGTGCTTCGAGCAGGACTTCGACTGCATCCTCACGGCCACGCCGGGACCCGTGGGTCTGGCCGGGCTGGCCATCGCGCGCATCCTCAAGATTCCCGTTTACGGCACCTATCACACGGCCTTTCCGCAGTATGTGCGCCTGTTCACCGAGGACACGAGCATGGAGGAGGCTGCCTGGCGCTACATGCGCTGGTTCTACGGCCAGATGGACGCCATCTACGCGCCCTCGAAATCCACCGCGCTGGAGCTGGCCGCCCACGGCATCAATGAGGCCAAGATCGTGGTCCACCCGCGCGGCGTGGATGCCGAGCGCTTTCAGCCGGGACACCGCAACGGCTTCTTCGACACTCTGGGGATCTCGCGCAACTTCAAGCTGCTCTATGTGGGCCGCGTCTCGCGGGAGAAGGGCCTGGACGTGCTGGCCGAGGCCTTCCGCACCGTGCACGCCCACAGGCCGGACATCCGGCTGGTCATCGTGGGCGACGGCCCGTATCTGGAAGAGATGCGCGCCCAGCTTGCAGGCCTGCCGGTGGTGTTCACGGGATATCTCCAGGGCAGCGCCCTGGCGGAGGCCTACGCCGGGTCCGACCTCTTCGTCTTCCCCTCGGCCACGGACACCTTCGGAAACGTGGTGCTGGAGGCCCAGGCCTCGGGGCTGCCGGTGGTGGTGACCTCCTCCGGCGGGCCGAGGGAGTCCATGCAGCCGGGCCGCACGGGGTTGATGGTGCCTCCGGGCGATGCTCAAGCGCTGTCCCTGGCCGTGCTTGAGCTGGCGCTCGACCGCGACCGTTTGGGAAGCATGAGCCAGGAGGCGCGCCGCCATGCCGCCAAGACCTCCTTTGACCAGGCCTTCCTCAAGACCTGGGACATCTATGCCCAGGTGGTTCGCAACGGCGTTCACCATGCCGCACAGGGCCGGGCCGCCTAGCTTCAGACGGCTTCAAGCGGAATACCCCGGAAGCAAATTGGAAACCCCGCGCACTGTCCTTACGGGTTGTGCGCGGGGTTTGGCTGTCTGCACCGCGTGGCACGGCGCGTTGGCCACGTGCGCGGCTTATGCCTTGGGCTTGGCCTGGGCAGGGGTCGCGACCACGGCCTTGCCGCCGGGCTCGTGAACGGCGGGGGCTGTGGCGGGCTTCACGTCCGATTTGGCCTGGATCGGCGCAGGCTTGTCGGCGGGTTTGACAACGGCTTTGGCGTCCGCCTTGGCGAAATGGGGAGCGGGATTCTTGTCGCCAGGCGCCTTGTCTTCAGATTTCTTGGCTTCAGGCTTCTTGTCGCCGCAGCGCTCTTCGTGGGTCAGGGCGGGCTTGGGCAGCTCGGTCCCGATCTTGAACTCCACGCACTCGTCCTGCTCCGGGGCCAGCAGCCAGGATAGCTCGAGCGAGAACTTGGCCTTATCCTTCTTGATGCGCGCCTCGATCTCGACCTCGGCCTTGCTCATGGCAGCGGGACTGAGCACCAGGTGCTCGCCGTCCTTCTCCACCACGATGCGCCCGGCGCGGAAGCCCTTGGCCAGGGCGGTCAGGTAGTCGGCCACCTCCGCAGTCTCCATGATGGTCTTAAGCTCGATCTTGTCTTTTTCCATGTGACGAATCCTCCTGAAACTATGGTTGTTACACAAGGGAGAGCAGGATCGGGACAAGGAATCTGTCGTCGATCTCCGTTGACGGGCCGTAGCCGATGAGGGTGCAGTCGATGACCTCCAGGCCCAGGCGCCGGATGCGCTGAATGTCCAGCCCGCCTGGGTAGCGGCCGTGCTTGGAGTCCACCAGGACATACTGGAGCACGTCGTTCAGGGTGGCCCGGCCCGGCTCGTCGGCCATAAGGTGCCCGGCCAGGGTCTCCACCTGGTCGGCCACGGACATGCCGAAGCACTCCGGGTCTTCGCCGGTGGAGGGCACGTAGACCTTCGGGCAGGTGGCCCGGGCGATGGAGGCGCCCACGCCACGGGGCAGCAGGCTGGCCAGGAGGCTCGAATGGAAGCTGCCCATGGGGTAGCAGATGAGCTCGGCCTGGTGGATGAGGGAGCAGACCTTCTCGCGCGCGGCCGGATAGATGGGCCGGGGCGAGTCCCGGTCCTCGGTGAGGTACAAGCGGGTGATGCGACGCGCCAGCGGCTTGGCTTCCTTGCCGGTGAGCAGGTGTTGACCAACGACGGTCTCCCCGTCTTCGAACTCCGCTGCCAGGTGCAGGTGCTTGTTGACCACCGGGCGCACAGTGCCGCGCACCTGCACCAGATTCGAGAAGATGAAGATCACCGGGTCCAGGTGCCGACGGTTGTCGAAATAGCCGCCGGTGAGAACAAGGTTGCCGATGCTCGCGCCAGCGAGGTCGAAGTCCTCGGGCATCTTGTCCCAGAAGGCGTGCAGGTGGTTGCGCACGATCTTGCGCATGGGGTCCGGGATGCGCGCGACCAGCGGGTGCTTGCCCTTGACCATGCGTTCCAGGTCCAGCCTGCGGTCGTATGGATCGCCGCCCTTGGGCAGGCGGTGGGCGAAGAGCTCAAAGATCTCCGGGTTGCCGCGCAGGGTCTGGTCGGCCAGGGCCATGAGCCTGTTCCTTATGTCACCCACGGCGGGCATCTGGAAGGCGTCGCGCAGCTTGGCCGAACTTCCGCCGGAATCAAACGGCGTGATCAGATGGATTGAATTGTGCGTGTAGTTGATGAGCCTGTTGCTCGTCTTCCTGAGGGCCGTGCCGCCGCTGAAGAATAGGAGCTTCGGCCCCAGCTCCGGGCACTTCTCCAGCCTCGCCAAGGCCATGTGGTTCGGGATCTCGACTTCCCGGCGTATCCAGATGCGTGCCATTCCGCGCTACCCGTGGAGGAGGTATTCCATGCAGAAGTCGGCTGCACGGTCAAAGTCCACGCCGCCGGTGATCTCCACCAGGTCGCAGCGCGAGAGCAGCGCCGTGTATGCATCCAGGCCGGGATCGCTCCAGGTGTCGGCTCCATCGGGGGGGAGGTAGAACAACCCCGCAGCCTTCATGAAGGCGGGCAGGAGGTCCGGGCGCTCGGCGGCCTTGACGAAGCGGATGGATGAATCGCCCGCGCCGCGCTGCCAGTTCAGCACAACCAGCCCGTGCATCGGCGCGCTAAGCACGAAGCGGCCATCGCCGAAGCACTTGTCCAGGAACACGTCATACTTGTGCTCCAGGTCCCAGAGGTCGTCGCCTTCAAGCTCCAGAAAGCGTTCACGTTCCTCATGGGGCACCACGTCGGCCAGATGCGGGTTATTCAGGGCCGTGCCGGGATTGATGCGCGGCAGTTTGGCCACGCCGAACATGCTGAGAGCTGTGCTGTTCTCGCGCACCAGCAGGCGGTCGTTGCTGACGAAAAACGCTCCCCGGCTCATAACGTGCATGGCCAGCGTGCTCTTGCCGGCGCCGGAGAACCCGGCCAGGGCCAAGCCGCGCATGCGCCCGTCCTTCAGGTGCGCCACGGCGGCGGAATGACCGAGCAGGCAGCCCCGGTTCATCTTGTGCTCGATGTAGCGGTTGTTGATGAAATTTACGATCTGGTTGGGATTCTCCCCGCAGGGGCCAACAGCCAGGTTCACGTCCTGCCCAAAGAGGAAAACCATGCCCGTGAGCACTTTTCGCACCAGCCGCCCGCCGGGCAGGTCGGTATATTCCTCCTTGATCTTGTCCTTGCCGGGATCGGGTTCCTTGACCTGCAGGTCCAAGGGGACGCTCGGGCTCTCAGCCTCAAGGGCGGTGAGCATCACGTCCACGGGGCCAGGCCCAGCCACGAAGGACCCGAAATAACCGTCCAGCTGGGCCACCAGTTCTGGTGAATTGGAGCACAGCCTGATGCGGCAGTCGCCCAGGTCAAGGTACAGCTCGTGGGACGCGAGAAGGCCGCCGCTGAGCATGTCGGCGAGGGTGCTTATGATGAATCTATGCGGGCTCATTTGCGAATCCTCCTAAGGGCATACTGTGCATACAGGCGGGCAGCATCAATCCCGCGAGCCTCCTGGATGCCTCGGAAGCCCCCGAAGGCTGAAACCTCGAAGACATAGGGGCCGGAATCGGTCAGGGCCACGTCCACGCAAGTGAAATCCAGGCCAAAGGGGGCCTGGGCCTGCCTTGCCAGTTCGATGACCTCCTGCGGCGGGTCAAAGGGCACATACTTGCCGCCCGAGGCCGTTGTGGTGTTCCACTCGCCGGACTTGCGGGTGCGGGCGTAGGTGGTCAGATACTCGCCGCCAAGAAAGACCACACCGAGGTCCTGCTCGCCCACATTGATGGCCTTTTGCAGGTAGAACACCGGGTTCTCGCGCTGGAAGGCCAGCAGCGCCTCGCGCGTTTCCGGCTCCGGGCGCAGCACGAGCATGCCGCGTGCCTTGGTGGAATACAGCGGCTTCAGGATGGCCACGCCATAGTCGGCCACGGCCGCAAGAGCCTGCTCCAAGTCCTCGGTGATGGTGGTGGGTGGCATGGGGATGCCCGCCAGTTGGAGCGTCACGGTGCAGGCCAGGCGATTCAGCAAGCCCGCAATGGCCTGCGGCGGCGAGAAGATGCGCACCCCGCGCCCGGCCAGGAAGCGCAATACCTCCAGCCGGTCCAGCAGGTCCGCCGAATAGGCGAAGCCGAGCTTTTTGATGATCAGGCCGTCGAAGGTGGAGAGGTCGTGGCCCATGTACATGGCCCGGCCCGAGGGCAGATCCAGGCGCAACTGGTCCAGCTCCACCAGGAGCCTCAGGCCACCGGCGGCCTCGGCCACGCGGTCGGCCAGTACCTCGGAGGACCAGCCCCCGCGCACCCCGATTACCGCCATGCGGGTCTGGGCGCTGCCGGACCCTCTCGCCTCTGTGGGAATCAACGTCGTGTTTGTGTGCATCAGAGATCCTGTTAGTGGAAGAGGATGTGGCCGGGCAGGCGAAAGGTCTCCCAGGGGCTGCCCTGGTGCGCGGCCACCTGCTCCAGCAGGTAGTGCGCACGCAGGTGCATCTCGCGGGAGAAGGCGTAGTTCAGCTCGAAACGGCTGGAGGTATAGAGCGAGCGCGCCAGGGCCAGGGCCATGCGCGGGGCAAAGGTCGCGTCATTGTTCCGGGCCGCGAACTGCGTGGCGAACTGGAGGAACTCGGCGATGACCCAGTCGATGCGTTCGCGCAGATGCGGCTCGAACACGGGCATGCGGTAGTTGGAGATGAGAAACACCGAGACGTCCTGCACGTAGTCCTGCTCGCGCGATCTGTGCACGTCCAGATAGTGCAGGCGCTCTTTCTGGTGGTTGTAGACCACGTTGTTCACATTGAAGTCGCCGTGGATGAGCACGCCGAAGGGGGCTGGGAGTTCGGCCTCGATTTTCGCGCAGTTTTCCAGAAGATCATGGGTAGAGGCCACGGTCTTGGGGCCGAAGGCCTTGGCCTTGCGCAGAAAGTCCGGGTGGATCTGCAACACCTCGTCCAGGCGGGCGGTGAGCTGGCCCACGAAGGACGCCGCCACAGGACCCGGTGTGCGGGTGTTCTCCCAGATGTCCTGCACGGTCTGGGTGAGCACGAACATGGCGTTCTGGACGATATCCTCGCTTGAGGTCAGCAACACCTCGTCCAGGTTGCAGCCGGGCAGAAACTCCACCAGCATGGACGCCTTGTCGCCGTCCTCGTGAAATCCGTAGACCCCCGCCACGAGGCCGGGATAGAGCCTTCCCCAACGTTCCAGGGCCTCTTTCTCGGCGAGGATCTTCTTGCTGGTCCCTTCCTTGTAGATGCTGCCCAGAGAGTCGGCGGCGGAACCAGGTTCGTGCGCGTCCACCCGACCGATGCGGCAGCCGCTGCGGGTGCCCCAGATGGCCTTGAAGTCCACGCCCTCCATGCCGCCCTTGAAGCCGGTTTTGGAAAGCGTCTGCTGCAGCGCCTCGAACTGCTCGATCTTGATGCGCTCACCCAGGATGGCGAAGATCAGCGCCTCGCCGATGTTCAACAGGGCGTCGCCGATGCGCTCCAGGTAGCGGAAGATGAACAGCACGGTGATGAGATTCTGGACGTTCTTGCCCGTGCGCAGCTCACCCATAATGCGGTCGAAGCCAGCCTTGTACATGCGGTCCAGGGAATACTCAGCCTTGCACAAGGTCAGCGCGTCGGCCAGGTTGCCGCTCTGGAAGACCGGCTGGATGTGGCCCAGGCAGCCTTCAATCTCCCGGAACATCTCAGCGTAGGAGTAACTGTGCAGAAAGGCATGGTCGGTCAGGTAATTGGTCTGCTGGACGATGTTCACGCAGAAGTCGGCCACGCGCTCCAGGTTGACGGTGATGACCTGGATGGCGCGCACGCGGTTGGCCGTGGCCTTATCCAGGGTCTGCGATCCCCGGTGGTCGTGGAAATGGCCGTAGCACTTGTTTTCGATGACCGTGTGCAGATTGTCCACGTAGTCGTCGCGGCCCACGATGCGGTCATAGAGGGAGTGCGAGGGCCGGTCCAGGAAGCCGACCGTGGCGCGCACCTGGCGCTCCACCTCGGCCACCAGGAAGGTGAAGTTCTCTTCCAGTCCTTCAAAGGTGATCATGACGTCCCTTAAGCCTTACGAGGCGATGCAGATGGACTTGTCGCCAGCGGAGATCTCCTTGCGGGAGTCCTTCCAGACGATCTTGATGTTGATCTTGCTCTCATTATCCTTGCGCTTGGCCTTGACGCTGAAGCCCAAAAGCGCGCCGGGCAGCAGGATGATCTCTTCGGCCTCGCTGCGCATGACGATGCGGCCCTTGGCAAAGCCTTCGGTGAGCGCCAGGAGGAAGTCCTGGATGCTCTTGGGGTCCTGGACGGAATCGAACTCGAACTTGCCTTCACCGGACATGATCTGCCTCCTTGCTGTTCTTGGCCCCGGCCTAGGAGGCCAGGCGGGCCGTGTATTCGTTGATGACGCTGGCCCGGTCCATGCCCGCAGCCAAGAGCCGCTTGCGCACGCTTAAGTCGTCCCAGGCGGGCTGCAGCCCCACTTCGCGCGGGGGCTTGCCGTGATGGCCCTTATCGACCAGCTTCTCGCTCAGGTGCGTGTCGTCGCCCATGAACACCAGCAGCCGGCGTGAGGAAGCGCCCGCCTTTCTGTTCTTGCGCGCCAGCACCTCGATGAGAAAGTCCGTGTAGCGCTGGGACTGGGGGTTCCAGACCTCGTAGCCGTCCACGTCGTACTCGGCCAGGAGGATGGGCCAGAACTGCTCCGGGTGCGGGATGACCACCCCGGCCCCCATGCCCCGCGCCTCCTCGATGACCTCTGACGCGCGGTAGAAATAGAGCAGGGGGAAGTCGTCCTTGACGCGCAGCTTCACGGCCTGGACAAAGGCCTGCACCCGAGCCACCAGTCGGTCGCCGAAGCGTGGCCGCATGGCATCCAGGAAGTTGCGCACCAGCTTGTTCTTGATGGCTCCCACAGGCAGTCCGTCCTGATGCCGCTCCAGCAACACCTCCAGCTTGTGGGCATGCAGCCGGGCGAAGCGGATGGTCTCCTCCGCAGCCCCGGTGAAAGAGGCCACGGCCTGCAGGCGCTCCTCGTCCTTGCCCGTGAGCACGGACAAGAACTCGAAGAGCTGCGACGCGCGGTAGCGGTAAGTGTGCGTGAGCATGGAGCGCAGCACTCCGGACCGCTCCAGCCGACGGTTCTCGAAGTGCAGCAGGAGCTGGACCTTCTGGTTGAACCCGGCGGAGTAGCAGTCCACCTCCACGCCGGAATAGCCGCCAAAGGTGGTGATCTCGTTGTGCTGGGTCGGGATGATCAGCTCCTGGGACTTGTTCGGAAAGCTGGCCTTGATGCGCCGCTCAATGAGCTGCATGGGGATGTGCTCCGGGTGCCAGTGCACGGCCAGGACATTGGTCTGCCTGGTGGACACCGTGTCCGGGGTGATGATGCGCCTCTCCTCCTCCGGGGTCAGGGTGGAGGAGGTGATGGCCAGGAATATCCGCTCGTCTTCCTCAGTGGGGGATTCGGGGACGGAATCGAGGTCCGCTGCCTGGATGCACGGCCCGGAGGGCTTGACGTTCTTCATGGATGGGCTCCCGCCTTGCCGACGCACGGGCTATTTGGCTGCGGCGTGACAGGTCTTCTTGGCAGCGTCGAGTTCCCCAAGAATCATCTGCATCGCGCCCCTGTCCTTCTGGTCAAAGGCTGTCTTGAGCTCGTTGCAGAGCTTGAGGTGCGGGCCGTAGTCATATTCGCCGCGCGACGGATGCGAGCACATGGCCAGGGAGTCCTGAAGGAAGGCCTCCACGATTTCCGCCGGGGGCAGCAGGAGGTTGCCCAGGCTGTGCTGGAGGAACTTGAAGGTGGTCTTCATGCGCTTCTTGATGGTCTTGTAAGACTCAGCGCGGGGCTTGCCCTCGGAGCGTTCTTCATGCCCGGAGATCCCCTTGACCTTGAGCTTTAGCTCCGCCAGGCCGCCTTGCTGCTTCAGGGAGAACTCCAGCTTGGCGCAGTTTTCGATATGGGACACAAAACCGTTGAGCGCGTCCGGCAGGATCGCCTGCCTGAGCCCGGCCGCCAGGACCTTGAGCAGCCGAGTGGCCTCGTTGCTCTCCAGGATGATCTCGATCTTTTTGTCATCGCTTCCCATGATGTCGTCCTCCATGTTCAAGATGCCCATGCCTACCCCAGGTCGTGGACTTGGTTGTGACCCCAATGTTACGAAGGGGTGAAAGTCCGCTGCCGCCCGGCATTTCAACGCTGCCTGCTGCGTCGCCAAAAGCTCACACGGCTGCGACAATCGCGTCACAAAGCGGGCGCATGGAAGATGTATGTGACAGTCATGGGGGCTGCGGAGCCCTCATCCGTCCGAAACCGGAACAATACCATTGTTGGGAGTCAGGCATGAAGAAGCTCAAGGTTCTGTTCATCTGCACGCAAAACAGCGCGCGCAGCCAGATGGCCGAGGGGTTCCTGCGCCAGTTCGCCGGGGATTCTTTCGAAGTGGAGAGTGCGGGCCTGGAGCCCGCCGTCGAGGTCAACCCGCTGGTGGTGGAGGTCATGGCCGAGGTCGGCATCGACCTGTCGCACAAGAAACCGCAGAGCGTCTTCGACCTGTTCAAAGAGAGGAAGCTCTACGACTATGTCATCACTGTCTGCGACTCCGGCGCGGAGGGCAAGTGCCCCATCTTCCCTGGCATGGCCCAGCGTTGGCACTGGCCCTTCCCAGACCCGGCCAAGGTGACGGGCACGCGCGACGAGCAGCTGGCCGAGGTCCGGCGCATCCGCGACCTTATCCGTGAACACGTCCAGAGGCCGTTCAACGAGGCCTTTGCTGTGCAGGATCCCTTCGCCAGGTAACCGCTTCCGTCACGCGCCAAGGCCGGTCAGGCGGCCCTGGGCGGCAGGCAATCCTCGGAGCGGTCGGTCTCCTGACCGGCCGGGGGCATAGAGTGGTGCGCCAGGAACCTTCTGGCGTTCTCCGAGCCCATGAACCGCGCCAGCACGCGCTCATCCGTGGCCCGCAGGTCCACCGTGATGGGCCCGTCCAGACAATTGCCGAAGTCCGGGTCCATGTTGAAGGCCGCGATGCGGCCGCCAAGCTTCAGGTATTGCCGCAAAAGCACCGGGATGCCCCGGCCGGATTCGACCTCGGCCACCAGATCGTTGATGTCGCCGGGGTCGCGGAAGGCCGAGTCGGGCACGCTCAGGTCGAGCCGGGAGAGCGATCCGCCCTTGGCCACGCGCGTGGGGCGCACCAGCTTGGCCAGCTCCGCGTTGAAGCTGTGGCGGCGCAGGAAGGTCATCATGATCTCCCGCGAGAGCGGGCTGTAATCCCCGGAGATGCTGACGCAGCCGAAAAGCACGCTGTAGCGGGGGTTGCGGACAACATATTCAGCCAGGCCCTTCCAGAGTAGCAACAGCGGCTGGTAGGACTTCTGGTAGCGCGGCCTGATGAAGCTCCGGCCCAACTCCAGCGCAGGGTTCAGGCGGTCCCAGAAGCCGTGCTTGATGCGGAACTGGCTGGCCGTGTACATGCCCCCGGCGCCCTGCGCGGCCAGCACCTCGTCTGTTCCGGCGAAGCGGTATGCCCCGGCCACCTCGCGGTCCCTCTCGTTCCACAGGACCAAGTGCCGATAGTGGGCGTCGAAGCGGTCCGTGTCCAGCGACTCGCCCGTGCCCTCGCCCACCCGGCGGAAGGTGGACTCGCGCAGGCGTGACACCTCGTGCAGGATGGCTGGGATTTCTTGGGCCTTGGCTTCAAAAACGATGAAGGGCTCGCTCCGGGACAGGATGCGTTCCGCTGGCAGGGCTTTGATCTCAGCCAGGCGCGCCAGGTGCGGCTTCTGCGCGGCCAGCGCCTTGTGGGCCTGGGTGCGCTCCGTTGCCTTGCGGAGGTCCTGTTGGCCCCGGTTGCGCAGCAGGTGGCAGCGGAAACGCAGGTAGGCTGAGGCCTCTTCGTCGCTTGTGAGCCCGGCAATTTTTTCTGGCGGAATGGCCGCGCCGATGGACAGCTCGAGCTCCTGGCCGCAGTGGCCCAGATTCTCGCGCGGCAGAAGCAGGGTGCGCAGGCGCGGATGCACCAGTCCGGCGGCCTGGAACAGGGCGCTGTTGCGGCCCTCAAAGAACACCGGCAGCACCGGGACGGAAGCCTTGCGCGCAATAGCTGCCACCCCGCGCTGCCAAGGCGGGTCGGCCACCATGCGCCTCTTCAGGGCCAGGCTCGACACCTCACCCGCCGGAAAGACGACGAGCGCACCGCCCTGCTTGAGCCAGCCAAGGGAGGCCCGCAGCCCGGCCATGTTCCGGGTGGCCGAGCCCTTGCCGCCAAAGGGGTCGAGTTCAATGAGCAGGGGCCGCATCTCCGGAATGGTCGCCAGTAGGTGGTTGGCCAAAATTTTCACGTCCGGACGCAGTTCCATGAGGATGCGCGCCAGAACAAGGCCTTCCACCACGCCGAAGGGGTGGTTGGACACGATCAAGAGTGGCCCCTGCCGGGGGATATTCTGCAGGTCGTCGTGGGACACCTTGTAGCTTACCGCCAGTTCGTCCAGCGCGCGGATGAGGAAGTCCGGGGTGCCCTCCGGGCTGGCGGGCCTGGTGTTGGCGCGGGCATACATGGTGTTGAGGGTCCCCAGGCGCAGGAGCTTCTTCAATGGCTTGTGCAGGGCGGAGATGAGGGCGGTCTGGAAGGGGGTGCCAGTTGCGGGCGGAAGCTGGAAAGGGCCGTCGTCTTGGAAAGTGCTGTTGCGCATATGCTTCCCTTTGCTGCTGGTTCGCGGCGCCAGCATGGGGCGCCGGGGAAACCGGCAACGCGGTGCGTCCGCGTCCCGTCTGCGCAGGATCATAGCCGGGGACTAAAGGCGGTTGGTGACCGCAGGGTGACGGCGGGGTGAAACTCTTGTCCGTGCCCTTGGAATGGTCCGGCGCAGCGGTGGCTGGCAATGCGCATGATTCCAGGGCTGCGGCACGTTCAATCCCCAGGGAACCCTACGCTCCGACGGAAAGTCTCTTGCAGCCGGAATGTGTTCGGCTTCAGAGCTCCGGCGTCACTAAACCGTAACCAACCTTTCACCAGCCAGCCACCCTTCCCGCTTTGAGCCGGGGTATGGGGGAGTCTCCAGGCGGGCACCCACCCGCCGGAAACCTCCACCCCGGAGCAGCACCACATGCGCAACATACCCGTCTGGGGCAAGATCGCCCTGGGACTCGCCGCAGCCTCGACCCTCACCCTGGCCATCACTGCCGGGGGCTATCTGGGCCTTCTGCGCACAGAGGCCGCCCTGACCGAAACCGCCAAGCGCCGTATGCCCGCCCAGGAGGCCCTGGGCACCCTACGCAACGCGCTCACCGCCATCCAGCGCGCCGAGCGCACCCTGCTCATTGAGGAGACCTCGCAGAACCCCGCCGAGGTTACACGCCAGAACATGGACAGGGAAAAGTACCGGGCCCAGGCCCAGGCCGCCTTTACTGCTTACGAGGCCCTGCCGGAGGTCCCTGTGAACGACCCGGCCTGGCTGGAACTGAAGGACGCCTGGGAGGCCTGGCTCAAGCGCCACGACAAGGTGCTGGAGCTGCTCTCCGCCGACATGCGCTTCGGGGCCATGGCCCTGTCCATGCGCGAGGCCCGGGAAGCCCTGCTGCGCGTGGAGGCCGCACTCGACGCCATGCAGACGCACGAGCGCACCGAAGCTGAGGCCTTCGTGGCTCTGGCCCTGCCTCAGGCCCAGCGCGACAGGCTGCTGCTCCTGGCGGCCTCGGCCCTGGCTCTTTTGACCTCGCTCGGCTTCGGCCTGCACGTCACGCGCAACATCAGCCGCCCGCTGGGGAAGACCCTGGCCTTTGCCGAGCGCGTGGCCGCAGGCGACCTGACCGCAGAGCTCACGGTCAAGCGCCGTGACGAACTGGGCAAAATGGCCGACGCCCTGCGCGTCATGGTCCTGGAGCTGCAAAAGGAGATCGCCCTGGCCGAGGAGCGCGGCGAAGAGGCCAAGAGCGAGGCCGAACACGCCCGCCTGGCCGTGGAGGAAGCCCGGCAGGCCGGACTGCGCGCCGAGCTGTCGCGCCGGGAAGGCATGCGCCAGGCGGCCTCGCGCATGGGCCTGGTGGTGGAGCGCCTGGGCTCGGCCTCGCAAGAGCTGGCTGCCCAGGTGGAGCAGTCTGCGCGCGGAGCCGAGGAGCAGTCGCGCCTGTCCATGCGCACCGCAGCGGACATGGAGCGGCTCATCGCCTCCGTGGCCGGGACCGACACCGGGGCCGCAGGCGCGGCCAAAACCGCCGACGCCGCCCGCGCCAAGGCCCTGAGCGGAGCCGAGGCCGTGGAACTCGTGACCCGCGACGTCGCTGCCATACAGGAGCGTGCCAAGGTTCTGCGGGGCAGCATGGACGCCCTGCACGCCAAGAGTGAGGACATCGGCCGCATCATCTCCGTCATCGACGACATCGCCGACCAGACCAATCTGCTGGCCTTGAACGCCGCCATTGAGGCCGCCAGAGCTGGTGACGCCGGGCGCGGCTTTGCGGTCGTGGCCGACGAGGTGCGCAAGCTGGCGGAAAAGACCCAGGCCGCCACCAAGCAGGTGGACGCGGCCATCCGGGGCATCCAGCTGGAGACCGGCGGCAGCCTGGAGCAGGTGGATCTGGCGGGCCGGGCCGTGGATGAGGCCACGGAGCAGGCCGGAGCCTCGGCCCAGGCGCTCTCCGAGATCGTGGACCTGGCCTCGCGTGCGGCGGGCGAGGTGCGCTCCATCGCCCAGGCTGCGCGCCAGCAGACCGAAGCCGGCCGCGAGGTCAGCCAGTCCGTGGAGGACATGCGGCGCATCAGCGAGGAGACCAGCCGGGTCATGGAGGAGTCGGCCCGCGCCGTGAGCGAGTTGGCGCAGCAGGCCCACAACCTCTCGGGCATCGTGGACGAGATCCGCCGGGATGCTGGTGAGGATGCCGTTGATGACGGCGACACGGATGAGGCTTTGCCCAGGCTCGCGGTGCTGCACTCCGCTGCCTAGCCTTGTGTTCGCGTTTGATATGTCTTCTGTAAGGACAGCTCCATACTGTGGCCACTTGCGAAGGGGGGGAGCGGTTGTGAAGGGGGAAATAAGAAGGCCTTCTTTGCCGCCGCCTAACCTGCACTGATCCTCGGTCCGTCGCCCCTAGAGTAACGAAAGAGCTGAAGTGCTGCCAGATTAATGGCCGCTTGCATCTGTCTCGTGCCCAGGAAAAAGGAAAGCGGCCCCACAGGGGCCGCCAAGGAAACGAAAGGAAAAGCTTCGGCTAGAACCCGCTGCCGCCTTGGAGAAGCATTGCGGCTATGGCCGCCGCTACTGCGGCGGCAGGCAGGAAGGTCACGGCGCGGAACCTTAGCTGCCAGGCGCGGGCTGCCTCCACCGCCTCCCTCTGGAGATGCTCAAGGTAGCTGGCCCAGGCATCCAAATCGAACAGGACGGCCTTGACGGGCTTGACAAAGATTCCTGCCCGTTCAATCTCCAAGGCTGCCTTTTCACGCCACCCCCACAGGGTTCTCTCCGGTAGCCCTATGAGCCTAGCTGCTTCCGATACGGTGACGTAGCGCCCAGGCTGAAATTTTGTGGTCGGCGCTTGAAGATCCATAGACTTCTGCTTTTTCATGCTCTGTCCCTCCGGGAAGAGTCTTTGTTCATTTCCGTTCCCAGGCCGGGCTGCAGCCGAGGAACCTTTAAGTTGATACGAGTAGCCCTGTGTGACTGGCGCCTTACCCAATGTGTTTCTGCTGGCTACATAACACACTAATATCACAAAGCAAGAACCGAAAATCCCTGAATGTGTCAAGCAGGCCATGTTTTTTGGTTCTGCGCTTGGCGCTCGGCTGCTGATGCCTGGATCACTTTTGCTCCGGCTCCGGTCCCCAGATTGAGGATGGGCTGAGAGCCTGTAGCGCCTTGTTGACGGCTATTTCCAGACGGGCCACCTCAATCGCGTCAAGATGCTGCTCAAAGACAACGCTTCCCTTGGAGGTCCTGCACACATACAGATACTGCACCTTGTCCTTTTGCCGCACTGCGAAGCTCACTCCGTCCAGTTCCGAACCCAAGCCCAGGCGTGGTTCACCGCCGGTAACGTGCTTGCGTAGAAAGCATCCGAGCCATGCCCTGAGAGTGGCAAGCGACTCCAAGTCTGAGCATGGATGTTCAAGGAAGCTTGCCTCTACTTGCGTCCAGCGCCTCTTGCCCTTGGCCTCGTCCGCCACACCGGCGGTGATGGACAGGCTAAAACCATCTTTGTTGTAGCTGATGCTCATTGTCCTGCCTCCTGCCTACCGTCTCGGGTTCCAGATGTTCAGCCAAGCCTCATCCCGCTCATCCTTATCCAGCAGATACGAGACCCTACCAAAATGCAGGTGGGTATCCCATTGCGCGGTCTTCAGGTCGAAATACTGACCGCGTAGCTTTGGGGAGTGCTGGAAGATGTGCCGACTGACTCGGCGCCATACCCACGCCTCTACCTCCGTCGCCTGCTGTCGGGCGTCAAAAGCATAGCGCGCCCAGTGATGCCATGACCGAATGGCGGCATTGATTTGCCGTAGCTTGTGCTCTGGCGAAGCGTCTGATGCCAAGGCCCCCCTGACGCTCTCCTTGAGTCGCAGCACCGAGGGCTCTGACATCCGTGCCTGAAGCTTGCCCTCGGCTACTTTGACCGACCATGCGAGGGTATCTACTGGCGTTTCCCGCAGGTCGACCCAGGCTACGCCCTCTGTTTCAAATGGCCTCCGCGCCAACAACCACAACTCGTTTTCATGCCACATCAGCCCAGCCTGGTGCTCACGGGCTACCGCAAGCGCCTGCTCGGCGGCGGCGCGCCAGACCAGCCCACCCAAGGCATAGCGGAGGAAGCTGGCGCGTAGGGTGTCGCCCCCTGCATGGTCGAGCAGCGCTTCTGCGTGTGCGAGAAAAGCGCCGTCCTGGATTCTGGCCACCAAGGCGCCAGGGGCGACCTGTGCCGTCGCCCAATCGAACGAAAGGCGGCCCAGACAGGTGCGCTGGGAGCGGTTGACCTCTGTACGCAGCCAGCTCGTCACGACGCCAGGACACCACCACGGGCGCCAGTAGCCTCTTGCCTGGTTGTACAGAGGCGCCAGCACGAGCCATGTCGTGTAGAGGTCCCGGAACACCTCCGCTATCTCCAACTGTTTGGCTGCGGAGCGCGGCATATAGTGTCCCGTGAGCATTGCGGCCACCGCCTGGAAGCTGTCCCGCTCCAGATACTTCATCAGATCCTTGTGCCGCCCGGCTAGAGCAAGGGAACGCTGCGCCTTCCTCACGAGCGCAACGTCCCCCGGCCCTGGCCGATATTGTCTGTTGATGCCCACCCGCTACTCGTTGGCTTCTGTCGCCGACGTCTTCTTCGCGAGATCCTTCTCGGCCTTGGTGAGTTCGCCGGTTAGCCATGCGGAGAATTCCGGCTGTAGCGAGAACTCCCACCCTTTTGCCGTACACGCCTCGCGCACGGCGCGATAACGCTTGTAGACCTCATCGCTTACCTTGACGTTGACCTGTTTCTCCAGTCGCTCGGCCTTCTTGATGATACCCATAGCCTAGTCCTCCCTCATGTTGTTTTGTGGGTGCAGACTTGCCCCATGAGAACACGGCTCTCGAGTATTGCGGGATGTGGCAAGTAAAAATATGGGGGGTATCCCAATATTTTTTCAGCAGCGCTGCGACTAGCGTATTCATATGAGCAGAACATGCTGTTTGAACAGGAGAAGTCATGTCCATATTTGAGGTGGACTGTCTTCGAGCATTTGCTTCCCGCTGCCTCTTGACCCAGCACTCCGGCGCCATGGTATGCTGAACTCAAACCCGCATCACGCGACGTCGACCACCACATCGACACGGCCGCAGTGGACGTCACACACGTGCCGCAGAAGGATGCGACAATCCGAACAAAGGAGGAAGAGAAGGACCAGGAGAAGTGCGTCCCGGATAAATGGCGCTGCCGATGACCATGAAGTTCAAGGCGAGGACAAGACTCGCCGCAATGTGGTCATGGCGCCGCTCATTTGGAGGCTCGTCTCACTAAATGGATCAGAATCAGCCAAACTGCCTGTTTGACCGAGAGCGAGCAGTAGCTAGCCAGCTACTATCCATTGCCTAGCCAGCGTTGGTGTTGAAAGCTTGCTCGTACCGGAGAGCCGTGTGCGAAGGAAACTCGCCCGCACGGTTCGGGGACCAGCGCCACAAGCTACCTTTGCGTAAGCAGGGGGTGTGAAGTGTCGTTGAGTCCATGTTTCCCCAGAGGGGGTGCGCCTGGATACTTTGAATGCCGCAAGCTCAGGATACCTGAGTCACGGGACGAGACCTTCGCCGAAAGGCATGGGTCGTGACGTGTAAGGGGCATGGCGGCCGCGCGTGACGAAACCGGTCGGCAACCGGACATAAGCACGATGCGGTTAGAGCAGTCATGCTAAAGGGCGAAAGCCCGACCCAATTCGCTATGGTGACGTGAGGAACCCTCGTTATAAAACCCGCGAGCTAGCTTCGGAGTAACACTCTGCTGCGACACCTCGAGAGTTGAAAGATGCGCAATCCGGGAATAATCGCCCCGGAGGCAAATGCGCGGGCACAGAGGGCACCTAAGGCGAATATCGGCATGTGGGGTAATGGCCCACGACGGCGTACTGCTTGGCTAGTCATCTAGCTGAAGAAGTGCCGTATTAAGGGAATCAGGGATGAAACCTGTCGGCTAGCAAGCCGGTAGGTCACAGAGGTCTCGTAGTAACCTCCCCAATCGGGGCAACGTTTGTCAGACCTCAGGTAAATAGCCTGGGGCAGGTTTCGGCTGGCTACCGAACCGTAAGCGAATGACACACGTGGCGCGGAAATGCGCCAGGGCGAAGGAGACTAGGTCGGTCTAGGCAGTGATTCTGATTACGTTTGGACTTGGATATCTAGAAGAGGGGCCGCAAGGCCCCTCTTTACATTGCGATCGCGGGTAAGCATAAAAAGCCGTACTAGGCCAAAAAGAAAAGGCTCCCCGAAGGGAGCCTTTTGTCATATCGCCGCCAACTTTGCGGCAGGTTCATCCCGGTTACCGGGGGCTTGTAGAATCCTACAGGAGCATGTCTGTTGTTCCCTCCAGGGTGCTGCGCTTCTTCGAGTCCACGAGCTCGCCGTGCTCGTCCCGCAGCTCGCCTTCTTCGGCCTGTTTGTAGTCCATCAGGTATTCGAGCTCCTCGAGGGCCTTGGCCAGAGAGCTTGCTGGGTAGATGGCCTGCACGTGCTTACCGTTCGCACACTTGAGCAGCGCAATGTATCTCATGCTGATCTTCCTTTGCTCATCGCGAGCCTGCGCTTTGCGACGGAGGCAATTGCCACAGTCGCAGTAGTTTTGAGTGTTCTCGTGCGTCGCTTCATGTTCCTCCTTTGTGTAAAACGGGTCCGTTTGCTTTAAGCGAACCACATCACATTTCCTTAAGTCAATGGGATAAGGTTAATATTATTCGAGGCTTGACATGATTTTTGTTTTTGATTCGGTGGCGCTGAAGCAATGCTCTTGAACGTGGCAAGGCTCAGGCCACTCCCTTGGGTAGGTGCGGTGAGGTCATGGAACTGCCTTGGCGCCACCAAACCGTAGTGGACCGGAGCCCATGGAAAAGAAAAGCGGCCCCAAAGGGGGCCGCTAAGGGAAAACGTCTGCTGACTGTCGCATTGGGCGGAGAGGTCTACCAAACCAGAGCTTCTACTCCTGGCTGGGCACAGAATAGGGGACTACACACCGCCGGTACGGAGGATTTGGACGTTGAAGAGAGGCTACCTAATCGTTTGCACGGCTTGAGATAGTTTGAATATTTGCTTCGTCGAGAACACATTCTGAATACGTGCAAACTCTTTGAGGTATTCAGATTGTGTGTAGTATTCTGATTGCTGCTTGGCGATTCCTGCGCGAAGCATGTGGGCGACTGTCGGTCCCATGTCTATTTGCAGCGTGCAACGCGTTGCTCCGCAATCAGAGAGGACAATTGGCAGTTGTGTGTTCTCATGCGCCAAAATCCAGCGTCCGAGCAGAACGGGGTTCACCAAGCGTGAGTCAAACGATCCTTCGAACGTGACCCTACCCCGCCGAGTATACCACCCGTAAGTTTGGGCTCTGGTGGTTCAGGTTTTCCTCATTCATGGCTCTTCCGTATTCCTCTGGGGCCAATCCGCCAAGCGAGGTGTGGGGCCGGGCCGTGTTGTAGTCCTGCCGCCATGCTTCAATGATATCCCTGGCCTCAGCCAGGGAGCGGAACGCATGGGCGTTCAAGCACTCCTCGCGAAACTTGCCGTTGAAGCTCTCCACGTGCCCGTTCTCCATGGGTCTGCCGGGCCTGATGAACTCCAACTGCACCCCGGCGCTGGTCGCCCACTGATCCAGGGCCTTGCCCGTGAACTCCGGCCCGTTGTCGCTGCGCAGGTGTTTCGGGCATTCGCCTCGCTGGCGCAATTGCTCCAGCACCCGCACCACGCCATCACCCGGAATCGACGAGTCCGCTTCGAGTCGGGGGCAGCGGCGGTCCCACAGGTCGATGATGGTCAGCACCTTCATTCTGCGGCCATTCTCCAGGCTGTCACTCACGAAGTCCATGGCCCACTGCTCGTTCGGCCCTGTGGGCGCGGGCTGGACCACCCGCAAGTGACTCTGGCGCTTGCGTTTTGGCCGCAGGCGTAACGACAGCGCCTCTTCCCGGTACAGGCGCTCAACGCGCTTGTGGTTCACCACCAGGCCCTCGCGGCGCAGCAGCAGGTAGAGCCTGGGGCACCCGAAACGCCTGCGCTCCTCGGCCAGCTCCCGCAAACGCCTGCGCAAATCCTCATCGCGATCTGGTGACGGGACACGCCGCAGCGTCCTGCGGTTGAGGTCGATCAACTGACAAGCCCGCCGCTCGGAGTAGCCGTATGCCTCGATGATCTGGCGTGCGGTCTGGCGGCGAAGGGCGGGCTCGGTCATTTTCGGCCCAGCACCTCTTTCAGCACCTGGATGTCGAGCGCCTGATCGGCCACCAGGCCCTTGAGGCGCCTGTTCTCCTCTTCCAACTGCCGCAGGCGCCGGGCCTCAGACACCTCAAGGCCCGCAAACTTGCTGCGCCACTTGTAGAAGGTCGTGTCGGTGATGCCCTCTTGGCGGCACAGTTCCGCCACCGGACGCCCGGCCTCAGCCTGCTTTAGCAGCCCGATGATCTGCTCTTCCGTAAACCTGCTCTTCCTCATGTTCGTGGTCTCCTTTGCCGGAGTCACAAACTTATAGCTGGGATACTAAACGGGGGGAAGGTCA
>JAHJLB010000009.1 GCA_018822105.1 Pseudomonadota bacterium
CTCCAGAGCTAGTTCTTGGGTTTTATTGCGATGGTTCCTCACGTCACCATGGCGGAACGGGGCGGGTTTTCACCCTCTAACTTGGCTGCTCTAACTGCATTGCGCTTATTTCCGGGGGCCACCCCGATTTCGACACACGCAGCCGCCAAGTCCCTAGCGCGTCACGACCCATACCTCACGGTTTAGGAATCGTCCCGCGACCCTGGTTTCCAGGGTTTTCGGCATTCGGTTTATCCAGGCGCACCCCCTCCGGGAAAGCATGGACTCAACGACACTTCACACCCCCTGCTTACGCAGAGGTAGCTTGTGGCGCTGGTCCCCGAACCGTGCGGGCGAGTTTCCTTCGCACACGGCTCTCCGGTACGGGCAACATGAAACATCCGAGCTGGCTAGGCGTCGGATACCGGCTGGCTACCGGTCATTGCCCTTGGTCAAACAGGCAGTTTGGCTGATTTGATCCGTCTGGGGAGATGAGCGCCAATCGGCGGTGCATGTCTCTGCGGCGGCGAGTCTTGCTCTCGCCTCGAAACGCAGGGCATTTGCAGCGCCGGTTTCCGGGCACACATCTCCTGGTCCTTCTCTTCCTCCTATATGCGGGTTGCGCACCCTTCTGCGGCGTTGTGACGTCACTGCGGCCGTGCTGGCGTGATGACCAGCTGATCGTGATGCGGGTTTGTCATCAGCATATCACGGCGCCGCAGCCTGCAGTCAAGGCGGCGCAAGGCGAAAGATTCAAAGACAGTCCACCTCAAATATGGACAAGACTTCTCCCGTCCTGACAGCAGGTTCGGCTCAGATGAATACGCTAGCCGTCACCTCATGAAGAAAAGTTTAAAAATATTGTGCTGACCCTCTTGAAAAATTTGCTTTTGACTCCAGCGCGATCGTAGCCTTCTTGGGAATCGGGCCGCGCCCGCAACCATCAACAGGAGTAAAGTCATGGGAATTATCCGTAAAACTGGGCGGTTGGAGAAGCAGGTCAACATCAAGGTCAGCGAGGAGGTATACAACAAGTATAAGGGAGTCCGGGAAGCTTGCACGGCAAAAGGGTGGGAGTTCTCTTTGCAGCCGGAGTTTACCGAGTGGCTTGTCGGGGTGCTCGCCAAGGCTGAGAAGGAACTTACCAAGAAGACCCCGGCCACCGAAGCTGGCGAGTAGCGGATGGGCATCAACAAAACATATCAGCCTGGGCCAGGGGACGTTGCGCTCGTGAGGAGGGCGCAGCGTTCCCTCGCTCTAGCCGGGCGGCACAAGGATCTGATGAGGTATGTGGAGCGTGACAGCTTCCAGGCGGTGGCCGCAATGCTCACGGAACACTATATGCCGCGCTCGGTGGCCAAACAGTTGGAGATAGCGGAGGTGTTCCGCGACCTCTACACGACGTGGCTCGTGCTGGCGCCGGTCTCAAATGGTGGCCGCGGCTACTGGCGCCCGTGGTGGTGTCCAGGCGTGGTGATGAGCTGGCTGCGTACGGAGGTCAACCGCTTCCAGCGTCCTTGCCTTGGCCGCATCCAGTTTGATTGGGCCTCCGCGAAGGTGGTGCCAGGCGCCTTGGCGGCCAGGATCCAGGACGGCGCTTTCATCGCACATGCAGAAGCGCTGCTCGACCATGCCGTGGGCGACACCCTGCGCGCCAACTTCACACGATACGTCCTGGGCGGGCTGGTCTGGCGCGCCGCAGCCGAACAAGCACTCGCGTTAGCGAGAGAGCATCAGGCCGGGCTGATGTGGCATGAGGATGGACTGTGGTTGCTGGCGCGGAAACCCTTCGGAAAGGATGGCGTAGCCTGGAGCGACCTGCGGGAAACGCCAGCAGATATCCTCGCATGGTCGGTCAAAGTAGCCGATGGCAAGCTCCAGGCGCGGATGAGCGAATCCTCAGTCAGACGGTTCAAGGAGAGCGTCAGGGCGGCCATGGCATCGGACTCTACGCCCGAGCACAAGCTACGCCAGATCAACGCCGCGGCAAAGTCTCTCCACCACTGGGCGCGCTATGCCTTCGATGCCAAGCAGCAAGCCGTTGAGCTGGAAGCTTGGATATGGCGGCGGGTCAGTCGGCACATCTTCCAGCATTCCCCAAAGCTACGCGGTCAGTATTTCGACCTGAAGACCGCGCAATGGGATGCCCACCTGCACTTTGGCAGGGGCTCGTATCTGCTGGATAGGGATGTGCGGGATGAAGCTTGGCTGAACATTTGGAACCCCCGTCGGTAGCTGGGGAAGGAGGGAACAATGAGCATCAACTACAATATGGACGGGCTTGAACTGGTAATCGCAGCGGGCGTATCTGATGAGAAGCTCGGAAAGCGCAGGTGGACGCAGGTAGCGGCCAGCTATCTAGGCTGGTCCTGTTCTGAACTTGAGCCGCTTGCCGGGCTGAAGGCGGTGCTTGAATGCTTCCTGCGCGGACGACTCGCCAGCGGCGAACCTGGCATTGTCTTGGGAACGGAGCAGGATGGGCTCCTCGTGACTGTGCGCCAAAAGAACAAGGTTCAGTTTCTTCAGATTTGCCGAGTGGCACGGGGGAACACCGAG
>JAHJLB010000010.1 GCA_018822105.1 Pseudomonadota bacterium
CCCGGGAGCATTTCCTCTCCCTGTCTGCCCTTCGCTGACGCATCGGTAGCCAACCGATAGCTGCCCCAGACTATTTGCCTGGGGTCGGGCGCAGACGTTGCCCTTTCGGGGGGTTACTACGAGACCTCTGTGTCCTGCGGACTATTGCTAGCCAACAGGTTTCATCCCTGATTCAACCGAAGCAGCACTTGCCTACGCCAGCTCTTACAAGCTGATACGTCGGCAGTACGCTGTCGTGAGCTTTTGCCTCACATGCCGTTGTCATCCGCTTTAGGTGCCATCTGTGCCCAAGTGTTCGCCGCCAGGGCGATGTTCCTGGCATACGCTCTTTTCAGCCCCCGAGGTGTCACAGCAGGGCGCTACTCCAGAGCTAGTTCTTGGGTTTTATAGCGATGGTTCCTCATGTCACCATGGCGGAACGGGGCGGGTTTTCACCCTCTAACTTGGCTGCTCTAACCGCATTGCGCTTATTTCCGGGGGCCACCCCGATTTCGACACACGCAGCCGCCAAGTCCCTAACGCGTCACGACCCATACCTCACGGTTTAGGTATCGTCCCGCGACCCTGGTTTCCAGGGTTTTCGGCATTCGGTTTATCCAGGCGCACCAACTCTGGGATAGGTATGAACTCAACGGCACTTCACACCTTACGTTAACACGCAAGTAGCTTGTGACGCTGGTTCCCGAACCGCACGGGCGTATTTCTATCGCATGCGGCTCTCCGGTACGAGCAAGCTCTAAACACCAACGCTGGCTAGGCGATGGATACTGGTTGGCTACCAGTGCTCGCTCTCGGTCAAACAGGCAGTTTGGCTGATTTTGATCCGTCTGGGGAGACGAGCCTCCAAATGAGCGGCGCCGTGACCATCATTGCGGCGAGTCTTGTCCTCGCCTTGAACTCCGTGGTCATCGGCAGCGCCATTTTTCCGGGACGCACTTCTCCTGATCCTTCTTATCCTCCTTTATCTCGGGTTGTCGCACCCTTTGGCGGCACATGAGTGACGTCCACTGCGGCCGTGCTGGCGTGATGACCAGCGTCTTGGGGAACGGGTTTGAGGTCAGCATAGCATGGCGCCGGAGTGCTGGGTCAAGTCAGTCGGAAGGGAAAGGCGTCTCAGTCAGTCCACCTCAAATATGAATGAATATTATCCTGCTCTGACAGACAGTTCAGCACAGATGAATGAGCTAGCCGCAGTTGCTCGGAAGAAAATCCCAGAAAGTTTGCCTGACCCTATGACGGCGACTTGCGATCCGTTTGAGCGGGGAGGTAACGTTTGAGGGCTTCGACATTACCCACAACCTATAACCAAGGACAAAGTCATGGGGATTATCCGCAGAACCGAACGGCTAGAGAAACAGGTCAACGTCAAGGTCAGCGAAGAGGTTTACAAGCGTTATCGCGCCGTGCGCGAGGCGTGCACGGCGAAAGGCTGGGAGTATAGCTTGCAGCCGGAGTTCACGGAATGGCTGAACGGCCAACTCGTAAAGGCCGAGAAGGATCTAGCGAAGAAGACGTCGGCGACAGAAGCCAACGAGTAGCGGGTGGGCATCAACAGACAATATCGGCCAGGGCCGGGGGACATTGCGCTCGTACGAAGGGCGCAGCGTTCCCTCGCTCTCGCCGGGCGGTATCCGGATCTTATGAAGTATATGGAGCGGGACAGCTTCCACGCGGTAGCCGCGATGCTCGTCGAGCACTACATGCCGCGCTCGACTGCGAAGCAGCTGGAGATAGCCGAGGTGTTTCGTGACATCTACACGACGTGGCTCATCCTGGCCCCCATCGCCAACCGGGCCCAGGGCTACTGGCGCCCATGGTGGGGCCCAGGCGTGGTGATGAGCTGGCTGCGCGTCGAGATCAACCGCTTCCAGCGTACCTATCTTGGCCGCATTCCGTTTGATTGGGCCTCCGCGCAGGTGGCGCCAGGCGCTGCGGCGGCCGGAATCCAAGATGCAGACTTCCTCACTACCGCAGATGCGTTGCTTGACCATGCAGTGGGCGACACACTACGCGCCAGCTTCACAAAATACGTGATGGGCGGGCTCGTCTGGCGCGCGGATGGCGAGCTGGCGCTTGCGGTAGCGCGCGAACACCAAGCGGGGTTAATGTGGCATGAGCATGGACTGTGGTTGCTGGCGCGGAAGCCCTTCGAAGCGGATGGCGTCGCCTGGAGCGACCTGCGGGAAACGCCAGTAGATATCCTCGCATGGTCGGTCAAAGTAGTCGAGGGCAAGCTCCAGGCACGGATGTCAGAGCCAACGGTGCGGCGGCTCAAGGATAGCGTCAGAGCAGCCATGGCTTCGGACGCTTCGCCAGAACACAAGCTACGCCAGATCAACGCCGCAGTGAAGTCATTCTACCATTGGGCGCGCTATGCTTTCGATGCGCGCCAGCAGGCGACGGAGCTAGAGGCATGGATTTGGCGCAGGGTCAGTCGGCACATCGTGCAAAACTCACCAAAGATACTGGCCGCGTATCTCAATTTGAGGACAGCTGCGTGGGATACGCAGCTTCATTTTGGGCGTGTGTCGTATCTTTTGGATAGGGACGTGACGGACGAGGACTGGCTCAAAATCTGGAACCCCAGGCGCTAGGACGGGAGGAGAGCGATGAGCATCAGCTACAATATGGATGGCCTTGAGTTGGTCATCACTGCGGGCATGTCCGACGAGAAGCTCGGGAAGCGGAGGTGGACGCAGGTCGTGGCCAGCTATCTGGGCTGGTCATGTTCTGAACTTGAGCCGCTTGCCGGGCTGGAGGCGGTGCTTGACTGCTTCCTGCGCGGACGACTCGCCAGCGGCGAACCTGGCATTGTCTTGGGAACGGAGCAGGATGGGCTCCTCGTGACTGTGCGCCAAAAGAACAAGGTTCAGTTTCTTCAGATTTGCCGAGTGGCACGGGGGAACACCGAG
>JAHJLB010000002.1 GCA_018822105.1 Pseudomonadota bacterium
AAGCTAGGCGGAAGGAAGCTAGGCGGAAGGAAGCTAGGCGGAAGGAAGCTAGGCGGAAGGAAGCTAGGCGGAAGGAAGCTAGGCGGAAGGAAGCTAGGCGGAAGGAAGCTAGGAAGGCTGGGCTATGCTGGAAATTGGCTCGCGATCATGTCGACGGCCCATTGGAACAAAATATCCTGAGACGCTTTAAGGGGGGCTCTCAAAGTGAACCAGGCATGCTAATCAGCTCCGGTCTTTCTCCAAGACCATCAGCAAAGGAGCTGTCATGTCGATCGTTTATATCCTCACCACCCTCTCCTGCAGCATTGTCCTGCCCGGCTTATCACGGCGCACCGGGGAGCCGTGCCGCGTCGTATCGACACGGCAGTTGATCCTCACCTGCGACCATGCCGAGAGCATCAGTCTTGTTGGCTGCCTCGATCCTCGCGGTGAAGTGTTTCGTGTCGCCGTGCGAGACATCCTCGCCGTCCAAAAGTGCCTGATCGCCAACGCAGAGGAACTACCCAAAGACGGCAGGGTTATCCAAACCCTTGAGGCGCTTGCTCCGGCTGCGTTCCACTACGACGCTGGCGCAACGCCTTACACCTACTGTTCCCTCGGCACGCAAGACTCAGTCGAGCTCATCGGCGCCTGGCCGGCGCGGAATGGCGACATCACAGCGCAGATGCTGCCCGTGTGCGGCCTCTTGATTCCTGTGGCAGACCCAATCATTCCGCCTTTTCGGCAGATTGGGCACCTCTGGCCGCATGGCGACTTCGCCAGGCCGTCTGGCTCGGAAGTCGTGTCCTTCATCAGGACGCCAGGGGTGTTTATTGCTGCAAAATATCCACTGGAGTTGGCCGCGCGGGTTATCGTGCGCAACATCAGCATGTGGGGCGAGTCATGGGCGCCGGGCGAAATTTCGGCCGAAACGAAAGAGACCGCTGCGGATATCACCCGGCAGTTTAGGCCACGTCGGCACTCGGCGTTGACAAATGACATGCTGCGCAGCGCTCTTGAACGGCCGCCACTGGAGGACACTGGGGATCTGCGGCATGACTATGCGCCGACGCGCCTGACGGGAAGGACGATTTGGCACAACGGGCGAACGCGTTCGGGCGTATGCCTATCCCAAGACAATTGGGAGGTGAACAAGCTGTTCATCACGTCGGACGAGTCGTTGGATAAAGAAGGACGAGGAAGGCTCAAGCTGATCGGCAAAGGGATCACCAACATTAATCAGTAGCCGTCCACGTTCAGGGAGATATGGGCGAGAGGGATATCTTCCTCTCGCCCACGAGGCGCCGGAGGAATATTCTCTCCGAGTCAACAACTGCCCACATCAACTCGTCGGCTTGTCGTCCTGCACGCTGTTCCGCAGTCCAGCTCGCTCCGCAACAGCATCGACACCGCGACGTAGCACATCACCTTCCGTATGCTCGTAACGCCTCGCGTGCGTGATTGTGGTGTGCCCAGTCAGGCCCATGGAGGCGAGCAGGCCGACTTTACGTTTCACCCAAGTTGCGAAAGTGTGCCTGAAGTCGTGGATGCGGAACCCCTGTAAATCTATGGTATCACGTAGCTTTCTCCATTTATACTGCATCTGGTTGTAGATGCTCTTTCCGTCATCGCGGGTGAATACGAGCGTAGCGTCTTTTAGCCCGATCGCATCCGCCTGTATGATGATGGCCAGGGCCTCTGAACTGATGGGCACAGTCAGCCAGCAGTCGTTCTTCTCATCCCAAAAAGCAGCTTCCTCGTCTTCACGATTCACTCGATCCTTGCGCAGCGTGCAGATTTCACCAAGGCGGCGTCCCGTGAGCAGGGCGAACTGAAGTCCCAAGGCACACATCCGATCCGTAAGCGGCTGCTCTTCTGCACCAAACTCGGCAAGAGTTGCTAAAATGGTTTGAGCTTCAATCGGTGAAAGGGCGCGGCCCACCTCGTTCTTCACTGTAATTAAAACATCTGTAGTTGGGTTGTGCCCAGTGTATTTCTTTTGTTTTTTTGCCCAGTTGTAAAGCCGCTGGAGCAAGTGCAGAGCGTGCCTGCGGGTCGCTGGAGCTAGCGGCTTCCCTACTCGGGATTGCTTACCCTCAAGCTTCTTAAGAAAAGCCAAGACATCATCGCGGGAAATCGCATCTGCGCGCCGATTGTCGAAATCTGGAGCAAGGTAGTCACGCCAGCGCTGCTCGTCTTTCTTCCAGCTTGTCTTGTGCTCCCTGGCGTTGGGGTTTTTCGCGAACCCAATGTAGCTCCGAAATATCTCACCCATGGTGATGCCCTTTTTGACTGCCGCCGGGTTGATATTGCTGTCGAGCTGGTTACGAATCCGCAGTTCGGCTTCCTTCGCTTCGGCGAGAGTATTCGCGAAGCGCGTGTGCTTGCGTGTCCCGCGCCCACCTTCACGGACAACGACTTGGTACCGTGTCCCGCGCTCTTTTTTCGGGCTACCGCATTTTGGACAAACGCGCTTTTTCTGGCTATAGACAGCTTTGCACGAGCATACGACCAGGATAGCCATCGGATACCTCCATTCGTTATGAAGTGCGCCGCCTATCGGGACACCAGAGGGACACGAGTGACAGTATAAGCCGGTTTCATCCGGTGTCAAATGGGAAATTGCGGAGAGTTGTTCCAGCGTCTACTTGCAGTATTAATTGGATAATAGCTGTATTTCTGTTGGGTTTAGCTGGCGGATGATGGACACTGCGGGGGGAATGATTCCCCCCGGACCCCCTCACTTGTCCGCTTCGGCCTTGTCCGGCGGTCCCCGCCGGGCAAGGCCGAAGCCAGATGGGGATCCCAAAGGGCCTCAGGCCCTTTGGCGGGGTTCCAAGGGGCAGCGCCCTTGGGCTAAGTCCAGCGGGCAGCGCCCCTGGGCTGGGTCCAGCGGGCAGCGCCCCTGGGGTCGTGCTCCTACAGCATGTCGTGCAGAAAGAACGGGTTGTGGGTGCGTTCGGAGTCCACGGTGGTCTCCAGGCCGTGGCCGGAATAGAGGGTGGTTTCGCCCGGCAGGGTGAAGATCTTTTCCTGCACGGACTGCTTCAAGGTGGCCGAGCTGCCGCCGGGGAAGTCCGTGCGCCCCACGGAGCGGTAGAAGATGAGGTCGCCCACGAAGGCGGCCTTGGCCTGGGGAAAGTAGTAGGTGACGCTGCCCGGCGAGTGCCCGGGCGTGGCCAGGCAGAGGCAGTCCAGCCCGGCGAAGACTGCCGGGCCTTCGAGCGCGGGCGAGGAGGCGAAGGGCTCCACCAGGGGGAATCCGTACAGTCCGCCCCGGCCCAGTTCGGTGTCCATGAGCTCCGCGTCGCCCGTCGGGGCCAGGATGGGCGCGCCCGTGGCCTTGGCGAGCTTCGCGCAGCCGTAGATATGGTCGAAGTGCAGGTGCGTCACCAGGATGTGCGTGAGGCTGAGCTTTTGGGCGCGCAGGTGCTCCAGCACCTCGGCGGGGTCGCCGCCGGGGTCCACGGCCACGGCCTGGCCCAAGTGCGAAAGCACGTGGCAGTTGGTCTCCAGGGGGCCCAGGTTGAACGATTCGATGTGCATTGAGATGGCCTCCGGCAGGATTTTCAGGGATTCCGCAACCGTGAGGATAGCCGCGCCGCGCCTTCATGGCAAGAGCGCGCGGCCCGGCCCTTCACAAGCGCTGGCGGCAGACTTATGTGACAAGGACAAGCCAAGGAGTCCCCCATGCCCATCCCGCATCCGTCCCTGTCCCGCCGCGGCTTTCTCGGCGTTTTGGCCGGCCTGGCCCTTTCGGCGGGTGCCTTTGCCTGGGGCCTGCTGCCCGCGCAGGCGCGCGAGGCCTTTGCGGAGCGTTTTCCCACGCGCACGGTGGAAAAGCCCGAATTCCGCTTCGACCCCGCCAGGGGCGAGGTGGTCTGGAGGGATGGCCGCCGCGAGGCCTACGCCCTGGTCCTGGACGGGCTCGTCAAAAGCCCCATGCGCCTGAGCTACAGCGAGCTGCGCGCCCTGCCCCAGGTGCGGCGCACGGCGGACTTCCACTGCGTGGAGGGCTGGAGCGTCACGGACGCGCCCTGGGGCGGCGTGGAGTTCAGCGAGCTCTTTGGCCGGGCGGGAATCCTGCCCGCCGCGCGCTTCGCCGTGTTCCACGCCCTGGGCCGTACGGAGAACGCAGGCGGGCTCACGCACTATGCGGAGTCCTTTCCCCTGGCGGACCTGCTGAACCCGGCCCTGGGCGCCCTGCTGGCCCTGGACATGGAGGGGGCGCCCCTGCCCGACCAGCGCGGCGCTCCGGCCCGCGTGGTCTGCCCCTTCGATCTGGCCTACAAGAGCATCAAGTTCGTCACCCGCGTGGAGTTCACCGAGGCTGCGGTGCCGGGCTGGTGGACCAGGGCCAACCCCGTGTACCCCGTGCATGCGCCGGTGCAGAAGCATCGCCTGCGCACCCCTGACCCGCGCGCCTGACTTGCGCCGGGCCCCGCCGGCATGTCCCGCCCCAAATTGCCCCGCAAAATCTTCTGTTCATCGCCGCTACATTTTGCTAGCCATAGCACATGCAGAACCCTGGCCTGATGGCCGGGACATCCCGCTGCACGACGAGGCCGCATGACCCTACGCAAGGCAACGCTTCTCCTCACGGGCCTCCTCTCCGTGGCCCTGCTCGCGGTGCTGCTTTTCGCCACGCGCCACATAATCGACACGACCTTCCTGACCCTGGAGCAGACCCAGACGCGCAAAAACGTGGAGCGCGCCAAGAACGCCGTGGCCGACGAGCTGCAGAAGCTCGACGACCTCCTGGTGGACTGGGCCGTGTGGGACGACACGCTGTGGTTCATGCAGGGCCGGGGCAAGGATTTCGCGAGTTCCAACCTCAACGCCCGCACCCTGGCCTCCCTGCGGCTTTCGGCCATCCTCTTCATCCGCAGCTCCGGCCGCGTGGCCCTGGCCCAGGGCGTGGACCCGGCCACAGGGGCCACAGCCCCCCTGCCCGAGGGCCTCCTGGACCGGCTGCAGCCGGGCTCTTTGCTGCTGGCCGGAAAATCCGCCGAGGACCGGATCAAGGGGCTGGTGCTTCTGCCCCAGGGCGTCGTGCTCCTGGCCGCCTGCCCGATCCTGAGCAGCGAAGCCGCAGGCCCCAGCGCGGGCACCTTGGTGATGGTGCGGCCCCTGGGCGGCGGGGTGGCCTCCGCCCTCTCCGAGCGCATCCGCCTGCCCCTGGCCCTGGAGCGCGCCGACAGCCCGCTCCCGCCGGACCTTGCGGCCCTGGGCCGGCAGACCCTGGGCACGGGCGAGATCCGCGTGCTGCCCCTGAACAGGGACCTGGTGGCCGGGACCGCCGTGATGCCGGACGTCTGGGGCGCGCCCGCCCTGCGGCTGATCGTGCGCGAGCCGCGCGAGATCATGGCCCTGGGCGATGAGGCGCTGACCTGGAGTTCCCTGTGGATGAGCGTCTGCGGGCTGCTGTTCCTGGGCGCCATCTTCGTCTTTCTGGAGCGCCGGGTGCTCTGGCGCATGACGCGCCTGCGCGAGCAGGTGGAGGCCGTCAACGCCGGCGGGGAGACGCTGGGCCGCGTGGACATGCCCGGCAGCGACGAGCTTTCCGCCCTGGCCGGGCGCATCAACGCCATGCTGGGCGAGCTGGAGCGCTCCCGCCAGGGCCTGGCCACCCAGTGCGCGGCCACGGAGGCCCAGGAGCAGTACCTGCAGCACATCCTGGACTCCATCCACGCCGGGGTCATGCTGGTGGACCCGCAGACCTGCCGCATCATGGAGGTCAACGCCTTTGCCGCCGCCTTCGCCGGCCGCACCCGCGAGCAGATCATCGGCCGGGTCTGCCACGGCTTTGTCTGCCCCACCGCCCAGGGCCACTGTCCGGTCATCGACCAGGGCCTGAGCGGCGAGCAGACCGTGCGCTCGCTGCTGCACGCCGACGGCTCCACCCGGGCCATCCTCAAGAGCGTCTCGCGCATCGACCGGGGCGGCAAGCCCATCCTGCTGGAGACCTTCATCGACGTGGACGACCTCTTGAAGGCCCAGGACGCGCTCAAGCGCTCGGAGGAGATGTACCGCACCCTGTTCATGAACACCGGCACGGCCACGGTGCTCATCGAGGACGACACCACCATCTCCCTGGCCAACCAGGAGTTCGAGAAGCTCGCGGGAGTCCCGCGCGAGCAGATCGAAGGCCGCATGAGCTGGACCCAGTTCTTTGCGCCCGAGAAGCGGGAGATGATGATGCGCCACCATGTGAAGCGCCGCATCTCACCGGACCTGGCCCCGCGCAACTACGAGACGGACTTCACCGACGCGGAGGGGCAGCGGCGCATCATCCGCCTCACCGTGGCCATGCTTCCGGGCACCAAGACCAGCGTGGCCGCCCTGGACGACATCACCGAGCAGAAGATCGCCGAGGAGCAACTGCGCCACCAGGCCTTCCACGACGCCCTCACGGGCCTGCCCAACCGGCTGCTGCTCCTCGACCGCCTGGAGCGCTCCGTGGTGGCCGCCCGGCGCGAGGGACAGGAGTCCGCGGTGCTGCTCATGGACCTGGACCGCTTCAAGGACGTCAACGACTCCCTGGGGCATTCCCTGGGCGACAGGCTGCTCCAGCAGGTGGCCCAGCGCCTGAGCGCGTGCGTGCGCAAGCGCGACACCGTGGCCCGCCTGGGCGGCGACGAGTTCGTGGTGGTCATGGACGGCCCCACCAGCGCCGAGGCCGTGCGCAACGTGGCCGAGCACATCATCAAGGACTTCGCCGCGCCCTTTGTCCTGAACGGCCACACCCTGCACATGGGCCTGTCCATCGGCCTGGCCCTGTTCCCGGCCCACGGCGACTCGCCCGAGGATCTGCTGAAGAACGCCGACCTGGCCATGTACCGGGCCAAGGAGCGCGGGCGCAACACCTGCGATTTCTTCACCGACGAGCTGAACGACCAGGTGGTGCGCAGGCTCATGGTGGCCACGGGCCTGCGCCGCGCCCTGGCGGCGGGCGGCATCGAGGTCTACTACCAGCCCAAGGTGCAGGGCCCGGGCAGCCGCATCACCGGGGCCGAGGCCCTGGCGCGCTGGCGGCGCGAGGACGGCACCCTGATCCAGCCTGCGGACTTCATCCCCGTGGCCGAGGACACCGGGCTCATCCTGCCCCTGTCGGACATGGTGCTGCGCCAGGCCTGCCGTCAGGCCCAGGCCTGGCGCCAGGCCGGGCACAGGGACTTCACCCTGGCGGTGAACCTCTCGCCGCGCCAGTTCCTGCACCCGGGCCTCATGGGCCGCATCCGGGACATCCTCGAGGAGACCGGCCTGCCCCCAAGCGCCCTGGAGTTCGAAATCACCGAGAGCACCCTCATGAACAACCTGCCGGAGACCATGGCCACCCTCGACGCCTTGAGCCGCCTGGGCGCGGCCATCGTGCTCGACGACTTCGGCAAGGAGTACTCCTCCCTCGGCTACATCAAGAAGATGCCCATCCAGGCCATCAAGATCGACCGCTCCTTCATCAGCGACCTGCCGGACGACGAGGACGACGCGGCCATCGTCCAGACCATCCTGACCATGGCCCGGAACCTGGAGCTGCGGGTGGTGGCCGAGGGCGTGGAGACCAGCGGACAGCTCTGGTTCCTCACCAACCTGGGCTGCCAGGAGTTCCAGGGCTACTATTTCAGCCGCCCCCTGCCCGCGGCGGAGATGGAGGTCATGCTCGACTCCCTGGACCCCTTCACCAGGCTTGACGCAGACCCCCTGGCGTGATTCTTCTTGCCCATGCAGAGCAGCCCTGAACCACGCCCCATCCTCGTCACCTGCCCCAAGGGCCTGCCGCCCTTCCTGCGCGCCGAACTGGAGGCCCTGGGCCTGCCCGCGCGCGAGCTCACCTCCGGGGTGCAGACCCAGGGCGACATGCGCACGGCCATGCGCCTGAACCTGGCCCTGCGCACCGGCCACCGCGTGCTCCTGGAGCTGGCCCGCTTCCAGGCCCGCGACCCCGTCGAACTCGGGCGCGAGCTCTTCCGCCTGCCCTGGGAGGACATCGTCCCTGTGGACGGCCACCTCACGGTGGACTCCTCCGTGCAGAACGACCACGTGCGCGATGGCCGCTTCGCCAACCAGAAGGCCAAGGACGCCATCGTGGACCGCATCCTGGAGCAGGAGGGCAGGCGCCCCGACTCCGGCCCGGACCCCGTGGGGGCCTGCGTGTTCCTGCACTGGCGCGGGGCGGACGTGACCGTGTACCTGGACACCACGGGCGCGCCCCTGTCGCGGCGCGGCTACCGCAAGATGCCGCACACGGCCCCCCTGCAGGAGACCCTGGCCGCGGGCGTCGTGCTGGCCACCGGCTGGAGCGGGGAGGGGCATTTCCTCTCCCCCATGTGCGGCAGCGGCACCCTGGGCATCGAGGCGGCGCTTCTGGCCCTGAACCGCGCCCCGGGGCTCCTGCGCTCCGGCTTCGCCTTCCAGCACCTCATCGGCTACGACGCCGAGGACTTTGAGCTGCTGCGGCGCGAGGCCCACGCGCAGTCGCGCAAGCATCTCTCCGGGCGCATCCTGCTCTCCGACGCGGACCCCGCCGCCGTGGAGGCCGCGCGGCAGAACGCCCGCACCGCCGGGGTGGACACGCACCTGGAGTTCGCGGTCTGCGACTTCCGCGAGGCCGAGGTGCCGGAGGGGCCGGGGGTGTGCGTGCTGAACCCGGAATACGGCGAGCGCATGGGCGACGAGCAGCACTTGGGCGCGACCTACTCCGGCATCGGCGACTTTTTCAAGCAGCGCCTCTCCGGCTGGCGCGCCTACGTGTTCACGGGCAATGCCGAGCTGGCCAAGCAGGTGGGCCTGCGCCCCAAGCGGCGCATCCCCTTCTTCAACGCCAAGATCGAATGCCGCCTGCTGGAATACGAGATGTACCAGGGCACGAGACGCCCCAGCGGGGGCGAGGCCGCCGCAACACCTGCGCCCTGAGGCCCCGCCCGGAGCGCAGCCGGCAGCCCATGCGGAGGCGAAGGCCCCCGGATTCCGGTCCAGGGGCATTATTTCCGCCCGGCACCTTTGACCAGCGCCGGGCAAAGAGGTAATGACCTGAACAACGGAGGCTTACCATGACCAACGCCATTGTCCTTCTGCACGTCCAGCCCGACGCCATCAACGTGGTGGCCCAGAAACTCGTCGAGATCAGAGGCATCAGCGAAGTCCACTCCGTGGGCGGACGCTTCGACCTGGTGGCCATCATCCGCGCGCGCGACAACGATGACCTGGCCTCCATCGTCACGGAGCACATGCTCAAGATTTTGGGCATCACCAGCTCGGAAACCCTCATCTCCTACCGGGTCATCTCCAGCTACGACATGGAGAGCACCTTCTCCCTGGGCGCGGAAGGGGCCTAGCCGCTGCGGCACATGCCCCGCAGCCGGCGCCTTCTGCACCGGGCCGGCGCCCTGGCCTGCCTTCTGGCCCTTTGCGGGTGCGCCCTGCTGCGCCCGGAGCAGCCCTCCCCGGAGCTCCGGCGCATGGCCGGACAGATGCTCCTGGTGGGCTTCCGGGGCGCGGAGCCCGGGCTGGACCCGCCCGGCCCACTGCCCATCATGGGGCAGATCAAGGCCCTGAACCTCGGCGGGGTCATCCTCTTCGACCGCGACGCGGCCCTGCACAGCCCGCAGCGCAACGTGACCAGCCCGGAGCAGCTGGCGCGGCTCACGCGCGCCCTGCAGGCCGCGGCCGGCGAGGCC
>JAHJLB010000011.1 GCA_018822105.1 Pseudomonadota bacterium
ACCACCGCCGCCGCCGGAACCACCGCCGCCGCCGCCAGAACCACCGCCACCGCCGCCAGAACCACCGCCGCCGCCGGAATTGCTGCCGCCGGAATTGCCGCCAGCGGAATCGCTGTTGCCAGATGGGCCGGAGCCGCTCTTCCCGGACTTGCCAGAGTCTTTCTCGCCGGACTTGCCGGGACCATCGGCCCGGGAACCGTCAGAACGCTCGCCAGATTTGGCATTTGCAGACTGCTCGCCGGTTGTGCGCGCCACGCCAGCGCGCGGGGTGCCCATCTCGCCAAGCTGCGCGCGGGTGGCCGGCGTGAAGCCCGTGCGCGTGGCTGCCGCGCTCCAGGAACTGGCGACCATGGCACTTCTCCCGCTGCGGTCGCTGACCGAAACGACGCCTTGGGACACGCTGACCGTCGAGGTTCCGGCCGTGACCGCCGTCTCAAACTCGGTGCCGCGCACGGATGCCACAAGGTGCGGGGTCTCCACATCCAAATGGTTTCCAGGGACCACGCTGAAGCGAACCTTGCCCTTGCTGACCTTGAATTTCTGCGTGCCCGAAGCGTGAACGCCCTGGTACGTCAACTCGCTCTTCGGCTCCGCCTCGACGATGAGGCCGGCTTCCGCCATGAGGAGCGTGGCCTTGCCATCCAGGCCGGTGGAGATCCGGTCGCCGGAGACGAGGCCGGTGGGGTTGGCACCATGAACAGACACCTTGCCGGAGGAGTCCGAAATCACGGGGCCTGCGGCCAGCAGCGGGCAGGCCAAAGCCGCCCAGAGCAGTGCCGCGCTGAAGCTGACGAAAAATTTACGAGATATCATCGCCTTCAGCCTCCTGATTTGTCGTACCCGCTGCATCCGCTGCCAGCAGATCCAGAAATATTTGCAGAACGGTTGGGTCGAAATGTCCGTCCTCAGCATTCTTCATGATTCGAAGCACCTCGTCAACAGGCTGCCCCTCGCGATAGGGCCGCGCATGCCGCATGGCGTCATAGACGTCTGCCACGGCGACAATCCGTCCAGCAAGGCTGATTTCCTCGCCTTTCAGGCCATTGGGGTAGCCGGTGCCGTCATAACGCTCGTGGTGGTGGTAGACGGCCTCAAAGGCTGCCAAAGGGAGCTCCACGGAGGCCATGATCCTTTGGGCGATGTTCGGGTGGCTGCGGATGGTCGTGAACTCCTCTCTCGACAGGGAAGCCTTCTTGTTCAGGATGTTGTCTGGAATACCTATCTTTCCAATGTCATGGATCAAGGCGCCGAGGTGGATATCTTCGTAGAGCTGCGGTGAGAGGTCCATGCGGTCCATGATGCGCAGGCACATCTCCGAGACGCGGGTGGAATGCCCGCCCGTGGTCGGATCGCGAAAGTCCAGAGCGGTGAACACGGCCTTGATGGTGTCCGTAAGCATCTTCCGCTGGCGCTTGCCGGTATCCTGGACATGAAAGAACCATGTGGCGGAAATGGCCAGGGCTGCCGCCGCGCGCGCGCTGTCTGCGCTGATGCGCCGGTTCCAGTCGAACAAGGCGTAGGTCGTGCCTGCGTCGAGCTTCAACGGGACGGCCATGCGCCGGTAACTCCCAGGCCCGGCAAGGATGAGCACGCCCTCCTTGTTCGCCACAACGCGGCTGAATTCCTCAGGCAGATCCACCTTGAGCAGAGGGCCCCCAAAAAATCGTATGCCGGTCTCCGACTCCACCCTTTTCCACAAGGCCTTCAGGTAGGAATTGAGGGTCGTATGCGGACGGGCTTCCTCTGCGTCAAGATAGACGATGTTCCCCAAGGAAATGTGCTGCACATGCCAGCTCTCGTGCAGGGAGACAAAGCGCGAAAGGAGCATGAGCGTGCCGACGCAGACAGCTCCGACAACAGGCGTGAACCCGGCGGTCCACAACAGCTGCCGCGTCAGCAGGTACCAGGCGATGGCCAGCCAGAGCGCGCAGAGCCCCATCAGCACAAGCCAGCCGCGCACGGGCCGCATCTGGGTCATGGCCAGCCCGCAAAGCAGGGCGAGAACCAGCGCCAGCACGGCATCGGCCCAGGAGGGGGCCAGGCGCACGCAATCACCTGTCAGCAGGGCCCGGAGCTCCTCGGCATTGAAATGAACCCCCGAAATGACCTTACTGCCAAAGGCCTTGGGCACGATCTGGAAATCCGAAGCACCAGAGGCCGAAGCGCCGACGAGCACGATGACATCCCTGAATGTCTCCGGCGGAACCCTGCCCAGCAGGACATCCACATATTCGTATGCGGGCGGGCCTTTGGCCAAGGGGACAAACCAAAGCCTGGCCTCGGCATCCAATGCAATGGAATGCTGCGTGAATTCGATGCGGTAACCGCTCCCGTCATTCCGGATGCCCCCCTCCTCCTGCAAGGCCTGACGGGCCAGGGAGAACGCCAGGGAGGGGAGCACCTCCGTCCCTGCGCTGCGGATGGGCCGGGCGAAGCGGATCAGCCCGTCGACGTCCTTGTCCACGTTCGTGTAGCCGATATCCGAAGCGGCCTGAAACAGGACCGAAACCGGCAAAATTGCCGTCTGCTCGCCACCGGCCTGGGCGGAGTCGGAGATGGTGTGCGCCGCCAGAACCACGTTGCCATGCGCTGCCATGGCCTGGGCCAGGGCAAGATCCTCTTCAGGCCGGCCTGATGGTTCGGGGAAGAGGATGTCCAGGCCCACCAGGCGCGCCTGCCGCAGCTGCAGGAGCAGGGCCGCATGGTGGCTGCGCGGAAAGGGCCAGGCCCCGAGGGCGGCCAGGGTCCGCTCTCCGATCAGGACGATGGCGATCCGCGGGGAGGGCGAGTGGGAAATGGACTGCGCGTTGACATCGTAGAGCATGCGTTCGCCCTGGCGCAGAAGATACGGCTGCATGTACCCGGCAACGCCGGCCAGCGCAGCCGCGGACGCCAAAAGCAAAAACATCCACAGGGGCATGAGCCACGCCCGGCGAAAGGTGCGCTTGCAATCGTCCCAACGTCTCTTCATGCGCAATACACAACCCACCTAGAGCAGGATTCCAGACCATAAGCGCATAGTGGTCAGCAGGCAGAGAACCAAAGCCTCGGCCCATGCCACCCCATGCGGCAGCCAAGCACAATAACCGTAAATCGCCAAAAATTCTTTTGCAATACCGCAGCATCCCCAGCCGGTCAGAAACAGCCGATGCTCGCCAGCGGGGTGTGGCCAGACTTATCCAGGACACCACGATGACGGGGTCATGCTGCAGGCGGCCTGGGAAGTTCGTGACGCACGCTCAATGACCTGCACGACTACCGCCAACTCAGTCCTCTGCTTGCCATGCCGAAAGCATATGCTCCCCTTCATCCACAATGCGCAGACATACGCCAGAATACAATCACAAACTCAACCATGTTCATACCAGTCGAGATGGTCGCTGCTGCAAGGCAATCCGGCTTGACAAACAGGACCGAACAGACAATGCTTAGCCAGACAAGCAGAACAGGAAACCGCGCCCACGGGCGCATTTTTTGTTCCAAGGCCTTGCCTTTGGCGTTTGAGATCATATCATCAAAGCTGACGATCTTTGACATGGGGGCGCACCGGTTTCGACGGGGACAGTCGATGCCTAGGTTGCAGGTCGAGGCGCCGCTGGCCTCGTAAAAAGCGGCAAGCACTCAAGTGCCAACGACTACGATTACGCCCTGGCTGCTTAATAACCAGTCACGATCCTTTTCACTGACGTCCGATACGTTTTAAGGATCGACAAACCCCATCGGGACGGCGTGCAGATGGAGTCTGCCGTATGCACGCGGCACAAGGCGGACATGTCGTCATAATACCTGTTCGGGGGCACGCATGACGACGAGAACTAAACCCGGACTAAACCTGTAGACGCCTTGCGCAAAGCGTTCTCGGACGAGGGTTCGATTCCCTCCGCCTCCACCAGAAGATCGTCCGACCAAGCATGATGAAGTCCACAAAGCCCCGCGAAAGCGGGGTTTTTTGTTGCCTTATGGTCTAATGCGGCCCCAAAAGGTATCTTGACATCTGGGGGCAAGTGGGGCGAAGTTTTGCACAGGCACAGACGATAAGGGAGAGTGTGCTTGCGCGTTCTGCGTTGATGGCATCAAGGCCAAAAGTCTGCTCGCTGATCTCGGCAATGAAGCGAGCCGTCGTGACTTGTCCAGGCGGCAGCGCCAACAGGCCTGAGGCCGAGGCCAGGGCTGGCTTCATCTTCTGCTGGATGCTCCAAGGCGGTTCTCGTCACCTGAACCTGCGGCTCCCAGAGGATGTCCTGGCGCTTCAACACACTCCCGTGGGCAGCCATATCGGTTCGTCCGGGTGAGCTTTCAAAACGAGGTAGGATCCCATGAACCACAGCTTCCTCTTTTTTCTCTTCCTTGTCCTCTTGATCATGATCGCCACCACCGTGGACATCTTGTCCTGGAGCAAGATTTTACGGATGCGGATTGTCAGGACGCGACAACGCCTCCAGATGATCAGCATGGATATGTTCAACAAGAGATCGGCGGAGGATCGGAAAAAGCAATAATGATTGCGCATCCGGGCCGCTTCGTCTGCTGAAGAACCTTCAGGCTGAGGTCTGCCGCAATCGTCTCCTCGGCCAGACTTCGCCCTTGCCAAACTCCGCTTCCCCCCTGCCGCACTGGCTATCCGCGTGTCTTCCAACCCAGTGCAATGCTCATTGCGTTCAGCCCCTTCCAGGAGATCCCGGCAGCCCGCCTCACGAAACCAGTTCCCAAGGCGCCGACAGTCTGGAGGCGTTGACGCTCGTCAAATCAGGGCGTAGCCAAGTGAACCATGTTTATGAATGCCGTAAAACGATTGGCCCTTGGCCTGACAGAAGTCCTGACGGCCTTGCGCCACGCCCATTCCTGGCGCTGGCTCACCTACGGCATCGCCGTGGGCATGGCCACAGGCCTGGCCGCCGCCGCCTATTTCGTTTCCGTCGAATACCTGCAGACGTTGCTCCTGCACCGTTTCGCCGGGTTCTCCATCCCCAACCCTGCGGGGGAGCACCTCTTTGACATGGAACTCGGGGAGTACCGGCCCTGGCTGGCCCCGGTGTTCACCTCCCTGGCCGGGCTCATCACGGGTTACTTCATCCAGCGCTATGTGCCGGAGACGGTCACCGCCGGCACGGACGGCACGGACGCCACGACCCGGGCCTTCCACCGTCTGGGCGGGCGGGTGCCTCCGCGCGTGCCGATCATTCGGGGCCTGGCCTCCATCCTGACCATCGCCTCCGGCGGCAGCGCAGGACGCGAAGGTCCCATCGCCCAGATCGGAGGCGGCATCGGCTCCTGGCTGGCGCAGCGCTTCCACTTCAGCGCACGTGAACGCCGCCTGCTCCTGCTGGCAGGGGCCGCCGGAGGCATGGGCGCCATTTTCCGGGCTCCGCTGGGCGGCGCTCTTACAGCGGTGGAGGTCATCTACCGCGAGGATTTCGAGGCCGAGGCCATCCTGCCCGCAGTCATGTCCTCGGTGACGGCCTATTCGGTGTTCACCTTCTTCTTCGGCACGGAGCACATCCTCGCCGCCCCGGCCTTCCAGTTCCGGGACCCTCGCGAGCTCATCTTCTACGCCATCCTGGCCGTTGTCTGCTCCGGGGCTGGCTGGCTGTTCATCGGCACCTTCCGCGTGTGCAAGTCCAGGCTTTTCACCCCCATACGCGAACGCCTGGGCATCATGTGGACCCTGGCCGTGGGCGGACTTCTGGCCGGCAGCATCGGCGCCGTGTTCCCGCCCGCGCTTTCCGGCGGCTACGGCTGGCTGGAGATGGCCATTCTGGGCCAGGTGCCCACCATGATGCTGTTGGCCATCGTCCTGGGCAAGACCTTGGCCACGTCCATGACCATCGGCTCGGGCATGAGCGGCGGCATGTTCGCCCCGGCGCTGCTGGTGGGCGGCATGAGCGGCGGCGTCGTGGGTCGCCTTGCCCACGACCTGTGGCCGAACATCGCGGTCGAGCCCGGCAGCTACGTGCTGGTCGGCATGGCGGCGTTCTTCTCCGGCATCGCCAAGGCGCCCATCGGCCCGCTGGTCATGGTCTGCGAGCTCTCCCGTGGCTATGGCCTGCTGGCGCCGCTCATGCTGGCTTCGGCCCTGTGCATCGCCCTGTGCCGCAAGGTTTCCCTGTACGACAACCAGGTGGAGACGAAGTTCGACTCCCTGGCCCACGCCGCAGACGCCACGGTGAACGTCCTGGAGGAGCTGTCCGTGCGCGAACGCTACACTCCCGGCACGCCTGGAGTGCTGGAGGCCGGGTCCACCCTGAAGGTCATCGCGGACCTGATCCGCCACAGCGAGGGCCGCAGTTTCCCGGTGCGCGGACCCGACGGACGCATCCGCGGAGTGCTGGACATCCACAGGGTGCGCTCCCTGGTTTTTGAGGAAACCCTCTTTGACCTCGTCCTGGCACACGATGTCATGGGGCCGCTGGTTTTTGTGACTCCCGAGGAGGACCTCTACTCCGCGCTGCTCAAATTCGCCGAATCCGACTACGCCCAGCTCCCGGTGTTCGCTTCGGAGGACCAGGACGCCGAACTCGTCGGCATGCTGGACCGCTCCTCCGTGTTCACCGCCTACGCCAGCGGCATTCAGAAGGTCCGGGCCATGCAGGAGCATGGCGAAACAGGGCTGCCCGCGACGGCAGAAGGCCCGCGGCGCGACTCTATCTAAGCGCACGGCAACAATCCCGCACGAGCGCCTGGGCAATTCGGCCTCCTTTTTGAGCCCTCCATCGGGCTTCCCCCTTTGCTTCTCGAATGCTGCCCGGCTCCTGCATGTCCTCGCCTCCCATACTTGGTCCATGCCGGGCTTGGCCGTCGACAGGGCGAATCATAATGCTGTGCATGACAGATGCGCCTGCAATGCATGCCGCAACGCTGTCAATCTGCAGTACCTGCCCCCAGGAGGCCGCAGTGAATGAGGCCTCGTGCAGGACAGGCGCCGGTGGAACAATGGTGACACCAACGCTTCGCCAACGGCCCCAGGCGCCCGTCTGCACCATGGCGCAGACGACGCTTGACGAAAAATCCTAACGCCTCGGCAAAGCCCGCCTGCAAATTATCGCGGCTCGCCGCGTCGCCCCGAAGAAACGCAGAAGGGCTGACCAGAACCTGGGCGAGAGCTTAAGACATTGACTCTGCAGCATTCTTGAGCCATACTCTGCTACACTTGCACGCAGTCGGCCCAAGGTCATACGCAACGGCACCACCTACACACGAAGCAGCACATGAGCGACATCACGAAATTCATCTTTGGATTCAAGCGTTTTCAAAAAGACTACTTTTGCGACGACTCCTCGGTCTTCGAGAACCTGAAGGAGGAGCAGAAGCCCCGGGCCCTGCTCATCGGCTGCTCCGACTCCCGGGTCGATCCGGCCACCCTCATGGGCTGCGCCCCCGGCGATCTCTTCGTCGTGCGCAACGTGGCCAACCTGGTGCCCCCCTGCGAGAACGACAACGGCCACCACGGCGTCAGCGCCGCCGTGGAGTTCGCAGTCTGCTCCCTGGAGGTCGAACACATCATCGTGCTGGGCCACTGCAACTGCGGCGGCATAAAGGCCCTGATGCGCAAGCGCGGCGGCGAGCCTTCCGGCGTGTTCATCGACCCGTGGATGGACATCGCGTCCAAGGCCCGCGACCAGGTCCTCACGGAACTGGCCGGACGCGAACCACAGGTGCAGGAGCGCGCCTGTGAGCAGGCGGCCATCCTCATCTCCCTGGAGAATCTGCTGACCTTCCCCTGGGTGCGCGAACGCGTCGAGGCGCGCAAGCTGTACCTGCACGGCTGGTACTTCGACTTCGAGACCGGCGAGCTGTTCAGCTACCTGCCCGAGACGCAGCAGTTCGAACCCCTGGTCCCGCGCTGTCGGTAGAGAGCTGGGAAAAGGCTTCCAGGAACGCTTCTTGCTTCTTCTCCGGGAAGACTGGAGGCAGGATGCAGCGACCCTTTGTGAACATCACGGTGGTCACCCACAACCGGCTGGAAACCACCCGCCGGACCATTGAGTCCGTGCTGCGCCACACCCGCGCGCCGTATGCCCTCTGCGTGGTGGACAACGCCAGCGACGACGGCACGCGCGATTATCTTCTCGCCCTGCAGGCCAAGGGAAGCATCCGCCACCTGACGCTCTTCGCCAAGAACATGGGCGTGGCCTGCGCCTGCAACACCGGCTGGGCCGCGCAGGACGCGGATTTTTTCCTCAAGCTCGACAATGACATCGAAATCCTGCACCAGGGCTGGCTTGAGAACCTGACCCAGTTCTTCCGGCCCGGCTCCAGGGTCGGCGCGGTGGCCTACAAGGTCATCGCCGATGGCGCGCCGCCCGCCATGCGCATCGGGGCCACAGCCATCTACGAGGTCGAGTTCTGCGGCGGGGCCTGCCTGCTGACCTCGCGCGCGGTGCGCATGGAACTGGGGAATTTCTGCGAGGACTACGGTGTGTATGGCGAGGAGGACGCGGACTTCGGGGTGCGCGTGGGGCTTTCCGGGCGCCAGAACATCTTCGTGGACGGCGCTGGCCACGTTCTGCACAACGCCGACCAGGACTACGACGCGCGCATGAGGCCCATCAAGTCCCGCTCGGCCCGCAAACGGAACATCGAGCAGTTCCAGACCAATATCCATTCCTACGACACCGGGCTGCGCCCGCTGCATGTGGGGCGAAAATTTCTGCCCGTCCGCGTTGGAATGCACTCTTGCTGCGTTCTCTGCGAGTCCTACAAGCAGAATTCGCTTGTCTGGAACAGGTTCAAGAAGGTCATCCGCTACGCCACGCAGGACATCGTCGCCGAGCACCTTGCCCAGGCCATGTAGCGGCAAAGGCCACTGCATTTTCCTGGAGCATACTGGACAACGGTGCGACATTAGGCGTATATTCCAGTGAAGAAATACGCTGTTTTGTGTTCAAGCCTCAAAGGAGCACGCATGTTTTTCATCACCAACAGGCCATTCATCGAGGGCAACAAATCCTCTGAAATGCGCAAGGTGAGCTTCGATCTCGACAACAACGAAGCCGCCCAATCCGTGTACTTCTGCTGGCGCGACGGCACGAAGAAAGCCTACGTTGAGTTGGGCAGCGAGAACTTCATGAAGGCCCTGCGCAAATCTCCGGCCCGGCAAATGCTCTTCTACATCCACGACTCGGCCCAATTCCCGGAGGAGCACATCTTCCCCATGGCCGAGACCCTCCAAAACCTCTTCGACGAGCAGGACAAGGGGCTCGTGGATGTGGTGCCGGTCATCTGGCCCTGCGACAGCGGCACGTCCATTCTCAAAGACTTCCACGAGGACCAGATAGCCGCGGAAGCCAGCGGCGTCGCCTTTGCCCGCGCCCTGGAAAAATTTCTTGTCTGGCGCGAATCCGTGAAAAGCACCGAGGCCCCCTGCCTGAAACGCATGAGCGTGCTGGCCCATTCCATGGGCAACCGCGTCCTGCGCCAGGCCCTGTTCTGCTGGTCGCGCTTCCACCGCAAGGGGCAGGTGCCGCTCATGTTCCGCAACATCTTCATGACGGCTCCGGACGTCTTCAACGAGGCCCTGGAAAACAGCCGCGAGGGCCGCTTCATCTGCCACAGCACCCGCAACGTCCTCGTCTACTATGCTTCCGATGACCGCATCCTCGGGGCGGGCACCGTGGGGCCGCTCGGTGCGGACTCCGCCTCCCGCAGATTGGGCCACACCGGCCCGGAACACATCAATCTGACCCCCAAGAATGTCTTTTCCGTCGACTGCGACGACATCAACAACAAATACGACCGTCCCAATGGCCACACCTATTTCTTGAACGACGAGAAAGGCGAGCCGGGCCGGGTGTTCCTTCACATGTTCGACGCCATGAAGAAAGGCCGCATCGAGGGCCACGACGAGCAGCGCAACCTCATCGTGGATCTGAACTTCCGCTCCTGCTAGCCCGGTCCGCCGACGGCCAAAACAAAGGCGCCCCTGGGGGCGCCTTTGTTTTGGCCATCGCGTGAAGCCTACCAGGCTTCGGTTTCGGGGCTGTGGTAGTAGAATTCAACGCGCCTGTTGGCCGCACGGTTGGCCGCATCGATGTCGGGCAAAAGCGGGCGGCTGTCGGCGTAGCCAACCGCGCGCATGCGCGTCGCCGCGATGGCCCCGTTGCCCTTGGCCAGGATGTAACGCAGGGAGGCGGCGGCCCTGGCGGCGGAAAGCTCCCACTTGGAGGGATACAGGCCGCTGCCGTTCTCCGTGTCGTCCGTATGGCCGCGGATGACCAGATTGACCTTCTGGGCCAGGAGGATGTCGGCCACGCCATCCAGGATCTTGGCGGCCTCCGGCTTGAGCACGGCGGAATTCTGGGCAAACATCACAGAGTTGTTGACCTGCATGAGCACCCCGGCGTTGTCGGAGCTCAGGCCGGAGTTGTTCTGCATGTCCTGGCTCTGGGCCAAGAGCTCCTTGACGAGCATGGCCACCTCGTACTTGAGCTGGTCCTTCTCGGAAAGCTTCATCTCGGCCATGCCCAGCTTGGCGTCCGAGGGGATGAAGCTCACGGGCGCCACACCCTGCTTGATCTCAGTGGGGTTGCCCTTGACGTCCTTGAAGACAAAGGCCAGGGATTCCTTCTGCTGCGGCTTTAGCGCGGCAATGAGCCACATGAGCAGAAAGAAGGCCATCATGGCGGTGACAAAGTCGGCGTAGGCCACCTTCCAGCTGCCGCCGTGGTGCGCCGCGTGCCCTTCGCCACCCTTCTTCTTGATGACGATCGTGCTGCCGCCCTTATTTTTGGCCACCCTTCAGGGCTCCTTCCAGTTCCTCGAAGCTGGGCCGGGCCGGGCCGGAAACCGCACGGCGCGCGGCCTCCACGGCCAGCATGGGCGGAAATCCGCTGGCGAATCCCACCAGCCCGGACTTGACCACCTCCAGCATGGAGTGGGTTTCCTTGACCTGGTATTCAAGGTTCTGGGCCATGGGTCCGGCGAAGCCGTAGCACATGAGGATGCCCAGGAAGGTGCCCACCAGCGCCGCGCCGATGGAATGCCCCAGCACCTCGGGCGGCTCGTTGATCTTGCCCATGGTCAGGACAACGCCGAGGACCGCGGCAACGATGCCCAGGCCGGGCAGGGAGTCGGCCACCTTGTTGATGGCGTTGGGGGTGTTTGATTCGTGCTTGTGCGAGGCCGCCATGTCGATGTCCATGACCGACTCGAACTGATAGGGCTCGATGTTTCCGGCCAGGAGCACCTTGAAGTTGTCGCAGATGAAGTCGCGGACCTCATGGTTCTTGAGCACCGCCGGAAAGCGGGTGAACACGGCGCTGCCCTCGGGCTTGTTCACATGAGCCTCGATGGAGACGATGCCGTCGCGCCGGGCCATGTTCATGAGCGTGTAGAGCACGATGAGGATGTCCAGATAGGCCTGCTTGCCGGCCTCTGTGGCGGTGAAGACCTTGAAGGCCTTGGACATGGTGCCGAAAATAATGCTCTTGGGCGAGGCGATGAAAAAGGAGCCGATGGCCGCTCCGCCAATGATGAGCAGTTCAATGGGCTGCCAGAGCACCCCCAGTGGGCCGCCCTCCAGCATATAGCCACCGACGACGCAGCCGATGACAACAAAAACTCCTATGATCGCAAACATTGCCTATGGATCTCCTCAGGGTCGCCAGCACTGGCTGGCAGCATGCATCTTCGTTGAAATTCCCAGCAGACGCCGCCGGGAATACTTATTGAATCATATGCCGCCCGTTTGTAAAGCATTCATTTGAAGTGATTCACATAATTCTAGTTATTGCATAGCGTTAAGAATTGTCTAGACCCGTGGCCTGCCGCCTTCTGCCCCGGTGGACAAAGCCTGAAAACATGCTACGTTTGGCCACACCAGACAAGACTTTGCCCATCAGCCGCCATGGAGGTGCGTATGAAAATCCTGCTCCTTGCAGCAATGCTGCTTGCCCTGTGCCCCGCGCCGCTCAGCGCCCAGGAGGCCCGGAAAGTGCGCCTGGTGGTCCAGCAAAACGGCCAGGCCCTCGTCACCGAGGTCAGGGGGCTGACCTTGCCCAGGGGCGCGGGCAACGTGCTCTTGCCTGACCTTCCGACCACCATCGATCCCCAGACCCTGCAGGTGCGCTCCAAGACAGCCCCGCGCGAATTCTCCATCCGCGACCTGACCCTGGACGACGACCTGCTGACCCCGTCGAACCTGCTGCGCAAGCACCTGGGCAAGACCATCACGCTCATCCTGCCCGACGGCAAGACCCAGGGCGGGCGCATCCAGAAGGAGGCCACCCTCCTGTCCACAGACGAGGCCCCGGTCTTCCTCGTCGACGGCGCGGTGTACGCGGGGCCGTACGAAGCCATTATCTACCCCGAACTGCCCCAGGGCCTCTCCTCACGCCCCAGGCTGTCCCTGAACGTGGACAACTCCGGTCCGGCCAAGCAGGACATCGAGCTGACCTACATCGCCAGGGAGCTGAACTGGCGCATGGACTACGTCCTGGCCATGAACAAGGCTTCCACCAGCGCCACGCTCTCGGGCTGGGTCACGGTCCAAAACCGCTGCGGCGTCGACTACCTCGAGGCCGTTGTCGAGCTCCTGGCCGGGGAGCCGCGCAGCGTCGCGCACGCCTCCCGGGCCATGTACGCATCAGACTCCCTGGCCGCGCCCAAGGCCATGGCCCTGGGCGGGGCAAGCGACCCGGAGGAGCTCTTCGAATACCACCTCTACCGCCTGAAGCGGCCCGTGACGCTGGCCAACCAGCAGTCGCGACAGGTGCAGCTCTTCGCTTCCGCAAGCCTCGACATCACGCGCAAGCTGATGGGACGCGCCAACGCCCTGCCCTCAGGACGTGAGTCCGAGCCCATCAAGGAACGGCTCGATTCCTTCATCTCTTTTCGGAATTCCGGGGCGTTAGGTTTAGGCCTGCCCCTGCCAAAAGGAACCCTGCGCGCCTTCCAGGAAGACGGCGAATCCAAGCACTTCCTGGGCGAAGCGCCTCTGGAGCGCACCCCGGTGGGCGGACAGGTGGAGCTGCGCCTTGGGCAGGCCTTCGACATCACGGCGGAGCGCGTGGCCACGGACTTTGAGAAGACCGGCAAGAGCAGCTACAAAGGCAGCTGGGAGCTGCGCCTGAGCAATGCCAAGAAGCAGGCCCAGCGGGTGGTGCTGCAGGAATTGATGCCCGGCAACTGGAAGATCCAGAACGCCACCCAGAAGTGGACGAAACCCTCTTCCGGCGTGCTGGAGTTTGTGGTGGAGGTGCCGCCCAACGCCGACCAGGAGCCGCTCGTGCTCAAGTACTCCTTCACCACGGAGCTGTAGCCCCCAGTTGCGCCTTGCCCTGCCAGCGATCTTCAGGTAGCGGACTGCCACGCTGTTCATGGAGGTCCATTTTGAGCCAGGGGATCAAAGGGTTCATCTACGCCGCTGTGTCCGCGGCCTGCTTCGGAACCCTCGCCGTGCTGGGGAAATTCGCCCTGGCGCGCGGCTTTGTGGCTGCTGAGATCCTGCAATACCGCTTCGGGTTTGCCAGCCTCATGCTGGTCTGCTGGTACGCCGCCACCGACCGCGCAGTGCTGCGCGCCGGCCCCAGGACCCTGCTCAAGGCCGCCTTTCTGGGCCTCGGCCTGTACCCGGTGCAGAGCCTGTGCTTCATGACCTCGCTGGAGTATATTCCGGCCTCCACCACCTCGCTCATCCTCTATTTCTACCCCGTGGCGGTGACGCTGCTCTCCGCCCTGCTCTTCAAGACCCGCCTGAACCGCCTGGTGGCCTTCTCCCTGGCCCTCCTGGTGGCGGGCTGTGGCCTGGTCTTCTACGATGCCTTCCTGCGCAGCATCAGCCAGACCGGCCTCCTGCTGGCCGTGACGGCCATGCTCGTCTTCTCGCTCTACCTCATCTGCCTGCAATATCTTCTCAAAGACGAAAACCCGCGCAGTATCTCGCTCTATGTGGTCATCGCAACCGCCCTGGTCTACACCATCATGGCCCCGCCGACGCGCTTTACGGAGCTGGACGCAGCCTCCCAGGCCCTGACCGTTGTCCTGGGCCTGGTGCCCACGGCCCTGGCCGTGACCCTGCTCTACAGGGCCGTGGAGCTCGTGGGCAGCGCCAAGGCCTCCATCTGCTCCACCATCGAGCCCATCACCACTGTGCTGGGCTCGGCCCTGGTTCTGGGCGAGACCATCGTGCCCATCCAGTTGGCCGGCATGGCCTTGATCCTCCTTGGCATCACCCTGCCCAACTCAAGCCTGCTGCGCGCCCCGGCCCTTGCCATTTTGCCCAAGAAGCGGCCCCCTTCTTGACGGCAGCGGCCATTTCGACCTAGGGAGATGCTAAGGGAGCATTCTTCTTACGGGAGAACAGCATGGACGAGAACCGCCGCCGCCGCAGCAGAGTGCCAACGCACTTTCGGGCCACCTTCACCCGGCCTGGAGACGAACCCGTGCCGCTGGTGACCCAGAACATCAGCCTCAAGGGCCTGCTCGCCGAATCGGCCCACCGGTTGGCTGGCGGCGAAATCGGCCACGTGCACATCGTCCTGGCCGAGGACGCGGCCATCTCCATCGAGAGCCGGGTCATCCGCAGCGACCCATCCGGCGTGGCCATCGACTTCCTGCCCATGGATGAGGAAAGCTTCTTCCACCTGCGCAACCTTGTGCGCTACAACGCCTCCGACGCCGACCAGATCGACTCCGAACTTGCCTCTCCTGCCTTCAAGGACTGACCCCCGCCCACAAGAAAACGGCGGCCCGTCTCCAGGCCGCCGTCCGTTTCATGCGTGCGTGTATTGCGCCGGCTACCACTGCATGGAGCGCTTCACGGCCATGGCCTTGGCCTGCTCCTCGTAGGTGACGAACCCGGCATGGTGCATGGCGTTCTCCACGGTGTAGGTCCAGTCCCAGCTCGAGTAGATCACCGGCTTGTGGAAGGTGGAGCGGAAGTGCTCCATCTCCTGGCGGTAGAAGGCTTCCTTGGGGTTCTCGATGTTGTCGCGCAACTGCTCGCTGAAGCGGTCGAGCTCTCCCTCGTACCATTCCATGATGTCCTCGGCGGTGTTGTAACGCTTGAGGATGTGCCCGTAGCCGTTCTCGTCGAGCAGGGCCCGCAGACGCTCGAAGTGCTGCTCCTTGAGCCACTCGCCCAGCTTGCTCACCGGGATGTCCAGGGCCTCGACCTCGGCCATCTGCACCTTGGTCTTGCGATAGGTGTCGGGGACCACGGAGGCAGAGTCGATGCCGGCGATGGCCACCAGTCCGCGCAGGATCACGCTGTTGGACACGCCCTGGCCGCAGAAGCCGACCTTCTTCACATACTTCTGGCCGGCGAAGATGGTCACCAGGATGGTCCAGACCACCGCCGGGTCCTCTTCGTCGTAGATGTGCTGCAGGCGGGGATTGTCGCGGTCCGTGGCCAGGACCATCTGGGTCATGTCGTTGGAGCCGATGGAGAACCCGTCCACCTCCTGCAGGAACTCCTTGCAGAGGATGGCGTTGCTCGGAATCTCGGCCATGAGGATGAGCTTGACCCCGTCCTTGCCGGACTCGATGTTGTGCACCTGCTTGAGGTAGCGCTTCATGCTGCGCGACTCTTCCAGGGTGCGCACAAAGGGCAGCATGATCTGCAGGTTCTTGCCGCCGAAGATGCCCCTGGCCAGCTTGAAGGCCTCCAGCTCCCAGTCGTGGATGTTGCGCGAGACCCCGCGGAAGCCCAGCATGGGGTTGTCCTCGTGCTGCTCAAAGAGCAGGCCGCCGATGAGGTTGCGGTACTCGTTGGTCTTGAAGTCCGTGGTGCGGTAGACGATGTTCTTGCCATAGAAGGCCATGGCGAACAGGGCCAGCCCCTGGGCCAGGGTCTGGATGTAGTGCTCCTTGCCGGTGCGGAAGCCGCGCGACTCCAGCAGCTTGCGGATGCGCTCAGGCAGGGTTCTGACCTCGTCCATCTCGATCTTGAGGCCCATCTTGATGGCCACTTCCTCGCGCAGGGCAGCAATGCGCTCCAGCACGTCGAGGACACCCGGATCGTCCTTGAGGCGCTGGACCATCTTTTCGATCTCGCGTTCGTGGTCCTGCCTGGTCTTCTGGGCTTCGGCGTAGGTGTCGCCGATGCCGTCGAGCACATCAAAGTAGCCCATGATGACGGCGATATGCGTCTTGAGGGAGACCGAGGTCTTGAGGGTCTCCAGGCGCTCCGTGGCGAAGCCGATGTGCTCGTCGAGCTTCTTGTCCAGCTCGCGCAGCCGGCGATGCAGGGCCAGCACCTCGTCCGTGCCCTTGGTGTTCTCGCGCTCGGACAGGGAAGCCAGCTCCTTGCCCAGGCCGGTGACCAGCCCCACATAGTCGCGCAGCTTGATGCGCATGCTGATGAGCCCGGAGGCCAACTGCTCCTTCATGACCTTGGAGAGGATGCCGTCCAGCTCGCGCAGCTTGGCCTCCACCAGGGTGCCCAGCACGCCGCGGTCATAGGCCTCCAGGGCCAACGGATGCACGCTGATGTTGCCGAGCATGAACTCGGCGCGCAAGAGGCCCACCTCGAAGTCAGGCACGCTGCGCAGGCGCGAAAGGAACAGGGACTGGCCGACATCGGCCAGGATGAGGCCGACCTTGGTCTTGGTGGCCGGGAGCTTGCTCACGTCGATCTCGCCGCCCACATCCACCAGGGGCAGGCTGCCGCGGTACACGCGCCCGCGCGAACCGTCCACGGTGATCTCGTGGCCGTCGAGGGAGCGGATGACCTCCAGGCGCTGCAGGCCGATGACCGCCGGGATGCCCAGCTCGCGGGAGGTGATGGCCGCATGGCTCGTGTCGCCGCCCACGTCCGCCAGGATGGCGCTGGCGATGCGCATGCCCGGCACCATGTCCGGATCCGTGCGCTCGGCGGCCAGGATGTCGCCCTTGTTGACCTTGTTCAGCTCAAGGGCGGAGCGCAGGAACTTCACCACGCCCTGCCCGGCCCCGCGGGAGGCGCCATTGCCCTCCAGCAGGAGCTCGGCGTCAACCAGGGCCTTGGGGTCCACTTCCTTGCGGCGCATGAAGATGGTGTCCGGATGGCGGTCAAAGTCCTCGTTCCAGCGCGTCTCCGGCCGGGCCTGGACGAACCACAGACGGTCGGATGAATCGATGCAGAACTCGGTGTCCATGATGATGCCGCCGTAAGCCTTGGAGATGCCGCGCACGCCGCGCGCCACCTCCTCGGCCTGGGCCAGGGAAAGGGCCCAGCGGTAGACCTCGTTCTCGTCCACCGGCACGTCCTTGGTGCCGCCCAGATCCTCGTCGTAGACGATCTTCTTGTCCTTGCAGCCCATGAAGCGGACCACGACCTCGGAATTGTCGTCGCGCTGGAAGACATAGAACTTGTCCGGGGTGACCATGCCGCCCACAACGGCCTCGCCCAGTCCGTAGCTGGCGTCGATGGACACCAGGTCGTTCCTGTCCGTGCCGCGGCAGCCCGTGGCCGTGTCGGCGCTGAAGGCCGTGCCGGAGATGAGCGGGTTGATCATGCGCATGATGCACACCGAAAGCGAGGTGTTCTCGATGGCCCATTCCTTCTTGGCCGTCTCGGCGATGAGGTCGTCGCCGGTCTGTTCGGCCTTGTGCACGGCGTCCAGAATGGCCTCGCGGCGGTAGGTCATACTGCGCAGGTTGTAGGCCGAGGCGCAGTCCCAATGGTAGGCCTCCACGCAGCGCTCGTCGCCCACGATGTTGAGATAGGTGTCCTGCAGGCCCGCAAAGGCCTTCTGGCGGCTGTCCTCGCCCGCCGCGGAGGAGCGCACGGCCACGGGCTCGTTCTCCAGGCCGGCCTCGCTGCAGATGGACAGGTAGGCGTTGCGCACGGAGTCCACGACCAGTTGGGGCGGCTCCACGGAAAGGATGGCGGCCTGCACGAGGACGGAACGCTTGCGCAGCTGGTCGATGCCTTCAGGCGAGGTGGCGAAGCCCTCCACGACGTTGTTCACAAATGTGCGCAGCTTGATGAGGGTGCCGGTGTTTTTGGCCATCTCGGCGGTGATGCGCTTGGCGATGCGGCGGGTGAACTTGCGCAGGAACTCGGGATCCCGGTTGACCTCGTCGTCGTTCCAGTCCGTGGAGTTGTATTCCTTGTCCACGATGGAGCGCACGAGGGCGGCGTTGACCTTGGTCTCGTCGAGCAGCATGTGGAAGGCGATGGAGGAAATGGCGCGGAACTGGGGGGCGCGAATTCCCGGGACTTGGCTGATGATGGCTGTGTTGTAGTTCTTGCCGCCGACCAGCAGTTCTGCGTCAGGGCCGATCTGTACAATCTCGGCGCCGTTGAGCACGATCTGTTTTGTCAGGTCAGGCTTGGCGGCAGCCTTGTTCTTGGGCTCGGCTGCCACGCCTGCGCTATGGGCGCTCTGGTCCTTCTGGGTCTTGGCCATGCTCTCCTCCTTGACATCTTGATGCATCAGGGCCTTTCGGGCCATATCATGAGGACGCAAACGCGCCCCATCCCCGTCACGATCAACTCGTGCGTATGGGAGCAGGACGCGCCACGACAAAATCTCTTACTACCAGGTACCTTGCCTCTTCACCCTTCGTCAATCACCCTGTGCGGGCAGACCTGTAAAGCCCGCGCCGGATTCGATCTTCTGACCGCAGGCTGGACAGAACTTGAAGTCCTCGCCGGCCACCGGGGCCTTGCAGGTGGGGCAGCAGGACTGCACAGGGCCGAGCTCCACAAGCAGTTCGCCCTCCTTCACCGGAACCATGATCTTGTCTTCTTGGAAGTTGGCGTTCTTGAGCACGCGCTTCACCATGCCGGAGACCTGGGCGTACACGCTCTTCTCCTGCTTCATGATGGAGATGTTGCAGATCTCCTCGCCCGCCTGGACATGATCGCCCACACGCACATGCATGACCCAGAGGTCACCGTTGCTGGGCGAGCCGATGTGGAGCTCGTTCTTGGGATCGGCGAGCTCAACGGCATCACGTTCCGAGGCCGAGCCCTCGCGCACCTTCACCTGGTGGCCCACAGTCTCGTTGTCCAGGGTGTAGCGCACCATGCTCATGCCGTTCTCGTCAGGCTCGGAGATGTCGTGGATGCGCATGACGTGCGGCTTGCCGGAACCGCTCTGGAAAAGCAGGGTCTCGCCCTTCTCCAGGCCCTCGAACCAGACGTCCACGGGCAGGTTGTTGGCGTCGCCAAACTGCTCGCAGAAGTCGATGGTCTTGAGGGCATCGCCCGGATGGTTCAGATAGAGGACAAACTCTTCCGCCGTGGCCGGACGCCCCAGACGCTGGTTCAGGTTCGCCTTCTCGGCGGCCAGATCCATGTCCGGCAGGGTCTCCAGGGGCGAGGCCTCGGTGCGGCTTTCCACAGCCACCTTCCAGTCCGCGCCGAAGGCGCTCTGGTAGACCCAATCCGCCGGGAAGCCCAGGGGCAGCTTGCCGTACTTGCCGAGCAGCAGGTTGCGGAAGGCGTCGTTGCTGTCGCGGTAGACGTCAAGACGGGCCTCGCGCTCCAGCTCTGTCTGGTCCTTCTCCGGCACCAGGTTCACGATGTCCAGGACGCTGAGCAGCCGGCGCACCTCGCGCTCGCCACCGCGCTTGAAGGCCCCGGTCACGGCCAGAAACGCCGTGTTCCAGGTGATCTGCGAGCCCGGAGTGACGTCGTGGTAGCGCACGATCTTGCGGGTTCCGGCCAGGAACTTAAGCATGTAGGGCAGGAGGTGGATGTAGCCCTGCTTCATGGCCCCTTCCTGGGAGGAGGAGGTGGCGCCCCCGGGCATGCCGTGCATGACCACGTCGTGGTCGATGCCCCGGAAGTACGGCGCGCAGTACCGGTCATAGTAGGGCATGATCTGCTTGAGCGTGAAGTTGGCGGAGCGGATGCGCTCCTTGTCGAGCAGGGTGGAAAGGCCCATCTCCTCCTCAATGTAGGCCGAGGTGGACAGCACATCGCCCTGCCCGTACCAGCGCACCGAGGAGCCGATGGCCGTGTCCACGATGTGCGCGCCGGCCAGGGCCGCCGCGCCCATGGTGGGCACGAAGAGCCCGTCTGTGTAGTGCCGGTGGCTGTGGATGACCAGCTCCGGGTATTTGGCGACGATGGCCGTGATGAGTTCGCGCATGAACCTGGGCGGACACACGCCGGCCATGTCCTTCAGGCCCAGGCTGATGGAGCGGCTGGCCTTGTCCTTGGACACGCCCATGACGTCGGCGCACATGGCCACGATGCTGTCCGTGACGCCCAGGTAGTGCTCGACATCAAAACCCTTGGCCCAGGAAAGGGACAGGGCGGGCTCGAAGATGTGCTTCTGGGAATTCAGCACCACCTCGGCGAATGGGCGCATATTCTCGGTATGGTTGAGGAAGTCGAAGCAGCGGATGACGTCGTAATGCTCGCAGATCATCTCGCCGGTCAGGCGCATGAGGTTTTTGGGCTGGGGCTTGTAGCCCAGCACGTTGGTGGAGCGGATGAGAATCTGCTTCAGGGTGACCGGGGCAAAACGGTTCCACTCCCTGGCCTCGGTGAAGGGGTAGGTCATGTTGGCCAGCATGGCCACGTGGAAATGCGCCCCGCCGCCGTTCTCCAGGGAAAAGAAGCCGCAGCGGTCCAGGTACGGGCCGATGATGCGGTCCTCGGCCAGGCGGAAGCGGTTGCCGCTGTTGCTTTGCGTGATGTCGCGCGTGGTGGTGTCGCTGAAGTGCACGATGCCCTTGCTGCGGTCCTCGCGCAGGGCGTCCAGGATGGCGTCGCGCTTCATGGAGCGGGTGAAGCGCGGCTCAAACGCCGCATCCGAGGTTTCCGGGGCCTTCACCAACTGGAAGCGGCCCATGCGCTTGTCGGCGCGTCCGCGGTACTCGCCCAGGGAAACATAGGGATTGTAGCCCCTGGCCGAGATCTCGGCCACCAGGCGCGGCAGGCGCACGCGTTCCGGCTCCTGGTCCGAGTAGGCCATGAGCTCGTTCTTCTTCACCCGCACGAAGTTGGTGTCGTAGTCGCCGGAGACGAAGTCCGGGTGCTTGATGACCTGGCGGTGGAAATTGATGGTCGTCTTGACCCCGCTGATCATGTATTCGCGCAGGGCGCGGCGCATGAGCATGACGGTCTTGTCCCAGGTGCTGCCGTAGGTGATGAGCAGGGCCGCGGCGGAGTCGTAGCGCGAGGGGAAGCGGTAGCCGGCGCAGATGCAGGAATCGATGCGCACGCCCTGGCCGCCGGGAGACACGTAGCGGGTGATGGTGCCGGCGTTGGGCGAGAAGTCGTCCTGCGGGTCTTCGCAGTTCACGCGCACCTGCATGGCGTGCAGGTATGGCTTGGTGACCTTCTCATTGAAGCGGAGCTTGGAGCCGAAGGAGATGGCGATCTGCTCCTCCACCAGGTCGATGCCGTAACGGCATTCGGTGATGCCGTGCTCCACCTGCAGGCGGGTGTTGACCTCAATGAGGTAGGGGCGGCCGGTCTTGTCCACCAGGAACTCCACCGTGGCCAGGGAATGGTAGCCCACGGCCTTGATGAGCTTCTCGGAGTAGCCCTTCAGCTCCTTGCGCAGCTCCGGCGTGAAGACCGGCCAGGGCGAAGGGGTGATCTCGATGAGCTTCTGGTGGTTGCGCTGCACGGAGCAGTCGCGCTCGTCAAAGACAAAGACGTTGCCGTACATGTCGGCCACGGTCTGGAACTCGATGTGGCGCACCGAGGTGAGCAGCTTCTCCACATACAGGCGTGGATTGCCGAAGCTGGCCTTGGCCAGGGCCGAGGCCTTGGTGAAGGCGTTCTCCAGCTGGGATTCCTCGTAGACCTCGTAAATGCCGCGTCCGCCGCCGCCGCCCTCGGCTTTGAGCATGATGGGGAAGCCGATCTCCTTGGCGATCTTGCGGGCCTCGGGAATGCTCACGGCCTCTGGGGAGCCGGGCACCACGGGCACGCCGATCTCCTCGGCCAGCTTGCGCACGGCGACCTTGTTGCCCAGAAGGCGCATGGGGCCCTGGTTGGGGCCGATGAAGATGATGCCCGCGTCTTCGCATTTCTTGGGAAAGGAGTCGTCCTCGCTGCCGAAGCCCCAGCCGGGGTGGATGGCCACGATGCCCCGGTCCTTGGCCATCTTGATGATGCGGTCGAGGTCGAGATAGGCGCGCGGATCCTCGCCCAGCAATAGGAGCTCATGGGCGCCGGTGGTGGCGGGCGAGGTTTTGTCCACATCGGTGGCGGTCATCACGGCCACGGCCTCGAACATCTCCGTGATGGAGCGGCAGATCCGCCGTCCAGGAATGCCCCGGTTGGCCACCAGGATCGGCTTGCCCTTGACTACTTCCAGAACCTGCTCGAACGACATCGGCTTCATGCGAAAGAGTTCCCCCTTGTAGTACATCACCCTGTGCACGTCCGTTCACGCGGACTCACAGAGGCGTCACATCCCCGGCCAAGAGGAGAACCTCCCTGCCGTCCTGATCCAAAATCAACTCGCCCTTTCCGGAAATGCCCGCGATTCTCGCCTCGTACCGAACGCTTGAACCTTCCTGCACCAGAACACGGCGGCCCATCCAGGCCAGCCGCGATTGGAAAATCTTCAAAAAGTCAGCAGGAGAAAAGGACTGAAGTAGAGTTTTGTAACCCGTTTCGAGCCGATTTACAAGCCTGAGCCACAGCCCCAGGGGGCCAGACGCACCGAAATCACCCGGAAAGACGCCGGCGCTGGCGCCATGCCCGTCGCGCAAGTCCTCGTCACCCGGGGCCCAGACCAGATTCAGGCCAATGCCCGCAAGAATGCAGCCCGCGCGTTCTTCCACAAGCATGCCGCCGATTTTGCGGTCATGGAGCAGAAGATCGTTCGGCCATTTCACGCGCACGCCGCAGCATGCCCCCTCCAGGGCCTCGGACAAGAGGTGCCCCAGCACCAGGGGACGCAGATCGTTCCAGAGCCCCTCCGCAGGGGGACACACAAGGGTGGCCAGGACGTTGCCCGGGGCCGAAAGCCAGGCCCGGCGCAGCTGCCCGCGCCCGGAGCTCTGCACAGGCGCAAGGACGCTGCCCCAGGGCCGCAGCTCGCCACCCTGCACCAGCGCACGGGCCACATCCATGGTGGAGCCGCACGAACCGCACACGGCCACGCCGGACACCGTCAGGGTCTCCGGCAGCGACTCCGGCAGCCAGACGGGGTCGGCCCGGCCAGGCCCGGCCTCCAGCCGCCACGGGCCAAGGGCCAGGACGTCCGCTGCCCAGACAGGGTGCATGGCCGCAAGGGACGGCGGGTCCAGGGGCTCTGCCAAACCGGGCAGGCCACCGGCCAGAATGCGCAGGGCAGCCTCGGGCTCAGCGCCCATGGGCGCCCCCGGAACATGCCGGCACTTTCCATCCGAGGCTCAAGCTGCTAGTCTTGGGCATGCGAATTCTCCTGGTCGGCGGGGCCGTGCGCAACCTGCTCCTCGGACTCCCCGTCCGGGACAGGGATTATCTCGTCCTTGACGCCACTGTCGAGGATTTCCTGCGCGCCCATCCGGACGCCAAGCCCGTGGGCAAAACCTTTCCCGTGTTCATCCTCAAGGGCGAGGAGTACAGCTTTCCGCGCGCCCAGAGCCTGGAGCAGGACCTAGCCCGCCGCGACTTCACCATCAACGCCCTGGCCCAGGATGCAGACGGGGGCCTTGTCCACCACCCCCTGGCCTTAGAGGACATCCGGGCGGGCGTGCTGCGCCCGGCCTCGCGGCATTCCCTGTCCGACGATCCGCTGCGCGTTTTCCGTGCGGCGCGCTTCCTGGCCGAGCTGCCAGGGTTCGCGGCGCACCCGGAACTGCTTGAGGCCATGCGCCGCGCCGCCGCCAGCGGGGACCTGGCCAAGCCCTATGCCGAGCGCGTCGGGCAGGAGGTCCTGAAGGCCTGCGCAGCGCAGCGGCCCGGCGACTTCTTGCGCCTCCTGGACCAGGGAGGCTGCCTCGCCCCATGGCTCGCGGAGCTGGACGGCGCCGCGCGCATCCCGGCCGGGCCGCCCAAATATCATGACGCCAGCGTGCTGGAGCACACCGCCCGGATCATGGACGCCCTGGCCGGCGATGCCCTGGGCGTGTGGATGGGGCTGTGCCACGACCTGGGCAAGGTGCTCACGCCCAGCAGCATGCTGCCCCGGCACATCGGGCACGAGATTCGGGGCGAAAGGGCCGCAAGAACCCTTGGCGAGCGGCTGCGGCTGCCCACGCGGCTCATCCAGGCCGGGTCCGACGCCGCACGCTGGCACATGCTCAGCGGGCGCTACCCCGAGCTGCGCGACGCCACACGCGTGGACCTTTTGTTCAGGCTCAAGAGCCGGGGAGTGCTGCGCGAACTCTTCCGCCTGAGCGCAGCCGACACGGGCCAGAACCACCTGCCCGAGGCCCAGGCCGATCTTGCTGCCGCCCTCACCGCCGTCCTGCCCGCCCAGGCCCGGGACCAGGGCGAGGAGTCCGGAGCCCTGCTGCGCACCCTGCGCATCCAGGCCCTGCGTGCCCTCCGCTCTTCCCGTTGAGCCATCGGCCCGCCCCTGCGCGCCAGGCAGTAACACAAATTTCATTATCGTACGATTTTTCCGTTGACGGGAATCAAAGTCGTGTGCATAAGGAACGGGACTGCACAGCAACCACCCGTTTCCTCAGGAGGACCAGCCCATGCACATGGCCGACGCACTCATCTCCCCTGCAGTTGGGGGCATCATGTGGACCGCTTCCGCAGGCCTGCTGGCCTATTCCTCACAGCGTTTGAAATCCAGCCTGGACGACAGCCGCGTGCCCCTCATGGGCGTGCTGGCGGCCTTTGTCTTCGCCGCGCAGATGATCAACTTCAGCATCCCCGGCACCGGCTCCAGCGGACACCTGGGCGGCGGCCTCATCCTGGCGGTGCTCCTGGGCCCCCACGCGGCCTTCCTGTCCATCGCCTCGGTGCTGGCCGTGCAGGCCCTGTTCTTTGCCGACGGCGGCCTGCTGGCCCTGGGCTGCAACATCTTCAACCTGGGCTTCTTCCCCTGTTTCCTGGCCTATCCGCTCATCTTCAAGCCCCTGGCCGGACAAACCCCGGACAAGGCCAAGCTCATGGCCGCCTCCGTCATCGCCGCCGTTGTCGGCCTCCAGCTCGGAGCCTTTGGCGTCGTCATGGAGACCGTGGCCTCAGGCATCAGCGACCTGCCCTTCAGCTCCTTCGTGCTCCTCATGCAGCCCATCCACCTGGCCATCGGCCTTGTGGAAGGCGTGGTGACGGCCATGCTCCTGGTGTTCCTGCACAAGGCCCGCCCCGAACTCTTCGGCGCCATCCAGCCCGGCGCCCAGGTCCGCTCCCTGCGCCCGGTGATCATTGGCCTGGCCCTTGCGGCCTTGGTCTGCGGCGGAAGCTTCAGCTGGTTCGCGGCCAGCGACCCGGACGGCCTGGAATGGGCCATGGGCAAGGTCAGCGGCAAGGAGGAGCTGGAAGCGCCGGAGCACGGCATCCACGCCACCTTGAGCGCCCTGCAGAAGCGCTTCGCCTTCCTGCCGGACTATAATTTCAAGGAGCCTGAGGCAGCCGGACGGGAAGCTGCCCCTGCCGAAGCCGGGCTTGAGGGCAAGCAGGCCGAATCCTGGCCCAACGTCAGCGCCGGAACGAGCCTTGCCGGGGTGCTCGGCGGGTTCATGACCCTGTGCCTGGCCGGTATCGTGGCCCTGCTTCTGCGTCGCCGGGCGCCGGACAAGGCCTGAGCTTTCCTGGGCGCATCCTGAGCAAGCATTGGCGCGGGCAGGGCTCTCCCTGCCCCGCTCTTTTCCGGGGGATGGCATGGGCATAGACAACGCGCTGCACGATATCCGCTGCCTGGACGACCTAGCCGCGCAGGACACGCCCCTGCACCGGCTGGATGCCCGGGCCAAGGTCCTGGCGACCCTGTTCTTCCTGGTCTCCATGCTCTCCCTGGGGCGCTACGAGGTCTCCCGCCTGCTGCCCTTCGCCGCCTTCCCCCTGCTTATGGCGGTGCAGGGCGGGGTGCCTTTGGGCCTGTTGCTCCGGCGCGCCGCCCTGGCCCTGCCCTTTGTCCTTTTCGTCGGCATCTTCAACCCCCTGCTTGACCGCTCTGTGCATCTGACCCTCGGCACAGTGGCCGTCAGCGGCGGCATGCTCTCCTTTGCCTCCATCATCCTGCGCTCGCTCCTGGCGGTCACCACGGGCCTGGTCCTCGTGGCCGTCACCGGATTCGACCAGATCTGCCGCGCCCTGGGCCTACTGGGCATGCCCACGGCCCTTTTGGTGCAGCTCCAGTTCCTGTACCGCTACCTCTTTGTCCTGGCCGACGAGGCCGTGCGCATGCTGCACGCCCGCGCCCAGCGCTGCGCCCCTGGAACGCGCCCCAGCCTGCGCGAGTACCGCTCGCTCCTGGGCAGCCTGCTGCTGCGCACCCTGGACCGCGCCGGACGCATCCACCAGGCCATGCTCTGCCGCGGCTTCAATGGCCAGATGCCCGAGCTGCGGGCAGGCACCCCATTTGGCCCGGCGGAATGGCGTTTTTGCCTGCTTTGGGGGCTGTTCCTCGTCGCCGTGCGCATCCTCGACCTGCCCATGTACCTGGGCGGCAAAGCCGGAGGTTTGATGCCTGGAGTCCTGCCGTGAGCCATCACATCGTCGAATTGAAGGGGCTCGGCTTTTGCTACCCGGATGGCACCCCGGCCCTCTGCGGCATCGACCTGACCATCCACCACGGGGAATCCGTGGGCCTGGTCGGCGCCAACGGCGCGGGCAAATCCACCCTGCTCCAACATCTTTGCGGCAGCCACGTGCCCCAGACCGGGCACGTGCGCGTGGGCGATGTGCCGGTGCTGCGGGGCACCCTGCGCGAGGTGCGCCGCACAGTGGGCCTGGTCTTCCAGGACCCGGACGACCAGCTCTTCATGCCCACCGTGGCCGAGGACGTGGCCTTCGGCCCGCTGAACATCGGCCTGCCGCCTGAGGAGGCCGCCGCGCGCGTGGACCAGGCCCTGGCCCAGGTGGACGCCCTGCACCTCAAACACCGACCGCCGCACCGCCTTTCCGGCGGGGAGAAGCGGGCCGTGGCCATCGCCACCGTGCTGGCCTGCTCCCCGGACATCCTGGTCATGGACGAACCCTCTGCCAACCTGGACCCGCGCTCGCGCCGCCTGCTCATCGGACTTCTGCGCGGCTTCCAGCACACCAAGATCCTGGCCACCCACGACCTGGACATGGTGCTGGACCTCTGTGAGCGCACTGTGGTCCTGCACAAGGGGCGCATCATGGCCGACGGGCCCACGGCGCGGATCTTCGCCGACAAGGAGCTCCTGGCCGCCTGCGCCCTGGAGCCCCCCTTGCGCATGCAGGGCTGCCCCGTGTGCGGAGCAGCCTAAAGAACGGCCAATGAGTTGACAGTTTCTTCCGCATCGGGATAATGGTCTGAACGGTTGAATCATTTCCCAAGTGCAACCAAAGGACATCTTGATGCGACTCGTGACTCGGTCCGACTTTGACGGCCTCGCGTGTTCGGTGCTGCTCAAAGAACTGGGGCTCATCGACGACTACCTTTTCGCCCACCCCAAAGACATTCAAGATGGGCTCATCACCGTCACCACCAACGACATCCTGGCCAACGTGCCCTACCTGGCAGGTTGCGGCATGTGGTTTGACCATCACACCAGCGAGTTGACCCGCATCGGCAAGGACGTGAAGTTCGAGGGCATGAGCAAACCCCTCAAGAGCTGCGCGCGGGTCATCTGGGACTACTACGGCGGAGAGCAGAAATTCTCCAAGCACCTGCTTCCCATGCTTGAGGCCGTGGACAAGGTCGACAGCGCCACACTGACGGCGCAGGAGATCGCTGACCCCAAGGGCTGGATACTCCTGGGGGTCATCATGGACCCGCGTACGGGCCTGGGCCGCTTCAAGGATTTCAAGATCAGCAACTACCAGCTCATGCTGGACATGATCGACTACTGCCGGGTGCACAAGGCGGAAGACATCCTCAAATTGCCGGATGTGCAGGAGCGGGTGGAGGCTTACCGAGAACAGTCGCGCATGTTCGTGGACATGCTGCGCCGCACCTCCACCCAGCACGCCAACCTCGTGGTCACCGACCTGCGCGGCGAGAACACCATCTATGCCGGCAACCGCTTCCTGGTCTACACCCTGTTCCTGAACTGCAACATCAGCATGCAGATCATGTGGGGCGTGCGCAAACAGAACGTGGTCATCACCGTCGGTCACAGCATCCTCAAGCGCAACTGCAAGACCAATGTCGGCAAGCTCATGCTGGAATATGGGGGCGGCGGGCACGACAAGGTGGGCACCTGCCAGGTGCCCACGGACCGCTCGGAAGCTGTCATCCAGGAGCTGATCAAGCACATCACCACCACCTGCTGAGGCTTCCGCCCTGCTGCCCCGAAGGTGCCGCCGACTAGTCCAGGTCGGCGAGCACCTTTTTTATTTGCGGACCATGCAGCTTGAACTGCCGTGCGCAGAACCGGAGGATGTCTTTTTCGCAGGCTTCCACGGGCGGCAGGCTCGGGGCGACCCACAACCCCAGGGAGGCGAAGTCCACGGGTTGGAACTGCAGCCCCTTGTCCAGGCTCTCCGCCCCCAGGGAATTGGAGAGGGTCCCATGCCCGGGCTGGTCCACCATGCTGATGCTCCGGGCATACTGCAGCACGGAGGACGGCGTCATCTCCGTGTTCAGCCTCCCGATGCGCTCGTTGAGCCGCTGGCACTGCCGCTCGACCTGGCGATAATGCAGGCTCAGGCGCTTGCGGCCCTTCTGCACCGGGTCGTCCTCATATTCGCCGGACATGTACACCTCGCAGGCCTGCCGCACCTCGGCGTAGGCCAGAAGCACGGCCTTGGCGTAGCGGGCGCCGGTGAACAGGGCGAAGGGCAGGCGCTCAGGGTGCCAGGTGCGCGAACCGGAATGGCGGCGCGAGTCTGCAAACGGCGGGGCAACGCCGATTTCCGCGAACAGCGCGGCCTCGCCCTCCGGCCCGAGCAGCAGCGAGCGGAGGAATAAGGCCCGCGAAAAGACCCGCGCCTCCATGGAGCGCAGACTTTCCACATCCAGGTGGAAATCCTCCAGATACTCCTCCAAGGCCTTGCGCGCGCCGAAAAAGGTGCCCGCCATTTCGGTGAGCACCTCGGACTCCAGGGCGTCCGCAAAGGTCTTGTACCTGTCCATGCCGGGCCTCGCGTGACTTGATGTGCCTGATCCTACGTCAATCCAGACCTTGAAGCAATGCGCGGCGGTCGGCCAAGGCCTGCGATTCCAGGAATGCGCCTTGCCCGCCGGAGGGCAAAGGAGTAAAGAGCAAGGCTGCTGGAAACATGAGACCGAACGCACGCCCGCTGCGACGCCGTTTCGTTTCAACATTCACCATAGACAAGGACACACCATGCGGCCTGGGTGCATCTGCTTCTTCAATTCCAACAGGGCCTGGGGCGGCGGGGAGAATTGGAATCTTGAAAACGCCCTGCTGGCCCGCGACAAGGGCTACCGGGTCTGCGTGGTGGCCAACCGCGAGAGCGCACTGGCCGACCGGCTTGAAGGCCAGCCTGGCATAACGCTCTTGCGCGTGGCCATCCACACCCTGAGTTTTCTGAACCCCATGACGCTGCTTCGGCTGGCCCGCTTCTTTCGAGAGCAAGGCGTTGAGGCCGTGATCCTGGCCCTGCCTTCGGACATGAAGGCCGGAGGCCTCGCCGCCAGGATCGCCGGCGTGCGTGACATCATCTATCGACGCGGCATCGCCGTTCCCGTGCGCGACCGGTTCATCAACCGGCTTCTCTTCAAGCACGTCCTGACCAAGCTCGTGGTGAACTCCCTGAGCACCCGCAACAGCGTGCTGGCGGAAAACAAGCGGCTCATGGCCCCTGAACGCATCCACCTGGTCCACTGCGGCTTCAACGTGGCGGCCTTTGACGCCCTGCCGACGCGCACCCTTGTCAAGCGCAGGCCCGGCGAGATCCTCATCGGAAACGCCGCCCGCCTGACCAGGCAAAAGGGCCAGAAGCTGCTCCTGGACGCCGCCGCGCTTTTGAAACGCCAGCCCATACCCTTCCGCATCCTCATCGCCGGCAGCGGGGAGCTTGAGCAGGAGCTCAAGGACTATGCCCGGGCCAGGGACGTCGATGATGTGTTGCTGTTCCTTGGCTTTGTCACGGACATGAAATCCTTCCTCAGCAACATCGACATCTTCGCCCTGCCGTCGCTCTGGGAAGGATTTGGCCAGGCGCAGGTGGAGGCCATGATGCAGAAGATCCCCGTGGTGGCCTGGGATGTCAGCAGCATCCCGGAAGTGGTCGTCCACGAGGAAACCGGATACCTCTGCGCGGCGCTTGACACCGAGTGCTATGCCGCGCGCCTGCTGGCCCTCATGCAGGATGAAGGCCTGCGCAGAAAAATGGGTGAGAATGGCCGCGCGCGGGTCCTTGAGCATTTCGAGATGCAGAAGACTTTTGCGGACCTGGAGCGCTGCCTGAGGGCATAAGGCAGAGCACTGGTCAAGCAGGCACCCTTGGCGGCGCTGGCCTTGGGGCCCCGTACGGGATCACGCTGAACATCGGGCATTTGCCCAACAACCCCATCTGAGGCATATTCCCAGCAGGATTTTGACCGCTCCTTGTTGACAATGGGAACAGGCGGGGGTAGAAGCCCTCTTCGCACGACGGGATGTAGCGCAGCCTGGTAGCGCACCTGAATGGGGTTCAGGGGGCCGGAGGTTCAACTCCTCTCATCCCGACCAGAAAGATCAAGGGCTTACGGATAACACCGTGAGCCCTTTTTCATTGCCCTGGCAGACCTGCTAGCACAACCAGCCGTCTCTGGCCTGTCCGCCGATATGCCATCCTGTCCGCCTCCCAACCTGGCGGCGAGCCTCCCGCTCGATACCTCATAGACCATTGACGGCAACTTCCGGCAGGCACCATCGCCTGTCCTGCTCCTGACTTTGACATGTTCGCCGGTTCCAATATACTCAACTCAGTCATTTGAGTGAGCCATCTCATGTCCAGGGCGACAAGGAGTTGTGACGGTGAACAAACAGGTCGACGTGATCATCAACGTTTGCGGAAAAGTACATCAAACCGCTTTAGCCTTGTTGACCCTTGAAAAATCGTGCGGCCAGCACATTGACCGCATATTTTTCATTGAGGAAAACACAGCTCACCACAATGTCGAAATGCATGGCGGTCATCATGAATTCGTCAGGGAATCATTAAAAGACAAAATAATATACTATATGCCTGAGCAGTGGAATTACTGCTTCGGAATGGACCATGAAAAGCTTGATGATGTGACATACAGGCATTCCGTCAGATATCAATATGGCTGGGAGATGAGCGACAAGGATTACGTGTTGATCATCCACAATGACGCGACGTTTCATTCCGATGTGATCGGAGCAATGCTCGACGGGATTGGGGATAATATTGCCATAGGGCATATTGGGCAATGCTGGTATTGCCCGGCGTCATTTACAGGAAAATGCAGTTCAGACACATACATGGACTATCGGCCTTCCTTCGAGGAATTGCGCGAACTCTACAGAAAAACCAGCGCTCCGGAGGGCTTTTTCACCCGTGCGTACCACCTGCCAAGGATGCATCCGATGTTCCAGCAGCAGCCCTGGCCGCTTCCAGAGTGCAGGGTCAACGAATGGTGCACGCTCATCGACATGAAAAAGGCCCGGGGCATAACGGCGCCCCAGGGCAGGGTCACCCCGTTCGGGGCGATTCTGAGCGTGGGCAAACAAATCCTGGATGTCGGCTGCCAGTGGTTCCGCGATGTCCATGTGCGCGGGTACACATGCAGGAACTTCGACATCTACAAGTACATGCACCACGACGTCCCGCCCACGGGACAACCCACGCTCATCGACAAGGAGCGCTACAAGCGCAGTGAACTGGAGGCCTTGTCCCGCCTGCAGGCAGAGTTCGGGCATCCGTAGCCGCTGGATGCTGCGCCCGGGGATGGCGGCCAGGCCCTCCCCGCCATCCGCACAGCACCACCGCGCAATGCCTTTGGGCCGCTCTGCAGGTTCATAAAGCACAAGGGCTTGCGGGATACCCCACAAGCCCTTGTCATGCCCGCCGTGAGCCGGGCTCCCGGCCGAATATTTCACTTATAGTAGATCTTCAACTCGTTGGTGTGGGTCGTGTCCTGGCCCGGGGTCGGCTGGCCCGCGGTGATGACCACGCTCTGCTTCGGGGTGAACTGCGGAGAGTCGTGCACGAACTTCTCGGCCCGCTGGACGTGGCTGGCCAGGGTGGTGTCCACCTGGCGCGGCTCCACGCCCCAGAAGAAGTTCAGGTGCTTGACCACGCGCGGCTCCGGGGTCAGGGCGTAAATCGGAGACTCCGGGCGGCGGCTGGACAGATAGCGCGCCGTGGCCCCGCTGGCGGAATGCGAGATGATGGCCTCGGACGCGCAGTTCTGGGCCAGCAGGCAGGCGGAGTAGGCCAGATACTTGGCGGGATTTTTCTCCGGCTTGGGCGCCAGCGGCCCCTTGGAGCGCTCTATGTAATAGGGCTCGGCATTGGCGGCGATCTCGCTGATGAATTTTACGGCCTCAACCGGATAGTTGCCCATGGCCGTCTCCTCGGAGAGCATGACGCAGTCGGCTCCGTCAAGCATGGCGTTGGCCACGTCAGCGGCCTCGGCCCTGGTAGGCAGAGGGTTGTTGACCATGGACAAAAGCATCTGCGTGGCCACGATGACGGCCTTCTGGGCATGGCGGCAGGCGCGGGTGATGCGCTTCTGGATCACCGGCACGGCGGACAGCGGGCATTCCAGCCCCAGGTCGCCCCGGGCCACCATCACCGCATCGGTGAGGCTCAGGATGGATTCCAGATTATCCACAGCGTTCTGCCGCTCGATCTTGGCCACCACGGGAATCCACACGCCGTGCCGCTCTATCTCCCCGCGAATGTCGCGGATGTCGTCCAGGGTCTGCACAAAGGACAGGGCCACGGCGTCCAGCCCGATGTCCAGGCCCTCGTGCAGGTCCTTGCGGTCCTTGGGGGTCAGGGCGGGCATGGGATGGAACTTTCCGGGAAAGGCGATGCCCTTCTTGGAGGTCAGCATCCCGTTGTTCTTGGCCTCCATGACGTAGAGGGCATCGGTCTTGCGCACCTCGGTGACCGTGAACTGCAGCATCCCGTCGCTCAGGGACACCGGCATGTTCACCTCAAGCCCCTTGAGCAGTTCCGGCATGTCCAGGCTGACGAAGACCATGTCCTTCACCGCGTCGCGGTGCTCCGGCATGCCCAGGGCCAGCAGGTCGCCCTTGCGCACCTGCACGGGCGAGCCGGTGATCTCGCCGATGCGCACCTTGGGGCCGCACAAGTCGCCCATGATGGTGACGGGCTGGCTCAGGTCGCTCTCAACCTGCCGGATGAGCTTCACCGTGGGCAGAAAGGTCGCGGCATCCGAGTGCGAGAAATTCAAGCGGAAAATGCGGACCCCGTATTGCACCATGGCCTTCATGGTCTCGTAATTGTTCGAGGCTGGGCCGAGGGTGGCGATGATCTTGGTGTGCATGGGAGCTCCTCGCGGATTTGGCTTGGGTTACGGGAGAAATATCGATGACTCTACGCGCCAACGCACGCGGCCTCAAGAAGAAAGGTCAACGGCGCCGCGCTAATCCGCAAATCTTCCATCCCCACGCCCACTGCCCAATGGGGGGGGCGGGCGAAGCCTGGCCGCACTCCCCCCCATTGGCCTTGCAAGACAGGCTACGGATGCGCCGGCGCAGCGGCGGCGGGCTGGGCCGGCGGGGCCAGGTCGATCATGGGCCCCTGGTCCTTGGCGTCCTGCGGAGCCGGGGTCGGGGCTGATGCCGGGGCCGGAGCGCGCTTGGTCTTCACCGGTGCATGGGCCTTGGGCGTTGCGGCGAGCAGCTTGGCCTGCTCCGGGTGGGCGCCCAGCCAGTTCACCTGGCCTGAATCCAGGTCATAGATCGCGCCGATGACCAGCAGCTTGCCCTTCTCCACGAACTCGCGGACCTCGACGCTCTTGCGGAACATGTTCTCCATGGTCTGCCAGACATTGGCCTTGATGGACTTGCCGAGCAGTTCCTCGCCGCTGGCGGCCGGGTTCCAGGCCTTGGCCTTGGCCACGGCGGGCTTGATCTGGTTGATCAGGAAGGGAAGGTTGCCATGCACCTTGGCGTTTTGAACGGCAGCCGTCACCGCGCCGCACGAGGTGTGGCCCAGCACCAAAAGCACCGGCGTATTCAGATGCCCCACGCCATATTCCACCGAGGCCAGCTCATCCGGCCCGGCCACGTTTCCGGCCACGCGGATGACAAAGATGTCGCCGATGCCCTGATCGAAGATGATTTCCAGCGGCTCGCGCGAATCCGAGCAGCCAACGATGGTGGCAAAGGGATGCTGGCCACCCTTCACGGTTTCGGCCCGGCGATCGGCGTCCCGGCGGCTGTGCGTCGACTGCCCGGAAACGAAGCGCGCGTTGCCGTCCTTCAGAAGCTGCAAGGCCTCGTCAGCAGGAATGCCCTGCGACCCGGAAGCGGCAAAGGCCGGCGCACACAAGCCCAGCGCCAGGGCCAACGCGCCAATAGTCCAGGTTTTCATCATCGATCCTCCCTCCTGTCTTGTGGTCAGCACATTGATATCTCTCATTATAGCTTATTAGCACAGCCGGATGCAGGAATCAAGGTCGACTTCAAATGTGCCCTGACGCCTTTGTGGCCGCCGAGAGCAGACTTTATCTGGAAGTATTTCGATTGATTCCGCAGACGGGCCTAAAGTTCCGCCTCAGAACATCCGATAACCAAATCGTAAGGGCAGAATCATTCTGCCGCCCCTACACCAACGAACGAGGTAATCGCCATGAACATCAGCCCCTCAGACGTGGAAGTCCGGCAGGGGTATTCCCCTGCAGACGAAGTCGCAGCGGTGATGCAGTCCGCAGCTTTGCCACAGAAGCCCGTGGTCCGGGAAGCGCTGAGCCAGCCGGAGCAGGACCCGCAATCAATGGCCGCAATCGCTGCAGCCGACAGGCAGGTTGCCAAGGATACGGCCGAAAAACTCTCCAAGCATCTTGAAGGGACGGACACCGCCCTCAAGATCCGCTTGATCGACAATTCGCAGAACGGCGTGCAGGTCGAGATCCTGGACAAGGGGAGCAACAAGGTCCTGCGCAAGATTCCGCAGGACGAATTGATCAAGCTCTCCGCCTCCATCAAGACCATGACCGGAGTGTTCCTGAACAAGTCGACCTAAGAATAGCCGAACAAATGCCCGTGCGAAGCCCCTCCCGGGGGCTTCCTGCGTTGCCGTGCGCAACACCCACCAGGACTGTGCAGACCGCCACCGCGGTTCCTGGCCTGGCAAAACGCCAAGGCATCTCGCGGGCACAACCCCAAGCCTGCGCTCCACACCTCTTGACCAGCGGCGCAGCCCGCAAGCACGCATTCGGCGCCGCAGCCAGGCCGGAGGGCCCTTGCGCTGAGCCGAATGCGGAGCGCTTGCGCCTCCTAGAATGGACTCCGCCTGCAGATGGACTCTCAGCCAAGAGGGAGCCACATCAGGTCCGCGTGATTCATTTTGACCGGCACATAGGACTGTGATATCTCTGGATGCACTGAATAGAGGACCATTTTGCGCTGCACGGCAATGCCCGGAACAAGCCCCATGCCGACCCTGCCCATCAACTGCGGAGGCACGAAATGGTCAAATTTCTTAAAAAAATAATTTCAAACGACAAGGCCATCCTTGTCTTTTCAGGCATCCTGGGCTCCCTCATCATGGCCAGCCTGTACATCGCCCAGCCCAGGGTGCTGAGCTTTCTTGATTTCAAGATCTATGACCACCTGCTGCGCCGGCAGCACACCACAAAGACCTCCGGCGTGCCGGTCATCGTCGACATCGACGAGAAGAGCCTCGCCAGCCTTGGCCAATGGCCCTGGCCGCGCTACCGCCTGGCCCTGCTGCTGGAGAAGACCCGCGCAGCGGGCGCTGTTTCCGTGGGCCTGGACATCCTGCTGGCCGAACCGGACCGGACCTCTCCGGCGTTACTGCGCCAACAGATAAAGAAGGAGCTCAACGTCGATGTGGACTTCCGGGGACTGCCTGCGGCCCTGGAGGACAACGACTCCCTCCTGGCGAACGTCCTTCTGGGCAAGCCCTACGTCCTGGGCTTCTACTTCTCCTTTTCCATGTCCGAGGCCGACCGGCAGATCCAGTCCTGGGACTGCTACGTCAAACCCGCCCAGGTGACCCTGCTTGAGGCTCCGGGGGCCATGAAGGCGGATGGCGCCCTGCACTCTGCCTTCAGCACCGTGTGCCCCCTGCCGGAACTGACCCAGTCGGCCACGAACACGGGATTCTTCAACGCCACTCCGGACCAGGACGGCATCCTGCGCCGCGTGGCCCTGCTCATCAACTACAAGGGCCGGATCTTCCCCAGCCTGGCCCTGGCCACGCTCATGGAGGCCACGGGCGACCGCGACATCCTGCTCAGGCTCGAATCCCAGGGCGCGGAATCGTTGCGCTACGCCGGCACCATCGTCCCCGTGGACCGGGCCGGACAGATGCTCTTGAACTACCGTGGCTCCACCGGAGCCTTCCCCTACTTCAGCGCCGTGGACGTCATCGAGGGCAGGGTCGGCCCGGAAAAGCTCGACGGAAAGATCGTGTTCATCGGCACCTCGGCCGCGGGCCTTCAGGATCTGCGCGCCACGCCCTTCACGGCGGTATTCCCAGGCGTCGAGGCCCATGCCACCGTGGTGGACAACATCCTGACCCAGGAATTCATCTCCGTGCCGGACTATGCCCCTGCGGTGGAGCTTTTGGGCACCATCCTCGCGGGCATCAGCATCACCCTGCTGGTGACCTGGGCCCGCGCCGTGTGGCTGATCCTGCCCCTGGCGGGCATGGCCCTGGGCATGTGGGAGGGCTCGGCCTACATGATGTCGCACTTGCGCGTCTACATTTCGCCGCTCTATGCCTACATCATCCTGGCGGCCAACTTCACCCTGCTGACCATGCTCAAGTTCTGGCGCGAGGAGAAGCAGAAGAAATTCATCCACGGCGCCTTCTCCCACTACCTGGCCCCGGCGGTCATCAAGCAGATCTACGACTCTCCCGAGTCCTTGAGCCTGCAAGGCCAGGAGAAGGACATCACCATCATGTTCACCGACGTGCGCGGGTTCACCACCATGTCCGAACAGCTCACCCCCACCCAGGTGACGGACCTCCTGCACGACTACCTGACCCCCATGACCCGCATCATCACAAGCAACCTGGGCACCCTGGACAAGTTCATCGGCGACGCCATCATGGCCTTCTGGAACGCGCCGGTCGATGTGCCGGAGCACCAGAAAAAGGCCCTGGCCTCGGCCATGCAGATGCTCGACCACATCCAGATCCTGAACGAAGGTTTCCAGGTCAAGTACGGCCTGACCATCAAGATCGGCATAGGCCTGCACTACGGCCTCGTGCGCGTGGGCAACATGGGCTCCATCGACCTTTTCGACTACACCCTCATCGGCGACAACGTGAACCTGACCTCGCGCCTGGAGAGCCTGACCAAGTATTACGGCCAGGTGCTGCTGGTGAGCCAGGCCATGAAGGAGGCCTGCGGCGACGATTACGCCTACGTGGAGATGGACAGCGTGCGCGTCAAGGGCAAGCACGAGCCCATCACCATCTACACGGCCATGACCCATGAGGCGCGCGCCGCCAGGAACGAGGATTTCCAGCGCTATGAGAAGGCCCTGAACCTGTACAAGAACATGCGCTTCAGCGAGGCCGCCGGCATCTTCGCGCGACTCCAGAGCAAGTCCTTTGAGGAGGTGCTCTGCGGCATGTATGAGGAACGCTGCCTGCACCTGATGGAGGAGCCCCCCGGCGGGAGCTGGGATGGGGTGTACACCCACAAGAGCAAGTAGCCGGCCTGGCAAGGAGCCAGGGCCGCCGGCAGGGCTCAGCGCGCCAGGAGGGCGCTCGGCTTGACTTCCGGCCCGCTATGCCCCAAGTTACCCCCTTCCATTGATTCCGGCTTGCACGCCCAATTGCGGCGAGATTCACCCCAGCGGAGGACATACAAGGCCATGAGCGACTATAAAAGCACCCTCAAGCTGCCCCAGACCGGCTTTCCCATGAAGGCCAACCTGAAGCAGAAAGAGCCGGAAACCCTCAAGTTCTGGGCGGAAATCGACGCCTACGGCAGGATGGTGGCGGCCAACGAGGGACGCCAGACCTACGTCCTGCATGACGGCCCTCCCTACGCCAACGGCCACATCCACATGGGCACGGCCATGAACAAGGTCCTGAAGGACATCGTGGTCAAGTCGCGCAACATGGCGGGCCAGCGGGCCGAGTACGTCCCCGGCTGGGACTGCCACGGCCTGCCCATCGAGCACAAGGTGGAAACCGAGCTCAAGAAAAAGAAGAAGGACCTGCCAGCGGTGACCATCCGCAAGCTCTGCCGGGACTACGCCCTCAAGTTCCTGGACATCCAGCGCAGCGAGTTCAAGCGCCTGGGCGTGCTGGCCACCTGGGACAAGCCTTACAAGACCCTGGACCCGGCCTACGAGGCCGCCACGGCCCGGGAGCTGGGCAATTTCATGGCCAAGGGCTCGGTGGTGCGCGGCAAGAAGCCCATCTACTGGTGCTGCTCCTGCCACACCGCCCTTGCCGAGGCCGAGGTCGAGTACGCCGACCATGCCTCCCCGTCCATCTTCGTGCGCTTCCCCCTGGCCGACAAACGCGTCAAGGAGCTGCTGCCCCAGGGCGCCAAACACGACCCCTCGAAGACCTTCGTGGTCATCTGGACCACCACCCCCTGGACCCTGCCGGACAACATGGCTGTGGCCGTGCATCCGGAGTTCGACTACGTCTTTGCCGAGGCGGCGGGCAACCTCTACCTCATGGCAGCGCGCCTGCTCGCTCCCTGCGCAGAGATCTTCGGCTGGGACGCGCCCAAGGTGCTGGCCACCGTGCCGGGCCTGAAGCTGGAAGGCCTGGAGGCCAACCACCCCTTCTACAAGCGCAAGTCCCCCATCATCCTGGGCGACCACGTGACCCTCGAAGCGGGCACCGGCTGCGTCCACACCGCGCCGGGCCACGGCCGCGAAGACTATGAGGTGGGCCTGAAATACGGGCTGGAAGTGTATTCGCCGCTGGACGACGCCGGCCGCTTCCTGACGGACGTGGAGTTCTTTGCGGGCCTCAACGTCTTCGAGGCCAACCCCAAGGTCATTGAGAAGCTCAAGCAGACGGGCAACCTCATCATCCAGGAGCGCATCACGCACTCCTATCCGCACTGCTGGCGTTGCAAGGAGCCGGTCATCTTCCGCGCCACCACCCAGTGGTTCATCAGCATGGAGGCCAACGACCTGCGCAAGAAGGCCCTGCACGCCATCCACGACGAGGTGCGCTGGATTCCGGCCTGGGGCGAGGAGCGCATCGCCAACATGATCGAGAACCGCCCGGACTGGTGCATCTCGCGCCAGCGCAACTGGGGCGTGCCCATCGTGGCGCTCATCTGCGAGGACTGCGACGAGGCCTATTTCGAAACCTCCTGGGTCATGAGCATGGTGGAGCGCTTCGCCGCCCACCCCACGGGCTGCGACTACTGGTTCGCGGCGGAGCTCTCGGAGATCGTTCCCGCCGGCCTGGCCTGCCCCAAGTGCGGCCGCAGCCACTGGCGGCGCGAGACCGACATCCTGGACGTCTGGTTCGACTCCGGCACCAGCTTCGCCGCAGTGCTGGAGCAGCGCCCGGAGCTGTCCTGCCCGGCCGACCTCTACCTGGAAGGCTCGGACCAGCATCGGGGCTGGTTCCACAGCTCGCTTCTGGCCTCCGTGGGCACGCGCGGCATGCCACCCTACAAGGCCGTGCTCACCCACGGCTACGTGGTGGACGGCGAGGGCCGCAAGATGTCCAAGTCCATCGGCAACGTCATCGCGCCCCAGGAGATCATCGACAAATACGGCGCGGAGATCTTGCGCATGTGGGTCTCCGCGGTGAACTACCAGGAGGACGTGCGCATCTCCGACGAGATCCTGAGCCGCCTGGTGGACGCCTACCGCCGCATCCGCAACACCTGCCGCTACATCCTGGGCAATCTGGCGGACTTCGATCCCGCAGGCGACATGCTGCCCGCGGACAAGCTGCTGCCCCTGGACCGCTTCGCCCTGGACCTGGTGGAGCGCCGCCACAAGACCCTGGCCCAGGCCTACGAGGAATTCGAATTCCACAAGGTCTACCACACCCTGCATGGGCTGTGCACCACGGACCTTTCGGCCTTCTACCTGGACATCATCAAGGACCGGCTCTACGTGTGCACAGGCCACGAGCGGCGCTCGGCCCAGACCGTGCTCTGGCGCGCCCTGCTGGTGATCCTGCACGACATGGCCCCGGTGCTCAGCTTCACGGCCGAAGAGGTTTACGGCTACCTGCCCGCCACCAGCCGCCCCGGCGGGGACAGCGTGTTCTCCATGCGCCTGCCCGAAGGCCCGGCGCCCATGCCGGAGCAGGCCAGGCAGACCTTTGAGCTGCTCCAGACCATCCGCGGCGAGGTGACCAAGGCCATCGAACCCGTGCGCAAGTCCGGCGGGGTCGGACACTCCCTGGACACCCACGTGACCCTGCACGTTTCCGGCGAGGCGGCCAACGCCCTGTCCACGCCGGGCCTGGACCTCTGCGAATTCCTCATCGTGTCCAGGGTCAGCCTGGACGAGTCCGGAGCTGTTCCGGAAGGCGCCTATGTGTCCGAGGAGGTCAAGGGGCTCGGGGTCTCCGTGGCCAAGGCCCCTGGGGAGAAATGCCAGCGCTGCTGGCGCTATGAGGAGAATCTGGGTTCCCACGACGAGCACCCGGAGATCTGCCCGCGCTGCACGGCAGTGGTCCAGGGCCTGTAGGGAGTCCGGCATGGACCAGCGACTCAAGACCGCTGCGCTTTTGGCCGCCGCCATCATCCTGCCCGACCAGGTCACCAAGGCGGTGATCCAGCAGAAATACGCACTGTGGTCCTCGGAGTCCGTCATTCCGGGCTTCTTCAACATGGTGCACGTGCTGAACAAGGGCGCTGCCTTCGGGTTCCTCAACAGCCCGGACACCAACTGGCAGATCTGGTTCTTCGTGGCCGTGACCTGTGCCGCCGTGGGCTTCATCTACTACCTGCTGACCACCGCGAACCAGGGCGACCGCTTCTTCATCTGGGGGCTGGGGCTCATCCTGGGCGGGGCCCTGGGCAACCTCATCGACCGCCTGCGCACCGGCTTCGTCGTCGACTTTCTGGACTTCTACATCGGCACCTACCACTGGCCGGCGTTCAACGTGGCCGACATCGCCATCTCCTGCGGGGCCTTTGCCGTGCTCATCTCCATGTACCAGCAGAACCGCCGCGCCAGGCCGACACCCGCAAAGCCGACGGCGGTGCAGTAGTTTTGCAACCAAGGGAGCGTTCCATGTTCTTCTCCATGCCAGACCTGTCGCCGCTGCAGTGGACCGCCATCCTTGGCGGCGCCGCCCTGTTTGTCGGCGTCAGCTGCTACAGCATCCACGACGCGCTCAACCGCGACTTCGGTTCAACCAACGCCAAACTCGCCTGGGTCCAACTCGCCGTGCTTGTCCCCTTTTTCGGCGGCTTGGCCTATCTTTTCTTCGGTAGAAATAGAGGGAGGAAAATATGATGGTTAGATTCTGCCGCAACACCGTCCTCTGTCTCGTTTGCGCCGGGCTGCTTGGCGCATGCGCCACAAAGAGCGACCTGGAGACCGTCCAGAATCAGGCCTACCGTGAGCGCCAGGAAAACCGCAAGACCGTGCAGCGCCTTGAGGATGACCTCGCCAAGAGCCAGGAGGCACTGCGCGAGGAGATCCAGAAGTCCACCTCGCCGGTCCAGGCCCGCCAGGCCAACACCTGGGCGGAGCTTGAGGCTCTGCGCGTGCAGGTGGCCAGGCAGCAGGAGAAGCTCGACACCTTGATCATGAAGTTCAACGCCCTGACCAGCAGCCAGGAGGGCGGACCGAGCCTTGCCGACACGGTCAGGGACGTGCAGAACATCAAGACCGCCCTGCAAAGCCAGTTCGGCCTTGAGCTCGACGGCCCGGCCGCAGCCCACGCCGAGGCCCCTGCGGCCGCGGACAAGGGCTCCTCAAGCGCCAAGGCCGACAACGCCAAGGCCAGGGACGCCGAACAGCCCAAGGCCGACGTGAAGACCAACACCGCCGACGCCCTGTTCGCCAAGGCGGACGCTGCCTTCAAGGCCAAGAAGTACGAGGAGGCGCGGCAGTACTATTCCGAATTCGTGTCGGCCTTCAAGAAGCACCCCAACACCTCCCAGGCCGTGTTCTGGGTGGGCGAATGCGCCTACAACCTCCAGGACTACGGCAAGGCCGTGCTGGCCTACCAGGAAGTCATAGAGAAGTACCCAAAGAGCACCAAGTACAAGCCTGCGGTCCTCAAGCAGGGCATGGCCTTTTTCAAGATCGGCAAGGACAAGGCCGGCCGCGCTGTCCTGCAGGATCTCATCGACCGCTTTCCGAAGGATCCCGAATCCATCCGGGCCAAGCAGTTCCTCAAGCAGCACAAGTAGCCCCGGCTCCCCGGCCGGACCTTCTTTGGAGCACAGCATGACTGAAGACGCCAAGAGCTTCCGCAAGATCGTCTACCTGTCCTTCCCGCCGGAGGTCTCCGGTCGTCCGGTGGTCTGCAATCTCGCGCTCTTGTTCAACTTAAGCTTCAATATCCTCAAGGCGGACATCAGCCCCCGGCACGAGGGCGCCCTGACCCTGGAGCTGGCGGGACAGGAGGTGGACTACCACAAGGGCATCTCCTATCTGAAGCAGAACGGGGTCAAGATCACCCCGGCTTCGCAGAAGATCTTCCGAGACGAGGACCTGTGCATGCACTGCGGCCTGTGCACCTCCCTGTGCCCCACCAAGGCCCTGAGCGTGAACCTCGACAACCGGCTGGTGGAATTCGATGTGGAGAAGTGCTCGGCCTGCGGCATGTGCACCCGCGTTTGCCCGGTGCGCGCCATGATTGTGGACATGAACGAGAACGACCTGCGCTGAAGACGACCGTGGAGAAGCCCATGACCGATGAGACCAGGATCACTCAGGAGCTCATGCAGAAGGTGGCCACACAGATTTCGGCTGAACTGCGCGAAGCGCTCACCTCCACAGTGGAGCGCGAGGTCGCCAAGCTTCTCTCCGGCGCGCTGGAGGAGGGGGAGTTCTACCGCCGGGTCAACGAGGACCTCCAGAAGGGCTTCAAGGAAATCTACCAGGAGATCAAGCACGCCAAATCGAGCAACGGCCTGCCTGTGCTGAGCGAGGACCCCAGCGAGCTTTTCAGCCGCGCCTCCAACCAGCTCGACGCCATCCTGCAGACCACGGAAACGGCCACGGTCAAGATCATCGACACCATCGAAAACCTGCAGAGCCTCTCGGACACCCTGGCCGAGATCGTCCATTCCTTCGCCACAGGCGGCGTGTCCAAGGCCAAACGCGAGAGACTGGCCGAGATCAACGGCGCGCTGGGCCAGGACCTCATGTCCATCATGACCACCCTGAGCTTCCAGGACCTCACCGGGCAGCGCATCAAAATCATTATCGAGACCATCAAGAAAATCGAGAAGATCGTCCTGGACGTCTACGTGACCAGTGAGCTCATGATCAAGGCCCACGCCGAGTCGCCCGGCGGCAAGACCGACTTCAGCCATCTGCAGGCCCAGGCCAAGAGCCAGCTCTCGGAGCTCCAGGGGCCCCAACTGGACAGCAGCCAGGGTTCCGTGGACGACCTGCTGGCCAGCATGGGCCTCTAGGCCCGCCGGTTTCGCCTTGACAGGCGCACGTCGACACGGTAGCGAATCATCCCTCACGGGCAATTAGCTCAGCTGGATAGAGCGTCGGCCTCCGGAGCCGAAGGTCGTGGGTTCGAATCCCGCATTGCCCACCAATCATTTCAAGAGGTTGCGCCAGCGATGGTGTAACCTCTTTCCATTTCCTGCTACTCCCTTGCTACCCACCCCATGGCCACAATTTCGCTTCACTCACCTGGACTGCATCCTATGGAGGAGCGGCCGAGGCCGCACGCACGAGGCGGCGCGGACATCCACGCGACCATCAAGAGTGGGAGGGTGGCGCGGTCTCGGCCGCCTCCTCTAGCCGCGAGCTTGCGAGCGGCTGCGGGGAGACCGCCTCCCGCCCCCCTCTCCCCCACCCTGTAAGGATTCAAGCCACAAGGTCCCATCGGCACACTGGGGATGCATCAATGCCCCTTCGCCTCGCGGGTCCTTTTGGCGAGGGTGCCTCTATGCGGCGCCTACGTGCCTCGAGAGTCGGCGGATTTTTTTGGAATAGTTTTCGCGGAAAAACGGAAGCCTCTGCCGACGCAACTGCCTACTCTGCCAGCGTAATTCCTGCCGCGCGGGGTGCCCATGTCTAGTGGTGCCCCCCCGCCAGCGGCCGCCGCCGGAACTGCCCCGGCCTCGCCCGAGGAAATGGCCAGGCGCGTCCATGCCCGCGTGGAGCAGGAGGCCGCAGCTGCTCCTCCGCCCAAGCCCGCCGAGCCGCTCAAGGACAGCTTCGTGCTTGACTGCCTACGCGCCAACCGCGTGGGCGACGCCATCCTGTTCAACACCCTGCACCGGGGAAAGTTCATCTACGTCAAGCGCTGGGGCCGGTTCCTGCGCTGGGCCGGGCACCACTGGGCCGAGGACATGGACAATGCCAGTGCCCTGGCCGAGGTCGAGGCCGTGTGCGAGGAGTACCTGCGCGTCATGGCCAACCTGGCCGACGAAATGGCCGGGGCCGTGAAGGACGAAAAGAAGGCCCTCGAAGCCCAGCGCGAGGCGCTTCACAAGCGCGTGTTCCTGCTGCGCGACGTGTCCGGCCGCGAGCGGCTGCTGGTCGGCACCCACACCATCCGCGATCCGCTCTCCATCGACAGCGAGGAGCTGGACAAGCAGCCCTACCTGCTGGCCTTCAAGAACGGCGTGGTGGATCTGCGCAGCGGCTCCTTCCGGCCCGGCCGCCCCGAGGACTACATCCTCAACGCCTGCCCCATCGAGTGGGAAGGCATCGACGCTCCCTGCGAGCCCTGGGTGCAATTCCTGCTCTCCTGCCATGACGGCAACGAGGAGGTGGTGGCCTTCCTCCACCGGCTCCTGGGCTACGGCGTTTTGGGAACTCGGGATGATTCCATCTGGACTGTATTTTACGGGGCGCGGGGGCGCAACGGCAAGGATACTCTCCTCAAGATCATGACCGCCGTCCTCGGCGGGGAGCTCTCGGGCATCATCCCTATCGAGATGCTGCTCGAAAGCAAGATGCCGAAGAACTCCGCTGCGCCCAGCCCGGACATGCTGGCCCTGCGCGGCCGCCGCATGGCCTTCGCCTCCGAGGGCGAGAGCAACCAGCGCATGGCCATGGCCAAGATCAAGGCGCTGACGGGCAACAGCTTCCTCCAGGGGCGCGGCCTGCAAGATAAGCTCTTCACCACCTGGAAGCAGTCGCACCTGTTGTTCCTGCTCACCAACGAGATCCCGCGCTCCAAGGCCGACGACGACGCCTACTGGACGCGCTTCTTGGCCGTGCCCTGGAAAATCCGCTTCGTCGACAACCCCACCGCGCCAGATGAGCGCCCGCGCGATCCGCACATGGAGCAGAAGCTCATGCAGTGCCTGCCGGGCATCGCGGCCTGGCTGGTGCGCGGCGCGCTCGAGTATCAGACCCAGGGCCTGAACCCGCCCGAGGTCATCCTGGCCTGCGCGCGCGAGCAGCGGGACTCCGTTGACGATGTGGGCCTGTTCCTGCGCGAGTGCTGCGAGCTGGAGCTGGCCGCCGATGGCAAGGAACCCGAAACCCGCACCGGCGCCACCGAGCTGCTCGAGGCCTTCAATTGGTGGTTCCACAAAGAGCGCGACTCCTCCTACTCCTACTCCGCACGCCGCTTCGGCGAGATCATGACCAAGAAGCAATTCCAAAAGAAGAAGTCCAACGGCAACGTGTACCTGGGCGTGTCGCTCAAGGACGACGTGGCCGCCGACTTCCTGGCCTGGCAGGACGCCTCCGACTCTCGCGGCGAGGACAAGCCCAAGAGGAGGAAGCTCTTTGGCTAGGTCAACATCCCACAACCTCCCTGCCCGTTTCAACCACGCGCAACCCGAAACCCGCCGCAGCAGTAGGGTGGATGAGTGCGCCGGGAGGTTGGGACGTTCCAGCTACATTGTCGCCGCATGCACGTGTATTGCGTTTACGGTTGCACAATCACGTCTTGTGTCTGTCCCATCCTCCCATATCCAAATTTTAATGAATGAAATTGAGTTTATAAAAGCAAAAGGACTATTGGGACATTCTGGGAGTTTGGGATGTTCTTTGAGGGGGCGCGCATGAACCTCCTCGATCTGCTCCGCTCCCGTGGTTTGACTCCTGTCCACGTCTCCGGCGCCAAGGGCGGGGAGTGGGCCAGCCCCTGCCCGCTGTGCGGCGGCAAGGACCGCTTCCACAGCTTCCCCGAACAGGAGGGCGGGCCGCTGTGCCAGGAGGCCGGAACCCCCGGCACCTTCTGGTGCCGGAAGTGCGGCGCCGCGGGCGACCTGCTCGAGTACCTCACCAGCGTGGAGAACATGGGCTTTGGCGACGCCTGCCAGGATCTCAAAGTCCAGCGCAAGGCCCGGCCCCTCACACTGCCCAAGCCGCCCAAGTCCGCCCTGCCCCCGGCCTTCGTGCCCCAGGCCTGGCCCCTGCCGTCCGACATCTGGCGCGAACGCGCCGCCCGCCTGGCCGACAAATGCCACAAGCGCCTTGTCTCCGAGCCGAACAAGGCCCTGGACTGGCTGGCCGCGCGCGGGCTCGACCTGGTCGCCGTGCGCCGCTACCGCCTGGGCTACCTGGTGGAAGAGCCGAGCAAGCGCGGCCCGTCCACCGGCATCTTCCGCAACCGCAAGGCCTGGGGCCTGGAGCCGCAGGAGAAGAAGAACCCGGACGGAACTCTCACCGTCAAGCACAGCCTCTGGATCCCCCGCGGCATCGTCATCCCGGACTATGTCCCGGACGGCTACACCGAGGGCGCGCTGCCCCTGCGCATCCGCATCCGCCGCCCGGACAAGGACGTGGCCGGGACCGACTTCCCCAAGTACCACGTGATCCCCGGCTCGGGCATGGCCCCCCTGCTCCTGGGCGCGGCCGCCCGCGCCTTCGTGGTGGTGGAGGCGGAGCTGGACGCCATGCTGGTGCACCACCTGGCGGGCGACCGCGTCGGCGCCCTGGCCGTGCTGACCAACCGGGGCAAGCCCGACGTGGCCGCCCATGCCGCCCTCTCCCGCGCGTTCACCACCCTGGTGGCGCTGGACTACGACAAAGCCGGGGCCGAGGGCTGGGCCTGGTGGCAGGACAACTGCCCCACGGCCAGGCGCTGGCCCGTGCCCGCGGGCAAGGATCCCGGCGACGCCTTCAAGGCGGGTGAGGATCTGCGCACCTGGGTGCTGGCCGGGCTGCCGCCGGTACTGCGCGCGGCCGCGCTGCAAACGCCCGCCCCGCAAGGCCCCGCGATTTCGCCCGCGCCTGCACCGGCCCCAGCACCGACGCTTTCCGTCGGAGCCCAGCCCGAACCTTTGGGACCCTCGCTTGCTGGCGAGGCCGCGCCCCAGGGGGAGGGGGCACAGGCCAGGCAGCCGCAGGCCACCCCGCACACCCTGGCCCGGCCCTCGGCTCCTGCGATGACGCGGGAGTTGCGCCAGCAGCTGGTGCGCCTGGCCGCCTGCATGCGCCGCCACGCCGTGGAGTTCCGTTCCGGGTCCTGGCGCACTCCCGGCCACCTCACCGACGCCCAGGAGGCCACCCTCTGGGCCGACCTGCTGCCCCTGCTCACCCCGGAGGTTGACCAGCTGCTCCGCGCCCACCCGGCCGAGCTGGTCACCGCCGAGAACCTTTCCCAGCCGCTGTAATCCAAGAGGAGGACGCCATGAGTAAGACCTTGCGAGCCGAGATAGCCGCCCTGCACGACCAGCTGCGCGCGCTGCTCGCCCACCCGGAGACCACCCAGCAGGACAAGGCCAGCATCGTCCTGGCCGGAACCTGCTTGTCCGAGATCGAGCGCCGCCATATGGGCCGCTGGACCCCGGTCAACCCGGCCACCCTGCCCCCGCGCAGGCCTGGCCAGCCGTACCCGCCCCTGCCCAAGGGCTGGGCGCTCGACTGGGAAGAGCAGAAGGAGGCGGCCAATGCGTAAGGACCATCTGACCGGCATCGGCCTCATTGCCCAGGAGCGCAGCCGCCAGGTCCATGAGAAAGGTTTTTCGTTGGAGCATGACGCCCAGCACACGAGCGGAGAGCTGGCCCAGGCTGCGGCGTACTACTGCTGGCCTGCAGCGGACGAGAAGCTCTCCCGCAAGCTGCTTTTCCCCGACGAGTGGGAGTGGCGCTGGGCCAAACGTGAAGGCGACCGGAAGCCCACCCTGCGCGACCTTGTGAAGGCCGGGGCACTCATCGCCGCCGAGCTGGACCGGCGCCTTGCAAGTGGCGAGGTGCCCAATGCGTAGCGCCAACCCCTCCTCGCCCCTGGCCGTGCTCGAGGCCCAGGTGCGAGCCGCCTGCCCAGATGCGGACTACCTGGCCCCGGTCATCGCCCCGGCCCCGCACCCCTGCGCCGACATGGGGGGGGGCAGCGCCACCATCTCGCAGTGCGTGAACCTGGTCGCCAGCGCGGGCAAGAGGCAGCTCAAGCGCTGCCTGGCCTGCCCCCAGGGCCAGCGCCTGGCCGCCACCAGCCCGTTCCACCGGCGCCCCAGACAGGTCTATGCCTCCACCCCGAAGCCGCGCCCGGACCTGCCCGCCGAGGATCCCGCCCTGGGCACCCTGGCCGCGACCCTGCGCGACCTCACCGCCGACGGCCGCGTGCGCGTGTCCCTGCTCGACGTCATGACCGGCCTTGGCCTGCGCCAGTACGACGACGCCATGCGGCTGGTGCGCCGGGCCGGGCTCACCACGGGCCGCCCCTTCGGCTCTGTCCCGGCCATCGCAGTGAACCATAGCCTGCGCGAGTTCCTGGCGCGGAGTGAGGGGGTGAGGGCATGAGCACGACGACTGATTACGCTGGCCGTGAAGTGGAGAACCTTGAGGGGAAGGACGTTGTTCGCTGGAAAGATTGCCCTGACTGCAAGGGGCGCGGCTGGTTCCTCATCCGGCCATTTGAGACTGGCGGGGGCGGAGCTGGCGGACCGAGGAACATGACGCAATGCCCGCGCTGCAAGGCGACGCACGCATTCTACGTGCAGCACGGCAGGCTGCCCGAAGTCGGGGAAGTCGAGGCCTCCGCATGATCCCCGCCCCCGTCACCGCCCCGCCCGAGCTGCGCCCGGCCCTGGAGTGCATGCTGGACGAGCTGGCCGCCTCCGGTCTGGACGTCGGGCTTGTTCCGGCGCAGGAGCAGCGGCACCCCGGCCACTCCGTGCGCATGGTGCTCCAGCGCAACCCAGCCTGGTACCGCGAGCTGGCCGCCGCCAACCAGCGCCACCGCCGCGTGCGCGCCGCCCGCTTCGCCGATCCGCGCTTCAAGCGGGCAGACGTGGTGGACGTGCTCCAGCGCCTGCTCACCACCGGCTCGCGCTCCTACCTGGCCAGGCCGCTGTTGGCCGTGGCCGAGGCCGGGCGCAGCGCCTTCGAGGCAACCAACCCCTGGGCGGCCGCCCCGGCCCACCAGCCCGAGAACTTTCCTTATGACCTGCCCGCCGACACGGCGGCAAGGATGGTGAGCCTGTGAGCACTCTCGCCCGATTTTTCTTCCCGGTCGTCGTGTCCGTGTGCGTGAAGTTCGAGTGGTACGACTATGCGGCCCTGTTCGCGTTGTCGGGCGTCATGGAAGCAATCCGTATGCACGGGGTGCGTCAGTGACCGCCCTCGAGATCCTCTCCACCCTCCTGGCCCTGGTGGCCGTGTGGCGCATCGGCAAGCTGGACGTGCGCGGCCAGTATCTCATGCTTGTGGCCCAGGTGGGCTGGGCGGCCTTCGCGGCCTTGGGCAGCCATTGGGCGCTGCTGGCGCAGAGCCTGGTGCTCATCGTCCTCACGCTCAAGGCCATCCGGCACTGGCGGGCGGAGCAGTTCCGGCGGGTTGGGGGTGCGAGGTGACCTTAAACGTAGTCAATCGCTACCGAGTAGGATTCATCCGTTTGCATAAGGGTGGCCTTGCCGACCATATTTGGAGTATCTGCTATCAAATGTATCTGGAAACGTCTTGTCTCGTAAGCGGGTACAGGAATTGTGGCATTTTTCATTGGATACTCATCAAGCTCAACAACAACATTCGCTCCGTATTCATCCTGTTTTGTGCCAACAACATCATAAAACTGCCCGCAATTAGCATAAATTCTCTTTATAACAATATCCCTGTGCTGTCTGTTTGTAATAACGAGAGTGCATTTAAAAGACGTATCGTAAGATTCTACATCATCAAGAAATGCATATGGCTTGCGAATTTTTTCCTCCTCTTTCCATCTTCTACATTCAATATATCCAACGATACCAGAAATAATGAGGGCAAAGATAGAAACAATAAAGGCAAGGCTAGAAACAATATCGCTGTAAACCATAATGTACTCCTGAGGCATGCCACATTATTTTACGGCTAGAGGTGGGGGCTGCCCTGTGGTGCGCGAACACCACCTGGCGGCCGGATAAGTTGCAGTATCCGACCAGGTGAAACCCAGCCCCCAGATCTCGTAGGCGAGTTCGGGGATAGCACAAGAGGGTCGGATGGAAAACCTCAAAATCGAAGAGTGGCCCGTGGAACGACTCCAGCCCAGCGCAACCCAGCTCCGGCAGCATGATGCCGCCGTTCCCCGCATGGCCGAGGCCCTGCGCGAGTTCGGCTTCCGCGTGCCCCTGCTGGCCAAGAGCGACGGCGAAGTCATCGACGGCCATCTACGCCTCAAGGCCGCCCTGGCCATCGGCCTGGCCACGGTCCCGGTCATCCTGGCCGACGATCTCACCCCCACCCAGGTGCGTACCTTCCGGCTGCTGGTGAACCGCTCGGCCACCTGGGCGGACTGGGCCGAGGATGCGCTGCGCGTGGAGCTTGCCCAGCTGCAGGCGCTGGACGTGGACCTGGCGCTCACCGGCTTCGACGCCCGCGAGCTGGACGCCTTCATCCTGGGCGCCACCCTGCCGGGCAAGGCCGACCCGGACGCCGTGCCCGAGCCCCCGGCCGAGCCCGTGAGCAAAGAGGGCGACCTGTGGCTCCTGGGCCGCCATCGTCTGCTCTGCGGCGACTCCCGCTCACAAGCGGACGTGGCCCGGCTCATGGACGGCGAGGCGGCGGACATGGTCTGGACCGACCCGCCCTACAATGTGGCCTATGAGGGCAAGGCCGGGCGCATCAAAAACGACAGCATGAGCAGCTCGGCCTTCGATGCCTTCCTGGACGGGCTCTTCACCCAGGCCTGGACAGCCCTGGCCGACGGCGGCGCCATCTACGTGGCCCATTCCGAGGCCGGGGGCGGCCTGGCCTTCCGGCAGGCCTTTGCCCGCGCAGGGTTCAAGCTGGCCTCCTGCCTCATCTGGCGCAAGCACCAGATGGTGCTGGGCCGGGGCGACTACCACTGGCAGCACGAGCCCATCCTCTACGGCTGGAAGCCCACGGCCGCGCACACCTGGCATGCGGACCGCAAGCAGACCACGCTCCTAGAGCACTTCGCCGGGGCCACCGTGCTGGAGGCAGCGCCGGGACAGTGGCAGATCGCCACCGGAGACGCCGTGCTGCTCGTCACCGGCCAAGGCGTCACCGTGGAGCAGCTCGACTCCAGCGTCCTCTCCGTTCCCAAGCCCGCCGTGAGCGCCCTGCACCCCACCATGAAGCCCGTGGCCCTGGTGGAGCGCATGCTGGCCAACAGCAGCCCGCGCGGCGGCCTGGTGTTCGACCCCTGCGGGGGCTCCGGCACCACGCTCATGGCGGCAGAGCGCATGGGGCGGCGCTGCAACACCATGGAACTCGACCCACGCTTTGCCGATGTCATCAAGCAGAGGTGGGAGGACTACACCGGGCAGACGGCCGTGCTGTCCACAAGCATGGCCTCTTGTCCAGCCGCCCTGCCCGCCACACACCAGGAGGCCGCCCATGCACAGTGAGCAAGACCTCCTCGCCCTGGCGGCGCAGAGCGGGAAGAATGACCTGGCCTTTCTGATCAAGGCCAAGGAGGAAGCGAAGCGCCGCATGAGTGACAACGCATCGCCCGAGAACGTCCGGGCCTTCAACACGGCCAAGGACGCCGTGGAGGCCGAGGCCGCCAAGCTGCAGCCCGCCGCCCCCGGCCTGACCTTCAAGACCCAGCTGGCCGCCGTGGACTGGCTCACGGCCCAGGGCTTCAAGATCAAGAAGTCCAAGTTCAACGAGGACCTGAAAGGCCGCAAGCGGGGCGGGCCGAAGATCGCCACCAACACGGACGGCCACTTCGAGGCCTCCGCCCTGCTGGCCTATGCCCAGGTGCACCTGCCCCCCCTGGCTAGGGCCGAGGACGCCAAGAGCAGCGCCGTGGCCAACATGAAAATCACGGCCGACACCCGGCTCAAGGAAGTGCAGGCCCAGCGCCAGGAGTTGAAGCTGCAGAAAGAGCAGGGCCAGCTCATGCGCATCAGCGAGCACGAGGCCCAGCTGGCCGCGCGGGCCATGTTCTTCCGGAGCGAGCTGGAAGGCTTCGGCCTGCGCGCCATCCCGGCCCTGATCCAGCTGGCGGGCGGGGACGAGGCCAAGCTGCCCGAGGCCCTGGAGTGGTGGGCCGACACGGCGGCAGACCTCATGGACGCCTGGGCGCAGGATCGCGAATTCACCACCGGCGACGAAGTGGAGATCCAGGGCGACGAACCCGGCGGCGAGGAGCTGGCCGAGGATGTGGGGGCAGAAGGGTGAGCACTCCGACCCGCCCCGTTCTCCGCTACCATGGCGGCAAGTGGAAGCTGGCCCCGTGGATCATCAGCCACTTCCCGGCGCATCGGGCCTATGTGGAGCCTTTCGGGGGGGGGGCATCCGTGCTGCTGCGTAAGCCCAGGGTGCCGACAGAGGTTTGGAATGATCTGGACGGTGAGCTGGTGCACCTGTTCAAGGTGCTCCGTGACCCCTCGAGCGTAGAGGCATTATCCAGATCCTGCGCCCTCACGCCCTTTGCGCGAGAGGAGTTCGATCTCTCCTACGAGGAAACCGAGGACCAGGTGGAGCGCGCCCGCCGCTTCATCGTCCGTAGCTTCTTTGGCTACGGCAGCAAGGCATGTATCAGCCATGCCAAGAACGGATTTCGCTGTCTGCGCACAGGCGAGAATTCTCCGGCAGTAGACTGGAGCCGCTACCCGGAGGCCTTGCAAGCCGCCGCGCGTCGCATGCTTGGCGTGGTCATTGAGCACAAGCCTGCCCTGGACATCATCCGGCGCTTCGACCGCCAAGATACCCTGTTCTATTTGGACCCGCCCTACGTCCAGGGCCTGCGGAATCTTGAGCAGGGCATCTACCGCCACGAAATGACCGACGATGAACACCGCGAGCTGGCTGCCAGCCTGCTGGAGATCAAGGGCATGGCCGTAGTGAGCGGCTACCGCTGCGCGCTCTATGACGAGCTGTATTCTGGCTGGCGGCGCTTGGACTGCCGGGCTTATGCCGACAAAGCCAGCCCGCGCACCGAGTCGCTGTGGATATCGCCGAAGGCCCAGGCCGCAACGCAAGGCAAGCTCCTGGAGGTAGTCTAGCCATGCGCTTCCGCTTCACCAGCCCCGAGCGGCATATCTTCCGCCGCCTGCCGCCCCAGAAGCCGTCCGACTGGGCGGCCGAGCACCTCATCGTTCCCGACGGCCCCGGCGCGGGCGGCCGCTGGCGGCGCGACGTGGCCCCCTACGCCGTGGGCATCATGGACACCTGGGCCGAGCCCAGCGTGGAGGAGGTGCTCGTCTGCGGCACCCCGCAAAGCGGCAAGACGCTCATCATGTACGCCTGCCTGGGTTACTGCGTTGCCCGGCGGCCCGGCCCGCGCATGCTCTCCATGCCGGACGATCCGGCCCTGGCCAAGGTGCTGGAGGCCAAGCTCAAGCCCCTGTTCCGCCGCACCCGGCCCGTGGCCCGCCTGCTGCGCAAGTTCCGCTCCGGCGCCATCCTGTTCCGCGACGGCACCGCCCTGCACCTGGCCAGCGCGCAGTCCCCCAGCCAGCGCGCCTCCATCTCCATCCAGGACCTGTTCATGGACGAGGAGGATCTGTACAAGCAGTTCGCGGGCGCGGGCGTGCCCGTGGTCGACCTCATGGAGCGCACGCGCCAGTACCGCCACAAGCGCAAGATCCTGCGCGTCAGCAAGCCCGTGGGCGGCGAGGAGTCGAGCATCTGGACAGCGGTCCACGCGGCGGACGAGCTGCGCCACTTCGAGGTGCGCTGCCCGGCCTGCTCCGAATTTCAGCCCATGGCCGAGGAAGGCCTGGTCTGCCTGACCGAGAGCCCCTCATCCAAACAGACAGATACCCAGCGCATCAAGCGCGAGGGCCTGGGGCGCTACAAGTGCCAGTGCTGCGGCTACCTCTGGACCGACCACATGCGCGACGTGGCCGTGGCCGCTGGCCGCTGGCGCAGCACCGAGCCCGTTGCCCGGCCGCGCAGCGTGGGCTTCCACCTGCCCGCCATCCTCTCCCGCGCGGTCAGCCTGTCCGAGATCCTGGCCGACAAGCTGGCGGCCGAGGCCACGGACAGCCCGGACGTGAAGCAGGCCTACGCCAACGGCATGTGGGCCGAGCCGTACAGGCCCGTGGTGCGCGAGACAAAGGAAAGCGCCATCCTGGCCCTGCGCGACCCGGAGCTGCCAGCGCGCACCATCCCGGCCGGTTACGTGGCCCTGACCGCTGGCATCGACATGCAGAAGCACGGCTTCTGGTTCCTGGTCTGCGCCTGGACGCCGGGGCTCGAGTGCGCGGTCATCGACTATGGCCGCCTGCGCGACTGGGAGGACGTGGCCCGCCTGGTGTGGCACACCGCCTACGCCCAGGAATCCGGCGGGCCTGCTCTGCCTGTGTGGCGGGCCGGGCTCGACACCGGCGGCGGCAAGACCGACGAAGACCTGCTCACCCGCACGGAGGAGGCCTACGCATTCATCCGCCGCCAGCCGCCGAACCGCGTCTTTGCCACCAAGGGCGCCAGCCGCCAGATGCTCACCCCCGTGGCCTGGAACGTGCTGGACAAGATGCCCCGCTCCCGCGCGCCAATCCCCGGCGGGCTCACGCTCTACTCGCTCGACCCCAACTATTTCAAGTCCCTGGTGCATGCGCGCCTGCAGGCCGATGCCAGGCAGCCGCTGCGCCTGCACCGCGACTGCGAGGAGAGCCTCGCGCAGCAGCTCGCGGCGGAGCGCCAGGTGCGCAGCCGCAGCGGCCAGGTGTCCTGGGAGCGCGTTCACCGCGACAACCACTACCTGGATTGCGCCTGCCTGAATTTCGCCGCCGCCCACGCCAGCTGGACACCCAGCCTGGAGCTGCTTTGCCAGATAGAGGAGCGCCGCCGCCAGCAGGCCGCAGCCCAGCCCAAGCCCCAGGCCCCGGCCCCGCAGGCCATGAACCCGTACACCGGAGAGGAGCACCGCTCATGAGCAGCAAGAAAGCCATCGCCGCAGCAATCGCCCTGGCCCAGGCCGGTGTGGACTACTCGCCCAAGACCGGGGCCACCTGCCCGTGCTGCAAGGCGGATCATGTGAGTGTGTACAAAACTATGCCATGGGTCGGTAGCATGCGAGTGCGCTACCATAAGTGCCAGACCAACTCCTGCATGATTTCAGCAATCGGTGCAGGAATTAAGAGCATTGAGGTTTGTCATGATTGATCATTGCGAATGATGTTCTGAACAGCTTCCGAAGAAGCTGCAAACTGCAAAGACGTTGAATCAATTCTTTGTTGACGAATTGAAATACTGAACATCAGCATCTGACGACTATACATATCGCCTTGCTTCTTATCTGAAATTCCAGTCAGAGGCTTAAGCACTTCGATATACAAATCTGCTTCCGCAATGAGTCTTTGCAACGATCTCCACCAGCACATAAGTGTTTCAGGTTCAGTAATATGGTCAATATCATTGTTTGCAAGTGCGTTTTCAACGATATCGTAAATACCGGAAGTGTTGTCATACATTGATGTGTACGAGTAATGAATTGTGATTGCATTTGCGTCTAGGAGTGACAAGTCCTTAGCATCCATATCGCTAATCGATCCCATAAGATGCTTATCTTTGAGCATTCTTATGTACGCAGCAGGTAGCACTGTGGAGCCACCGGGTGCTTTCTTCTGGTTGAAGCTGTCCCTAAACACCGATGAGACAATGAGGCAAAGCGAATGTTCAACTGTATAGTTTTCTCCAGATAGTTTTGACCACATCTCCTGTGCGTCGCTCGGTAACAATTCAACTATATAATTACTTACGACTTCTTTCATCGCTTTTATCCACATTATCCTTGACAATATTACTAATGCGATCTTCCGCTCTGCCTCGCGTCTTGCGCGTTTTGCCCAATACCCTGTGGACCAGTGCATTGCCAAAGAACCGGCAACGGCTCCAAGGCATGCGGACATGATGGCTATGGTTGCTTCGCTCATGAGCCCTCCCGATCTTCCCGTGCAGATAGCATGGGGAATATCATAGCGCAATGTCGCGTTCACATATGTTGTCAATGTGTTACGCCTTGCTGCGCATAGTAAATTACCACCCCTGGTAACGACACCCTTCCATTCCGTTTCCGTGCGGAAGTAAAACGGACGCAAATCTTACGGAGGATTTGCGTGGCCACACTCGCGGAACTTCACGCCAAGCTTGCCACCTACCAGAACGCCGAGGACGCCATCGTCATGGGCGCGCAGTCCTACGAGATTGCCGGGCGCAAGGTTACCAAGGCCAACCTCCCCGCCATCCAGGCCAAGATCGCAGAGCTGGAGCAGCGCATTGCCGCCCTCCGGGGCAACCGCCACGGCCAGGCCGTGTTCGCGGGGCGCAGATGAACGAGCCCGCCATCATCAACGCCAACAGCGGGCGCACCCTGGGCCGCAGGGTCTTTGACTTCTGCACCAGCCTGCAGGCCCAGCTCATCGGCCTGCGCAACCCCCAGGCCGCCATGTCCTACATCCGTGGCCGCCAGGCCCTGCTCTCCTACACCGCCGGGACCAAACGCGGCCCCAACCGCAACTTCCGCCCGAAGAACACCACGGCCGACGACCTCATCCGCAAGGACTGGCCGCTTGTCGTTGCCCGCGCCCGCTACCTGGCCCGCAATTCCGGCTACGTGTCCGGCGCGCTCAAGAAGATCTGCGACAACGTGGTCAGCGACACCGGCATCCGCCCCCAGGTGCAGTTGCGCGGCCAGAACAAGAAGCTCGACCGCGACCGCAACCGCGCCCTGGAAGCCATCTTCCGCAAGTGGGCCGAGCATCCGCGCGTGCGCTTTTTCGAGAAGCAGAAGCTGGCCCTGCGCCACAACTGGGTCGACGGCGAGTGCATCCTGCACCTGTACGAATCCCCCACGCTCTACCGCGAGGGCATCGTGCCACTCGGCCTGGAGCTGCTCGAGGCCGACCACCTGGACAGCAGCGTCAACGGCCAGCAGGCCAACGGCTTTGTGGCCATGCGCGGCATCGAGTTCGACGCCGAGGGCTTCCCCGTGGCCTACCACCTGTTCACCGAGCACCCGGGCGCGAGCATGACCGGCCTGCGCAGCATCTCGCTGGGCAAGAGCGTCCGCGTCGACGCCTCTCGCATCATCCACCCGTTCGAGCGCACCCGCGCCTCGCAGTCGCGCGGCATGTCCTGGCTGGCTCCGGTCGTCATGGAAATGCACGACTTGAACGAGTACCAGGACAGCGAGCGCATAGCCGCCCGCCTCACTTCGGCCTTCGGCTTCTTCATCGAGACGAACAACCCGGACCTGACCGCAGCGGGCCTGCTTGGCGCTGGCCTGCCCGGCGTCACCCCTGCCGCCCCGGAGCTGCCCGGCGCCAAGATTCCCACCCACGTGGAAACCGGCGGCGTCCACGTGCTGCCCCAGGGGACCAAACTCCACGGCGAGGGCTTCAACCGTCCGGGCAGCAACTACGATGCCTACGTCCGGTCGCAGCTCAAGGGCGTAAGCGCCGGTTTCGGCATGAGCTACCACGCCTACTCGAACGACTACTCCGACGCCTCCTACTCCGCCGCGCGCTCCGCCTCCCTGGAGGAGCGCCGCAGCTACAAGAACCAGCAGGCCTTCCTGGTGAGCCAGCTCTGCACGCCCGTGTGGAACACCTGGCTGCAGTTCCTGGCGCTCTCCGGTCTGGCCGAGGGCATCGTCGCCCCCGGCGCGGATATCCCCGTCACCTGGCAGACCCCCGGCTGGCCCTGGGTCGACCCGCTGAAGGACGCCAAGGCCAGCCAGACGGAGCTGGAGATGGGCGTCACCTCCCGCAGGCGCATCGCCGCCAGCAAGGGCGACGACATCGACGACATCATGGCCGAGCGCGCCGAAGAGGACGAGACCTACGGTCCACTGGCCGCTGCCAAACCCAACGACAACAAAGGAGCGAGCGATGCCCCCGAAGAAGGGTGAGAGCAAGCAGGACTTTCTTGGCCGCTGCGCGCGCGAGAAGCGCGCCACAGGCATGAGCGAGGACAAGGCCATGGCCGCCTGCGCGGCCGACTGGAACCAGGCCCGCATGGCCGCCGTGGTGGACGACAACATGCTGCACCTGGCCGGAGCCGTGGACATCACCCTGGCCGACCAGGCGAACGACGGCGAGGCGCAGGCCCCGGACCGCTTCGTCATCCTGGCCTACACCGGCAAGCTCATCGACTGGGGCTGGCACCGCTTCATCATCGACCTCAAGGGCATGAAGCTGGCCAAGGCCAAGGTGCCCTGCCTGCACGGCCACTACAGCGGCGGCATCGTGGGCACCATCGACAAGAGCAGCCAGGACGCCAACGGCTTCTACGTCACCGGCGAGTTCTCCCGCGTGCCCACGTCCAAGGGGCCGGAGGTGCTGGAGCACGCCCGCGAGGGCTTCCCCTGGCAGGCGTCCGTCGGCGTGCAGGGCGTCAAGGTGCTCCACGTGGACAAGGGCGCAACCCACAAGGTCAACGGCCAGACCGTCGAAGGCCCCTGCGATGTCTGGCTTGAATCCACCGTGTTCGAGGTTTCCTTCGTGCCCTTCGGGGCCGACGACGACACCGCCGCCATCGCCATGAGCCACGACGGCTCGAGGGGTGACGGCAAAACCATTTCCCCGGAGGACAACACCATGCCCCATACCGCAGCCCCTGGTTCCCAGGAACTCTCTGGCCAGCAGCCCCCGGCCGCTGTCCCCACCCCTGCCCCGGCCACCGCGCCGGACGCCGCAGCCCTCGACGCGGCCAAGGCCGAGAGCGCCAAGCTGGCCGCCCAGGCCCAGCAGGACGCCGCAGCCCTGCTCACCCACGGCCAGAACCTGAACCTGTCCATGAAGGACGTCCAGGGCGTCCTGGCCCTGGGCCTGCCCAAGGCCGCCGCCACGGAGAAGCTCCTCGAGCTTGCCGCCGCCAAGAACCCGCCCGTGGGCACCGGCGTCCTGGTCATGGGCGCGGACGAGGCCGACAAGGTGCGCCTGGCCGCCACCCACGGCGTCATGCTCCGCATGGGCCTGCAGCCGAAGGAATCCCTGGCCCCCGGCCATGAAAACTTCCGTGGCCTGCGCATGCACGAGCTGGCCAAGTTCTTCCTGGAGCGCGCGCGCATCAGCACTCTGGGCATGAGCCCTGCCCAGGCGGCCGAAAAGATCCTGCGCCTCTCTTCTGGCGGCATGTCCACATCGGACTTCGCCGCCGTGTTCCGCGACGTCGCTCACAAGCGGCTCCTCAAATCCTACATCGCCGCCGGGAGCAACTGGCGGTCCTACTGCAACATCGTGCCCGCCAGCGACTTCAAGACCATTTACGGCGTCACCTTGTCCGAGGCCCCGGACCTTGACCTGGTGAACGAGCACGGCGAGTACAAGTACGCCAGATTCAGGGAAAAGCAGGAGTCCTACCACATCGCCAAGCACGGCAAGATGGTTCGTCTCACCCTCGAGATGATCATCAACGACGACCTGCGCGCCTTCCAGAAGCTCCCCCAGCTCTTGGGCGCCGCCGCCTCCCGCCGCGAGTCCGACATCATCTACGGGCTCATCAACAGCAACCCGGTCATGGCCGAGGACGGCAAGGCCCTGTTCTGCTCCGACCACGGCAACCTGGCCAGCGGCGGCGACATCGGCGGCGTGGACTCCGACACCCTCACCGCCGCCCGCCAGGCTGTGTTCCTCCAGCAGGGGCTCAACGGGTCCGATCTGAACCTCGAGCTCAAGCACCTGCTGCTGCCCAGCACCTACATGACCTCCGCCGAGGTCTTGCTGACCTCCGCCGCCCTGCCTGAAAGCGGCATGAGCGCTGGCGTCAAGAACGTCTGGGCGGGCAGGCTTGAGCCTCACTTCGACGCCCGCATGGACCGCGCCAGCTCCACCGCCTGGATCGGCGTCGCCGACCCCGCCCAGGCCGACACCGTGGAAGTGGCCTTCCTGGACGGCGTCGAGGAGCCCGCCATCAGCGAGCACGAGGACTACAAGACCGACTGCATCGACTGGAAGGTGCGCCACATCTTTGGCGCTGGCATCATGGACTACCGCCCCTTCTACAAGAACGCTGGCGCGTAGCGCCGCCCACCCCACGAGTATCTAACGCAAGGAGAACGTCATGGCTCTGAACAAAGTCTGCTCCGGCGCGGTCATGGACTACCTGAACGAGTCCGGCGCCACCATCACCTCCGGCGAGCCCGTGCTCATCGGCGCCACCCTGGGCGTGGCCCTGGTGGACATCGCCGACGACGCCACCGGCTCCGTGGCCATCGAAGAAGTCTACGAGATCCGCAAGGCCACCGGCGCCATCGGCCAGGGCGATCTGGTCTACTGGGACGCCGACGGCAACCCGGCGGGCTCCACCACCGAAAACGGCTGGTCCGGCACCGGCTGCCTCACCACCACCAGCAGCGGCAACACCCTGGCCGGGCGGGCCTACGCCGCCGCCGCCAGCGACGACACCACCGTGCAGATCAAGCTGAACGCGTAGGAGGCACCATGGGCACCCTCATCCCCATCGGCAACTACGGCCTCGACATCGAGGGCGAGCTGCCCCAGCGCATCAACGACGTGCTGCTCATCGTGGGCGGCGCGCCCGGCGGCATCGATGCGGCCGTGGCCTTCGCCAAGGACACCAAGTGCGACGTGGCCGCCGTCAACGGCACCATCGCCAACTACCCCGGATCCCTGTTCCTGGCCGTCAGCCTGCACGAGGATCTGCTGCCCAGCTGGGTGAAGGCCCGCAAGAACAAGAAGGCCCGGCCCTGCGTCATCGCCAACGACCCGCTGCCCGAGGGCGTGGAAGGCGGCCTGGACGTGGTGATCCGCCTCAACCGCGCCTGCCCCTCCAGCGGCATCTACGCCGCCCTCATCGGCCGGGCCATGGGCTACCAGCGCATCGTGCTGGCTGGCGTGGAGCTGGCCCGCGAGGGCGAACGCACGGCCTACGAGCGCATTGTCCAGGCCGCCGTGAAGAAGGGCGCGCTGGCGGGCGTGGAATCCCTCTCCGGCGGCTGGCTGGCCCAGGCGCTCAAGGCCAAGCACTAAGAAGCCAAGGAACACACTCCCCCTTGACCAGGCCCGCCCCGGTACCGGCGCATAGCCGGGGCGGGCCGAACCAAAAAGGACGGCGCATGGAGCCCACTGGATTCTCTCCCACGAACGTTGCCCTCCTCGCCGCCGTGGTCGCCCTGCTCTCCATCGTCGTCACCGTGCTCGTCACCAAGGGCAACAGCGACGCGAAGTACGTGACCAAGGAGCAATGCGCCACGGAGCGCCAGCTCCAGTGCGCAGAGCGCGCCGCCCTGCGCGACCAGCTGGACGGGCTCAAGCGGACCATGCGCGTGGCGCTGAACATGAACCGGGCGCTTGTCACCTACGCCGACATCCCGGACGAGATCAAAACTGCCATCCTGAACAACGACGGAGGAGTCCAATGAGCGTCCTCTCCAAGCTCAAGATGCCCCGCCCCGGCCAGCTGCTGGCCCTCGTGCTCCTGGCCCTGCTGCTGGGCGTGCTGGTGTTCGCCCTGCTGCCCAATGGCGCGGAGAACATGGTGGTGGCCGCCTACAAGGCCTGGCTCATCAGCATGTTCGTGGCCCTGGGCCTGGCCGTGGATCAGATCGTGTTCCACTACGCCCGCCCCGGGGCCTTCACGGCCCATGCGGACCGCACGGTCTGGCTGGCCTGCATGCAGCGCCGGGCCATCGTTATCGGGGCCATCGTCCTGGCCGGAGGGCTGGCGCTGTGATGCTTTCCGGTTGGTCTGACTGGTCCTGGCGTGAGCGTATCCAGGTTATCCTCGCGGTTATTGTGCTCGCATATGTGCTGGGTTTCTGTACCTGTGCCCACGCCGCCAGCATCCCGCCCCAGGCCGAGCGCTACCGCCCCACCCTTGTGCGCAGCGCGCGCTTCGTGTTCGGCATGAGCGCGCCCGTGGCCGTGCTGGCGGCCCAGGTCCACCAGGAAAGCGCCTGGAATCCACACGCCCACAGCGCCTACGCCTCGGGCCTGGCGCAGTTCACCCCCGCCACGGTGGACACCATGCGCTCCGCCTACGCACCGGAGCTGGGCGGCCTTTCCCGCGCCGCCGCCCCGCTGGACCCGCGCTGGGCGCTCCTGGCCCTGTGCCGCTACGACGCGCGCCTGCTCTCCATGTTCACCGGCGCAACCCCGGCGGACCGCTGGGCCTTCGCTCTGGCCGCGTACAACGGCGGGCCGGGCTGGATCATCCGCGACCGCGCCCTGGCCAGGGCCCAGGGCCTGGACCACCAGGCCTGGTTCGGCCAGGTGGAGGCCGTCAACGCGGGCCGCGCGCCCCAATTTTTCCGAGAAAACCGCGACTACCCGCGCAGGATCCTGCTGCGCCACCAGGCGCTCTACCGGCCCTGGGGCCCGGGCGTGCACGTGGCGGAGGTGGCCCCATGATCCCCTCTCTGCCCGGCATCCCCGGCACCAGCAACCGCACGGCCCTGTACATCGTGGCCGCCGTGTGCGCCGTGCTCTTCGCCCTGCTGGCCGGTGGCTACTGGGGCTGGACGCGCGGCTACGCCAGCGCCGAGAACAAGCTCCAGGCCGAATACAGCGCCAACCTGGCCGAGGCCACGCGCGAGGCCGCCATCAAGCAGCAGGCCGAGACCGTGCGCGCCAACGGCCTGGCCGCCCAGCTCATCTCCACCAAGCGCACCATCGAGACCGAGCGCAGCTCTCTGCGCGGGAGGATCGTCCATGTCACCCATGAAGTCCCTGCTGATTGTGGCCTGCCTGCTGACGCTGTGCGGCTGTGGAACCAGGCCTGGGGCCTGCCCGCCGCCGATCTGCCCCAAGCCGCTGGCCCCGGCGGAGCTGCTGGACAGGCAGCCGCGCCCGGGCGCGCTGGCGCCGGGGTACAGCCAGTCGCAACCGTAGCCGACGCCCTGGCCTGGGTCATCGACGCCGGGGCTTACTGCCGCCAGGTGGAGGCCCAGCGCGACCAACTGCAGGAGCTGGTCAAGGGGTGGGCGCAATGAGCACGGCCGCCGCCATGCCGACCATCCGGCCCCGGCTCGAGCTGTCGCTGTCCTATGACCAGGGCGCGATCCAGGCGGACCTTGCCGCCCTGTCCAGGGTGGCCGATGGCGAGCGCAAGGCGCTGTCCCGCGCCATCAATAAGGCCCTGAACGGCACCCGCACCGACATCGTGGCCGACCTGCGCAGCCGCACCGTGCTCAAGGCCGGGACCATCCGCAAGGGCATCTTCGTGCGCACGGCCTGGTGGAAGTCGCACACGCAGTGCAACGGCATCGTGCGCGTGTCGACCAGCCGCCTGCCCCTCACGGAGTACAAGATCACGCCGCTGCGCCAGACGGCCCAAAAGCGCCGCCTGCCTGCGCAGTACAAGCACGTCAGCTACCGCCTTTCGCAAGGCGGAAAGAGCTTCGGCAATGAGGCCCAGGTGGACGGACGCTCAAGGCTCTTCACCGTCCGGGGTGCCAAGTCCGGCAAGCTCGGCGTCTACTCGCGCCTGGGCGCTGGCCGCCTGCCCATCCTCGCCGAGACCGGCCCCAGCCTCCAGGCCTTCTACGCCCGCACCAGCAGGCAACAGCACATCATGAACGCGGCCGACGCCCGCTTCCGCAAGGAGCTGCGCCACCAGGTGGCCCACCTGGCCGGAGGTGGCCGGTGACCGACCTCCTCTCCGTCATGGCCACAGACCTCACCGCCCTGTTCGAGCTGGGCGGGCTCACCATTCCGGTGACCTACGTCCCGGCGGCGGAGCCGGACGCCGACCCGGACGCCGAGCCGCCCGCCCCGGTGGAGCTGGTCGGCATGTTCGACGAGGCCTACCAGGAAGTGGACCCGCACTCGCGCATGCCCATCGGCAGCACCGGCCCGGCCGTGCACCTGCGCAGCGCGGACCTCCCGGCCTACCCGGCAGAGGCCGACCGCCTGGTCATCAAGGGCCGCACCTTCCGCATCGTGCTGCCCAAGCCCGACGGCGAGGGCATGACCACCTTCCTGCTGCAGGAGGTGACCGCGTGAGCCCCGCGCCCGTGGCCAAGCACCCGCGCCAGCTCATCCGCGAGGCCGTGGTGGAGCTGCTCACCGGCGCAACCGACGCTGGCGCCCGGGTCTGGGCCTCGCGCATGCGCCACGTCAGCTCGCGCGACCTCCCGGCCATCGGCGTCTACACCACGGAGGAGTCCTCTCCCCTGGCCGATGTCTCGCCCCGCAAGTACGAGCGCACCGTCACCGTGGCTGTGGACTGCATGGTGGAGGCCGACGAGAGCGTGGACGACGCCCTGGACGCCCTGGCCATGCAGGTGGAGACCGCGCTCATGGCCGACCCCACCCTGGGCGGGGCCGCCCTGGACAGCGCCCTCATGCGCACCAGCATCGGGCTGGTGGGCGAGGGCCGCACCCAGGCTGGCTGCGCCACCCTGGAGTTCGAGGCCGACTACGAGACCTCGCCCGGCCTGGTGGACCTGGACAGCCTGGACGATTTCGCCACCGCTGGCGTCGATTATGACCTGGCCCCGGCCGACGGCACGCCGGAGGTGCAGGACGTGGTGACGATCTTCACGCCCGACCCCTAGCCGGAGCCTGACCCCGAGCCCTAGCGCAACCCACATTTCAGGAGGAACAGCCCATGCCCGAGATCATCTTCGTCAAGCCCGCGCCCGGCCTTGTCGTGCGCGACCCCGTGACCAAGGAGCCCCTGCCGCCCCAGGGCGCGCGCAAGGAGAAGAGCACGCACTGGCTGCGCCGCAAGGCCGCTGGCGACGTGGAGTTCCTGCCGCTGGCCCCGGTGCCCGCCCCCGCCAAAACCAAGCCCGCCGCCCAGGCGGCCCCGAAGGAGTAGCCCATGGCCATCAGCTTCAACGAGATCCCCGCCGCCCTGCGTGTGCCCTTCGTGTTCGCGGAGTTCGACAGCTCCAACGCCCTGGGCGCGGCCGCCCTCATGCCGTTCAAGGTGCTGGTCTGCGGGCAGAAGCTCGCCACCGGCACCCAGGCCGAGCTTACCCCCGTGCGCATCACCAGCGCCGAGCAGGCCGCCACGCTCTTCGGCGCCGGGTCCATGCTGGCCCAGGCCCTGGCCATGTACCTGGAGAACGACGCCATGACCGAGGTCTGGGGCATCGCCGTGGACGACCTCGCCGCCGGGGTCAAGGCCACGGGCGCCCTCACCGTCACCGGCGCGGCCACGGAGAGCGGCACCCTCGCCCTCTACGTCGGCGGCCGCAGGATCCGCGTGGCCGTCACCAGCGGCGACCAGCCCACTGCCATCGCCACGGCCATCGCCGCCGCCGTCAACGCCGCGACCGACAGCCCCTGCACCGCAACCTCGAACGCGGGCGTGGTCACCCTCTCCGCCCAGCACAAGGGCGAGGCGGGCAACGGCATCGACCTGCGGCTCAACTACTACAGCGAGAGCACCCCGGCGGGCGTGGCCGTGGCCATTGTGGCCATGAGCGGCGGCACCGGCAACCCGGACGCGGACGAGGTCATCGCCGCCATGGCCGACACGCAGTACCACGTCATCTGCTGGCCCTGGACCGACACCGCCAGCCTGGTGGCCATCGAGGCCGAGCTGCTCGACCGCAGCGGCCCCCTGCGCATGATCGAGGGCCAGGCCATCGCCAGCGCCGTGGGCACCCACGGCACCCTGGGCACCCTGGGCGACAGCCGCAACAGCCCGCACCTCACCATCATGCACGCCCACGGCGTGCCCACCCCCACCTGGGAGCTGGCCGCCGCCGTGACCGCCGTGGCCGCTTTCTACGGCAACATCGATCCAGCGCGGCCCTTCCAGACCCTGCCGCTCTCCGGCGTGCTGCCCCCGGCCGAGGCCGACCGCTTCACCATGAGCGAGAACAACCTGCTGCTCTTCGACGGCATCAGCACCTTTACCGTGGACGCGGGCGGCGTGGTGCGCGTGCAGCGGCTCATCACCACCTACAAGACCAACGCCGCCGGGGCCGACGATGCGGCCTACCTGGACCTGAACACCCCGCTGACGCTCTCCTACCTGCGGCACAGCTTCCGGGGCTACATCCTGCGCAAGTACCCGCGCCACAAGCTGGCCGACGACGGCAACAACTTCGGCCCCGGCCAGGCCGTCATGACGCCCAAGCTGGGCAAGGCCGAGGCCATTGCCTGGGCGCGCGCCATGGAGAACCTGGGCCTCATGGAGAACATCGACGCCTTTGGCGCGGCCGTGCTCTGCGAGCGCAACGCCACCGACCGCAACCGCCTGGACTGGATGCTGCCCACCGACCTGGTCAACCAGTTCGTGGTCGGCGCGGTCAAGATCAGCTTCATCCTCTAGCCCGCAAACAAGCGAACAAGGAGCACACCATGGCTGGCAACAAAAGGGCCGGGACCCTCTACCTCAAGATCGACGGCGTCCAGCGCGAGGCCAAGGGCGAATTCACCTACGACATCGGCGGCGAGAAGCGGGAGGCCATCGTTGGCGCGGACACTGTCCACGGCTACAAGACCGCGCCCAGGGTGCCCTTCATCGAGGGCGCCATAACCGACAGCAAGGAGCTGAACCTCAAGACCCTCCAGGGCCTGGACGGCGTCACCGTGACCCTGGAGCTGGCCAACGGCAAGACCATCGTCCTGTCCAACGCCTGGTTCGCGGGCGAGGGCACGGTCAAGACCGGCGAGGCGGAGATCCCCGTGCGCTTCGAGGCCGCCAAGGGCGAGGAGAGCTAGGATGGAGGCGAAAACCGTCACCCTCTCCACGCCGGTCAAGCACGGCGAAGAGGAGATTACCAAGCTCGTATTCACCCGCGAGCCCAAGGCCAAGGACATGGACGGCATCCCCATCGGCGGGCAGCTCTATGGTGAGCACATGACAAAGATGATCTCTCGTCTCACCGGCTATCCCCCTTCCGTCATCGGCGAGATCGGGCTGGGGGACTTCATGAGATGCGGCGAGGTGGTGGGCGATTTTTTGTCGCCTGGCCCGCAGACTGGAAGCGGGCCTGCGGACTGATAGCCCGCGAGCTGCACTTCGGCGCGGCCGAGATCATGGACATGGGCGTTGACGAGCTGGCCTGGTGGCTGGAGCGCATCGCCGAGTTGAACGAATAATGAGGGGCGCACAATGAGCATGGGCCAGCGCGGCATCAGCTTCGTCATCGGCGCGGTGGACAAGTTCTCCGCGCCCCTGGCCGCCTTCAACGCCAAGATGGCCGAGAGCACGGCCGGACTGCGCCTGTTGCGTGCCCGCATGGGCAACCTGGGGCGCGAATCCGGCCTCTCGCGCCTCATGGGCGGCAGCGCTGGCATCGGCCGTGGCTTTGGCAACGTCGCGGCGGAGGCCACTGCCCTGGGCAGCAAGCTGGCCCTCGTCGGCGGCGGCCTGGGCTACGGCTTCAAGAAGGGCTTTGTGGACGTGGCCAGCCAGTTCGAGAAGTTCGAGACCATCTTGACCACCTTGAACATGGGCGACACGGCCAAGAGCAAGGAGGAGCTGGGCTGGATCTCCGACTTTGCGGCCAAGACGCCCTACGAACTAGCCGAGGTCACCGAGGCCTTCGTGCAGCTGCGCAGCTTCGGGCTCGAGCCCACCAATGGCCTGCTGCAGACCCTGGGCGACACCTCCTCGGCCATGGGCAAGCCGCTCAAGCAGGCCGTGGAAGCCATCGCCGACGCCGTGACCGGCGAGAACGAGCGCCTCAAGGAGTTCGGCATCGTCGCCAAGAAGACCGGCGGCAACATCGTTTACGAGTACACCAACGCCGCCGGAGCCCAGGCCAAGATGATGGCCAAGGCCAACGACCGCGCCGCCATCCAGGCCACGCTCACCAAGGTCTGGGCCGAGAAGTACGGCGGCGGCATGGAGCGCCTGTCCAAGACCTTCGGAGGCATGTGGTCCAATGCCATGGACTCCTGGTCCCGCTTCGCCACCAAGCTCATGAACAACGGGGCCTTTGACTGGATGAAGGCCAAGCTCGGCGGGATCCTCGAGACCATCGACCGCATGAGCGCCGACGGCAGCCTGGACTCCTGGGCCAAGCAGTGGGGCGAACGGCTCACCATGTTTCTGGAGCGCGCCTGGGAGGCGGGCAAGGGCTTCGCCTCCGCCCTGGCCGTCATCGGCACCGGGCTGGCCTGGACGGCGGACCTGCTGGGCGGCTGGGAAAACCTGGGCATCGCCGTGGCCAGCCTCATGGGCCTCAAGCTCGTGGTGGCTGTGGGGCTGCTGGCCAAGTCCTTCATCGTCCTGGGCGCGGCCATAATGACCACGCCCATCGGCTGGGTGCTGGCGGGCCTCACTGCCATCACCGTGGGCATCATGGCCATCTGGAAGAACTGGGACAAGATCATGGGCTGGATCAAGGAGAAGACGCCCAAGTGGATACTGCGCATGTTCGGCGCGGACGAGGGCGGCGCGGCCCCGGCCGGAGCGGGCGCTGCCACAGCGCAACAGCAGAACGGCCTGCGCAACCTGCAACTGCCCGAGCTGGCCGGTTGGGAGCGCGCGCGTTCCGGCGCCTTCGACGCCCCGCAGGGCTGGGAAGTGGGGGCGCGTAGCCTGGGCGCGGCCAACGTGCAGCGCCAGATCAACGAGTCGCGCTCCTCCAGCATCTCCAGGTCCGAGAGCAAAGTCACCGTGGACTTCGCAGGCGTCCCGAAGGGCACTTCCATCCGCACGGAGGGCGCTCCTGTGGACACCGGCGTCACCTGGGCCATGGGTCCGGCAATGGCCTACTAGGAGCAGCATGGCACCCTTCGGCGTCACCATCCCCACTATCCCCACCGGCCTGACCGGCTTGGCCCAGCCGCAGGCGAGCACGGCCAAGGCCGCGCCCAAGGTGGCCGCCTGGAAGGCCGCGCTCAAGCCCGCCAGCTTCCGGGGCGTGCCGTTCTTTGTGGATTCGGACGAGCGCGAGACCGGACGCCGCGCCGCCACCCACGAGTTCCCCGGCCGCGACATGCCCTACACCGAGGACCTGGGCCGCAAGGCCCGCACCATCACCGTGGAGGGCTACGTGCTGGGCGCGGACTACATGCAGAGGCGCGACGCCCTGCTGGCCGCCTGCGAGGCCGAAGGCCCTGCCCCGCTCATCGTGCCGTGGATGCCCGAGATCCGCGTGGTCTGCACCGCCTGCCGCAAGCACGAGACCGTGGCCGAGGGCGGCATGGCCCGCTTTTCCCTCACCTTTGCCGAGGCTGGCCAGGCCGTGGCCCCCACCGTGGCCCCGCTGCCGGGCGTGCAGGCCGGGCAAAAGGCGGACGACGCGCTCAAGGCCGCAGGCCGGGTGCTGGACAGCTCCATCACCATCGCCGGGGTGCCACTGCCCGTGTCCGAGGCGACCCTTTCCACCATCCGCTCCCTGGGCGGCGTGCTCTCCGGGGCGTCCAGCATCACGCGCCTGGCGGCCGATCTTCCCGGGGGCCTCAAGATGCTGGCCAACCTCACCGCGTCGGACTTCATGAGGCTCCTGCCTTCCGAGCTGTGCGGGCCGCTCTTTTCCCTGGCCGGGGCCTACACCAGCCTGCAGGCCGCCTATGGCCCGGCCCACGCGCAGCGCGCCGCCAGCCTGCTGGCCATTGCCCAGGCCACGCCCACAGTCCAGGCCCCTGCCGGGGCCGGGCTGGTGCGCAGCACCATCGCCGCCAACCAGGCCGCCGTGTACGAGTACCAGCGCACGGCGGCGGTGGCCGAGGCAGCCCGCTCCGCAACCCTCTCCGCCCCGGCCTCGCGCCAGGAGGCCGCCGCGCTGCGCGCGGAGGTGGTGGCTGGCATCGACACAGTGCTGGACGCCAGCCGGGACGAGGGCGTGTACACCGCCTTCACCGAGCTGCGCACCCAGGTGGTGCAGACCCTGGCCGAGGCCGCTGGCAGCGCCCCGGAGCTGACGACGGTACGCACCGGCGCGCTGCTGCCCTCCCTTGCCCTGGCCCAGCAGTTGGCCCCAGGGGCCGACGCCACGGAGCAGGAGGCGCAACTGCTGGCGCGCAACCCTGTGCGCCACCCCGGCTTTGTGCCCCCTGGCGACCTGGAGGTGCTCCGTGCCCTCTGAAATCGTTTCCCTCAAGATCGGCGGCCTGGCCTGGAAGGGCTGGGAGGATGTCACCATCACCCGCGCGGTGGACGCCGTGAGCGGGTCCTTTGAGGTGGCCCTGGCCGACCGCTGGAGCCACGACGAGACGGTCCTGCCCATTGCCGCCACCATGCCCGTGAGCATCCTGACTCGGGCCAGCGACACGCCAGGCGCCCAGGCCGACCAGCTCATCCGGGGCTACATCGACCAGGCCAAGCCCGCCTTCGGAGCCACGGACCACAAGATCGCCATTTCCGGGCGCGACGCCAGCGCCGACCTGGTGGACTGCGCCGCCGTGCACAAGCCGGGCGAGTGGAAGAACCTCACCTGCTCGCGCCTGGCCGAGATCCTGGCCGCCCCCTTTGGCGTGGCCGTGCGCTGTGAGGCTAGCGAAGGCGCGGCCATACCCGTGCACAAGATCGAGCCCGGCGAGACCGCCTGGGAGTGCCTGGAGCGCGCCCTGCGCCAGCGCGAGCTGCTGGCCATGCCGGATTCCAGGGGCGGCATTCTCATCAACGCCATCGGCACCGGCCGGGCCACCACGGCCCTGGTGCAGGGGCAGAACATCCTCTCGGCCAGCGCGGACTACGACGCCAAGGGCCGCTATTCCGAGTACCGCGTGCTGGCCCAGAACAAGGGCACGGACGACGAGCACGGCGACGCCGTGGCCGCCGTGCTGGGCATTTCCCGCGACGAGACGATGGGGCGCTACCGCCCCAAGGTCATCACCGGCGAGGCACCCAAGGACAAGGCCACGGCCCAGCGCCGGGCCGACTGGGAGAACAGCGTGTGCGCCGGGCGCTCCGCCAGCGTGGAGGTGACCGTGCAGGGCTGGCGCCAGGGCGACGGCACCCTGTGGCCGCTGAACGCCATGTGCCGCGCGGTCATCCCCTACCTGTTCCTCGACCAGGACCTCATGATCGGCAAGGTGGTGCACAAGCTGGGCAGCGGCGGCACCACCACCACGCTCACCCTGCGCAGCCCCCTGGCCTATGCCCAGGAGTTCGAGAAGCACCTCAAGGCCGACAAGGGCGGCAAGGGCGGCGGCAAGGGCGACCTGCTCACCGGCGCGGTGGAGCTGTCCAAGGACGAACAGGCCAGGATCCTGGCGGGGCAGAAATGAACGATCCGCTGTACCGCAAGCTTATGCGCCAGATCCACGGCCTGGCCGCGCGCTGCGTGCTGCGCCTGGTCAACGACGGCCTCAAGATGCAGGCCGTGCAGGTGGGCCTGCTCGACGGCGAGACCGGCGACAACATGGAGCGCTTCCAGAACTACGGCCACACCTCCGTGCCGCTGCCAGGGGCCGAGGGTGTGGCCCTGTTCCTGGGGGCCGACCGCGCGCACGGCGTCATCATCGCCATGGACGACCGCCGCTACCGCCTGGGGGGCCTGGCAGGCGGCGAGGTGGCGCTCTACTCCATCGACGACCAGGAGCCCGCGGGCCACCGCATCGTGCTCAAGCGCGGCGGCGTCATCGAGGTGCGCGGAGACATCATCGACCTGCGCGCGGCCACCAGGCTGCACCTCTCCGCGCCCGAGGTGGAGATCCACGCCGACACGCGCCGAGAGATGGACGTGGCCGGGTATGGCGAGGCCCTGAACTTCGAGGACGGCGTGTGGCGCACGGACACGTACACCACGGGCGCGAACTTCGCCCCTGCAGTGGAGCACGGCATACAGCCCCCGGAGGTTGACTAATGGCTGGCGATATCCTCCTGGCCTTTGGCGCGCTGGGCATGGACCTGCAACTGGCAGGCGGCGACCTCATGGCCGACGATAGCCTGCTCACGGCCGTGGTCATCTCGCTGTTCACCAACCGCCTGGCCGAGCCCGGCGACGAGCTGCCCGCAGGCGAGACCGACCGCCAGGGCTGGTGGGCCGACGCCACCCTGCCTGGGCTGAAAGCGGGCAAGGACCGCATCGGCTCGCGCCTGTGGCTTTTGAAGCGCGAAAAGCAGCTGCCCTCCGTGCTGGCCCGCGCGCGCGAATACGCCGAGGAGGCCCTGGCCTGGCTGGTGACCGAGGGCCACGTGCTGGCCGTGAGCGTGGCCGCCAGCAACCCGGCGCGCGGGGTGCTGCTGCTCGAGGTGCGGCTCACCCTGCGCAAGGGCGAGCAGTCCTGGAAGCTCAAGTACGACGCCGAAAACGAAACCTATCAGCTCGCGGAGTAGCCCATGCCCATCGCCCGCCCGAATCTGCCGCAGCTTGTGGACCGCGCCCAGACCGACCTTGAGGGCCGCCTGCTGGACGGCGCAAAGGCCCTGCCCCGGTCCACCATCGCCGTGCTGGCGCGCGTTACCGCCGGGCAGACCCACATGCTCTATGGCTACCACGAGTGGCTGGCCAGGCAGCCCTTCCCGGACACGGCCGAGGCCGAGTACCTGGAGCGCCACGCGCGCATCTGGGGCATTGCCCGCAAGGCCGCCGTGGCGGCCACGGGCCAGGTGTCCATCCCCGGTACCAACGGGGCCGTGCTGCCAGCCGGGGCGCAGCTCCAGCGGGTGGACGGCGCGCTGTTCGCCGTGCTCGAGGAGGCCACCGTGGCGGGCGGCGCGGCCCTGGCCAGCGTCACCGCCGTGGAGCCCGGCCAGGCCGGAGACACCCCCGCAGGCGTGAGCCTCACCCTCACCGCGCCGGTTACGGCCATGCAGAGCGTTGGCCTGGTGCAGGCCCCCGGCCTTTCCGGCGGGGTGAACCTGGAGGCCGACGAGGCCCTGCGCACGCGCCTGCTGGCGCGCATCCAGGCCCCGCCCCACGGCGGCGCGGGGCAGGACTACGAGGCCTGGGCGCTGGAGGTGCCGGGCGTCACCCGCGCCTGGGTTTATCCCCGGCACATGGGCGCTGGCACCGTGGGCGTGGCCATCGTGGCCGACGACGACCCGGACTCGCCCATCCCGGACGCGGAGCTGGTGGAGGCCGCCCAGGCGCATATCGACGCCGCCCGGCCCGTCACGGCCGAGGTGTTCGTGTTCGCGCCCACGGCGCTTTCTGTTCCCGTCAGCGTCACCCTCTCGCCCAACACCACGGCCACGCGCGCGGCCGTGACTGCGGAGCTGCGCGACCTCTTCGCGCGCGAGGCGGCGCCTGGCCAGGTCATCTACCTCTCGCACCTGCGCGAGGCCATCTCCATTTCCAGCGGCGAGACCAACCACGTGCTCACCGCGCCCACGGCGGACATCACCCCCGGCGCGCTGGAGTTCCCGGTGCTCGGCACCATCACCTTCAACTAGGAGGCCAGAGTGCAGCCCTACAGCGCACAGGACTACGCGGCCCAGCTGGCCGCCTTGCTGCCCCAGGGCGCGGCCTGGCCACGCGAGGCGGACACCGTGCTGGCGGCGCTGCTCCAGGGCCTGGCTGTGGAGCCAGCCCGCGTGGACGCGGCCCTGCACGATCTGCTGACCGAGCTGGACCCGCCCCAGGCCCTGGAGCTGCTGGCGGACTGGGAGCGCGTGTGCGGCCTGCCGGATGGTTGTTCACAGCCGGGCGAGACCGTGCAGGAGAGGCGCGAGGCCGTTGCCCTGCGCCTTTCCGCCCAGGGCGGCCAGACCCCGGCCTACTTTGCCGAGGTGGCCACGCTGCTGGCCGGGGCGCCGTGCATCGTGCGCGAGTTCAGGCCTCTGCGGGTGGGCAGCCGCGCGGGCGACTTGCTGTCCAACGGGGACTGGCCGTTTGCCTTCAGCGTCCAGGCCCCTGAGGTGCCCATCCGCACCATGAAGGCCGGGCAAGGCTGCGCCGGGGAGCGGCTGCGCACCTGGGGCAACGAGCGCCTGGAATGCACCGTCCGCCGCCTGGCCCCGGCCCATACCATCGTCACGTTCACCTACGGCGCATAGCCGAAAAAGGAGGCACCATGCACAGAATCGACGGCCCAGGCGCCACGGAGGACGATCTCTTCACCGCGGGCGATCCCGGCAGCGGAACCGAGGCGACGGAGCTGACCGCCGACTGGCTCAACGCCTGCCAGGAGGAACCGCTCTACGTCATCGAGCAGGCCGGATTGACCCCGGACAAAGGGGATAACACCCAGCTCCACCAGGCCATCCTGGCGCTTATCGCCTACGCCACGCGCCTGGCCGAGGGCGGCGGCATCATCAACACCGAGGACGGCCTGGCCGTGGACCCGAGCGTTATCGATGCCACGGCCCAGCTCCGCTACCACGGGCTCATCTAACCAGGAGGCACCATGTCCGCATCCACTTACGCCCACGCCAAGCTTTGCCAGCCGCAGTTCGCGCCCACAGCCCCCGGAGCCCTCGTGACCAACGCGGCCGGGCAGAAGACCAGCGTCCGACTCATCATCCTGAGCAACCGCAGCGGCAGCGAGAGCGTGGTCTACACCCTGTACCACGTGCCCGGCTCCGGCGGCGTGCCCGGCGTGGCCGGGGAGGCCCACGGCCTGACCACCGAGACCCTGCTGCCCCAACAGAGCCGCGAATTCGAGTACGCCGGGCAGGGCATCTATTTGGACGGCGCGGGCGACAGCATCCAGGTGAAGGCCTCCGTGGCCAGCGCCCTGGCCTGCCACGTGTTCGGCGGGCGGGAGGCGTAAATGGCCACCCGGCGCTATCCTCCGCCCGAAGAGGGCTACCCGCTGAAGCTGTTCGGCGGCCGGGTGCCCAAGGCGGCGCTGTTCGGCCAGGAGCTTACCCTGTGGGGCGACGGCACCTATTCCGGCAACGTGGTCCAAGGCGGCGTCACCCTCCAGCCCCAGGTCTACAACCTGGCTGGCGTGGGCCTGCTCGCCAACTGCATCGTGGTCACTGGCGAGGCCACGGTCGCGCCCAATGCGGAGACCGGGGCCAGCGTGGTCATGGGCCAGAACCTCGTGGTCATCGGGGCCTCGGCCAGCCTGAAGCCCAGCACCAATTCCAAGGGCCTCATCCTGCTGTTCAACAAGGGGGTTTACGCGCGCGACGGCGGCAAGATGAGCACGGACAAGCTGGGCAAGGGCGGAAACTACGGCAACCTAACGGCCCATGACTTGGCTCCGGCAGTGTTGCGGGCCAAGATTAAGAAGACCGCCCATGACGCCTACGTAGTACAGGGCGAGGGCGCGGCCGGAGCGGCAGCACAGCCCAGCGTGAACACCACCGGGTACACCGGAGCCGCTGGCGCGGCGATGCAGTCGGGCGGCGGCGGAAGCGGTTGCCACGCGGGGCCTGGGACCGACCCCGGCGGCAAGGGCGGCCCATGCGCCGGTGGCGCTGGCTCCACAGGCACCCCGTATTCCGCCTCTGGCACCCGTATCGCGCCAGAGCCCTACGGCGGCAAAGGCGGGTGGTTCAACGGCACCTGCTCCGGGGCCTCTGGTGGTGGAGCGGGCGACCCCATCGGGCCGGGCACGGCAGGGGTTGTTACGCCCGCCAGCGGCGCGGGTGGTGGACTGCTCATGCTGTTTTCCCCAACCGTCAGCATTGCCTCCGGGTGTGTAATGTCCTCCGATGGTGGTCGCGGCGGCTCCGACGCAGCGTACGGATACCCCGGCGCGGGTGCCGGAGGCGGCATCGTGTGCATCGTCACCAAGGCCGGCGGCTATAGCAACAACGGCACTGTCCGGGCCAGCGGCGGTCTGGGCGGGCTAAACTACGGGAACAACCCCCCATGTACAGGCGGCTCTGGTGGGGCTGGCTCTGTGAACACCTTCACGGTCTAGGAGGACTGCATGATTCTGTTGCATCATCCCGAAGTTGAGCTGTCGCGCGAGCTGCTGGCCGCGCTGCCCGAGGGCGTAGACGTCATCGATTGCTCCCTGGCGATCCCCGACAACATGGTCCCCGAATACCCGGTTTCGGCCTTCCCGAGCGTCGTGGTGGACGTGCCCGCCTACACGGAGAACCGCCCGCTCTTTGCCGAGGACGGCAGCTTCCTGGGTATGGAGCGGGTGACGGTCCAGGCACGCCAGGAGCCCGTGCGCATGCCCGCCAGTTGGGCGGCGGTGGATGGCTATGTGGAGTACGTCGCCGCGCGCGCGGCGGCCAACCCGCCGGAGTAGTTCATGGCAGACACCGTCGACGCCGCCCAGGCCGCCGAGCGGTACGTGCTCCTGTCCGCACTGGCTGGGGTGCCGCGCCCGGAGCCTGGCCCAGGCCCGCTCTACATCAGCGGCGTGGCCTGCTGCCGCACGTGTGAGGAGCCCATCATCTCGGCCAGGCTCAAGGCCGTGCCGGGCTGCTGCCGGTGCCGGGAGTGCGAGGAGGAGCTGGGGAGCTAGGCCTGGCCAGGTGGAAAAGAAGGGGCCCCGGTGGTGTGCCGGGGCCCCTTCTTTTCGGTCTGTTTACAGGCCGAGGAATTCGCGCAAGTTAAGGTGGCGAATGCAGTAAATGAGCAGCAGCACATAAGGGACGGAGACGGCTGCCGGTATGAAACGCTCGACGGTGGTGTGTTTGACGTAGACCTTCCAGTTATTCCCGCGCTCGAGCTTGTCCCACTCGATATCCCATGGCGAGACGGGGAGCTTCTTCTCCAGTTCGTGGACCACCTTCCACTTTGCGGAGTTAAGCTGCTTCGCGGAGAAGATGTTGAACCACCAAATGGCGCAGACGATGAGGCCCAGGAGCGCGGCCAGTGTCAGTATGGCAAGGCGGTCTTGGCTGCAGAGGTTTTGACTTGCGGACAAACTCAACGCGGCAAACATGCCCGACAAAGCTGTCGAATAAAACTGATTTGACGTGATTCGGCGCTGGCTGACCCTGTCAGCCATTTCGACATAAAGCTTGTATTGCTCAAAAAGAATTTCGTTTTCGTCTTTCATCGGCAAAGATTCCGTATTGCTGCGACAACAGATTCGGTGTTCCATTTGACAATGAGGTCGGCGTTCTGTTTGACGATGGCCGACGTCCTTTCGCTCCCCCAAGGCTCAATGGCCAAAATCGGCTTTGGGAATGCTTTCGCAAGTCCTATCTCAATATTGATCCATTTGCTGTGCGTTGCGTAAACCCCAGCGAGGATGATGATGCAACTAGCTGGTGCCATTTGCCGAGCAATTGCATCACGGAGGGCTTGCTGGTTGGGAGCGTTGTGGATTGGGTCATTCTTTGGAACTGAGTAGTTTCTGAACGGAAAGTACCCGCGCCCATTCAACATACTGACCATTCTGTCATACATGTCGGTGTATGCCCAAGAATGGCTTATGAAGAGGTTATACGTTGTCGCCATGTTTCCTCCTTAACGGATCATTTCACCGCCTCAAAATTCGTCCACCACCCACTCATCTCGCCCTTGCGCCGGATCTTCACCGTTACGGACATTCCGCCTTGCCCAGCTCCACCCAGCCGCTTGCATCGTTGTCGAGCACGTGGACAAAGGCCCCATTTATGCCCTCGGCGGCCAGAGCCCCGCAAATGCCTCGCGCGAAGCTGTCAAACGCCCCAGGAACCTTCCCTGCACCATTCACACCGACAAGCAGTGAGGGGAGCGACTTGTTGTTCCAGGCCACGCTCAAGACCTTGTCGCGCTTTTTGACTGCGGCCAGCGCGGCCTCAAGTTGCGCTTCTGTGTGAGTAGTGCGCTGCGGGGAGGCAACGGGTGGAGCGGGAGCCATGGTGGGCGTGGGCTTGCTTGGCAATGTGACGGCGAGGAGGAACAGCCCGGCGAGTACGACGCCGCAGGTGATGAGCACACCCCGCAAGAGGAGAGGCAACGCCCGGAACTGGACTCCGATAAGGGACCGTTTGCATATGGGACACTCAAAAATGCCAAAGCCGACGTTTCTTTTGCAGTCTGGGCAAACACGTTGGGCCATCAGTCGCCTCCCCTCTCGTCCTGTAAGCATCCACTCACTTAAAATCGGACAGTCTTTAGCCTTGCGCGTGCGGTTCCGTCACCCCGGCCGCTGCCAGGGATTAGACGGAACCGTCCCCGGCAGCTTTCTGCGGGTCGGGATAGGGTGCCGGGTCTTCGGCTGCCTGGGCAATGTCACCCGGCTTGGGCTCGGCCACGCCGTACCCTCCCCTGGCCCTGGTCAGCTTGGCCATCTCGCCTTCCAGCACGTCGCGCGCGGCGGCCAGGATCTTCAGCTCGTCCACCCCGGCCTCGCGCATGGTCCGGGCCACCTGGTCGACGCGCTGGGCAATGGGGTCGATCTGTACCTGGGTCTGGCAAGTATCGTGTCGGTACATTTCGCCGTCACCAGTCAGGAGCCAATGGGCGTTGATACCATAGCTATTTACCCACGATGCCAAGATTTTTTGACTCGGTAGCGAGTTATCTTTCAGGTAGCTGGTGATGGTCTGGGAAGTGATGCCAGCGACATCCGCGATCTTTTGGTGTGTCGCCCCTAGCTCTTTTATTAAGCTCCGTAGTCGTTCACTAAATTTTGACATTTGATGTTTTCTTTACCTATGTTCAAGAAATTAGTTGACGACGTTCAAGAAAACATGCGAATGGGAATCGACACCGACACCGAACCGAACACCGAGGGGGAAGGGCTATGCGAATGCACCGGGTCATCAAACTCTTGGGATCGTCGCCTGTAAACGAAATCCCGTTTGAAATGCTCATGACCCTTGACCCTATCGTGGTTGAGGTGCTCAAGGCCGCTGGGCTTTCGCTCATTCCCACTAAAACCTTGGAAGCCCTGTGCGAGTCCGGTCACGTGGACAAGGCCCAGCTCCCCTGGGATGTCACGGGGCATCGCATCATCTTCCGCAAATCAAATGGAAGGCTGAACCCTCCGCGTTGCTGCTCAACATGCATTCGCCTGCTGCCGAGGTGCTAGCCATGAACGCCAAGCCAAACAAGGGTCAAACCGACTGCCCCACCTGGGATGCTCTTCTGGCAGAGATGGTTCCCTGCCCACAAGCCCGCGAGAGGCTTCGCTCAATGGCGTTTGTCGCCACCCACAGAATGTGCCTCGAGACCAGCCACAATACTTTCGGCAAGAGCCATGGCGCTGGCGCCAGGCAACCGCAAGAAAAAGGGCATCCCGGCGATGTCTAGCTTGAGGGTAAGCATGTCCTCGCCAACAGAAGACACCTCCCCCGTCGCAACCGTGACCGCGAGTTGCTCCATGACTATCCGCTGGTGCGGCAAGTCGGCGGCAAGAGCAGAGTCGCGGCCTTCGCCTTCGCACTGCGCCCACATCCCCAAGAGGCTTGCGGCGAGCTGGGGGACCTGTGTCGAGGGGAGCAGGATGGCAGATCGACCGTTGCTGTCCGTCGCCTCAATAAGCGCAACGTCGCCTTCCGGTGACGGGGCAAGCCCCAATTCTTCCGCGAGGGTTGCACGCTGTGCTGTGGCTAGCTCGCGCAAGCGCACGACAATATTTCGGTCCATTATTCTCTCCGCGAGGTAATCCTATGGAATTTCCTATTGCTCCTAACTTAACTCCCCTCTCCCGGCAAGAGGCCCTGCGTGTGTGGATGAGCCGCAATGGGCTCACCTTCACGGAGATGGCCCGGCGCATGGACGTGACGTCCAACAACGTGTCCAAGCTGTGCGACCAGGACACCATGCCTGTGCATCGCCACGCGCAGCTGCTGGGAATGGGCGTGCCGATGGAGCTGCTGCCCGAGGCGCTGGATCTCAAGCCCGGCCCCAAGCCCCGCACAATCCACGACGAGGCCATGGCCGCCTTTCGCGGCGTGTAGGAGCCATGATCACCGCCCTAACGAATTTTCGTGCCCATAACCACGCAATTACAGATGAGGGAATTGCATATGAGCAAGACACCGAGCCTCACAGCAGTGGTCCACGCCGTGATCCTCAACCCGCCATCCGGCATCGACGCCCGCACCATTGCGAGCCTCATGGAGGGCAAGAACTATCAGACCCTCATGAGCGAGCTTTCGCGTCAGCAGGGCCACAAGTTCGGCGCTGACCTGGTGCTCCCCATCATGGACCTGGCCGGGTCGGACGAGCCCCTGCACTTCCTGGCCAGGCAGCGTGGCGGCGTGTTCGTCAAGCTGCCCGAGGCCACGGGCGACGGCAGCCCGGTGCAGCTGGCCGCGCTCAACTCGGTCAAGGAGTTCGGGGAGCTTATGGCCCAGGTAGGGGCCGGGCTTGCCTCCGGCGACCTCTCCCGTGACGAATGCGACCAGATAACCAAGGAAGGCCAGGAGGCTGTCACGGCCATCATGGGCCTGCTCAAGCTGGTGGGAGACATGGGGAGGGCGCAGTCATGAGCCAGCCGTTCATCAAGGGCGAGACGCTCTACAAGGCCATCTGGTCGCGCGAGGCCATGAATCCGCGCATCATGGCGGGCAAGGTGGCCCTGGCCGACCAGGTCAATCTCTTCGTGAGCTACGGCGAGGGCGGCGGCGAGAGCCTGCTGCAAGCCAACCCGGACGGCTGGTGCCACACCCAGGACGAGGCCCTGGGGATTCTCCTTTCGCGTCTCACCCGCTCGTCCGACTACATCAACCATGACCTCCTGCGGGTCAAGGCCAGGATCCTGCGCGTCAACAAGCTGCGCGACCAGCTGGCCGGGCTGGGGGCGTAGGCCATGCAAGAGCCAACCCCCGCACCAAGTGCCGCCCAGATGGACGCGGCCCTGCGCGAGGTGCTGCGCGAGCTGCTGGAGCCAGCCGCACGGCTGGAGGCCCTGCGCCGCAAGGAGCTGATCACCGGGCAGGAGGTGGAGGATCTGTACGGCCTTGCCTACGGCACTCTGCGCAACTGGCGCGCCAAGGGCCACGGCCCAAAAATGACGCGCATCGGCGCCCTTGTCTACTACAAGCACCAGGACCTGCTGGCTTTCATCGCGGCGCACCAGGTTAAGACGTATGACCAGCAGTAGCCTCGTGCGACAGGAGCCGCTCGATATGCTCCGTGGCCTCTTTCCCCTGGGCGGGGCAGAGGCTCGCATAGCGCTTGGTCATGTCGATGGACCTGTGGCCCATGAGGTCCATGAGCTGGTACAGCGGCACGCCGCTCATGGCCAGCAGGCTCGCAAAGGTGTGGCGCAGGGTGTGGAACACCACCCGGCCGCGCCTGTCCGCAACGCCCTTGTTAAACTTCAACTCCTCCACCACGCGGGAGAAGGTGTCCGAGATTTCTTTGCGCACGCCGTTGCGGCCAGCGAAGACCAGGCCGTGGCGCTCCGTGCCCGTGGCCAACAGCATGGCCACCACGCTGGTGGTGAGGGAGACTGTGCGGCTGCGCCCGTTCTTGGGGTCCAGCACCTGGGCCACGCGGGCGCTCATGTTCACTGCCTCCCAGCGCAGGCCCAGCACTTCGCCCAAGCGCATCCCCGTATACAGGCTCATGAGGCTTATGCGCCAGGTATCCAGGGAGCGCGCCTTGAGCGTCTCCAGCAGCAGGTCCGCCTCCTCAACGGAGAGGAACCGAAAGCGTTTGTTGTCCACGTGGGGCATCACGCGCTTCTGGACGGGGTTCGTCCCGCTCCACAGCCGCATGGCGATGGCGTGGTTGACCACCCGGCGCAAGAGGGCCAGGCAGTGCTTCACGGTTTGCGGGCTCAAGCCCTTTGCGGCCAGGGACTCCTTGAGCCGCTCCAATTCGAGCGGAGAGAGGGAGGCGATGGTTTGGGCACCCATATGCGCCAGGTGCAGGTCCCATCGGCTCTTGTCCGTGCCGGGGCGCTTGGTCTTGGCCAGGTGCCCCTGGTAGGCCTCCCAGGCACCGCCTATGGTCAGCTCCGGGCGCCGCTTGTCCAGGATCGCAGAGGGCAGATCCCCATGCCGAACTGTGCGCACGCGCTCGGCGCGGATCTGACTGGCCATGGCCGCCGTGTAGCCCTCGCTCCTCCAGCCGACCTTTTCCCAGACCTTGCGTCCAGGCCCATTGTAGGCGATGTCGAAGCACACATCAGGCTTGCCGTCGTGCTTCCTGTCAGGACTCTGGCGCATGTAAACGCCCGGGTACTTCGTCAGCTCACGCTTGCCTGCACCGGCCATATCCTGCTACCTTCCTGCTACCTGTTCGGCGATTTTGCTACCCGTACGCGCCGCCATCGCGTGACGCACAACGACACTCTGTGCTGCCCAATGCCGCGCAGGTCAAGGGAAAATGACAGGCATGCCCATTCTGTGACAAGTGGTGATATGGCTCGGGTCGGCCTCCGGAGCCGAAGGCCAGGTGTTCGAATCACCTATTGCCCACCAATTTCAGGGTCGCCATACAGGCGGCCTTTTTTTATTGCCCTGGGGTGAGCGACGACCACTTGCGCATTGCCGTCGCCCCGCGCTAGGCTCCAGCGACACGAACCCAGGAGGATCCATGCGTCAGTGCCTGCTTCTCGCGCTTGCAGCAGTCTTGCTGTCCGCCTGCGCCGCCATGGCTCCCAGCGCCGAGGCCGTGCTCCAGCCCACCAAGGGCAACACCGCCTCCGGCACAGTGCATTTCGACCAGGCGGGGGAAATGGTCCGCATCTCCGCCCTTGTGCAGGGCCTGACGCCCGGCGCTCACGCCTTCCACATCCACGAGAGGGGGGATTGCACGGCCCCAGACGCCGCCAGCGCCGGCGGGCACTTCAACCCCTTCGGCAAGCCCCACGGCGATCCGGCCAGGGCCGCGCACCACGCCGGGGACCTGCCCATGCTGGTGGCCGGGGCCGACGGCAAGGCCCGCTTCGAGGCACTCATGGACGGCATGACCCTGCGCAATGGCCCGGCCAGCCTCATGGGCCGGAGCGTCATCGTCCACGCCCGCCCGGACGACTTCACCACCCAGCCCTCGGGCAATTCCGGCGCCCGCGTGGCCTGCGGCGTCATCAAGGCCAGATAGCCCCATCCGGCGCCTCCCTCCAGCAGGGCTCCGGCACGCCGGAACCTAATTATATCTTGCAACCGCCATGGGGTTCTTGCAAAATGGCGGCTGATGCTGCTGGCCCTCGCCCTTTCGCGCGGGCGGCTGCGCAGCAGGTCCGAACCCAGCGGGGCATTGATGGCTGAAGACAGGCCGGAGACAAGAACACCCCTCCTCCAGCGCAACTGGCTGCGCCGCACCCTGCTGGCCCTTGGCGCAGGCGCACTTGTGCTGGCCGCGATCATTATCGCCATCCCCCCCCTGGCGTCCTCCAACTGGGCGCGGGCCAAGGTGGAGCAGGCCCTGGCCTCGGCCACGGGAAAGCCCGCCGCCTTGCGCCTGCTTTCCCTTGGCTGGTCCGACGGCCTGCGCCTGGAAGGGTTGCGCATCGGCCAGGGCGTCCTGAATGACGAATCCTTCCTCTGCTCACTGGAGCGCCTGCACGTTGAGGTCGGCCTGCTGTCCATTCTGCGCAAGGACCTGCGCCTGCGGATTGAAGGCGCGGGTCTGCGGCTGCGCCAGCGCCTGGAGCCAGGGAGCAAGGTGGCGGAGCCGCCGCTTCCGCCCTCCGCCAAACCCCTGTCCGCACGGATTCAAGAGGCCCTCTCCACCCTGCGCGAAGGCCTCAGGCCCACGCCCCGGCGGGGCGACATGCATGTGCGCGTGGACCTGTCGGACATGACCGTGCGCCTTGACCTCGCGGCCAGCAACAGCACTCTGGACCTGCGCGACGCAAGTGTGCAGCTCATCGCCACCGGCCTGGGCCCGGAGCCCCTGCGCCTGGACGCCGGGTTCGTGGCTGTGTTGAACGGCAGGCAGCTCTCCCCGGTCCGGATCGAGGCCGAGGTGGAAGACCTGGTCGGCAAGGCCGGGCTGCTGGCTCCGGCCCAAGCGCGCCTGGAGGCCAAAGCCGTCGCCCCCGGGCTGAGCCTCGCGGCCAGGGGCAGCGTGGCCAAGGGCTTCCAGGCCGACCTGCGCCTGGACCTGGCCCAGGCCGGTGCGCTATTGAAGCCCTTTGCCGGCTCGGCCCTGCCCGAGGCCTCAGGAGCGTTGACCCTGGGCCTGACCCTGGCTCAGCCCGCCGCAGACCGCCTGGCCCTCGGGCTTTCGGTCGTGGCCGAGGCCCTGCGCGCCTCTGGCGGCACCCTGGGCACCAAGGACATGGGCCCGTTCTCCCTGATCCTGCGGCAGGAGTCAGACATCGATCTTTCAGCCGGAAGCGCGCTCCTGCCGGGCTCACTCAGCCTGCTGAAGCACAGCGCCATGCGCTGGCAGGGCGAGGCCGCCGGCCTGAACGGAGGCAGGCCCAGGATCACCCTGGCGGTGCACCCCCTGCACCTTCAGCTCGACGAAATCCTCTCCCTGGCCCGCGCCTATCTGCCCCCGGGCCTGAGACTGGGCGCGGCCACACTCGATGTCGAGGGCGTCGACCTCAAAGCCCTGCTGCCGGAGCAGGCCGGGCAAAGGCCGCACCTGGAAGCCAGCATCGCCGGACTTGCCCTGGCGGCCAGCGCCATGACGCGTTCCGCAGGACCGGAGCGCCTGAGCCTGGCCAAGGCCCGGTGGCACGTGGACTCGGCCCAGGCGGTGCTGCCCGGCGACGGCCCAGGCCGCGTGGAGGTGAGCGCGACTGCGGACATTGAGGGGCTGCGCCTGACTGGACCGTCCCCCCTGGGCGTGAAGCACGCAGCAGCGACGCTCCTCAGCCTCAAGATGGACGATTTCGACCTGAACCCTGCGGCCCTGTTCGGGATTCTGGGGAACGCCAGCCTGCACATGGCCTGCGAGGCGCAGGGCATTGACCTGCCAGGCAAGGCCCTGGCGCCTGCGCTGAGCCACACCCTCGCCCTGCGGGCGGACTTTCCGGCCTCCAAAAACGCCACGGCCAGCCTGGACGGCCTTGATCTGGACATCCCGCGGCTAAGGATGCTGCCGCCCGGCAAGAAACCGCTGGAGGCCCCGCTCAGCCTGCGCCTGAGCGCGCCGGACATCCGCCTTGGCGGGCCTGCGCCCCTCACCGCGAACGTGACGGACGCCCGGCTCGCCCTGGACCTGGGCCAGGCCCTGCGCTGCACGGCCACGGGAAGCCTCGGTGGCGCGGATCTGCGCAGCAGCGGCAAGCTGAACGTGGATGTGCAAAGACTTCTCGGTCTTGCCGCTCCCCTGCTCCCGCGCCAAGCCAAGGGCTCGGGCGGCCTGGACCTGGACTGGAGGATATCCGCGGCCCTGCCGCCGCAACAAGCCCCTGCGCCGAAAGCGGAAAAGCTCTCCCAGACCCTCAGGCGCCTGGGCTTTCTCAAAGAGTTTGAGGCCGTGCTCAACCTCACGGAACTGGCTCTGGATTGGCCCCTCGGGGCCAAGGGCCAGCCAGGCGAGACCCTGCGCCTGCGCGGCCTCACCACGCCCAGGCCCCTGCGCCTGGCCACCAGCGGAGGCCTGCGCAATTCCAGCCTCACCGGCTCCCTGGCCTTCGGCCCCCTGTCCGAGCTGCCCGGCGCCGGCCCCCTGTCCAAGCCCCTGCGCGGCCTGCTCACCTTCAACCTCGCCCAGCAGGACGCGCGCTCCATGCAGTTTTCCCAGATGCTGCACCTGGACGGCCTGGACCTGGACCAGAACCTGCGCCTGACGCTGGACCGCCTGGACCAGGTGCTGGACCGCGACCAGGACCGCCTGGCGGCCATCCTGGAGCAGGTGGACGGGACCTTGGGCTTCGGCCTCAAGGCCGGATTCAAGTCGCTTCCGGCCAGCTCCGGCAAGGGCCTGGCCGGACAGGGCAACCTGGAAGCCGGTTTCGACGCGCGGCTTTCCGCCGGACGCAGCCTAAGCCTGTCCGCACGGCTCCTCAGCCCCGGCATGGACCTGCGCCTGGGGCCGGAACTGGCCCTGAGCGGCCTGACCAGCACCCTGCGCCTGGACAAAGGATTCACTCTGACGCCTGGCCTGCGCTGCGCCGCGCCCGCACAGAGCGCCCTGCCGCCCCTGTCCGAGCAGGTCTTTGAACCGGTGCCAACCGCTGCCGGCAGCGGCGATGAATTCGCCCGGGCCATCCTGCATGAGTTCCAATCCGGCGGCGGCAGCCTGGGCTTCAGCCAGATCAAGCTCAAATCCGGCGCCCTGCCCCTGAACCTGCGCGACGTGCATCTGCGCCTGGACACCAGCGGACCGCTGCCGGCCCTGCGCTCCTTCCGCGCAGGCCTCCTGGGCGGCAACCTTCTCGGCAGCGCCATGATCACGGGTTCACGCGGCAACTACGCCCTGCAGGCCGACTGCGCCTTCACCGGCATCGACCCCGCGCGCCTGTTCCCGGACAAGGCGCTCAAGGACGCCGGCGACCAGTCCGAGACGGCCGGACGCGTGAGCCTGTCCGCGCCGCTCACCATGGACCCTGAGGCCCTGCTGCGGCGCCTCAGCCTGAATGCGGACATCACCAGGATCGGGCCGCGCACCCTGGAGCGCATGCTCTACGCCCTGGACCCGGACGAACAGAATGAAGCCATCGTGCAGCAGCGCCGCCTCATGGGCATCGGCTACCCGCGCTTTGTGCATCTGGGCATGGCCTACGGCAACCTGAGCCTGTCCGGCGAGGTGGAGGTCAAGGGCTTCCGCCTTGAGCTTCCTCGCATCGACCGCCTGCCCGCGGCCAACCTGCCCATACGCAAACAGCTGGCCAAGGCGCTGGTCCCTGTGCCCGCCCTCGTCAACATCCTGGACGCCATCTCGGCTGGAGGCATCTGCCGCGATCCGGCAGGCCCGCCCGGCGCGCTCAAGGTTGTCCAGAACACCGTTCAAGAAGGAGTCGCCCCATGAAACGCCTGATCCTGGCTGCCGCCCTCGCCGCCCACGCCGCCCTCGCCGGGTGCACCCTGGCCGAGGTCAAAGTCAATGTGGCCAGCGAGCGCACCTCGCTGGAGAACCAGATCCTCGGCTCCTACAATTCCCTGTCCGAAGAGACGCTGCTTGTGGCCTCCGTGCGCGGCGTGGACCCCCTCGGCCACATCCAGACCCCGCCGCGCAGGAGCCGCGAGCAGCAGGACGCCATCACCGCCATGCAGGTCATGAGCTTCCATGCCGATGACGTGGAGGCCTTCAAACGCCTGGGCTGGGCGGGCGAGGACAACCAGGGGCTGCTCAAGGGCTTCCCCATCACGCGCGAGCATGCCCCGGACGAGTTCAGGGACTTTGCCGCGCGCTACCGTCAGCAGGAGTTCGACGCCGTGCTGGCCGAGGTCAACCGCGCCCGGGAAAGCGTCATGCGCCGTGCGGTGGAGACCAACACCGCCCTGACCCAGGCCGACCTGCCCAAGGTCCGCGCCGTGTTCGCCAAGCTGGCCGCGGATACGGCCAAGCCCGGGGAAAGGCTGCAATCCTCCGATGGAACCTGGACGGTGAAGAAATGAACGCGCGCCCCTTCCGACAACTCCTGGCAGGGGCGGCGCTGGCGCTGGTCCTGCTGCCCTGGCCCGTCCCGGCGTCGGCGGCGGAATCATCCGCCCAGCCCATTCTTTCCGCCAAGGCCATGGCCGAGGACGCCCTGCGGCCGCAGCTTCCCCGCACGGCGCCGCGCCGCCTGGACGTGAACGTCCCCGTGCAGGTCAGCTTCGAGACGGGCGACGTGCTGCACATGGACATCACCCCGGACGGGAAATGGATGGCCTACACGCGCCAGAGCGGCGGCTACCACGAGCTCTGGCTGCGCAGCCTGGACGCATCCCTCTCCGTGTTGCCCAGGCGCCTGGCCCCGGCCCTGGCCGACCGCCAGTCCCCGGCCCTTTCCCCGGATGGCCGCCGCCTGGCCTTTGTGGGCGCGGAGGACGACGTCAAGGGCGACATCTACCTCCTCGACCTGTCCAGGCCGGAGGCCCAACCGCTGAAGCTGACCGGGCGCGACACCGAAGATGCTGCCCCCTGCTTCAGCCCGGACGGAAAGGCGCTGTACTTCCAGCAACGCGCCCAGGGCGACACGCTCCGGCGAATCGCCGTCCTGGACCTTGCCAAGGCCAAGGCAGTCCCTCAGTTTCTGGACACCAGGGGCGACGCCGCCAGCCCCGCCCTTTCCCCGGATGGCCGCCGCCTGGCCTTCGTCTCCCAGCGCACCGGCGTGGCCTCGGTGTACGTCATGGACCTGCCATCCAACCAGGCCCCGGCGGAACCCAGAAAATTGACCCCAGGCTCCCTGCCCGAGGCCTTTCCGCGCTTCACGCCGGACGGCGCTGCCGTGCTCTTCGCCACAGCCCCGGCCTTTGGCCTGACGGCAGGCGGCAGGCCCGGCGGCCCGGCCATCCAGACCGTCATCGCCAGCGCCCCTGCGCAGGGCGGCCGGCCCGTGGCCCTGACCTCGGCGCAATACTCCGACCTGTCGCCTGTGCCGGCCTCTGGCAGGCTGTACCACATCAGCGCACGCTCTGGCCCGGCCAATGTCTGGAGCCTGCCGCCCGAGGGCGAGATACCGCCCAGGAGCGCAGGCGACCTGTTGGCCCTGGCCGAGACCTTGGCCAGCCAGATCCCCCTGGATCGGCATCTGACCATCCTGGCCCTGAACGCGGCAGCCCGCGCCGCCGGAGACAGCGGCCCCCTGGCCGCCAAGGCCAGGTTCAATGAAGGCCGCCAATACGAAGGCCTCGGACAGGAAGCGGCGGCGCAGAAAGCCTATGAAGCAGCCACGGCCCTGAACGCGCAGCCGGACTCCGGCTTGGCGCGGATCCGCGCCCAGTTGCTGGCCACGGCCGCCGAACGCAGGCAGGCGCTGAACGACAAGGGGCGGCTGGCCGCGCTCCAGGCTGGCCTGAAGAGCCTTGGCGCAATGGCCGCACAGCCCGGCGACGCGCGGGTCCAGACCCAGGCCCACCTGGAGCAGGCCCGGCTGCTGCTGGAGGCCAGCGGCGACTCCAAGGCCTTGGGCGAGGCCATCCGCATCCTGGATGCGCAACTGACCATACCCGGCACGGCGCCGGAGCAGGCGGCCGAGGCCCTGTTCCTCAAGGCCGAAACCTTTGGGCGCATCGGGCAGGTGCAGGCCGTGCTGCCCCTCTATGCCCGGGTCATCGGCGAGTATCCGGAAAATGGCCCCTGGGCCGACCTGGCCGTGTCGCGCGTGCTGGAGCGCACCGTGGACGCCGCCGGGCCAAAGCCAGAGGACCGCGCCCAGGCGCTGCTTCTGCTCTCCGGCCAGAACCGCGGCTCCCTTCCCAAGCTCTCCCTTGGGGCCCTGAACCGTCTGGGCGACGTCTACTACGCCGCCGACGAGTGGTCCAAGGCCAAGGACGCCTACCGCCAGGCCCTGGGCGGGGCCAAGGATGCCCCGCAGGTGGCCACGCAACTGGCGGCGGCGCGTCTGGCCCTGGCCGAGATTTTGTACCGCGAGGAGCGCTTCCATCAGGCCCTGGACCTCTACGAGACCGAAATGGCCTCGCGGCCTTACGAGGACCGGCTGTATCGCCTGGCCAAGGCCGCGCACCTGCGCAAGTCCACCGCCGCCGGCGACTATCTGCTGCGCATCGGCGAGGTGCCCTCGGCCCGGTCCATCTTCGCCGGGCTCCTGCGCGACGACCCGGACTTCGTGCCCGCGCACCGGGGCATGATCCGCGCCAGCGCGGCCCTCAAAACCATTCCGGCCACCCTGGCCGAATACCGCGCCCAGCTCGCCGCAAAACCAGGCGACGCCACCCTGCTCTACGCCACTGGCCTCACCCTGACCTACCTGAACGGCAAGGCTCCGCTCCTGGAGGGCCGCGAGCTCATCAGCCGTGCCATCCTGAAGAACGGCCAGGTGGAATACTTCCATCAGACCCTGGGCTACATCGATGAGGTGCTGGAGACCGTGCACGGCGAACGCGGCCGGCTGGAGGCAGCCCTGGAGTCCTACCAGCGCGCCCGGTTCCTCAACGCCCGGGAGCAGAACCCGGAGAACGCCGCCAACCTCGATCTGAACATCGGCAACATCCACTTTCTCCTGGGCCAGTATGCCCAGGCCTTCGAGGAATACCGCAAGCGCCAGGAGTCCCAGGTCGCCTTCGACAACGAGGAGACCGAGATACTGTTCTACCAGCGCTTCGGCACCTCGGCCTTCCAGGCCAAGGAGCGGGACGAGCCCACCCTGGCCTTCGCCAAGTCCCTGGAGCTCGTCGAGCGGCGCATCCAGCCCAAATACGCCTCGGAGATCTTTGGCCGCATCAACAAGTTCGTCTTTGACCGCGTGCTGACGCCAGCCCTGGGACGCGGGGAGGCGCAGCAGGAGGCCAAGGAGCTGGCCACGCGCCAGTCGGAATTGAACAACCGGCTGTTTGAGGCCAGCATCAAGCCCGCCGGGCCGCCGCCGGACCCGGCCTGGGAAGGGTACGTCAAGGCCGTGCAGTCCCTGCTCTTGGAGCAGGAGGGCATCATCGCCGAGCTGCCGCCGCTCATCCTCAACGACCGCGAAGCCAACATGCAGACCCTGGCCGTCATGGCCGGAAAGGTGCGCGAGGCCCTCGGCTTCCCGCCGCGCTTCGTGCAGCTGCGCGCCGAGCTTCATGACCGCCTGGGCCTGGCCTATCAGGAGGCCGGGCGCTGGCGCGAGGCCCGGGAATCCTTTGAGAAGGCCCTGGCCATGAACGCCGCCCTTGGGCTGAACCAGAACCTCACGGCCAACCAGCGCTCCGTGGCCTACAACGCCTTCATGGAGGCCGGGCTGACCACGGGCCAGGACCGGGACCGGCTCCTGGAAAGCGCGGAAAAGGGATTTGCGCGCATTGCCGAGCTGGTGAAAAAGTACGGCGTGGCCGACAAAAAAGGCGGCGGCCGCAAAAAGGGCCTGATCAACATCGACCTGGACGTGAGCCTGGACAAGTCCAGCGCATCCCAGGCCGCCTATGGCTTCACCGCCGAGCAGGAGCTCCGCCTGGCCGAGTCATTCCTGGCGCGCATCGCCACCGAGCGCGGCCGCCCCAGGGAGGCCCTGGGACTGGTGGAGCGCCAGTCCAGCGCCTTTGCCACAGGCGACATCGCCCCGCAGGACGCCTTCGGCGCGGCGCTGCTGCTGCACCGGGCCGGCCTGCTTGAATCGTCCCTGGGCCGGGAGGCCGTAGCCTTCGAACGCTTCAGGCGTTCCGCGGAGCTGGCCCTGGAGCTCAAGAATCCCGTGAGCACCTCGCTCAACGTGGCCGACATGGCCGCGACCCTGCTGCGCCTGCCCGTGGAGGCCAAGGACTTCGCCCCGCGCCTGAGCGAACTGCGCCGCCTGGAATCCCTGGCCGCCGGATCCCTGCGCCGCACGCTTTCCGGCGGCGGCTCCCTGGCCGTTCCGGCCTTCCAGAACATCATGGCCGCGCAGAACCTGGCCCTGGCCGAACGCCTTCCGGTTGCGGACGCAGGCGCAGCCGCCCTGCGCATGGACAGCCTGAGCCGCGCCGGCCAGCGCCTGGCCGAAGGCCTGGCCTGGTTCAAGGATAATCCGCCGGCGGGCAGCCGGCGGGCCCTGGCCCTGAACGCAGCCCTGCGCCTGAATCTGGCCGAGCTGGCCCTGCGCCTGGGCGAGGACGACGCCCGCGCCGAACACCTGCAGGCCGCCCTGGCCCTGGCCGACCAGGGCCTGCTGCCGGGTATGCGCTGGCGCGCCCTGGCCGGGCTGGGACGTCTCACGGAGGGCCTGGCTGTGGTCCAGGGCCTGCCCCTGGACGAGGCCTCCTGCGGCGCGGGGGAAATCACCGGGGCCTTTGCGCCGCTGGTTGCCGCCCTCATCGACGCAGGCAAGGCCGAAAACGCTTACAATCTCATGGAACGCCTGTCCGAGCTGGAGCGCGTGGGCCGCATGGGCCGGCTCGGCGTGGCCCGGCCCACAGACGCCGAGGCCGGTCTGCTGCGCCGCACGGCCTTGCGCCTGCTGGCCGTCCGCGGCCTCAAGGCGCAAATCACATCGGCCAAGGGTCCGGAGGCCGGCCAAACCCGCGCGGACCTTGCGCGCCGCCTGGAGCAGGAGGAGGAGATCCTCCGCCGCGACCTGGGCCAGGACCGGGAGTCCCTGCCCGGCGTGGCCCGCATCGGGGCCAGCCCGACCGAACAGGACTGGCTGGCCATCCTCCACGGCCTGACCCTGGAGACCGCCGCAGCAGCGGAGGCCGCCGTGAGCACCGGCGCGAGTGCCCAGCGCGCCCGCTACACCGAGCTTCTGGCCCGGCTCGGCGCGCTCAAGGTTGAGGCCGGAAAATCCATCGGCAGGCTGGACGCTCCCGGCGTTCTCGGCCTTTTCCTGGCCGCCCCTGCCGAGGCCATCGACCTCATGGAGAACCTGCCCAGGGGGGTCAGCGCCCTGCGCATCGTGGCCCTGCCCTCGCCGCGCCGCGATTCCCTGCGCTGGGCCGGCCTGCGCCTGGACGCCGACACGGTGCGCGCCGTGGAATTGGGCACGGGGCAGCGCCCGGCCATTCCGGCACTGGCGGCCAATGAACGCCGCATCCTGGCCTATGAGGAGCCTTCGGCCCTGCCGGCCCAGGAGCTGCGCACATCCCAGGCGGCCGGCTTGAGCGGCACGCACCTGGTGCGTTCCCTCAAGTCCCGCAAGCCCTTCCGCAAGAACCTCATGTTCCTTTCCGGCACGGCGCCCGCCGCCCTGCCAGGGCTGAAGGCCTATGAGGTTCAGGCCGTGCAGCCCGGCTCGCCGAACCTGCTGCAGGCCGTGGCCTCGGCCCACACGCTGGTGTCGAATCTTCCCGCGCGTCAGACCCACTCCGCACCCAGCCGCCAGGACGAGCTACCGGTGCGTTTCCTGGCCCTGTCGCCGGACAAGGGCGAACCCCTGGCTCTGGCCGGCCTGGCCGCCGCCATGCAGGACGTGTCCCTGGCCGTGCTGCCCCAGGCCTTTGCCGAGGATCTGCCGCTGGTGGCGCACCTGCTGTCGCTCTATGGCGTGCCCTCCGTGCTGGGGGCCCAGGACCCGAGCGCCAAGGCCTTCACCGAACCCTTCCTGGCCGCCTATGCCGAGGCCTCGGCTTCGGGCTCCCGGATGAGGGCTCAGGACGCGGCCAAGGACGCCGCGCCCTGGCTCCTGCTGGGCGATCCCGGCCTGAGCGCCCAGGAGGCCGGCGCCTTCGCCGCCACCCAGTTCGCCCGCTACGTGCGCTCCGGCATGGAGGCCTTCAAGGCCGGGCGGCATCCGCAGGCCCTGGCCTTGTTCGAAAACGCCCTGCGCGTGGCCCGGTCCTCGGACCAGTTCAAGAAGCACCTGCCCGACCTGCTGTCCTATGGACGGGAAAGCGCCTACGCCTCGGAGCAGTTCGACAAGTCCCTGGCCTTCGCCCGGGAGCTGGCCCTGCTGGTGGCCAAGACCAGTCCGGATACCCCAGCCCACGCCGAGGCCCTTATGCGCCTGGGCCTGGTCCATGCGCGCCTGGAGCAGTATGCCCAGGCCATCCCGGCCCTGGAACAGGCCGCGGAGATGTTGGCCAACCTGGAGCTGGCGCCCAAGGAGATCGAGGCCCTGTCGAGCCTGGGGGCCGTGCTGGAGAATGCCATACAGTTCGACCGCGCCCTGGCGCGCTTCGAGGGCGCGGCGAAGCTGTCACGGAAGGCCGGAACCAGGGAGCTGGTGGCCAAGCAGTACATGAGCATCGGACGCATCCTGGACATGCGGCTGTCGCAGTACGCCCAGGCCAGGGCGGCCTACGGCGAGGCCTTGGGCATCTACACGGCCCTGGGCCGCAAGGCGGACATGGCCCAGGCCCTGCTGGACATCGGCCGCTGCGCCAGGCTCATCGGAAACTTTTCCGAGGCCGAGGCCAGGTATGCTGAGGCCCTGAGGCTGGCCGCCACGGACAAGAACCAGGAGCGCCTGCGCGCGCGCATCCTTATCGAACAGGCCAACAACGCCTGGTACCAGGCGCGCTTCCAGCAGGCCTTCGATCTGCAGCGCCAGGTGCTCAAAACCGCCGAGCAGAACGGCTGGGTGCTGGAGCAGGTCATCGCCCGCAACACCGCCGGGCTCCTGTGGTGGAGCCTGGGCGACCACGGACGCGCCGTTCGCGAACTGGACGCGGCCCTGCCACTGGCCCGCTCCCTGCGCATCCGCAAGGACGAGGTGGCCACCACCCTGAACAACCGCGGCCTGGTGGAGCGCGACATGGGCCGTTATCCGCAGGCCCTGAGGACCCTGGGCGAAGCCCTGGCCATCGACCGCGAGATCCGCTCCCGCTGGGCCATCGCCTACGATCTGCGCAACACCGCCCAGACCTTCATCCGCATGGGCGACCCCAAGAAGGCCCTGCCCCTCCTGGACGAGGCCCTGGCCATCGTGGCCTCCACAGGCAACCGCATCAACCAGGCCAAGATCCTGCTGGCCCAGGGCGAGGCGCACCTGGCCCTGGACAATGCCGACAAGGCCCGCGCGGCGTTTCAGCAGGCCGATGAGCTGGCCCGGGACATGGGCCTGCGCGACAGCCAGTGGCGGGCCCTGCACGGCCTGGCCCGCCTGGACCTGGCGGCGGGCAGGCGCGCCGAGGCCAAGGCCCTGCTGGACAAGGCCTTGGACGTCATCGAGGGCATGCGCGCCGAACTCAAGGTGGACCAGCTCAAGGACGGGTTCATCGCCGACAAGGCCGTGGTCTACGAGGATTTGGTGACGCTTCTGGCCGACATGGGCGAGGTCTCCGAGGCCTTCCGCACGGCCGAGCGCTCCCGCGCCCGCAACCTCATTGACCTCCTGGGCAACAAGCGCCGCACCCCGCAGCGCAGGGAGGACCAGGCGCTCTACGAGCGCATCACCGCGGTGCGCTTGCAGCTGCACGAACAGGAATCCCTGCTGGCCCACGCCCAGGGCCAGAACGAGCGCGAGGTCTATGCCAAGGGCGTGAAGCGGCTGCAGGACGAATACCGCGACGTGCTCCTGGAGCTGCAGGCTAACCGACCGGACATCGCCAGCCTGGTCAGCGTGAATCCCCTCACCCTGCCCGAGGTCCAGAAGCTCTTGGAGCCGGGCGTGGCCCTTCTGACCTACTACGTCACGGCAAGCGAGATCCTCTGCTGGAGCGTGGACCAGGGCCGCGCCGAGCTGACGCGCACCCGCCTGGGACGTGATGCCCTGGGACAGATGGTGCTGACCTACCGGCGCATGCTCCAGAACCTGGAGCCTGTGGAGGCGCATTCCAAGGAGCTCTACAAGCTGCTGCTGGCCCCGGTGCTGCACAAGCTCTCTGGAGTGAAGGTGCTGGGCATCATCCCCCACGACGCCCTGCACACCCTGGCCTTCGCCACCCTGGCCGACGGCGAGGCGAGCCTGCTGGACCGCTGGCCGCTGTTCCAGCTGCCCAGCGCCAGCGTGTTCCGCTTCACCCTGGAGCGGCGCAAGGGCGCCCGCAACACGCGCGTGCTGGCCGTGGGCAACCCGGACCTGCACGACCAGTCCCTGGATCTGCCCTTTGCCGAGCGCGAGGTGGGGTCCCTGGCCTGGAACTACCCGGACATGACCGCCCTGACCCGCGAGAAGGCCACCAAGAGCTGGATATCCGAGCACATCGCCGAATTCGGCATCATCCACCTGGCCACCCACGGCGAGTTCGACCCGGTGAACCCCCTGTTCTCGGCGCTCAAGCTGGTCAGCGACAAGAAGGACAAGGATGGCGACCTGGAGGCTGCGGAGATCTTCGACCTCAAGATCACGGCCGACCTCATCGTGCTCTCGGCCTGCCAGACGGGCCTGGGCAAGGTCACCAGCGGCGACGAGGTCCAGGGCATGAACCAGGCATTCCTTTACGCAGGCACCCACGCCCTGGTCTCCAGCCTCTGGCGCGTGAGCGACATCTCCACGGCCATGCTCATGAAGCAGTTCTACCGCGAGTACCAGACCCGCCCCAAGGCCGAGAGCCTGCGCCGGGCCATGCTGCACGTGAAGAACCGCTTCCCGCACCCCGGCTACTGGGGCGCGTTCACCCTCACGGGCGACTACAAGTAGGTCGGCGCCACAAAAGGAACCTGGCATGCCCCACGCCCTGCGCATCCTGGCCCTCACGGCCCTCTGCCTGCTGGCGCTGCCGGCGGGGCGGGTCTTTGCGCAGCAGGCCTTCTGGGCGGGCATGGACAAAACCCCCCTGCGGGCCGAACGCTCGGCCGAAGCCGCCGTGCTGCTGGAGCTGCCGCGCGGCATGCCCGTGCGGGTCATCCGCAGCGAAGGGGCCTGGAGCTTTGTGCAGGAGCCAGGCGGGGTGGAGGCCTGGGCCTATCAGGGGCATCTCTCGCCCACCCAGCCGCCAGCGGCGGATGTGGACCTCTTCGCCCCACTGCCTGGAAGCCTTGTGCTGGCTGAGGCAGCGGACACCAGCCGCAGCACGCGCTCGGTCAGGCCGGCGCGCAGCCAGGGCATCAGGCCCCTGCTGGACGTGCTGGAAATGCCCCTCAGCAGGCAGAATCTGGAGGAGTTCCTGCGCGAAGGCGGCATCGGCGAATACGCGCGGGTGCAGCCCCAGAGCGCCGGCGGCCCGCTCCGGCTGGCCGCGCCCCGGCCCGCCGCCCAGGCCGGAGGCGAAGCCGAACGCCTGCTGGGCCTGAACCTCGCCGTGGTCGCAGTGGCCCGGGTGGCCAAGCCGGCCTTTGATACGCACCTGCAGCGCTATGTGAACCTAGTGGGCCTCAGCGTGGCGCGCTTTGCGCCAGGCAACGCCCTGGCCTACCGCTTTGTGGTGCTGGAAAGCCCGGCGGCCCTGTCCTTCAGCCTGCCCGGAGGCTTCGTCATGCTCAGCAGGGGGCTTGTCCAGGCCTTGGACAATGAGGCGCAGCTGGCCCTGGTGCTGGCGCACGAAACGGCCCACGCCACCCTGGGACACGTCTGGGCAAAAGCGCTCGCGTCGCCGTTCTTCCGGTCCGGCGGAGCCATGACGGACCGGGACGTGCAGTCGCCGCTTTTTGCGCCCATGCTTGAGGCCGTGCTGGATATGGTGCTGCGGCAGGGCCTGCCCACGAGGCAGGAGTTCGAGGCCGACGCGGCCGCCCTCCAGATGGCCTACCGCGCGGGCTACGACCCGCTCCAGCTGGCGGCCGCCCTCCGGGCCGTGGAGCGCGCCTGCGGCCCGGAGGCCGGAGGGTCGGCGACCGCCTGGAATGCCCTGCACCCGCCAATGTCCCGGCGCCTGGAGCACATCCAGACGCTTTTGGCCCAGCTGCCCATGCAGGATGGCCTGGCCCTCGGCACGGAGCGCTTCCGCGCCAGGCGCTGAGCCGCCCCCGGCTAGGTCCCCAGCTTCCTGGCGTCCTCGATGGCCTTCATGGCATCCGGCGGAATGTCCTTCTCCGTGGCCGGGCCGGTGTCCGGGTATTCCTTGTTGCCGATGCGCACCGTGCCGCCCTTGTTGATGACCGTGCCGGTGCTCGTCTTGATCTTGCCCTTTTCCAGCCCCTCGGCGGCGGACTTCTTGATGGCCTCCTTGGTGGCCTGGGCCTCGGCCTTGGCAGAAGCCTTCAGGGCCTCCTTCTCGGCCTTGGCAGAGGCCTTCAGGGCCTGCTTCTCGCGCTCGCGGGACTCCTTGGCGCTGGCCTTGGCCGCGGCCTTCTCGGCATCCCGGGCCGGGTCGTGCGGGACCAGGAACACCTTGCCGTCGCGGACGGTCACGTCCGTGCCGGGCTTGTATTTCTCCTTCTGGAGCACGCCATCCAGATAGATGTCCTCGTCCTGGATGACCACGCTGTTCACGCTGGCCTTGCCGGACTTCCAGTCCCCCACCACCACGTTGGTCACATCGTCCGCGGCGATGGCGCGTCCTTGGGGAGCGCAGATCAGGGCCGCCACAACCAAAACCAGGAGCAGTTTGCAGGACATGGGAACCTCCTTTGCGCGCCGAAGCGCGACGCGGGTGATCAGGAAACGCGCACGGCCTCGGTGACGGACTCGACGTCGCGGATCTTGGCCAGCACGCCGTAGAGCTGTTGCAGATCCTTCACCTCCACGGTGAACTCCATCACCGCGTTGCCGTCCATGTTCGACTGGAAGGAGCCGGAGTGGATGTTCACGTCGTCACTGGTCAGCAGGGCTGTGACCTGGGACAGGGCGCCCTTGAAGTCGCGGCAGACGATGCGGATCTTGGCCGGATAGGGCTTGTCCTCCACGCCGTCCCAGCTCACGGAGATGACCCGGTCCGGCTCGAAGCCCTTGATGTTGGTGCAGTCGTGGGCGTGGATGGTCACCCCGCGGCCGCGCGTGATGTAGCCCACGATGGGCTCGCCGGGCAGGGGGTTGCAGCAGCTGGCAAAGCGGAAGAGCACGTCGTCCACGCCGGAGAGCTTGATGCCCTCGCTCTTCTTGATCTTGGCGGCCTCGGCCGGGCTCAGGGCCGGGACAGCCGGTTCCGGAGGCTTGCGGTCGTCGGACAACTTCTCGCCCGGATGGAGCAGGCCGTAGAGCTTCTGCAGCACCTTGCGCGGGGTCAGACGGGCGTAGCCCACCTGGGAGAGCAGCTCGTCCACGCTGGGGCAGGAGAACTCCTCCACCAGCTTGTGCACCAGCCCTTCCTTCATGGCCTTGGCGAAATTCACCCCGACCTTGCGGCCCTCCTTCTCCAGCATCTCCCTGGCCAGGCTGATGCTGCGGTCGCGCTCCTCGGTGCGGATGTACTGCTTGATGCGCGTACGCGCCCGCGCGGTCTTGACGAATTTGAGCCAATCGCGGCTGGGATTGCGGTGGTTGTCGGTGATGATCTCCACGCGGTCGCCGTTTTTCAACGGCGTGCCCAGGGGCACCAGCCGGCCGTTGACCTTGGCCCCGGCGCAGTGGTCGCCCACCTTGGTATGCACCGTGTAGGCGAAATCCACAGGAGTGGCGCCCTCGGGCAGCTCCTTGATGTCGCCGCGCGGGGTGAACACGTAGACCTCGTCCTGGAACAGGTCGATGCGCAGGCTCGCCATGAACTCGCGCGGATCCTGGAGGTCGCGCTGCCAGTCGAGGATCTGCCGCAGCCAGGTGAAGCGCTCGGCGTCGCGGTTGCTGCCCTTCTTGCCCTTCTCCTTGTACTGCCAGTGCGTGGCCACGCCGTACTCGGCCACGCGGTTCATCTCCTCGGTGCGGATCTGGATCTCGATGCGCTCCCCGTCCGGGCCGATGACCGTGGTGTGCAGGCTCTGGTACATGTTGGCCTTGGGAATGGAAATGTAATCCTTGAAGCGCCCGGTGACCGGCTTCCAGATGGAGTGGATGAGCCCCAGCACCGCATAGCAGTCCTTCAGGTTGCCGACGATGATGCGGAAGGCGATGAGGTCGAAGATCTGGTCCAGGCCAAGGTTCTGCTGCAGCATCTTGGAATAGATGCTGTAGCGGTGCTTGGTGCGGCCCGCCACGCGGCCCTTGATGTTGTTCTCCGTGAGCATGTCCCCGATGAGGCCCTTGACCTTGTCGATGTACTCCTGGCCGGAGGTGTGGTGGCTGGCCACGCCCTGGTCGATCTGCTCGTACACGTCCGGCTTCATGTACTTGAGGCAAAGATCCTCCAACTCCACCTTGGTGCGGTGCAGGCCCAGGCGGTTGGCCAGGGGCGCGTAGATCTCAAGGGTCTCCTGCGAGATGAGCCGCTGCTTCACCGAGGGCTGGAAGTCCAGGGTGCGCATGTTGTGCAGGCGGTCGGCCAGCTTGACCATGAGCACGCGGATGTCCTCGGCCATGGCCAGGATCATCTTGCGGATGTTCTCGGCCTGGGCCACGGCCTTGGACTCGAACTGCATCTTGCTGATCTTGGTCACGCCGTCGACGATGTCGGCCACCTCATCGCCGAAGAGCTCCTCGATCTCGTCGATGCTGGTACCGGTGTCCTCCACGGTGTCGTGCAGCAGGCCTGCGGCCACCGTGGGCTCGTCGAGCTTCATGTCCGCCAGGATGTTGGCCACGCTCATGGGGTGCGAGAGATACGGCTCGCCAGACAGGCGCGTCTGCCCTGCATGGGCCTGGGCCGTGAAGATGTACGCCTTCTGGATCAGCTCCAGATCCGGCTTGTCGATGTATGTGGCCACCTTGTCGGTGATCTCGTTGATGCGGATCATTCTCGTGTCAGCTCCGGGCCCTCTTTGGCCCCTTGTATCCACCAGCGGATGAAATTGTGGGTGATGCCCGCCGGGGCGGGCTCGATGCCCTGCACCCGGACATGGACCATGGGCAGGGCCTTGGGCACGTAGAGGAAGCAGTAGGGCTGGTCCTCGTGGAAGATCTCCTGGATGCGGTCATAGATGGGCTTGCGCTTCTTCTGGTCGAGCATGCGCCTGCCGCGCTCCAGCAGATCGTCCAGCTCGGGGTTCCTGTAGCCCACGAAATTCAGCCCGCCGGGCACGGCCTTGGACGAATGCCAGACATCAAAGAGGTCCGGGTCCTGCACGATGTTCCAGCCCAGGATAAGGGCGTCGAAGCGGCCCTTGTCCACGAATTCCTTGATGAAGGCGGCCCACTCCACGGTGCGTATCTCCACCTTGATGCCCAGGGCCTTGAGCCTGCTCTGGACAATGATGGCCGCCTTGATGCGCTGGCTGTTGCCCTGGTTGGTCAGGATGGTGAAGGCGAACTCGCGGCCGTCCTTGTCCATCAACGGGCCGTCCGGAATGCGCCGCATCCAGCCGGCCTCGGCCAGCAGGCGCCTGGCCCTGGCCGGGTCGTGCTCGTTGGCCGGGATGGCCGCGTTGAAGGCCCAGGTGCCGGGCTTGTAGGGCCCGTTGGCGGCCTGCCCCAGTCCGGCCAGCACGCCGCGCACGATCTCGTCCTTGTCCAGGGCGTGGTTGATGGCCCGGCGCACCCGCACGTCGGCAAAGAGCCTGCTCTTCAGGTTGAACCCCAGGTAGGTGTAGGCTGAGGCGACATACTGGAACTTGCGGAAACTGGCCGTCCAGTCCTGGCCCTCGGTCTGGTACAGGTACTGCTGGGGAGAGAGGTTGATGGTGTCCAGGTTGCCGCTTTTGAGCTCCATGAACTGGGTGGACTGGTCCGGGATGATGCGCAGGACCACCTCGTCGATGTAGGCGCGGCCCTCGAAATAGTCCGGATTGGCCACCAGCAACAGGCGGTCGCCCGCGGTCCACTCCTTGAGCATGTAAGGCCCGGCTCCGACGGGCTTGCGCGCCAACGGAGTCTTGAGCAGGTCCTGGCCCTCCAGCAGGTGCCGGGGCAGGATGGCATGAGCCCAGGTGACCAGGGCCCGGGCAAAGGGCTTGTCGTAGCGCACCTCGAAGGAATACTCGCCGGTGAGCTTGAACTCCTTCACGGCCAGGAAGTCCTCGGCGTAGGCCGTGGGCGTCTTGGGGTCGATCATGAGCCTGTAGGTGAACTCCACGTCGCGCGCGGTGAGCGGCGTGCCGTCGGTCCAGCGGATGCCCTCGCGCAAGCGGAAGCGCAACAGCCGCCCGTCCTCAAGGATCTCATAGGACTCCGCGGCGGAAGGCACGAGATTGATGTTTTTATCGTATTTAAGCAGGGCCACGTAGATGAGGTCCGCCACTTCGTGCGAGGCCGAGTCGGAGGCCAGGGGCGGGATCAGGTTGCTCGGCTCGCCGATGCTGGCCTCCACCAGCCGCCCGCCAAGCTGCGGAAGCCGGGGCGCGGGGGCCGGGACAGCGGATGCCGCCGCGGCCGCGGAGGGCGCAGGCCGGCCCTCGCCCTGTCCGCAGCCGGCCAGGAGCAGCAGCCCCCAGAGGAGCACAAGGGGGAACATCTGCAACATCATCAATCCTCTTGCCAACACCCGGTTCCTTGCGCATAGAGAAGCAAAAGCGCCGTCGTCAGATACACTATGGCCTAGACCACGTAAAAAGCCAAGCGGCCCTTGCTTTTGCGACAGCGATTGCTATACTCGCTTATTCGCGGCTGTCATGTCGGCCCACAGGCTGGCTCGACCGCACACGCAAGAGCGCAAGGAGACATTCCTTTCATGCCCATCGCCGATGAGAACAGGGTCCGGGAAATCCTCACCCGCTTCGTCCGGGAGACCATTCCTGATTATATTGTCGAAAATTCTGCCGCCATTGTCGAGTCCGACGGTGTCCAGAAGCTCGACATCCAGCAGCGCGACCAATTCCTGGACGTGGATGGGCAGGTTCAGGGCGAGGATTTCCAGGTCTACACCTCGGAGCTCGGCCTGAACCTAAGCGACGGGACCATCAACTCATACTGCAACTGCCCGGAATCGTTCTCAGGCGTCTGCCGCCATGTGGGGGCCACGGCCCTCAAGATGCTCAAGTCGCTCTCCAGCACCAAGAAGACGGACATCCCCAAGCCCCGCACGGATTGGCGCCAGACCTTCCGCACGTTCTTCTCCACCGAGCTTGAGCCGGAGCCCGGCAAGCACTACCTGGTGTTCCGCCTCTACCCGGAGCCGGGCCGGCTGCAGGTTGCCTTTGCCCGCGCCCGCCAGAACAAGTCCGGCATCTCCACCGTGCAGCAGGACATCACCCTGGAGCAGATCATCAAGAACCCGGACTGGTGCGAGGTCTCCCCCGAGCTGGCCCTGGTCGCGGGCATGATCGCCCACTACCTGGACTACCAGGGCCACCGCGTGGACCTGCCCGCCGGGCTGCACTCCTGGTTCTTCCGGGCCATCAAGAACGAATACTACATCTACCTGCGCGACACGGACCAGCCGGTGCGCATCGCCAGCAAGACCCTGCAGCTCAAGCTCTCGCCCCAACTTTCCGAAGACGGCCTGGGCTTTGACATCCTCCTGGCGCGCGAGGACCGCCCGCCCTTCTCCATCCGCAAGGAGGACGAGATCTTCTTCTACGGGCGGCTGCCGCTGTGGGTCTACTGGAAGGGCAGCTTCCACCCCGTGCAGACCGGCCTGGACCCCGAACTCATCCGCGAGATGGTCGAGCAGGGGCCCATCATCCCCCATGCCGACATCTCCGAGTACCTGGACCGCGTGTGGACCAAGATCCCCGTCAGCGACCTCTACGGCCAGGAGGACTTCCTGGAGCGCATGGGGCCCATCTTCCAGCCCGCGGAGTTCAACCCCAAGCTCTTCCTGGACGAGGAAGGCAGCCTGCTCGTGCTCAAGATCCACTGCATCTACGAGACAGAGCATGGCGAGGTGACCCTGCCCGGCCCCAATCCGGACCTGCAGACCGGCAGCTACCGCTACGCCGACAAGTCCTACCTGATCCGCCGCGCCCAGGACGAGGAGGCCGTGCTCTTCGCCGAACTCCAGCACATGGGCTTCCAGCCCAGGAGCAACCACACCTGGTTCATGGAGCAGGAGGCGGCCATCAATTTCCTGCTGGACTTCTACCCCATGCTGGTCGAGGGCTACCGCGTCTATGGCGAACAGAACCTGACGCGCTACAAGGTGCGCTTGAGCAAGCCGGAGATCGTGGCCGAGGTCACCAGCGACGAGAAGAACAAGTGGTTCACCCTTGAGCTGACCGTGCAGTACGACGACCAGAAGGTGCCCATCGACGAGATCTGGAAGGCCTGGGTCCAGAAGAAGCGCTACGTGCAGCTGAAGGACGGCTCCTACACCAGCCTGCCGGAGTCCTGGCTCAGGCGCCTGGGGCACAAGCTCAAGGCCCTGGGCTACGACCCGGAGAAGCCGCCCCAGAAGAAGTTCCAGCAGTTCGAGGCCCCGGTGCTGGACAATCTGCTGGACGACATGCCCGGAGCGCGCACCGACGCCTACTTCGTGAAGCTGCGCGAGAAGATCAGCAACTTCCAACAGATACGCCAACTGCCCCCGCCCAAGGGCCTCAACGCCACCCTGCGCCCGTACCAGCTCCTCGGCATGTCCTACCTGAACTTCCTGCGCGAGTACGGTTTCGGAGGCATCCTGGCCGACGAAATGGGCCTGGGCAAAACCGTGCAGACCCTGGCCTTCCTGCAATCGCTCATTGAGCGCGGGTCCAAGGGGCCGAGCCTCATCGTGGTGCCGACCTCGGTGCTGCCCAACTGGGAGCGCGAGGCCGCCAAATTCGTGCCCAGCATGCGCCGCCTGACCATCTACGGCGCCAAGCGCGAGGACCTGTTCGCGCGCATCATGGACTCGGACCTCATCATCACCACCTACGCCCTCCTGCGCCGCGACCTGGAGGAGCTGACCAAGTACAAGTACATGGTGGTGATTCTGGACGAGGCCCAGAACATCAAGAACCCCAACACCATAACGGCCCGCTCCGTGCGCAGGCTGGACGCCGAGATGCGCCTGTGCCTGTCCGGCACGCCCATTGAAAACAACCTCTTCGAGCTCTGGAGCCTGTTTGAGTTCCTCATGCCCGGCTTCCTGGGCTCGCAGCACTCCTTCCAGCGCGGCATCGTCAAGCCCATCAAGGACGCCGACGAGGAGACCCTCAATTTCCTGCGCTCCCGCGTGAACCCGTTCATCCTGCGGCGCACCAAGAGCGAGGTGGCCAAGGACCTGCCGCCCAAGATCGAGACCACCCACTACTGCGAGCTGGCCGACGAGCAGCGCGACCTCTACGGCGCGCTGGCCGCCCGGCTCAAGGAGCAGGTGCTCCGAAACGTGGACGAGAAGGGCCTGGCCAAGAGCCAGATGTCCATCCTGGACGCGCTCTTGAAGCTGCGCCAGATCTGCTGCCACCCGCGCCTGCTCAAGCTGGACATTCCGGGCATCAACACCAACCTGCCCTCGGGCAAGTTCGACGCCTTCAAGGACCTGCTCACCGACATCGTGGAGGGCGGGCACAAGGTGCTGGTCTTCTCGCAGTTCGTGCAGATGCTGCACATCATCCGCTCCTGGCTGCAGATACGCGACCTGCCCTTCGCCTACCTCGACGGCTCCAGCAAGGACCGCTTCGAGCAGGTGGACCGCTTCAACGACAACCCGGACATCCCGGTGTTCCTCATCTCGCTCAAGGCAGGAGGCACGGGCCTCAACCTGACCTCGGCGGACTACGTCATCCACTATGACCCGTGGTGGAACCCGGCCGTGGAGAATCAGGCCACGGACCGCACCCACCGCATCGGCCAGAAGCGCCAGGTCTTCGCCTACAAGATGATCTGCCAGAACACGGTGGAGGAAAAGATCCTCAAGCTGCAGGAGATGAAGAAGGATGTGGCCGAGTCCATCATCCCCGGCCAGTCCGCGTTCAAGTCCCTCACGCGCGACGACCTGGAGATGCTCTTTGAAGTCTAGCCCCAAAACAGGCCGGCGCGCATGAACGCCTTCACCCGCCCCATCATCCTAGTGTTCGACGCACTCCAGGCCTATGCCGAATCCGAACGCACCCGCAGCCGCGTGGGCAAGGCGCTCATCTGCTTTTTCCTGGCGGCCCTGGCCCTCATCGAGCTGAACAGCCTGGGCCTGCTGCCCGAATTCCTGGCCCGGGGCATCTCTCTCAACCGCTTCGACGCCGTGACCCAGACCTTCACCCTGGTGCTGGTGCTTGAAGTGGTGGACCTGGTCTTCTCCCTGCCCAAGTCCACGTCCAAGTCCGTGGGCAAACAGTTCGAGATCCTGGCCCTGATCCTGCTGCGCAACGCCTTCAAAGAGCTGACCTACCTGCCTGTGCCCATCGACATCATGCACCACACGGATGTGCTCATCCGCCTGGCCACGGACGGGGTGGGCGCCCTGGCCGTGTTCGTGCTCCTGGGTTTGTACAAGCACGCCCAGCGCTGCGCGCCCAAGCACTGGGCCCCGGACATCCTGGCCAAGTTCATCGCGGCCAAGAAGCTGGTGGCCCTGATCGTTCTGTTCTCCTTCCTGTGCATGGGCCTGTACAACGCGCAGCTCATCCTGCGCGGCCTGCCGCACATCGACGTCTTCCACGACTTCTACACGGTGCTCATCTTCACGGACATCCTCATCGTGCTCATCGCCCAGCGCTACATGCCGGAATTCCACGCCATCTTCCGCAACTCCGGCTTCGCCCTGTCCACCCTGTTCATCCGCATGGCCCTCACGGCAGACACCACGCTCTCGGTCATCATCGGCGTTGGGGGCATGGTCTTCGCCGTGTGCCTGACCTATGCCTCCAACCGCTTCTACAGCATCACCGCCCGATCAGGCCTGCCATGCCCGCTCCCGGATTCTCCAAAGTAAACAACAGCAGAAAGCTGCTTTACGGCCTGCGCAGATGCCTGGTCTGCGGCTACGCCGCGGCCGAGCAGGAGACCCTGCTGGCCATGATGCTGCGCTGGGGTTTTGCGGACATGCCTACGCTCTTCGCCGGCGCTGCGGACATGGACCGCCCTGTGGGTGAGCTTCTGAGGGAACCGGCGGGCTACGGCCAAGGCGTGGACAGCCCGCTGCCGCGCGCTGTGGTCCTCTCGGGGCTGACGGAGAAGGAGCTCTCCACCTTCATGGCCGCCTGGAAGCACCTGGGCCTGCCCCGCCAGAACTGGGCCGTGCTCACGCCCACAAGCGAGGGCTGGCCGCTCATGGAACTGCTGGCGGAGCTGGATCTGGAGCGGTTGGCGCTGGGCAAGTGAAGGAGGAGGAGGCCAAGAAGGCCTAAGGCCCTGGTCGCCCTGATGCCGTCTGCGGCATGGTCCGCAGCGGACCGCTCATCCGGCGGTAGCTGGGGGATCGGGGCAACGCACTTGGCGCAAGACCGGACGTATGTCCAACCGCGCCCGCTACGCCCGAAGCGGCAGGACGCCGCCTATTTCATGAGCTTGACGGAGAAACTCATCTTGGGTTCGCTCAGTCCAGCCGGAAGGTTGGCGTCGGTTTCGGCCACGGGCTCCACAGCCTTGAACCCGGCCTGCAATGCCAACTCCTGTATGTTCTCCACACAATACGCATACCTGTGCTGGCTGTCGCAAAAGAGATGATTGATGGCCTGCGCATAGGGCGAATGAAACGCCCGAGGGTACTGCTGCTCTTCGCGCCCGGCGATGATGTCGAATACCGACTTGAAGTCCGGCAGGGTGAGGTAGACATACCCGCCAGGGACCAGCACCCTGCGCCATTCGGCGAGGATGGACACGGCGGCGTTGATGTCTACATGCTCAAGCATATGGGAGGAGTAGATGAGGCGGATGTGATTGTCGGGGAAGGGCATCCCGACCCTCAGGTCCAAAAGGTAATCCACCTTCCGCTGTATATTCCCGTCAATGTTGATGAACCCGTCGAGATAATGCGCGCCGCACCCGGCATGTACAAGCCGCACGTGGCTTTTTTTCAGCCGATAGTGCAGACGGTACAGCGGGAGAAGGACGTAGGAAAGCAGAAAAAGAATGTTGAAGTATATATCCTTGATGTGCTGGGCAAGCATGCTTCCATCCCGTTGCTGTTAGGGCGCGACAGGCCGCTGTCCATACGCTCGACATTGACTGCGCAGAGAAGCACCGAGCAAGTTCATGGCACCTGCCTGGCCGGGTGCCTGCGGTTGCTGCGGAGCGGATGGCCTGCAGCACTCTAGAAGGGCACGTCGTCCATGCCGCTGGCCTCGGACGGGAAGGCCGGTCCGAGTTCCTCGTCGTCATGGAACGGCGGCTTCTGGCCGCCGCCCTGGCCCTGCTGGCCGCCCTGCTGACGCGGAGCGCCGCCGTAGCCGCCCTCGCTGCCGCCCTGCTGGCGCTGGCCGCCGGCATAGCCGCCCTGTCCGGCGCCTTCGCCGCTGCCCTGGCTGCGGCCTCCCAGGGCCTGCACCCTCTGGGCCACCACCTCGGTGGAGTACCGGTCCTGGCCCTCCTTGTCCTGCCATTTGCGGGTCTGCAGGCGGCCTTCGACCATGATCAGCGCGCCCTTGGCCAGATATTTGCCGCAGAAGTCGGCCTGCTTGTCGAAGACCACCACATTGTGCCAGTCCGTGCGCTCGGTGAACTGGCCGTCCTTGTCGCGGATGCGCTCGCTGGTGGCCATGCGCATATTGGCGATGGGCAGGCCGGACTGCGCGTAGGAAATCTTCGGGTCCTGGCCCAGGTGCCCAACCAGAATCACTTTATTCATGCTGCCGGCCATATGTTTCTCCTTGCGGGATGTGGCGTTCTTCGCGTTGTCGATAGCAGAAACGGTTAATCGCGTCCAGGCTGATCCTTGAGCCGCTTGGCCAGGCTCTCCAGCTCATCCAGGGCGTCCTCGATCTCGTCCGTGGCCGCGTTGGCAGATCGGGCGTTCCACTCGCCCAAAAAGGCCTCCAGTCTGGCCCGGGCCGCAGCGGCCTTCCGGATGCCGTCCGCCAGTTCGCGCGCAGCCTCCTCGGGCAGCATGCCGATGGCCAGACGGTCGGCCAGGTGCTCCACCAGGGGCACCACGCCCTTCTCCTGCTCGAACAGGGTGGGCGGGCTGAAGGCCAAGGCCATGAGCCTGGGCCAGCGGCGCTCAACCTCGGCCGGATCGAAGGTCCAGGCCGAGACGCGGACTTGCAGTAGGCGGCCCACTTGGTGCGCCCCTAGTCCCGCTCTTCCCACTCGCCCTGGACGCGGTTCACCACATCCTGGATGAGGGAGAGCTGGGACTCCGGACATACGCCGATGAGCGGCTGGCCGCCGTCCACATTGTCGCCCTGCTGGAAATACACGGCGTAGATGATGCCCTCCGGCCCGGAGTAGCTGAGCGGGGTTTCACGCTTCATGCGCGAGACGATGAACATGTCCAGCCCCTCGCGCACCTTCACGGACTGCTCGCCGCTGGCCTTGATCTTGGCGTCGATCTCGGGGACGAAATAGTACTTGGCGCGCTCCGGGGCCACGAAGAGGTGCAGGGCCTTCTTCAGGATGCGGCTGATGACCTCCTCCCTGGACAGGAAGTGGCGGATGGTGAGCAGGCGCTCCCCGGCCTCCACAAAGGTGCACTCCAGCTCCGTGCGGATATCCATGACCTGGCCCTTTTGCGTGGCGCAGATGGGCTTCTTGTTCTTCTCCCGGGTCAGGTGGGCCAACAGCGTGCCCGGCCGCTCAAGCCATTTCCCGGAAGGCCCGGTGACGCGGTCGCCGAGCCCCAAGCCCACGAACTCCACGACCCCGGTATGCGGGGTCTTGATCTCGATCTCCTCGTAGGGCGAGGCGTTGATCTCTTCGAGCATTTCCTTGACGTTCAGCAAAGCGTGTCCCCCGGATGGTTTACGTGTTCGGCGGATGGTTTCGTGTCCGGCGCTTCAGCGGTAGTACAAATTCCTGCCGCCCATGGTCAGCAGCGCCTGGTGCAGATTTTTGCGAATGTCGCGCCTGTCCCAGATACCCTGAATGTGTCCGCGCGACAAGGCCGAGAATGCGCGGTGATACTTTGGGGGCACGTCCGTGCCCGTGGTTTCGCGAATCACCCCCGGGCCGGCGAAGCCGATGTTGGATGAGCGCACCGCGAACTGGTAGGGCGAGCAGCCCAGGAAGCTGGCCACCGGACCGGCGTAGGAATTGGTGTCGTAAAGCACCAGGTACAGCCCCCCGGCCTCGATGTAGCGGCGCACGGCCATGGTCACGCGCGGCATCTGGATGCCCCCGCAGGTGCCCTCCTGGATGCGGATCCCGGCGGTTCCATGGGAATACAGGATGAAAGGGGTGCGCTTGAGCCTGGCCCGCTCGGCCGCGCGGATGATTTTCTCGCCCTCGGCCGCGCCCACGGTGCCGCCCCGGAAGGGGCTGACCAGCACCGCCATCATGATGGCAACGCCCTCGATATGGGTCTCGAAGGTGATGCAGGAGCTGCCCAGGCCGGTGCGGCGCTTGGCCTCCTCCAGCTTCAGGTCAAAGCCCTCATAGTGCAATGGATTGCCGGACTCAAGCTCCCTGTTGAACTCGTAAGCCTGGCCAAAACCGAAGACATTGTAGAGGTACCACTGGAATTCCAGGGGGAAGTGGTGCCCGCAGTGGGAACAGACCCCGGCGAACTCCCCGAACAGGTCCGGCGCCCAGAGGTCGAGACAGCCGTGGGTCGCTGCGTTGGGGCAGGTCACGACGTGGTCCTCGCGGCTCTTGGGGCTCACGTAGACCCAGGTGTCCTCCAGACGGCAGGGACAGTCCTCAGCGCAGGAGAGGTTCGTCAGGAGCTCCAGGGCCTCGGGCGCGACCTCCATGCGGCGCTGCTGGCCGGCCCCGATGCCCAGCAGGCGGCCGATGGGGCCGCCCACCCCCTGGCGCAAGGCGCGCACCTCCGCCTCCAGGGCCTCCAGCAGGCCCAGCAGGCGGCGCTTGTGCCGGGCCAGGAAGTCATGGCGCAGGGCGCTGTGCGCGGCCCAGAGCAGGCCCTCCAGGCCCGAGTACAGCCGCGCCCCAAGGGTGCGGTTGTCGCGGCATGCGGCGCGGCTCATGGCCCGGTACTTGTCGAAGCGCATGCGCACCAGCTTGGCCCGGGCCTTCTGCCCCAGGGACCAGCGCACGAAGATGTCGTGCGGGTCGCCCGTGCTGGCCTGGCGGCGTATGGCCATGCCGCGCAGGGGGCCAAGCCCCTCCACGGAATGGACCACCTCGTCCGTGGCGCGGACGACCTCGCGCCGGAGCTGGCGGAAGAAGTCGAAATGCTCGGGCCGCGCGCCCAGGGCCGGCTCCTGGATGATCCGGTCCACAAAGCCCAGCTCCAGGTTGTCCCGGGCCGTGATGCGCAGGCGCGTGGCGCAGCCTGCGATGAGCTCAGGGCTTGCGCGCTCCTTGAGCCCGCCCTCGATGGCCGCGGCGCCCTCGGGCGAGATGACCGAATAATAGCCGTGGGAGAGCATGAGGCGGCGGTCGGCCAGGGCGATGGCCTCGGCCCCGCCGCTGCCGCCCTCGGATATCACGCTGACGATGGGCACCGTAAGCCCGGCCATGGCATAGAGATTCCTGGCAATCTGCTGGGCAGCGCCGGGATAGTCCTCCACCGGGAAGGCGCCGGGCGTGAACACGTAGGAATGGATGGGGATGTTCTCGGTTTCGGCCACGCGCATGTAGTAGAGCGCGTTGGCGTTGCCCCAGGGCTTGATGGAGCCGGCGTTGCGGTACTCCTGGCCGTGGCCCTTTTCCTGGCCCACCACCATCACCGACTGGTGCACGGTCTTCTTGCCCATGCGCCGGGCGATGGTGGCCCGGGCGATGAGCATGCCCGGGTCAATGCTCCACTCGTCCTGGCCGCCGATCTCGGTGTAATTGTCGTAGACGTTCTCAAGGATGTCCTTGAGGCAAAAGCGTTGCGGGTGACGCACGATGCGCACGCGGTCCATGGGCGTCAGCTCGTTTTCAAGCTTGCCCTCCAAAAGGGCGAAGAGCTCCTCTAGCAGGCCCACCTGCCGGGAAAGCTCGCGCATGCCGAGGCTTGTGGCCTGGGCCAGAAACTCCTCCAGGCGGATCCGCAGCATGGCCACGGAGGCGTTCTCGCGCGGGCCGAAGATGTCCCGGATATATGTGAGCCGCGCGGCCAACTCTCTCGTGCGCTTGTCTATGTCCATGCGGCTTCGTCCCTGCGCTGCGCCTAGAAATGCAGGATGGTCTGGGTGCGGTTCATGAGGAAGGGCACGTTGGTCCGCAGGGCCTCGCCGCGCGTGTCCGTGCCTTCAAGCACCAGCCCGCGAAGGAATTCCACGCCGCGCTCCCTGGCCTGAGCCAGATCCTGGCCCCAGACGATGCCCAGGGCCAGGTTGGGGTCGAAGTCCATGGGGATCTCATAGGGCTCCTCCCCACGCGACAGCGTGGGCACCTGGGTGAAGACCTGCAGCCAGGGCTCCGGCCGCCAGCCGAAGGCCTCGATGCGGCCCGGGCAGGGCGTGAAGCGGTCCGCCGGATCCTCGGCCAGAATGCGGTATTCGATGCCCACGCCGGAAAAATAGACGTCGTCCTGGGTATAGCCGAGGGGCTCCCCAAGGCCCAGGCGTATCTGCTCGGCTATGACGTCCACGCCCTGTGCGCAGTCCGCGCGGCCACGGATGCGCGAGGTGACGCCCGAGACGCCGTTCTCCACCTGGATGCGCGTGTTCACCTCCATGAGGAAGGGCTCGCCCCTGGGGGTCACGATCCATTCCCAGGTGCCCACGTTGTCGTAGCCCACCTGCAAGGCCATGTGCACGCTGTGCCGGGTGATGGCGGCAAGCACCCCGGCGGCGTCAAAGGCATAGGGCAGGCTCCCGGGGTCGAAGCCGGGGGCCACCTCGATGCGCTTCTGCCGCCCCAGGCTCTGCACGGAGCAGTTGCGCGTGCCCAGGTGGATGGCGGACCTGCCCCCGCCCTCGGCCAGCACCTGCACCTCCAGGTGGTTGAAGTCGAAGATGCGCTGCTCGATGAGCACTCCCTCGTCGCTCAGGTTGCGCTTGGCGTAGTTGCGGATGCGCCGGTACACCGAGCGGAAGGAGTCCAGGTCATAGACCTCCTCGATGCCCATGCCGCCGCCGCCGGCCGAGGCCTTGACCAGGACGCAGCCCTCCCCGATGCCCTGGTCCTCCTGGAAGGCGAAGATGGTCTGGGCCAGCTCCAGAGCCTGCATCTCGTCATAGATGGGCCGGTCCGAGCCGGGGATGGTGGGCACGCCGTGGGCGCGGGCCATGCGCTTGGTGTTGATCTTGTCGCCCAGGTCGCGCACCTGGGGCCAGGAGGGGCCGATGAACAGCAGGGGGCGCCGGCGCTGCACCACGCGCCGGGCAAAGCGGTAGTCCTCGGCGAAGAAGCCGTAGCCCGGATGCACCGCCGTGGCCTGGGTGGCGTCGGCCACGGCCAGAATTTCGCTGGGATCCTGGTAGGAACTGACGCGGTACAGGCTCTTGGGCCCGCCACTGGCCAGGGCCAAGCGCACATGCCCGGACTGTTGGTCGGCCCGGGTGTAAACGCAGACGAAATCGTGCCCGAGCTTCTCGCAGGCGCGCAGGATGCGCATGGCGATCTCGCCGCGGTTGGCGATGAGGATTCTGTGTCTGGCCATGCCAGGACCTGGCTGCGCGGCGGCTACTCCGCCTCGCGCTTGGCCTTGCGCAGTTCGATGAGGCGCTTCTGGACCTCCAGCACGAGCTTGTCCAGGCGGATCTCCTGGCGCCGCTCCATGGGCAGGAAGTTGCACCCAATGATGCCGTTGTCCAGCACGCGCATGACTTTGGCCTTGATCTCGCCCAAGAAAAGCTTCTTGCCCAGCAGCAGGTCCAGGGTGAACTCCAGGCCGGCGCTGTAGCCGCGCGGATTGTCGGCAAAGGCGAAGCCCGTGGCGCTGATGTCGCGCACCTGGAAATCCAGAGGCCCCTTGGACGTGTTGATACGGATGTCCAGCCCGGGCACACGCGTGCGGAACGCCTGGCGGAGCTTGTCTTCCTCGTCGATCTTGATTTCGAAGTCCATGCTGCACCTCGCGTGATTCTTGGCTTAAGGCCATTGCAAAGGTCTGCGCGCGCTGCTGCGGCGCGGCAGCGTCATCCTACTTGCTGGAGACCCGTTTTTCCAGCACAAATTCGACCCTGCGGTTCTGGGCCCGGTATTCCTCGCTGGTGTTCGGAAACAGCGGGTTCATGTCCGCCAGGCCAGTGGACGTGAGCCGCTTGGCCTCGATGCCTATGGACATCAGCACGCGCAGCACGTTCACCGCGCGCATGGAGGAAACCTCCCAGTTGTCCTTGAAGCGCGAGCCCGCAGGCGGGGGCTGATCGTCCGTGTAGCCCCGGATGTTGATGGTCTGGTCCGCATGCTGGATGAAAAAGTCCTTCATCTCGGCGATGATCTCGCGCCCCTTCTCGGTCAGGGCCACATCGCCCCGGGCGAAGAGCACATCGCCGGGCGCGCGCAGCGTGATGACGCCGTCCTCGAAGTTCGCGCCCACCAGTCCCTCCAGGCCCTTCTTGGTCTGCAGGAGCTTCACGTCGGAGAAGACCTTCTGCTGGGCCAGCTGGATCTGCCGGTTGAGCAGCACCTGGTCCAGGATGACCCCGGCCTCCTCCTTGCTGATGGTGCTGGTGGCCAGCTTGCTCTCCTTGCCGCCCAGGGCCGCGGTGACGGCCTGCAGGGCCGAGTTGATCTTTTTCTCGTCGGGCGTGGACATGGCGAAGAGCATGATGAAGAAGACCAGCAAAAGCATGGTCAGGTCGGCAAAGGTCGTAACCCATTCGTTGGAGTCGGACTCCGACTCCTCCTCTGACGTCCGGATCAGGTCAGTGTCGTCGGCCATGGCCTATTTCCTTTCCCCGGGGGCCAGGAAGGACGAGAGCTTTTCCGAGACCAGAAGCGGATTGTTGTTCTCCAGAATGGACTTGGCGCCCTCGAAAATGACAGCCAGATGCACTTCCTCCTGCAGGGTGCGGGCGCGCAGCTTGGTGGCGATGGGCAGGAAGATGACCGTGGCCAGGATGGTGCCGTAGAAGGTGGTGATGATGGCCACGGCCATGGCCGGGCCGATGCTCTTGGGATCGGCCAGGTTGGCCAGCATCTGCACCAGGCCGATGAGGGTGCCTATCATGCCGAAGGACGGGGCCAGGCTGCCCAGACGCTTGAAGACCTCCTCGCCGACCTTGTGGCGGCGCTTCATGGAGCTTATCTCAATGGACAAGGTGCTGTGGATAAGGCCGGGGTCGGCATTGTCGGCGATGAGCTGGCAGGCCTTCTTGAGGACCATGTTCTCGGTCTTGACGTTCTCCAGGGCGATGAGGCCCTCGCGGCGGCTGATGTCGGCGATCTTGACCATTGTCGCCACGACCTCGCGCACCTGGACCTTCCTTGAGGCAAAGGCCTTGAACACGGCCTTGAGGGCCTGGCTGACCTCCTCAAAGGGGAACGCCACAAAGATGGTGCCAAAGGTGCCGCCAAAGACGATCATGAAACTCGGCAGGTCCACGAAGATGCTCATGTCGCCGCCCATGAAAATGGCGGTCACCACCAGCGCGAGACCTGTGATCAATCCCAAGAGGGTTGCGAAATCCATACGCTGTGCCTACCCTGGCTTGTACTTTCCGGCGTTCCTGAGCTATACGGCACGCGGGAGCGCACGGAACACCATGACGAAAGAATACCTGAACCACCTTGAAACTGCTCGGCACTCTGCCCTGTTCATACGCGAAAAACTAGGCAATGTTCAAGCAGGAACCTTGGGCCTCGTGCTTGGCTCCGGCCTGGGCGCCGTGCGCCAATGCATCACCGACCCGCTGGACCTGCCTTTCTCCGAAATCCCCGGCCTGCCGCAATCCACGGTGCAGGGCCACGGGGGCTTTTTGCGCGCCGGGCGCATCAAGGGCCGTCCGGTTCTGGCCCTGTGCGGCCGCGTGCACCTCTATGAGGGGCACAGCGCCGCCGAGGCCTGCCTGCCCATCCGCGTCCTGGGCTGCCTGGGCGTGCGCACGCTGATCCTGACCAACGCGGCAGGGGCCCTCAATCCGCTCTTCTCCGCCGGCACGCTCATGTGCATCACCGACCACATCAACCTGACGGGCCAGAACCCGCTCACCGGGCCCAACGACGAGTCCTGGGGGCCGCGCTTTCCGGACATGAGCCGGGCCTGGTGCCCGGAGCTTGCGGCCCTGGCCCAGGCCCAGGCCAGAGCCCAGGGGCTCGTCCTGGAGCGCGGCGTGTACATCCAGGTCTCCGGCCCTTGCCTGGAGACTCCAGCCGAGACAAGAGCTTATCGGCAGATGGGAGCGGACGCCATAGGGATGTCCACGGCCATTGAGGCCATTGCGGCAAGACACATGGGCATGCGCGTGCTGGGCGTCAGTTGCCTGACCAACAAGAACCTGCCGGACTGCATGGCCGAAACCTCGCACCAATCCGTGCTGGACATGGCGGACCAGGCCGCGGAGAATCTGGCCCGGCTCCTGGCCTCCGTGGTCGGGGAACTGCCCGGCGAGGCCGGCGCGGGCTGACCAAAAGTAAAGTTTTTCGCCAAACGAACGATATGCCCTTATGAGACGGGAAAGCGTCACCCTCAACCACGCTTTGGACGGACCAGCATGAATACCGCAAACCGACACCGCACAGCCTGCCTCATGGCCCTGACGCTTCTGCTCAGCGCTGGGCTGGCCGGTTGCGGCAGCGCCACCACCTCGTACTACAACCGCATCAAGCGCACCGTGGTGGACGCCAAGGACGATGTCCTGGGCACCCGGCCCACCACTGGCGAGCTGTTCCCGGAGGACAACACCCCGCTCATCGACATCAGCTACGATGCTGCGGACGACATGATGGGCCTGTTCAACCCCGCCCTGAACAAGAGGTCGCCCATCTATCATGAGCGTTTCACCAACCGCGTGGACCCCGCCGACCCGGCCCCCTTCGGGTTGCTGGTGTCCGACCAGGTGGCCGCGCGCCTGGCCCTGCGCAGCTTCCTGGTGACGGACGGCCCCGCCAAGATGCCTGAGGGCGCGGCGCCCAAGCCTGCTGAGCGCGACGCCCTGGCCGTGACGCCGGAGGCGCGCAAGGCCGAGGCCCAGCGCATGCAGGAGGAGATCAGCCCGCCCCGCCCCTGCCTGCTATCCGGCAGCTACATCATCGCCGACAAGGTGGTCTACGTGTCGGCGCAGCTCACGGCCCTGGACAACGGCCAAGTCATGGCCGCACACCACTGGACCGTGCCGGTGAACAGCAACACGCGCTCCCTGTTGCCGAAGCTCCGTCCGGGCGGCGGCATGAAGCCCTCGGTGCGCACCAGCCTGAGCGCCAGCCCCCACGCCGCGGCCAATCCCTCCGGCCAGCCCCAGAGCTACGTGGAGCGCGACCTGGTCCGCTAGCTCCGGGCCAGCGCCCCCTTAGGCCCGCTCTTGACGCCGCGCCGATCCTCCCCTACGACTCACGACCAAACCCCAGGGAGTCGCGCGCATGTCCGCATCGTTGTTCGATACTTTTTTCCAGGCCGAGGCCAAGCTGTTTCTGCTGGCCGGGATCCGCATCGCCCTGTCCGAGGACGGCAAGGACCTGACCTCGCAGGGTATTTTTGATGACGCCGACCTGGCCGTGGCCCATGTCATCGCCAAGGAGAAATTCCTTGTGGCCGGGCTGCCGCTCATCCCGCTCATCCTGGAATTCGCCGGCTGCGAGTTCCAGCACATGCTCAACGTGGACGAAGGCGATGTCGTGTCTCCCGGCACCATGCTCGCGGCCATCCAAGCCCCGGCCACGCACATCCTGCGCGTGGAGCGCGTCATCCTGAACTATCTGGGCCACCTCTCCGGCATCGCCAGCCTCACCGCGCGCTATGTGAACGCCTTGAAGGGCTCGCGCACCACGCTCCTCGACACGCGCAAAACCCTGCCCGGGCTTCGCTATCCGGAAAAATACGCCGTTCTGGTGGGCGGAGCCAAAAACCACCGCCTGAACCTGTCCCAGCTGCTCATGATCAAGGACAACCATATCGACCGCGCCGGAGGCATCGCCCCGGCGGTTGCGAAGCTGCGCCAGGCCTACCCGGAAAACTGCCCGCCCATAGAAGTGGAATGCCGCACGCTGGCCGAAGTGGACGAGGCCGCAGCCGCGCAGGTGTCGCGCATCATGCTCGACAACATGGACCTCCCCCTCATGCGCGAGGCCCTGGCCCGCATCCCGCAGGGCATCGAGACCGAGGTCAGCGGCGGCGTGACGCTGGAGAACATCGCCGACATCGGGGCCATCGGCCCGGATTTCGTCTCTGTGGGCCGCATCACCCACTCCGCCCCGGCCTCGGACGTGAGCATGCGCATCAGCCCCCTTGAATAACAGGAACAAGACGGGTATGCAGGCCAAATGAGGACCGAAGCATGAGCGCTTTCAACGAACGCATCGAGGCCCTGCGCGCCAAGTACGGAAACCGCCTGGCCATCCTGGGCCATCATTACCAGGCCGACGACGTCCTCAGACATGTGGATTTCCAGGGCGACTCCCTGGAACTGGCCCGCAAGATCGAAGGCCTCTCCGCCGAGCACGTCGTCTTCTGCGGGGTGTTCTTCATGGCCGAGTCCGCCGCGGCCCTGGCCCGGCCCGGACAGAAGATCCACATCCCCCACCAGGGCGCCACCTGCCCCATGGCCGACATGGCCCCGGCCCAGCGCCTGGAGGATGTGCTGAACGCCCTGCGCGAGGACGGCCGTCTGGTCATCCCCCTGGCCTACGTCAACTCTTCCGCCGAGGTGAAGGCCATCTGCGGGCTTTACGGCGGCAGCGTGTGCACCTCGGCCAACGCCAAGACCATGCTCGAATGGGCCTTGCAGCAGGGCGACGCCGTGCTTTTCTTGCCGGACAAGAACCTGGGGCACAACACCGCCAATCAGTTGAACTTGGACGCCACCGAACGCCTGGAGCTGGACATCCGCCAGGACGGCAGCCGCATCGACCACAAGAAGGTCCGCTACGCCCGCCTGCTGCTTTGGCCAGGGGTGTGCGCCATCCACCACAAGTTCAAGAAGATCCACATTCAGGAACTGCGCAGGGCCAATCCCGGCGTGCGCGTGGTGGTGCATCCGGAATGCTCCCCTGGCGTGGTGCGCGCCTCCGACGGCGCAGGGTCCACCTCCTACCTCATCAAATACTGCGCCGATGCGCCGAGCGGAGCCAGGATAGCCATCGGCACCGAATGCAACCTGGTGCAGCGGCTGGCCGCCCGCCACAGGCCCCAGGGCAAGGACATCATACCCCTCAAGGCCTTGAGCTGCTCCAACATGGCCAAGGTGAACGAGGAACGCCTGGCGGGGCTGCTGGTGGACCTTGAGGCCGCGCAGCCGCTCAGCCTGAGTCCTGATGTCATCGAACATTCCCGGGTGGCCCTGGAGCGCATGCTGCGCATCTGCGCCTGAGCCGGCCCGGCTGAGGAGCAAGGATGATCGACTACCGCCTCAAGACCGACGTCCTGGTCATCGGATCCGGCATCGCCGGCTCCGTGGCCGCGCTCACCCTGGCCGAATCCGGGGCGGATGTTACCCTGCTCACCGCCGGGGAGGACCTCTTCGCGGGCAACACCCGCCTGGCCCAGGGCGGCATCGTCTTCCACTCCGGGGAGGACGACCCCGGCATCCTCGAACGGGACATCCTGACCGCCGGATGGCGGCAGAACTATCTGCGCGCCGTGCGCTACCTCTGCCACAAGGGCCCGAAGGTCCTGCAGAAGACCCTCATCGACACCTATCATGTGCCCTTCGCGCACCGGGACTCCGACGCCTGGAACTTCACCCGCGAGGGCGGGCACAGCGTGGCCCGCATCCTCTACGCTGCGGACCACACGGGCCTGACCATCATGCAGCGCCTGACCCAGGCCGTGCAGGATTCGCCCAACATCCGCGTCCTCACCAGGCGCACCGCCATCGACCTCTTGACCACGCACCACCACGCCACGCACCTGGACTTCAAGTACAACCTGGCCAACCAGTGCGTCGGGGCCTACGTGTTCAACGAGCAGCTTTCCCAGGTGGAGATCGTGCTGGCCGACTTCACGGTGCTGGCCACGGGCGGGGCCGGGCACATCTACCTGCACACCACCAATTCGCGCGGATCCATCGGCTCCGGGCTGTCCATGGCCAACCGCGCGGGCGTGAGGATGCACAACCTGGAATACGTGCAGTTCCACCCCACGGCCTTCTACCAGGGCACCAAGCGCTTCGAGCGGCGCTTTCTCATCTCCGAGGCCGTGCGCGGCGAGGGCGCGCGCTTGGTCAACGGCGCGGGCGAGGCCTTCATGAACCGTTATGACCAGCGGGCCGATCTGGCCCCGCGCGACATCGTCACCCGCGCCATCATGGCCGAGATGCTGACCAATGAAGAGGACTGCGTGTTTCTCGACACCACGCGCGGCATGCACAACGAAGTGGCCGAGCGCTTCCCCACCATCTTCAGCAAATGCCAGGAGCAGGGCCTGGACATGCGCACCACGCCCATTCCCGTGGTTCCCGCTGCGCATTACTTCTGCGGCGGCATCCTGGTGGACACCCACGGCCGCACCACCCTGGAGCGCCTCTACGCCGCAGGGGAATGCTCCTGCACCGGCGTGCACGGAGCCAACCGTCTGGCCAGCACCTCGCTGCTCGAAGGTCTGCTCTGGGGCCACAGCGCCGGGCAGGACATCGCCAAGCGCCTGGGCAGCAAGTGGCGCGTGACCCGCAAGCTCGCCGACGCCATCCCAGACTGGCAGAACCCCGGCGACATCCTCAACGAGGACCCGGCCCTCATCGCCCAGGATTGGGCCACAATCCGCAACACCATGTGGAACTACGTGGGCGTCATCCGCTCCACGGCCCGCCTGCGCCGCGCCTTCGAGGACCTGCGCAACCTGTCCAAGAACATGCACGACTTCTACAAGAAGACCCCCATCAGCAAGCCAATCATCGACCTCTTCCACGGCTGCCAGACCGCCTACGTGGTCACCCTGGCGGCCATGCGCAACACCAAGAGCCAGGGCTGCCACTATAGGGTGGACTAGAGTCGCGAATTTGCATACAGCTTGACGAATACCATTCGTTGGGGGGTTCGTCATGTCCATGCTGCGCCGCACCCTTGCATTGGCTGCGCTGCTCATTCTCTTCGGCTGCGGCGCGGTGACCAAGCGCCCGGACATCGACGAGGGCGAGGTGGCTGCCGAGGCCTATCGCATGCAGGAAATGGTCGTGGGCCTTGACCAGAAGATGGAAAAACGGCTCGCCGATCTGTCCACCCCGCTGCTTATTGGCAACGCCGACCTCTGCGACAAGACCAGGTATGTCTCCAGCCTTGCCGTGCACAACATGGAGGACTACCGGGGCCGCCGGCGCGAGATCATGCAGAGCGCATACGAGCTCGACGAGCGCATCCGCGTGACCCTGGTGGGCCGCGATGGCCCGGCGCACATCGCGGGCATCCGCGAGGGCGACGTCATCCTGGCCGTCAACGACATCGAGACGCCCAGGGGCATGGCCGCCACCGCCTTCTTCAAGGTGCACGTGCGGCCCCTCGTCGAGGCGGGCAAGCCCATCAAGTTCAGCCTGCTGCGCAAGGCCGAAAAAATCACCGCGCTGCTGCAGCCGGTCCTGGCCTGCGACTATCCTGTGCGGCTGGAGTCCAAAGGCGAAGTCAACGCCTATGCCACGGGCACGTCCATCACCATCTACACCGGCCTGCTGAACGCCTTTCCTGGCGACGAGGTCGGCGTCGTCATCGCGCACGAGCTGGCGCACAACCTCATGGGCCACAGGGAAAAGAAGAAGTTGGAGCTGTGGAAGGACATCTACATCATGAAGCTCATGAACAAGGCCACCAACTCCAACGCGGGCAGCATTTACGCCAATTTTTCCTACCTCGAGAGCAGAGTGGACTACGAATTCGAGGCCGACTACGTGTCCCTGTACCTGGCCGCCCGGGCCGGGCTGACCTACGAAGGCTCCTCGGAGTTTCTTCGCAAGCTGGCGCTGGACAACCCGCTGGGAATCACCCGCAGTTCAACGCACCCAAAGCTTGCGGAGCGCTATGTGGCGATGGAGGCGGCCATCGCCGAGATCCGCAAGAAGACCGCGCTTGGCCAGCCGCTCATTCCGGAGATGAAAATCGAGAGTGCCGAGAAGAAGCCGACCATGAAGGACGGCTGGGCGCCGGTGGCGGTCGGGCTGGGGCTGGGGAACTAGACATCCGGCGTGCGTCAAAGGCTACATATAACAAACGGAAAAACACGAATAATTGACGTTGGCTAAAACACCAAAAATTATTTCCATATACAAAAAGGGAGGATGGTGTGGGTACAATAAGCAGGAAATATTTTTTACGAGCCGACACAAGACCAGAGACAGAAACACTTAACACCACACATACAAAGAGCACATGCTCCAACGCATTTGTCAATTTTCTGCCAAAGTGGTTTATAGGAATTACTGGAATTCTATACACGACAGGATTCTTGGTTGTGTCTTGGCATTTAGGTAGAATGGGCATTAAAGAAGCTGGAAGCGACATATTCAAACTTAAATTCATTGAAATTGGAATACTCTACATGTTGCCGTATACGCTCATTGTATTTCCTACAGTTTTACTATTCAAGTTGTGGAGGATAAGACGCCAATTGCTTTCCAATTCAAATTTTAGCGAAAGAATATTAAAACGAAAATGGAGAGATTTGAATATTAGGACGGCTTGCGCGCTGGTGTCATTTATCTTATACTTTTTATACTTTATTATTTTTTTGTATTTTTCGCCACATGACTACATAAAGAAGCATGTTACTGAGGTTATTGAGATATGCATACTGCCGATATCATATATTGCCATAGCGCGAGGTTTACCAAAGATCTATGACAAATGGCTGCTACACAAAGCCAAGATAAATAATGGCGACTTAAGCACTTTCAATCGTGAACAGTTTTTCATTGAAAAGCATACAACGAAACAGTACTTTTACATAAGCGTTACGTCAAGAATCATACCGACACTCGCTGTAATTATTACTTCAGTGCTAATTATTGTGAGCAACAATCAGCTTCGTTCTGCAATATACAATTCACTTACAAACAATGGATCGTTTCTATACATAACGTTTACAACATTCAGCATGCTCATCGCGATTTACGTCATTAAACGATTCGAATCAAACTCAGTTGTAGACGGCATTAAGGTAATATATCTTGGTTTTTCGTCAATCGTTATTGGCACTTTCTTTTATTATAATATTATTGCATTTTCATCAAATATTTACCCTTTAATTCCAGCCTACAAAGGTGGGGGGGACTACTCGCAAATGGCTGATACAATAATATATTTTAGAGAGAATTATTCTATTGGCGCACACCCACCAGTTATTCCGAAACAAATTCTTGCAGCAAAATCAAAAACTGTTTCCAAAAGACTAAAAATTGTTTACGATACTCAATTTGCGATTTATGCAACTGAGATAAACTACCTTGCTAGACAAGAAGGAGAGTTGCCACAGCCTTCAACAATATATTGCCTTAGGCGTGAAAATATTGCTTCAATGGAATTTAGCTGGGGTTCACCAAATTTCAGATTATCCGACTTTGACAAGACTAGTTTCATAAAATTTTGCGACCGACTAAACGCGAGAACAACTGGCACCTCTGTTCACAATATTTTACAGTTAAATACCTTACTTGAGGATTGCTCTCTATACAATCGGTTCAAAAGAATTAACAGCCAAGCTATAGGCGGAAAAGAATTCAAGGTCTTGTTTACTGCATTTCAACCATACATGTTTCGAAAATTTAAAACACTTCGTACCGACGAACAGCGAATAGTTTTATGTTTCAATAGGGCTTTGATAGAATCTCTTTTTGTGGGGTGTCCAAAATCTGACTTTTTGAACGAAGTTCTCAATGAAAGTCCATACTCACCTCAGTTGAAATGTTAACAAATACCCAACGCAAAAAGCCCGCCACGGAAATCCGCAGCGGGCTTTATCGTCAGATAAGGGCAAACAGGTCTAGACGGAAGCGGCCATCTTGTTGATGGCGGTCTGCAGGCGGCCAATGCAGCGGCCGGCTTTCTTCCAGTGGATGACCTTGTTGGAGGCGGCGCGGTCGAGCACGGCGCTGGCGATCTTGAGCGCAGCGTTGGCGTTCTCGGTGCTCTTCTCGGCCAGGGCCTGGCGCACGGCCTTCACAACGTTCTTGATGCGGGTCTTGACGGCCTTGTTGCGGGCCTGGCGCTTGAGGCTCTGACGGTGCCTTTTCGCGGCGGAAGGATGATTGGCCAACGCTCTTTCTCCTGATTCTTTATGTTGTTTGAACCCGACATTGAGTCGAGAGAGGATGCTTAATCACAGCGCCGCGCGCGTGTCAAGCTGTTTCCTACACCTGCAAGGCCCCGAAATCCGCCAGCCTGCCCAGGCGCTCCACCAGCGAGTAAAGGATATTCAGGCGGTTCTGGCGCAAATCCGCGTCCTCGGCCATGACCATGACGTTGTCGAAGAAGGCGTCCACAGCCGGGCGCAGCTCGCCCAGCATGGCCAAGAGGCCGGCAAAGTCGTCCGCGGCCCAGAGCTCCTCAAAGCGCCCGGCGCTGTCGCGCAGGCTTTTCGCCAGCACGCGCTCCTGCTCCATCTCCAGGCGCGCCTCGTCCACGCTGGCGGAAAGCGCGGCCCCGGCCTCGTCCCCCTGCTTGCGGATGATGTTGGCTGCGCGCTTGAAGGTCAAGACGGCCTGCTCGAAGTCCGGCTGGCGGCTGAATGTGGTCAGGGCGTCGAAGCGCATCTTGAGGGTGCGGATGTCCGCAAAGCCCGCGCCCAAGGCGGCATCGGCCACGCGGCTGTCCGCGTCCTGGCCGCTGGCGAACAGGGCCCGCAGGCGCTGGCCGAAGAAGTCCAGCATCTTCGCCTGCGCCTCCTCCGGGGCCAGCTTCCACTTCACGCCCGCGTAGCCTTCCGTCTTGTCGAAGCCCTCCTGGGCCCAGGCAAGCACCTCGTCGAGCCTCAGGCGCAGGCCGTGCTCCATGACGATGCGGCTGATGCCCAGGGCCGCGCGGCGCAGAGCGTAGGGGTCGGCCGCCCCGGTGGGGATCATGCCCAGACCGAAGCATCCGGCCATGGTGTCGGCCTTGTCGGCGATGGCCAGGAGGGCGCCGGGAAGGGTCGCGGGCACCGGGGAATCCGGCCCGGCGGGCAGGTACTGCTCGGCGATGGCCTGGGCGGTCAACTCGCTCTCGCCCTTTTTGCGGGCGTAGATGCCGCCGATGACGCCCTGCAGGCTGTCGAACTCGTACACCAGCTCGCTCATGAGGTCGGCCTTGGCCAGCCGGCCGGCGCGCTTCAGGTCGGCCACAGGCAGGCCGCAGGCTTGGGCCAGCCGGCCGCACAGGATTTCCAGGCGGCGGGACTTGTCGCCCATGCTGCCGAGGGGGCCGAGAAAAACAACGCTGTCGAGCTTGGCCAGCCACTCGTCCAGGCTCGTGTCCAGGTCGGCCTCCCAGAAGAAGCGGGCGTCCTCCAGCCGGGCCTTCAGCACACGCTCCCAGCCTTTTTTGACCAGGGCCATGTCCAGGGGCTCGATGTTCAGGGTGGTCAGGAAATACGGCAGCAGGTTGCCGTCCGCCCCGGTGATGCCGAAACTCTTCTGGTGGCTCTGCATGCTGGTCAGGAGCACCTGCGCGGGCAGCTCCAGGTACAGCCGGGCGAATTCGCCCAGGATGGGCCGGGGGAACTCCACCAGGTTGGCCACCTCAAGGAGCAGGCTCTCGTCCCAGACAACTGCGCCGCCCAGGGTGGCGGCCAGGCGGTCGCCCTCGGCGCGAACGAGCTCCAGGCGCTCGCGGGCGTCCAGCACCACGTTGCCCTTGTCGCGGATGATGTCGAAATAGTCCACGGCGCTGTCCACGGCAAAGGGGCCGGGGCCCAGCACCCGGTGGCCGAAGGTGACGCGGCCGCTGGTCAGGCCCGCAATGTCGATGGGCACCACGTTTTCGTCCAGCAGGGCCAGCACCCAGCGCAAGGGGCGGCCGAAGAGAAAGTCCATGCTGCCCCACTTCATGCGCTTGGGGAAGGACAGGGATTTGCAGGCCGCGAGGCAGAGCCCGGGCAGGATGTCCTGGGTCAGGCCGCCGCCCACGGTCTTGCGCGCGGCCAGATACTCGCCCTTGGGGGTCTGCTGCACGAAGAGGTCGGCCTCGGACACGCCCTGGGTCTTGGCGAAGCCAAGGCCGGCCTTGGTCAGCTGTCCGTCGGCGTAGGCGATGCGCACGGGCGGGCCGGAGACGATCTCCTCCTCCAGGCGCTGGCTGGGAGCCAGTCCGGAGACGTGGGCCACAAGGCGTCGCGGGGTGGCGTAGGTCTTGACCCCGGCATGGTCGATGCGCGCCTCGGCCAGCAGACGCTCGAACAGCTCCACCAGATCCTCGCCCAGGCGCGGCACGAAGCGCGCGGGCATTTCCTCGGTGCCTATTTCCAGTATGAATTCAGACATATGGTGTTGCTCCGACTATTTTTCGGCGAGCATGGGGTAGCCCATGGCCTCGCGCTGGGCGGCGTACAGGGCGGCGATGGCCGAGGCCAGGTTGCGCACCCGGCCGATGTACCCCGTGCGTTCGGTGATGGAGATGGCCCCGCGCGCGTCCAGAAGATTGAAGGTGTGCGAACACTTGAGGCAGTAGTCGTAGGCGGGCCAGGGCACCCCGGCCTCCACCAGGCGCTTGCACTCGCCTTCGAACTTGTTGAACATGTCGAGGAGCATGACGGCGTCGGAGAGCTCGAAATTGTACTTCGACTGTTCCACCTCATTCTGGTGGTACACATGCCCATAGGTCACCGTGTCGTTCCACATGAGCTCGTAAACCGACTCCTTCTCCTGCAGATACATGGAGATGCGCTCAAGGCCGTAGGTGATCTCCACGCTGGTGGGGAACAGGTCAAGGCCGCCCACCTGCTGGAAGTAGGTGAACTGCGTCACCTCCATGCCGTTGAGCCAGACCTCCCAGCCCAGGCCCCAGGCGCCCAGGGTCGGCGACTCCCAGTCGTCCTCCACAAAGCGGATGTCGTGGGCCGCGGGGTCGATGCCCAGGGCGCGCAGGCTGTCCAGGTACAGGTCCTGGACGTTCTCCGGCGAGGGCTTCAGGATCACCTGGAACTGGTAGTAGTGCTGCAGGCGGTTGGGGTTCTCGCCGTAGCGACCGTCCGTGGGCCGCCGCGAGGGCTCCACGTAGGCCACATTCCAGGGCTCCGGCCCGATGACCCGGAAAAACGTGGAGGGGTTGAAGGTCCCGGCCCCGCACTCGATGTCAAAGGGCTGGACCAGCACGCAGCCCCGGTCCGTCCAGAAGCGCTGCAAGGTTTGGATCACGTCTTGAAAGTGCATGCATGTCTCCAGATAAACCTAGATTTTCCGATACATTCCGTATTCCCACTGCAGGCCCAGATGGTAGGCCACGAAACGGTCCACCACCCGCCCCAGCTGCCGGCGCATCACCGGATCAAGCATCAGCCTGGGCCAGTCCGCGGGCCGGCTCTGGCCGATCCATTCCAGGGCGCGCACCGCCCCGGCAGACATCGGCTCGGCCTGCGGATCGCCGCAAGCTGCGCAGACAAGGCCGCCACGCTCCACCGAAAAGGCCAAGGTCTGCGCCGCTGCGGGAGATTCCGCCACTGCAGGAGGGGCTCCCCCGGCATGCTGCCAGGCCATACGGCCGCAGCAGACGCACAGCGTCAGATCCGGCTTCAGCCCCTGCTCGAACGTCAGCTTGGCCTTGAACAGCAGCGGCAGCATCTCCGCGCCGACCTCGCTGCCTTCCAGGGTGTCCAAGGTCTCCAGCAAGAGCTCGAAGGCCGGGCGCGCGCCCTGTTGGCCGATCTGCACGGCCTCCACGAACTTCAGGCAGTGTGCAACCAGCCCCAGCTTGCGCGAATCGGCGCGCAGACCGGGAAAGGCATTCAGCAGCGTGCCTTCCTCAAGAATCATGTAGGAGCCGCGCCGATTGCTGCCGACCCGGAAGGTGCCCAGCACGAGCTGGTCGAGGCAGCCGCAGAAGCGCCGGGTGCTCCGGCTGCCCCCAAAGGCGAAGGCCGTGATCAGGCCCCGTCCCGCGCAGAACAATCTGACCCAGATGTCCGTCTCCCGAAAACGGCCCACCTTGAGCACCAGGGCCTTTTCGGTGAACTCCATGCCCCCGTCTCCCGTCCCGGGCCAAGGACCAACGCCTGCCTAGCGCGCCCCGAACTCCACGGTGTCGATATTGCCGCGCCTGCCCTCGTAGGGGTGGTCCTTTCCGTCCACCCGGAACGTCACGCCGCCGGCATTGCCCAGGCGCACGCGCATCCGGCTCGAATATTCGACCTGCTTGATCTCGCCGTTGCGCAGGGTGAAGCTCCTGGACTGCTGGCCGTCGTTCACCTCGACCCAGCAGACCTCGTCCTCCTTGGCCGTGATGGTCAACAGGTGCATGCCCGGCGTGCGGACCTCGACCACCGGCTCCTTGCGCGACGCCTCCAAGGAGGAGGCCGGGGCGTTGCTCGCGCCCCCCGAAACGCCAAGGGCTGCCGCCGGAGCGGACGCGCGCGCGGCCTCGTGGACCGACGGCCCGCCGGGTGCGCCAGGCCCGTCGGATGCGGACGGGGTGGCCTCTGTCGCGGCGTCATCCGGCGACATGGCGCTGGTGGCGTTCTCCTGGACCGTGGCATTGGCGGCATCAAGCGCGGGCTGCGCGGCCGGGACCGGGGGCGGCGGCGTTACGGACTGCGGGCGCTGGAATTGCACGAGCAGCCCGACAAGGGCGGCCACAAGCAGGGCGAGCACAAGCACGGAGCGCCAGGAGCCGCTCTGCCTCGGCTTGCTCAGGGCGAAACGGTTCGGCAAGGCCTGGGACGCGGTCTCGCGCTCCGGCGCGGACGCGTGGTGCGGAAGGTGCTGCGCTGGCTGCTCCGGCCGGGACCCCGGCATTGCGGAATCGCCGGTGGACGTGGAAAACTCGGCTGTTGCGCTTGGGCCGACCTGGGGCAGATACTTGGCCTGCTCCACGTCGTACTGCAGGTCCACCACCTGGCCCAGTTCGTCGGCGTCAAGCCCGACCATCCAGGCGATGTTGCGCACGTAGCCCTTGAGGTACACAGGATGCGGCAGGGAACTGACCTGACCTTCCTCGATGGCCGCCAGGTTGCGGCGGCTGATCTTGGTCGCGTCCATCACGTCCCGGATGGAGATCCCCCGCCGCTCGCGCTCCCTTTTCAGGAGCGCACCAACTTCAAGCAGATTCATCGCAATTCCCCACGCGCAGCAAACTGACTACAAGTTCCTGTACTCAATGACGGCTTTGTCCCGTTGCTTTTTCATATACTCCTGAAATACCTTCTCAAACTTTCCTTCATGCAAAGACTGGTAGATCTGCTCGCGCACGGCATCCAGGGGAAGCTCTTCCCCCTCCTTCAGGCTGACCACCTGAAGCAGACCTTCGAACTCCTGCACACGCACAGGCGGGGTGATCTGCCCAGGCTTGAGCCCGCGCAGCGCCTCGCTCCAATCGGGCGCAAGATCCTTCCAGGCGATGAAGCCGATGTCGCCGCCCTGTCCTGCGCCAGGCCCCTGGGTATACTTGTTCGCCGCCTCGGCAAAGGTCGTCTGCCCGGTCTCGATGGCGTTCTTGACGTCCAGGGCCTTCACTCCCGCCGGCAGGAGGACCATGGCGAGCTGGACCATGCTGTCCTTGGAGAACTCGGCCTTGCGCTCCAGGTACTGCTGCTCCACCTCGGAGTCAGTGACCACCACCTTGTTCGACACCACTCCGCCGATGAGGCGGTGCCTGATGAGGTCGCGCCTCATGTTGCGGATAAAGTCCTCGCGGCTCATGCGCTGCATGGCCAGCTGCTTCTTGAAGTCCTCCTCGCTCAGCTGGCGCTTCGCGCGGAACTCCTTGATCTGCTCCTCCACCTCGGCATCGCTGACCTTGAGCTTGTAGCGTTCGGAATCCTGAAGGATGAGCAGGTCGTCGATCATCTGGTCCAGGGTCTGGCGGCGGAGTTCTGCGAGCTTCAGCATCTCCTGGGGAGCCAGGGTGCGTCCGCGCATCTGCTCGTACACGGGGCGCAGGCGCTCATCGAGTTCAAAGCGCGTAATGATCTTGCCGTTCACCGTGGCCACAATGCCATCAAGCACGATATCCTCCGCCTGAACGGGGCTGGCGAAGGTCAACAACGCCAGCGCTGCCGCCGCAAGCAGGGAAAGGGGGGCTGCGTTGCCGCTGAGAAGGGACCGGAATGCGCGCATGTTTCTCCTCACACAATGAAAATATGGACCATGCACCCGCCGTCTGGGCGGGATCAGCTGACCTGGGGGGAGGTTACCCCGTCTCGTTGCCGCTGGCAACGCCCTCTTGCCCGCCCTTCGCATCGGCCTCCGCAGGCGGCGCCTCGGGGGGCAGGTTCTCGTCGTCGTCCTGCTGCAGCAGACGCCCGCTCACCAATATCACCGAGGCGTCCACCGCCTTGCCCAGCCAGGCTTCAAAGGCCTGTTGGAGCCGCTGCTCCAGCAGGACAGCCTCCACCTGCGGATAGGCCTGGGCCACATCCAGGGTCTGCGCGGGCAGGTTCTTCAGCAGCAGAAGCCCCTCAAAAACGCCCCGGCCGGGCAGAACAACCCCTGCCCCGCCTGGCTGGGCGGTGTGCAGGGCCTCTGCCCAGCCGGCGTTCAACAGCTCTCTCGGCACCGTCACTTCCCGCGCCTGCACCCCGGGAAAGGCCGCGAGCACTGCGGAAACCGTCTTCTTCTGCTGGTACAGGGCCAGGGACTTGTCCACAACCTCCCGGCCAGGACCGTGGACCACCAGCAGGCGCAAGCGTTCAGGCAGCCGGTACTCGGCCACATGCCCGCGGTAATAGGCCTCGACCTCACGGTAATCCAGGTGGATCTGGGGCCGCAGCACGAGACGCTGGAACTTCTCCACCCCGCAGGCATAGCGCAGATTCTTGCGCCACATGGCAAGGTCGATGAATTCGTCGGCCAGCATCTGATCAAAGGAATCGTCCGGGTAGTCGACGCGGACCTTGGCCTCGGCCTGGGCCAGCTCCTCGTCATTGACATCCTGGCCGCGCTTCTCCAGCTCCTGGCTCACCAGCTCAAGGGCGATGAGCCCGCCCAGTATCTGGCCATAGGCCTCGCGCAGGGCGCCGACCGTGGGCAGCGAGCCGGAAAAGGCGTCGAAATGCAGCAGGTCGTACTGGAACTCCAGCATCTCCAAACGAATGGGCCGGCCGTTGACCTTGGCCACCACGCCGACCTCGTCCTGAGCCTTGCGGCCGCAGCCCGCAAGAAGGATCAGGAACATGAAGGCTATGGGCGCAACCTGCTCACGGATGCGTATGGTCATCAGGCACCGGCCTTGTCCGGCCTGCTCGCGCAGCCGGTTGAAAGCGTCTCCAGTTCAGAGCGCAAGTACTCCAACCCTCTGCCCACGTCCAGACCTTCCGGGTAACGCACCTCAAGTTTGGACGGCGGCAACAGCCGGGCCTGACGCGTCCCTGCGCCCACCCAGGCCACCAGCGCCTCCGGCGACACGGCCCCGGTCTCCTGGCCCCAGACCAGCACGGCGCGCACGGGCGACAGCTCGGCCCGGAGCACCTGCAGCCGGGCCAGCACGGCCTTGACCTCCAGCACGGACAGGAAGTTCTTCGCCTCCTCCGGCAAGGGCCCGAAGCGGTCGCGCATCTCCGCGGCCAGCTCCACCAGAAGCGTCTGGCTGCGCGCGCTGGACAGGGCCTTGTAATAGCGCAGACGCTCCTTGGGGTCGGTCACGTAGTCCGCAGGCAGATGCGCCTCGAACACGAACTGCAGCTCCGGGTTGGTCTCCTGGGTCAGGGGCCCGCCACGGATGCGCCGCACCTCCTCCTCAAGCATCTCCAGGAACAGGTCCAGGCCCACGCGGGCTATCTGCCCGGACTGGACCTCGCCCAGGATGTTGCCGGCCCCGCGCAGGCGCAGGTCCTCCATGGCCACCTGAAAGCCCGCGCCCAGGTAGTCCAGATCCAGGATGATGCGCAGGCGGCGCCTGCTGATCTCCGGCAGGCGCTCCAGGGAAGGCACGACGAAATAGGCGTAGGCCTGGCGGTCGCTGCGGCCCACGCGGCCGCGCAACTGGTACAGTTGGCCCAGTCCGAACATCTGGGCCTGGTCCACCACCAGGGTGTTGGCGTTGGGGAAGTCCAGCCCGGACTCCACGATGGCCGTGCACACCAAGACGTCCAGCTCCTTGTGCCAGAAGCCGTGCATGGCGTCCTCCAGGGCGCGCTCGTTCATCTGGCCGTGGGCCATGCCCACGCGCGCCCCTGGCGCGAGCTTGCGCACGTATTCGGCCACCTGCTCCAGCCCCTCCACCCGGTTGTAGACCCAGAACACCTGGCCGCCGCGCTCCAGCTCACGGGCCAGCACAGTGCCCAACAGGGCGTCGTCGCGCTCCGCCAGGGCTGTCTCCACGGGCTTGCGGTCCTCGGGCGGGGTCTCGATGACCGACAGACCGCGCAGGCCCGAGAGGGAGAGCTGCAGCGTGCGCGGAATGGGCGTGGCCGTGAGGGTCAGCACGTCGATGTTCTTGCGCAGAAGCTTCAGCTTCTCCTTGTGCTTGACCCCGAAGCGCTGCTCCTCGTCCAGGATGAGCAGGCCCAGGTTCGGCAGATCCACGTCCTTGGAGATCAGGCGGTGGGTGCCGATGAGGATGTCGATCTCCCCGCGCGCCGCCGCCTGGACGATGAGCTTCTGGCGCGCCGGCGGCACAAAGCGGCTGAGCATGCCCACGCGCACGGGGAAGCCCTCCATGCGCCGTGTGAAGGTCTGGTAGTGCTGCTCCGCCAGCACCGTGGTGGGGCAGAGCAAGGCCACCTGCCGGCCGTCGGACACGGCGCGGAAGGCCGCGCGCAGGGCGACCTCGGTCTTGCCGAAGCCCACGTCGCCGCAGACCAGGCGGTCCATGGGCTCGCTTCCGGCCATGTCGGCAAAGACGTCTTCAATGGCGCGCGCCTGGTCCGGGGTCTCCTCAAAGCCGAAGGTGGCCTCGAACTCGCGGTACATCTCGTCCGGCGGGCCGTAGGAATAGCCCTTGGCCACGCGGCGGAAGGCATACATCTCAACCAAATCCTGGGCTATCTTCTCGATGGCCTTGCGGGCGCGCTCCGTGCTCTTGGCCCACAGGCTGCCGCCCAGGCGGTCCAGGCGCGGGTCGTTGCCTTCCGGGCCCTTGAAGCGCTGGATGAGGTTCAGGCGGTCCACAGGCAGGTACAGCTTGTCGTCCCCGTCGAAGAACAACAGCAGATAGTCGTTGGCCACGGCCCCGACCTTCAGGTGGTGCAGCCCGCCGAAGCGCGAGACCCCGTACTCGCGGTGCACCAGCAGATCGTCCACGCCCAGGTCGTCGTGGCGCGACAGGCCTTCAAAGGCCTTCTTGCGGTCGGCCCGGACCTGGGGCGCGGCCTCGGGCTGGAGGATGTTTTCCGGCAGGATGGACAGCCCGCAGAAGGAAAGCTCCATGCCGCTATTGAGGGGCGAGATGAGCGCCACCACGCCGCGTCCGCCAGGCTGGTACTCCGTGCCGACGCGCAGGCCCTCCTGCTCGGCCAGGCCCAGGAACTTCCGGCGCGAGCGCTCGGTGTGGAAGCTCAAGAGCACCTGCGAGCCCGAGGTGGTCCATTCGCGCAGGGCCGTGGTCAGGGCGGTCCAGGGCCGGCGGGCGCTGTCGGGCCGCCAGAAGAGATCCTGGAAGCTCTGGTAGCTCTTCTCCGGCAGGTCCACTCCATGCTTCTCCTGGCCCATGACCAGATCCTCGAAGGCCACCTGGCGCTTGCCCTGCCAGGTCTTGCGGGCCGACTCCTCAGGCCAGCACAGGGCGTGCAGCGGCCAGCGCCAGCCGCTCTCTACAGCCTCGCGCTCCAGGAAGGAGCGCCAACCCGCGTGCTGGTCCGACAGACGGTTGCGCAGCTCCGGGGCAGAGCCCAGGAGAAACACAGCCTCCTGCGGCAGAAAGGCGTCCAGGTTGGCCGAATCCGGGTAGAACAGGCCGGGCCAGAGAAAGGCGTCGGAGCGCTCCACACGCTCGCCCAGCTCCTGCTCCAGGGCCACGGCCATGTCCCCGCTCATGCGCAGGCGGCGCCAATGCTCAATGGCCTGCTCCAGCGCGCGCGCGTCCAGGAGCCCTGGGGACACCGGAAGCAGGGTCATCTCCTTGAGTTCGGCGCGGGAACGCTGGGTGGCCGGGTCAAAGAGGCGGATCTCATCCAGGCTGTCGCCGAAGAATTCCAAGCGCAGGGGCAGGGCATAGCCCGAGGCAAAGATGTCCACGATGTCGCCGCGCACGGCGATCTCGCCCACGGCCGTGACCACCGGGCGGCGCACGTAGCCCCAGGCCACGGCCTGCTCCAGCAGCATCTCCGGGGACAGCTCCTCGCCGCGCGCCAGGGTGAGCGTGCTGTGCTCCACCGCCTCCACCGAGGGCCAGCGCGGCAGCAGATTGTCCACGGTCAAAAGCACGATGCGCGGCTTGCGGCCAAAGCAAAGGCCATGCAGCGCAGCCCAGCGCTCTGCCCAGTCCTCGGCCGTGGGCTTGCGCGGCAGGTGCTGCGGCAGGGTGATGACGGCGCGCTCCCAGGCCGGGAGGAGCTCGTCCGGCGGCCCGCTGAACAGGGCGAGGAGTCCTTCCAGTTCACGAAACTCGCGCGCGCCTGCGGCCACCAGGACCACGTCCTGCCCGGCCCCGCGCAGGGCGTGGGCCAGAAAGGCCTGGGTGCCGGGGCCGCTCTTGAACACGCGCAGCGCGCCGCCTCGGCCCTGGAAGAATGCACTCAATTCCTGCGGAAACTGCACGGCAAAAACTCCAGCGCGCGGCGCCACGAATCATGGCGTCGCGTCATGTGGTTGCGGAACAAAACAAGGCCGCCTCATCGCCGGAAAGGCGAAAAGGCGGCCCCAAGCCTCCGTTTCAGCGATCCGTCTAGATCGACGTGCTCAAGACAGCGTGCTCCTCGCCGCTCAGGAGCTTGTTCAGGTCCAGCAGGATGAGCAGCCTGTCCTCAAGCTTGCCGACGCCGCTGATGTACTCGGAATCCAGGCCGGACACAACTGGCGGCGGCGGCTCCACGGTGTTGGCGGGTATGCGCAGCACCTCGGACACGGAATCGACCACGAAACCGACAACCATGCTGCTGATTTCGATGACGATGATGCGCGTATGCTTGTCGTGGACGCGGTCGGCCAGCTTGAACCGGCGGCGCAGGTCGATGATGGGGATGACCTTGCCGCGCAGGTTGATGACGCCTTCCACAAATTCAGGCGCGCGGGGAACGCGGGTTATCTCCATGGTGCGGATGATTTCCTGCACCTTGAGGATGTCCACGCCGAACTCCTCGTCGCCGATGCTGAAGGTGACCAGCTGAATGAGGGTGTCATCCTGGCGCCGTACGTTCTCTTCCATATGCCGCTCCTTATTGTCCGACACCCCTTCCGGGCGCATTGTGACTCGCGTTGACGACAAGAAATCTTAAAGTTATCTTGCAGCATCCTGAAGAATTGTCAACTTCATTCGCCAATAATGAAAAGGCCTCGGCCCTGGAAATATCGCCGTTTGACGGGCGGGCCGGAAACGGCTATCCATCCCTCGTCTCCATCGCACCAAACGAGAAAAAACTTTACCCCAAGGAACCTCATTGCATGGGCCAATTCGCCAACGCTGACGACACGCTGTCCCTGGAAGACCAGATCAAGTCCCTGGGCGACGACGAACTTCTGGATTTTTGGGAAGAAACCCAACATCTTCTCAAGCTCATGAACTCCGAAGAGCCCATCTCGGACGAGCGTGTGCACCCGGAATACGAGCGCCTCATCCTGCAGGAACTGCAGGTCCGCTCCTGCCGGGGCGAACTGCGCTGAGCGCGTCCCCCCAGCCTACGCAGCCCTCAGGGCATCCACGATTTTTATCCGCGCAGCGCGCAGGGCCGGAATGAACCCGCCCAGAAGCCCCATGCCCATGCCGAAGCCCAGGGACAACAGCCCGATGCCTGGCGTGAGGGCAAAGCCAAAGGCCAGCTCGGCGAAGGTCTGAAAGTTCATGGTGGAGATGGTGAAGAACTGCAGGCCCGAGGCCGCGGCCAGCCCCACCGCCCCGCCAAGAAGCCCCAGCAGCAGCGCCTCCAGCACAAAGGCCCACAGAATGGAGCGCCTGGGAAACCCCAGGGCGCGCAGGGTGCCGATCTCCCCGGTGCGCCCGGCCACGGCCGCATGCATGGTGATCATGGCCCCGATCATGGCCCCGATGGAGAAGATGGCCGTCAGCGACATCCCAAGGATGCGCAGGAACTTGGCCATCATCTCCGACTGCTCAGCGTAGAACGCCGACTCGGCCTTCACGTCGAGCTGCAGGCGCGGGTCGGCCTCCAGACTTTGCCGGAAGGCGGCCAGCCCGTCCTCGCGCGCGAGCTTCACCAGGACCAGGGTGTAGGCCCCGCGCCGGAAGGCGCTCATGAACTGGTCCGCATCCCCCCAGATCTCTGAGCTGAACCCCGTGGCCCCGGCGTCGAAGATGCCCACCACGGTCCACTCGCGCATGCCGAACCGCAATGTCTCGCCGAGCCCGGCGCCCTTGAAGCGGCGCGCCACGCCCTCGCCGGCGCAGATCTCCGACGAACCGAAGCGTGGCATGCGCCCCGCGACCATGCGCACCTGGGGCCGCAGCGCCAGGGATTTCTCCCCGATGCCGCGCAGCAACACGTTGGAGGCCTCGCCCGTGCCGCGCTTGGCCAGGTTGATGAGCACCACAACCTCGCGCGCGGCAAGGGCCGCGCCATCGCCGGCCTTGGCGATCTCCGCGCTGGTCTCCACCAGCGCGGCTGCGTTGCGATCCACAACGCTTTCGATCTCGGACTTGGAGCCCTTGCGCAGCACCAGCGCGTTTCCCGAAGATCCGGTCTGCACCAGTGTGGAGCGCAGGCCCTCGGCCAGCATCAACGCGGCGGCGAAAACAAAGACCACCAGGGCCATGCCCCCGGCGGTCAGGGCCGTTGTCATGCGCCGGGCCAGCAGATTGCGCAGGCTGTAGGACGCCAGCAGGGCCATCAGCCGATCCTCCGCAGGGCCTCGGCAATGCCTATGCTCTGCGCGCGCAGGGCCGGGACGATGCCCGCCACCAGCCCCACCACCAGGGCCGAGGCCCCTTGCAGGCCCACGGTGAGGGCCGAGACCTGGAAGACCGGGAAATACTGGCTCACGGCCTGACCAAAGGCAGCGGCAGCCGGAAAGGTCAGGCCGCAGCCCAGGGCGCAGCCGATGGCCGCGATGGCCAGGGACTCGCCCAGGATGAGCCTGGCCAGATAGCCGCCGCCAAAACCCAGGGCCTTCAGGGCGGCGAACTCGCCCATGCGTTCCCGTGCGCTCATGGCCATGGTGTTCGCGGCCACGGCCATGATGATCACGATGACCAGCAGGGACACGATGCGGATGGCCGCCACAATGGCTCCGCTCATGGCCACGAAGCTCATCTGGAAGGCCTTCTCGGTCTCGGTCAGGGTCTCGGCCAGGGAGTTCTGGAAGCGCGCGTCGATGGCCAGGGCCGTGGACGCGGCCGCGTCCGCGCTGGTGATGCCGATGATGTAGAACCCGGCCTGGTCGGCCCGGCGCGGGGAGGTCTTCCGGAGCGTCTCGTTCAGATAGTCCCAGTGGAACAGGAGCATGGTCTCGTCCGTGCCCTTGTCGCGGCCGGCGTAGACGCCGCGCACGGTGAGCCCCCAGTTGCCGGGGAAGATGGTGCCCTTGAGGGTCACGGGGTCGCCGATCTTCCAGCCGAAGCGCGCTGCCAGCTTGGCCCCGATGATGCATCCCTTGCGGTCGCGCAGGAAGGCCGCCTTCTGGTCATCGGGAAGCAGGAGCTCCGGGTAGAGCTCCAGATAGGTGCGCGCATCTACTGCGAAGTTGGGGAAGAAGTTCTTCTCGTCGATGTACTCCCCGCCGAACCAGTTCCCGCGCGAGACGATTTCGACGCCCTCCACGCCCCGGATGCGCTCCTCGTAGGACACGGGCAGGGAGAATATCAGCGAGATGGAGTTGCGCGTCACCAGGCGCGTGGCCGAGCTGGCCTCCACCCCGGCGTGCCAGGCGTCCACCGTGGTCCGCAGCAGGCCGAAGGACAGCACCGATACCGCGATGCCCACCACGGTCAGACAGTTGCGCAGCTTGTGCCGCGAAAGGTTCTTAAGGATGAAGCGCAGGGTCAGCATGGTCTTTCTGGTCCGCCGGGTCCGAGTCGATGAGCAGGCCCTTCTCCAGGCTGCGCACGAGGTGCGCCCGTTCCGCGGCCCTGGGGTCGTGGGTGACCATGACGATGGTCTTGCCCAGGCTCTTGTTGAGCCCGGCCATGAGGTCCAGGATCTCCCCGGCCGAGACGCGGTCCAGGTCGCCCGTGGGCTCGTCGGCCACCAGGATGTCCGGGTCCGTGACGATGGCCCGGGCAATGGCCGTGCGCTGCTGCTGCCCGCCGGAAAGTTCCGAGGGACGGTGGTCCATGCGGTCGGCCAGGCCCACCAGGGCCAGGGCGGCCGTGGCGTGCTCCCTGCGCTCCCGCGCAGAAAGCGGCGTGAGCAGGAGCGGCAGCTCCACGTTCTCCAGGGCCGTAAGCACGGGGATGAGGTTGTAGAACTGAAAGATGAAGCCGATGCTCCTGCTGCGCCAGCGGGCGAGGGCGCTCTCGTTTAGGGTGGTGATGTCCGTGTCGCCCACCAGGATGGTGCCGGCGTCCACGTGGTCGATGCCCGCGATGAGGTTCAGAAGCGTGCTCTTGCCCGAGCCCGAAGGCCCCATGAGGGCCACGAACTCGCCCGGGCTGATGTGGAAGCTCACGTCCTTGAGCACGGGCACGGTCTGCTGGCCGCGCACATAGGACTTGGACACCGCGCGGATGTCGATGGCCGGGCTTCCGCTCCCGCTTCCTTGCTGGCCTACCGGCGCGCTCATTTCTTGGCCATGACCCTGGCCCCGGACTTCAAACCGGCCGGGGGGCTCATGACCACGCGCGCGCCGGCCTTGGGGCCGGAGGCCAGCTCCAGAAAATCCCCGATCCTGGCGCCCGTTTCCACAGGCACTGCGCTGGCCACGCCGTCCGCCACCTGGAAAACGACCTTGCGGCCGCCCTGCTCCACCACAGCCGCGGCGGGCACGCCCAGGCGCGCAACCCGCTCGGACTCGGACAGCTCGCGGCTCAGGAAGGCCACCTTGGCGCTCATCTCCGGCAGGATGCGCGGGTCCAGGGCGCGGAACTTGACCTTGACCAGCACCGAGCCCTTGGTGCGGTCGGCCGTGGGCACGATCATGTGCACCAGGCCTGGGAAGCGTTCGCCGGGCAGGGCGTCGAGCATGATTTCGCAGGCCGCGCCGGCCTTGACCTTGGACACGTTGGACTCGGACACGTCGGTCTCCACCAGCAACGACCCCAGGTCGGCAATGGTGACCACGCTGGACTTGGCGTTGGCCGCCGCGCCCAGGGGGGTGACGATGTCGCCCACATCGGCGTTCTTGGTCAGCACCACGCCGTCAAATGGCGCGCGCAGCAGGGTGTAGCCCAGGGCCGCCGTGGACTCGCGCAGGGCTGCGCCCGAGGATCCGGCCGTCCAGCGCGCCACGCTGACCCCGGCCTGGGCCTTCTTGAACCTGGCCTCGGCAGCGTCATAGTCGGCCTGGGCAATGGACTTGTCGGCCAGAAGCAGCTTCATGCGCTCCAGATTCTGGGCGGCGTCGGTGAGTTCGGACTGGACGCGCTCGATATCGGCCTGATTGGCCTTGAAGGTCGCCCCGGCGCGGTCGCGCGCGGCCAGGACGTCGTCCTGCTCCAAGCGGGCGATGACCTCGTCCTTGCGCAGGCGGCTGCCCTCCTCCACCCCCAGCCAGACCAGCCGCGCCGTGGTCCGGGAGGCCACGGAGGCCTTGCGCTGGGCCGTCACGTAGCCGCTGGAGTTGAGCAGGGTCAGCCCCTGGGAGGGGTATATCTGGCTCACGGCCGAGGTGTCGACCTCGACGGCGGGGGGAAAAATGTGCCGAACCGCGAGGATGAGCAGCACCCCGGCGGCAACGGCCAGGGCCACGCGCAAGGCACGGCCCGCAGGGCGTTTCCCGGCCCCGCTCCAGGCGGCCTTGTCGATCTTGAGCTTGGAGAGTTCATTTTCCGTCATTATGTCACCTGTCCCGAAGCGAATTAGCAAACGCCGTGCCGATGGGAAAGAGTAGATATTGCATGCACGGCCTCCAGGCAAGGTCCGAAATGCTCATTATTCTGCCTGAGTGCGGGCGCCCACTCCACTTTCCTCTTGACTCGACAGGACAATCAGGTTTTCATAAACGCCGCTGTACCAAAGACATCCGCCTGAGACAGAGTCAAGGAGGGGCCATGTACGTCGGCCTGAAGATGCTGCGCAACTTCGTCACCGTGACGCCCAAGACGCCCGTTCTTGAGGCGCACAAACTGCTTGAGGAAAGCAGGCTCGGGATGCTCCTCGTGGTCGAGCAGGGCAAGCTCCTGGGCTACGTCCGCCCGGAGGATCTCACCGCCTCCCTGCCCAGCATCATGACCTCCCTGGACAAGCATGAGGTCAAATACCTCATGAGCCGCCTCACCGTGGACAAGATCATCCGCAAGGACATCAAGAGCATTCCCCCGGAAACCGAGATCGAGGCCGCCGCGGACATGATGTTCGAGGGCAACCTGGCCGGCCTTGCCGTTGTGGGCCAGGGCGGGGAGCTCATCGGTTACATCAACAGGAGCGTCATGCTCGACGTGCTGGTTGAGGAGATGGGCCACCGCCAGGGCGGCTCGCGCATTACCTTCGCCGCCCCGGACCGCGCCGGCGTCCTGCACGAGGCCGCCGGCATCATCGCCGGCATGGGCCTGTCCATCATCTCCACCGGCACCTTCTTCCACGACGGCCAGCGCATCATCGTCATCCGCGTGGCCACGGACGACGCCTCGCCCGTCGCCGCCGCCCTCCATGAGCACGGCTTCAAGGTCATGGGCCCCATGGACTACATGCACGAGTGGCAGTGATGACACCGCTGCTGGAAGTCAAGGGCGTCACCCTGACCTTCAAGGGCATCGCCGCCCTCACCGATGTCGCCTTCTCCGTGGAGAAGGGCCGCATAGTGTCCCTCATCGGCCCCAACGGCGCCGGCAAGACGAGCATCCTGAACTGCATCAGCGGCCGCTACACCCCGAACTGCGGCGAGATCTACCTCGACGGCAAGAACCTTCTGGCCGTGCCCGCGCACAAGCGCACGGCCATGGGGCTTTCGCGCACCTTTCAGAACATCGCCCTGTTCAAGGGCCTGTCGGTGCTCGACAACCTCATGGTGGGCCGCCACCACCTCATCCGCTACGGCATCCTGTCCTCCATCGCCTACTTCGGCCGGGCGGTGCAGGATGAATCCGAGCACCGCCGCCGGGTGGAGGACGTCATCGACTTTCTCGGCCTCTCGCCCTACCGGCACCAGGCCGCCGGACACCTGCCCTACGGCGTGCAGAAACGCGTGGAGCTGGGCCGGGCCCTGGCCGCAGAGCCCAAGCTCATCCTGCTGGACGAGCCCATGGCCGGCATGAACCTTGAGGAAACCGAGGACATGGCCCGCTACATCCTGGACATCTGCGAGGAATGGGGCGCCACCGTGCTTTTGATCGAGCACGACATGGGCGTGGTCATGGACATCTCGGACAAGATCGTGGTGCTGGACTTCGGCTCCGTGCTGGCGCAGGGCCGCCCGGACGAGATCAGCGCCAACCAGGACGTCGTGGCCGCCTACCTCGGCACCGAGGACGCCACCTTCTTCGGACGCTAGGCAAACAGGAACCCGCTCCATGCCCAGAACCTACGACACCACGCTGCCCGCCCTCCTGCTCGCGCAGGCAAGTAAGCGCCCACGCGGCACCGCCCTGCGCGAAAAGGAGTTGGGCGTCTGGCAGCCCTATTCCTGGCGCGACTACCTGAGCATCACGGCGGAATTCGCCTGCGGCCTGCGCCAGCTGGGTCTAGGCAAGGGCGACATCGTCATCCTCATCGGCGACAACCGTCCGGAATGGCTTTTCGCCGAACTGGCCATCCAGGCCCTGGGCGGGCTGGCTCTGGGGCTGTACCAGGACTCCTCCCCGGACGAGGTGCGCTACATCTTCGAGCTCTCCGAGGCCAAGCTCGTGGTGGCCGAGGACCAGGAGCAGGTGGACAAGATCCTGACCCTGCGCCCGGACCTCCTGAAGCTCAAGCACATCATCTTCCATGACCCCAAGGGCCTGAACGGCTATGAAGCAACGGACCTGCTCTCCTTCGACGCCGTGTGCGAGAAGGGCCGCAAGGCCGTCACCGACTCCGTGGTCGAGTTCACGGCCATGACGGCGCAGCTGAAGCCCACCGACCCCTGCCTGGTGGCCACCACCTCCGGCACCACGGGCCGGCCCAAGCTGGCAGTGCTTTCCCACCGCAACATGCTGGCCATGGCCGCCAACCTGGGCAAGGTGGATCCCAAGCGCGAGAAGGACGAATTCGTCTCCTTCCTGCCCCTGGCCTGGATGGGCGAACAGATGATGGCCGTGGCCTCCAGCCTGCTCTTTGGCTTCTGCGTAAATTTTCCCGAGGAGCCCGACACCGCCCAGGCCAACATCCGCGAGATCGGGCCGCACCTCATCTTCTCGCCGCCGCGAGTGTGGGAGGGCCTGGCCGCCAAGGTCCAGGGCGACATCATGGAGACCACGCCCATAAAGCGCCTTCTGTACAACATCTTCCTGCCCATAGGCATCAAGTACGTGGACGAGACCTTCGCAGGCCGCAAGCCCGGCCCCCTGCTGGCCCTGGGCAAGGCCCTGTCCGACCTGTTTCTGTTCCGCGCCATGCGCGACCGCCTGGGCTTCTCGCGCATCCGCACCGCCTCCACGGGCGGCGCGGCCCTGGGCCCGGACACCATCCGCTTCTTCCACGCCCTTGGCGTCAACCTGAAGCAGATCTATGGCCAGACCGAAATCGCAGGCATCTCCTGCATCCACCGCGACGGCCAAGTGGACTTCGACTCCGTGGGCCTGCCCATTCCGGAGACCGAAGTGCGCATCTCCGAAGCGGGCGAGATTTTGTCCAAAAGCCCGGCGGTGTTCCTGGGCTACTACAAGAACGAGGAGGCCACGGCCGAGACCATCCAGGACGGCTGGCTGCTCTCTGGCGACGCCGGGTACTTCGACGATCTGGGGCGCCTGGTGGTCATCGACCGCCTGAAGGACGTCATGTACCTGAAGGACACTACGCGCTTCTCTCCCCAATTTTTGGAGAACAAGCTCAAGTTCTCGCCGTTTCTGCGCGAGGCCGTGGTGCTGGGGCAGGGGCGCGACATCGTGGTGGCCATCCTGTGCATCGACATGAACATCGTCGGGCACTGGGCCGAAGGGCGCATGATCACCTACACCACCTACCAGGACCTGGCGGCCAAAAATCAGGTCTACGACCTGGTCAAGGACGAGATCCAGAAGATCAACAAGAGCCTGCCCAAGGCCACGCGCATCCGGCGCTTCGCCCTGCTCTACAAGGAGCTGGACGCCGACGACGGCGAGCTGACCCGCACGCGCAAGGTGCGCCGGGGAACCATCAACGAACGCTACGGGGCCCTCATTGACGCCCTGTACAGCGATGCCTGCGCCATGCGCCTGGACATGGCCATCCAGTACCAGGACGGGCGTGTGCAAGAGATGTGCGGCGACATCCGCATCGAGAACGTGGAGGACGTGTAAGGCCGTGGAATACTATCTTCAGCTTTTCATCAACGGCCTTGTGGTGGGCAGCATCTACAGCCTGGTGGCCCTGGGCTTCGTGGTCATCTACAAGGCCACCAAGGTCGTCAATTTCGCCCAGGGCGAGATGGTCATGGTGGGCGCCTACGTCTGCTTCGGCCTCACCGTGCAGTTGCACGTCCCCTTTGTCTGGGCCTTCCTCATGACCCTCGGCTTCTCCGTGATCCTCGGCCTGGCCGTGGAGCGGCTGGCCCTGCGGCCGCTCATTGGCGAGGCGCACATCTGCGTCATCATGGTCACCATCGGCCTGTCCTCGGTGCTGAAGAGCATCGTGCAGCTCATCTGGGGCACGCAGATCAAGGTCTACCCGGAGGTGCTGCCCTCGACGCCGATCATCATCGCCGGGCTGCCCGTTGCCCCGGTGTATATCGCGGCCTTTGCGCTCTCAGGGGTGCTCTTCGCCGTGTTCACGGTGTTCTTCAAATACTCGCGCATGGGCATCGCCATGCGCGCCACGGCCCACGACCAGCAGGCCGCCCAGAGCATGGGCATCGGCATCCGGGGCATCTTCGCCCTGTCCTGGTGCATCGCCTCCGTGGTCTCCACCGTGGGCGGGGTCATCCTGGGCAACATCAACGGCATCAACTCCCACCTGGGCGTGCTGGGGCTCAAGGTCTTCCCGGCGGTCATCATGGGCGGGCTGGACAGCCTGCTCGGCGCGGCCCTGGGCGGACTGATCATCGGCGTGCTGGAGAATGTCTGCGACGGGCTGGCCAAGGATCTCTTCGACCTGGGCGGATTCCGCGAGGTGGCGGCCTTTGTGGTCCTTGTGGCCATCCTGATGATCAAACCCTACGGACTCTTCGGCACCGAAGAGATCGAGAGGGTCTAGGCCATGCACGGCAAATGCGGACTGTTCTTTGAAAGCTACCGGGCCGAGGCCGCCGTATTCCAAAGCGGGTTCCAGAGGACCTGCCTGGGCATCTTCATCGTCCTGCTCCTGGCCTCCCCGCTGGTGCTGGACAGCTATTTCGTGTCCATGCTGAACCTCATCTGCATCGCGGTCATCGGGGCGGTGTCCCTGAACCTGCTCACGGGCGTCTGCGGGCAGATCTCCCTCGGCCACGGCGCGTTTCTGGGCGTCGGCGCCTATGTCGCGGCCCAGGCCACCCTGCATGGGGTGCCCTTCCTGGCGGCGCTGCTCCTCGGGGGCTTCGCGGCAGCCGCAGTGGGCATGGTCTTCGGCGTGCCCTCCCTCCGGCTCAAGGGCATCTACCTGGCCATCGCCACCCTGGCCGCCCAGCTCATCCTGGAATATGTTTTCCTGCACTGGGAGTCCGTCACCGGCGGCTCGCGCGGTCTCATCGTCGACGCCCCGCAAATCCTTGGCTATTCCTTCGACAATGAGCGCAAGATCTTCTACCTGCTCTTCAGCATCACCGCCCTGTCCCTGCTCATGGTCACCAACGTCATGCGCACCAGGCACGGCCGGGCCTTTGTCTCCATCCGCGACTTCTACCTCTCCGCCGAAATCGCCGGGGTGAACCTCTTCGGCTACAAGCTGGCGGCCTTCGGGCTCTCGTCCTTCCTGGCGGGCGTTGCCGGCGGCCTGTGGGCCCACTACACCCTGTTCTTGTCCGCGGAGCAGTTCAACATCGGGCTGTCCATCTCCTACCTGGCCATGATCATCATCGGCGGCCTGGGCAGCGTTGTGGGCTCGGTCATGGGAGCGGTGTTCATGACGCTCCTGCCGGAAGTGCTCAACGGCCTGTCCAACTCGATCTCCGACGTGCTGCCGAACATCAGCCAGTACATCGTGGCCCTGCGCGAGGGCGTCTTCGGGCTGGTGCTCATCCTGTTCCTCATTTTCGAGCCCGAGGGCCTGGCCAACCGCTGGAGGCTCATCAAGGCCTATTGGAAGCTGTATCCTTTCGCCCACTAGGCGGCGCTATGGCAGGGCCCGGGCGGGTCCGGCTACACCGTGTGGGCGCAGGTTCAACCGTAAGAGCATAGACAGGGGGGTTCACATGAAAAGGATGTTCAGATTTGCAGCCATCGCCGTGGCGCTCGTTTCCGCGCTGGCCATGGTCGGCTGCGGCGGCGAAAAGAAGGACGACAAGGCTGCGGCCAAGGAAATCCGCATCGGCGGCATCATCGACCTTTCCGGCCCGACCTCTTCGGTGGGCGGCCCCTACGCGGAGGGCGTCAAGGCCGGCGTGGAGTACCTGAACGCCCAGGGCGGCATCGCCGGCATGAAGATCGTCTTCGACCTCCAGGATGACGCCTACAACGTCCAGCAGGGCCTGACCATCTACAAGAAGTTCGCCCAGGACAAGGTCGTGGCCATCCAGGGTTATGGCACCAACGTCACCGAGGCCTTGATGCGCTCCGCAGCCAAGGACGAGATCACCTATTTCTCGGCCTCCTACTCCGCGCACCTCACCGACCCCAAGACCGCGCCCTTCAACTTCTTCACCTCGGCCGACTACTCGACCCAGGTGCGCGCGGCCCTCAAGTACTTCAAGGAGAATTGGAAAGAGTCCCGCAAGCCACGGCTGGCACTTTTGTATCCCGACCACCCCTATGGCCTCTCGCCCATCCAGGCGGCCAAGGACTACGCTGCCGAGCTTGGCTTTGAGCTCGTGGGCGAGGCCAACGTTGACCTGAAGGCCATCGACGCCACCACCCAGCTTCTGCCCCTGAAGGACAAGAAGCCCGACTACATATGGTGCGGCGGTACCACCCCGTCCACGGCCGTCATCCTGAAGGACGCCAAGAAGATCGGGCTCAAGGCCACCTTCTTCACCAACATCTGGGGCTCGGACGAGAACCTCATCAAGATGGCCGGCGATTCCAGCGAAGGCGCCTTCAGTCTTCAGGCTGCAGCCGTGTACGGTCAGGACGTTCCGGGCATGAAGACCATCCTGGAGATCAGCAAGAACCAGCCGCAGATGACCCACTACATCCGCGGCTTCGTCTCCATGCTGGCCATGGGCGAGGGCATCCGCCTGGCCGCGGCCAAGGGCCCGGTCACCGGCGCCTCCATCAAGGCCGCCCTGGAAGGCATGAAGGACTTCGACCCCATGGGCCTGGCGCCCAAGGTCTCCTTCCTGCCCACGGACCACCGCCCCAGCATGTCCGTGTTCCTGTACAAGATCACCGGCGGCAAGCTGACCTTCGTGACCCAGGAGAATCTGGAGCGCAAGGCTGAGTGGCTCGGCAAATAGTATGAACGAAACGGTGTCCGCTAGAGACGTGCTCCGGGTGGAAAACCTGGAGGTCGTATACAACGACGTGGTCCTGGTGCTGAAGGGGCTCTCCCTCGCCGTACGCGAGGGAGAGATCACCGCCCTTCTCGGCGCCAACGGCGCGGGCAAGTCCACCACCCTCAAGGCCATCTCCGGGCTGCTGCTCAGCGAGGACGGGGAGGTCACTGCGGGGAGCGTGGTTTACGACGGCCAGCCCATCCAGGGCATCGCCCCGGAGCAGATCGTGCGCCGGGGCATCTTCCAGGTCATGGAAGGGCGGCGCATCTTCGTGGACATCACCGTTGAGGAGAACCTGCGCTGCGGGGCCCACACCAGGCCCCGCAGCGAGTTCGCCGAGAGCATCGAGAAGGTCTACACCTATTTCCCGCGACTGGCCGAACGCCGCAAGCAGCTGGCCGGGTACATGTCCGGCGGCGAACAGCAGATGCTGGCCATCGGCCGCGCCGTCATGGCCAGGCCGCGCCTGCTGCTGCTCGATGAGCCGAGTTTGGGCCTGGCTCCGCTGCTGGTGGAGGAAATTTTCGAAATCGTCACGCGCATCAACAAGAACGAAGGCGTCACCGTGCTGCTGGTGGAGCAGAACGCACGCGCCGCGCTCACCGTGAGCGGACGCGGCTACATCATGGAGAACGGCCGCATCGTCATGGAAGGCGCAGCCAAGGATCTGCTGGACAACCCTGATGTCCAGGAATTCTATCTGGGCATGGGCCACGCAGGGAACAAGAAGAGCTACCGCGACGTGAAGCACTACCGCCGTCGCAAGCGCTGGCTGGGCTGATCCGCGCAGCATGCAGGCATTCGCCGCAAACCCGGCCTGGGAGGACAGCACCGATGTTGTACCACGACCTGGAAACCCAGAGTCCTGAAAAACGCGAGGCCCGCCAGTGGAAGGCCGTGCGCAAGCTCCTGGAGAAGGCCGCCAAGGACTCCGGGGAGTTCCGCGAGCGCCTGGAGCGCTCCGGCCTCACCCTGCGCGAGCTGGACTCCCTCGCGGCCTATTCCGCCCTGCCTCCGCTGCGCAAGAAGGAACTCATCAGCCTGCAGGCCGAGCGCGGTCTGGACTGGCTTTTGACCTGCAAGCCGGGCGAGCTGCGGCGCATCTATCAGTCCCCCGGCCCCATCTTCGACCCCGAGGGCGCGGAGCAGGACTACTGGGGCTGGGCCGAGGGCTTCTTCGCCGTCGGGTTCCGGCCCGGCGACCTGGTGCAGATGACCTTCAGCTACCACCTGACCCCGGCCGGACTCATGCTCGAGGAGCCCCTGCGCGAGATCGGCTGCGCGGTGATCCCGGCCGGGCCGGGCAACACCGAGGTGCAGGTGGAGCTCATGCGGCGGCTGCCGGTCACCGGATTCGTGGGCATGGCCAGCTACCTCAGGGTCATCGGCGAGAAGGCCAGGGCTTTGGGCCTGGACCTCCGCAAGGACCTGGGCATACGCAAGGCCTTTGTGGCAGCGGAGCGCCTGCCGGAGTCCCTGCGCGCCGAGGTGGAGGAGCTGTTCGGCGCCACGGTGCGCCAGGGCTACGGCACCGCGGACGTGGGCTGCATCGCCTACGAATGCGAACACCCCCAGGGCATGCACCTGTCCTCGCGGGCGCTGGTGGAGATCTGCGACCCGGAGACCGGTCGCCCGCTGCCCGTGGGCGAGACCGGCGAGGTGGTTGTGACGCCCTTCACCAGGGACTACCCGCTCCTGCGCCTGGCCACGGGCGACCTCTCCAGCCTCATAGAGGCCCCCTGCCCCTGCGGCCGCACCTCGCTCAGGCTCGACGGCATCAAGGGCCGGGCCGACGACACGGCCAAGGTCAAGGGCCAGTTCATCTATCCTGCCCAGGCCGCCCAGGTGGCGGCGCAGTTCCCCCAGGTCGCGGCCTGGCAGATCGTGGTCAGCAACCCCGGCGGCAAGGACCGCATCAAGGTGCGCCTGGCGCTGACGGACCCAATGGACGCTGCGGCCTTCCAGGCGGCCTTCCAGGCCCTGCTGAAGCTCAAGCCCGAGGTCGAGCCCCTGGGGCCCGACGCCATCGCCCAGGACGCCAGGCGGCTCGTGGACGAGCGCACCTTCTAGGGCTCCTGGCCAGCAAAGGCGGCAACGAAAAAGGCCGACCCGCGAGGGTCGGCCTTTGAACGTTCTGGAGCGGGAAACGAGATTTGAACTCGCGACTTCAACCTTGGCAAGGTTGCACTCTACCGCTGAGTTATTCCCGCTCACTGGTGGGTTTCCGGACTGTGCCGGAAGGGTTGAAAGAGGGCCGACCTTGCGGTCGGCCCTCCGCGAAAGAGCCTGGAGCGGGAAACGAGATTTGAACTCGCGACTTCAACCTTGGCAAGGTTGCACTCTACCGCTGAGTTATTCCCGCTCAAAAGGGAGCTCCTTCTACAATTGCCCTCCCAAACTGTCAAGCCTCAAGATTCATCTTTATACAATCCAGGACCATACTCAGGGCTTGGGCAGGCAGCTCCACCCCGGGTCCTTTGGCCCCTGCCCCCCAAACCCGGAGAGTGGGGGGCCAGAAAGCAAGGAGCAGCGCGGCATTACAGCCCCTTTACAACGCCTTTGATTTTGGTTTATCACGCGCACTCACTTTGCACTCGGAGCACAGCGGGCCAATGGCTGGCCCGACCGCTTATTTCATTCAGGAGACTGCGCATGGAAGCCAAAGACATCCAGTTCTTCCGGGACATGCTAAACGCCATGCTCGAGGAGATCCTGCAGAAGGGCCAAGCCACCATCGACGACATGACCGACACCGTTGAGGTCTACGCCGACCCTGCAGACAGAGCCACGGCGGAATCCGACCGGGCCTTCACCCTGCGCCTGCGCGACCGTGAGCGCAAGCTCATCAAGAAGATCCAGCAGGCCATCCAGCGCATCGAAGACGGCGAATTCGGCGTCTGCGTCGAGTGCGGTGACGACATCGGCATCGCCCGGCTCAAGGCCCGGCCCATGACCACCTTGTGCATCAACTGCAAGAGCAAGCAGGAAGAAGACGAGATGGTCCGGGGCGACTAGCCCTGCGGACGCAATCGGCAACCGTCCAGTCCCGGGAGGCCCACGGTGGAAGCCAGCTTCTTCCGCTTCCTGGCAGATGAGCTGGGCACAGTTCTCGCCGGCCAGCGCATCGAAAAAATCCACGGCCCAGCCGATGGGGTTCTGGCCATCACCCTGCACGGGCAGGGCCGCACGAACCACCTGATCTTCAGGCCCGCCAAGACGGCGGGCCTCCTTTTTTTCAGCGCCGAACGCCCCGCCAATCCCTTCACGGCGCCGGCCCGCGTCATGTGGCTGCGCAAGCGCCTCACCGGACGGCGGCTTCTCCTGGCCCGCCAGGACTGGCCGAACCTGCGCCTGGCCTTTGCCTTAAGCCCGCGGGACGTGCCCGCAGCCGGGCAGTGGCTCGTGTTCGACCTGCGCAGCGGCCTCACCCTGGCCGAGGACTTCCCGCAGGCCCAGGTGCCCGCCTGGCCCGTTCTTGAGCGCATCCTGGACGACGACGCCATCTGGCGCGCGCATCCGCAGATCACCCCACCGCTGCGCAAGCGCCTGGCCGTCCTGGCGGCTGAGAATCCAGCACGGGCCGCGCAGTTGCTGGAGCGCCTCAAGGGCGGCCGATGCGACGCCTTCTTCCTGCCCGAAGCGGCCCTGCGGCCCGAGGCCCCGCCCCGGCCCCCCCTGGCCTGGGACGAGGGGCTTCCCGGCACGGAGCGCTTCCCCAGCGCCAGCGCAGCGGCCACGGCCTTCGGGCAGCGCACCCTGTTCCCGCTGCTCGCCCGGGCCGAGGAGTCCGAAATGACGGCCCAGGCCGCCCAGGCCCGCAAGCGCCAAGCGCGCCAACTGGCCCTGCTGGACCAGGACGAGGCCCGGCACCGCGCCCTGGCGGAGCTCTCCGTTGCTGCGGAGGCCTTGCAGGTCGCCCTCTCCAGCCTGAATTACACGCCGCGCACCTCCCCCCTTGTGCTGGAGCATCCGGAGCGGGGCCCGGTTCCCGTGCCCCTCGATCCGCGCCTGAACCCGGTGGAGAACATGGCCCGGCTGTTTCAGCAGGCGGCCAAGGGGCGGCGCGGACTCATCCATGTGCAGCGCAGGCGCGCAGAGCTGGCCGCAGGCGGCGATCCGAATGTTCCATCACCCCCGCCGCGCGCAGGCAAGCCCCCTGCGGCCAGCCCGGCCGCCTCGGCCCTGCCGAAGCGCTACCTGGGGCTGGCCGTGTCGCTGTTCCGCACCTCCGACGGTTTTCTGGTGCTGCGCGGAAAAAGCAGCCAGGCCAACCACGACCTGCTCTCAAAGGCGGCCGGGCCCTTTGACCTCTGGTTTCACGTGGCCGGCGGCCCCAGCGCCCACGTCATCCTCAAGCGCGACTTTCCGGACCAGAAGGTGCCCGAGGCGAGCCTCCTGGAGGCCGCGGGGCTCTGCGCACTCAAGAGCTTCCGCAGAAACGACGCCAAGGCCGAGGTGCTCTGCGCCAAGGTCCGCGACGTGCGCAAGGTCAAGGGCGCGGCCATCGGCAGCGTGGCTGTGGATCAGGTGGAGCGGACCCTTGTGGTGGCCCTGGACCCCACCCTGGACCAGCGTCTGGCCGGGAGCCAGCCGGTCCCCGGCGCATAAGAAAAGGCGCGCCGAAGCGCGCCTTCATCTCGATCAGGCCGCGTGGTCTCCCCAGATCACACGATCCTGTTCATCCCTTTCTTTTCCAGCATGGCCAGGACCATGTCCTTCTCCTGCTTGAGCCGCCCGCGCACGCTGGCGCGCACAGCCTCGGTGGAGCTACCGAACTGGTTCTGGCGCCTGCTGTACACCTCGCTGACCAAGGCCTGCTCAAAGCCCTTGGCCCCGGCAACGACACCCTGCGCGGCCTCGGGCTTCTTCAAAAACTTGTCTATGGCCTCATTGAAGATGCGCGCCGCGCCGCTGGCCCCATGCTGCACCGCAGTGCTGAACAGGGCCTCGCGCAGGGCCGGCTTGGCGCTCTCGATGTCCACGCCGGTCATCTCGCGGATCTTCTCCCGCGCGGGCTGGTAATGGTCCTTCTTGATGAACTCCGTCTGCAGGCGCTCGAAGCGCTCCGGGTTTTCGGCCGCGATCTTGGCCCATTCCGCGGGCATGCGGCCCCTGGTGGAGCCGGTGTTGGCCGCGCCGGCCCGGCTCAAGCGCTCGGCCCAGGCGGGCTCGTGCTCGGCGAGATAGCCCAGGAAGCGTTTCATGGTGCCCGCGCGCGAAGAAATCTGGAACGTGCCGTAGCTGGTGCCGCCGGTCCGGTCATAGCCGACGGCCGCCGCGCCCTTGCTGCCGGATTCGAACATGGCCGCCAGGGAGCCGAGCCCCTGGGAGCCGGCATTGCGCGTCAGGGCCAGCTCCAGCTGAGCGGGATTGGCAGGCTGCCGCCCAGGAAGCTCCTGGCCGGTGAGCCGGGCGATGGTGTTCAGGGCATCCATCATCATGCTGTCGTTGATGAGGCTTGTGTCAAAGGCCGAGGCCATGGCCTCCGAATCCTGCGCATCGACGCCCATGGCCTGCTGGGCCATGCGCAGCTCGGCCTGGAAGGCCAGGGTTTTCGGGTCAGCCGCCTTGGCGCCGCGCTGGGACAGGCCGCGCAGCTCCGCAGCAGGTCCGGACTGGACCTCTTTCAAAACGCGGATGGCCTCCGCAAGCATTTTTGGATCACTGGACATCGCACCCCTCCGCCGTCGGGAAATTGACCACGACACGGTCTTCGATGTCACGTTAAGCAGGTTCCGTGCCGGGCACAAGTATTTGTTTGATGCCGAAGTGTTACAGCTTCATTCAGCAGCGGCCAGGAGCTCGCCCAGGCGCACGTCCGTCAAAAGGCGGGACACCAGGCGGGCGTGGCCCGAGGGGAAGGCATAGGCGCTCAACTCCGCCGGACGGACCAGCCGCGCCTCCACGGCCTCGTGCAGGCGATGCCCGGTCCTCGCATCCTGGCCGGGCTCGGCCCGACAGAAATACCCGTGCAGGGTGATGCGGTAGCGCGTGTAGCTGGAACGGATCACGTCGATCTTGCCCGCCGGGCGCACAGCGAGTTCCGTCTCCTCCCGATACTCCCTGATCATGGCCTGCTCCGGGCTTTCGCCTGGCTCCATGACTCCGCCGGGGAACTCCCAGAGCCCTGGCCAGACGTCGTCGGGCCTGCGTTTCTGGATGAACAGGAGCCCGCCTGTGACCAGCACCCCGCAGGCCATGTCCACGCGGACGATTTCCGGTCTGGGCGATGGCGCAGGCCGCTGGGATGTTGTGCCGCGCGCATGAGCCAGGCAGTGGGCGCAAACGGGGCAGTCCGGGCAGTACGCCTCCCTCGGCTTGCAGACCAGGGCGCCCAGCTCCATGAGCCCCTGGTTGAAGGCGCGGGCCGCGTTTTCCGGCACCAGCTCCCAGGCAGCTGCCAGGATGCGCCGCTTCACGGCGGGCGCGCTCAGGGGCTGATCGATGTCCAGCACCCGGGCGAGCACGCGCTCCACATTGGCGTCCACGGCCGGGCGGGCAGCGTTGTAGGCCACGCTCATGATGGCCCCGGCCGTGTACGGGCCGATGCCGGGCAGGGCGCGCACGGCCTCGAAGGTTGCGGGAAAGACGCCGCCATGCTCCGTCAGGATGGTCCGGGCCGCGCGCATCAGGTTGCGCGCGCGGGAGTAGTAGCCCAGGCCCTCCCAGAGCTTGAGCACCTCGTCCTCGTGGGCCTGGGCCAGGGTGGAGACATCAGGGAAACGCCGCAGGAAGCGCTCGAAATAGGCCACGGCGCGGTCCATCTGGGTCTGCTGGAGCATGATCTCCGAAAGCCAGACCTCATAGGGGGCCAGGCTGCGACGCCAGGGCAGGTCGCGGGCGTTGGCCGCAAACCACCCCAAAAGTTCGGCGCGAAACCCTGCAATGTCCAAGGCTCCGGCCAGGGGCGCCGGAGCCTTGGGCGGCTGATCCTGCGCCAAGGGCTAGGCCTTGGCCTGGTTGGCCACGGCCTGGGCCGCCTTGGCCACGGCCTCGGGGTCGCCCAGGTATTCGCGGCCCAAGGACTTCAGGTCCTTGTCCAGCCTGTACACCAGGGGCACGCCGGTGGGGATGTTCAACTCCGTCACCTCGGCGTCGCTCATGCCGTCAAGGTATTTCACCAGCCCGCGCAGGGAGTTGCCGTGGGCGGCCACCAAAAGGCGCCTGCCGGAGCGGATCTGCGGCTCCAGCACCTCGTGCCAGTAGGGCATGACGCGGGCGATGGTCATCTTCAGGCTCTCGCAGCGCGGCAGTTCGGCGTCGGACAGGGCGGCGTAGCGCGGGTCGCGGCCAGGAAATCGCTCATCCGAGTCCTCCAGGGACGGGGGCGGCACATCAAAGCTGCGGCGCCACTGGAAGACCTGCTCCTCGCTGTACTCTCGGGCGGTCTCCGCCTTGTTCAGCCCCTGCAGCGCGCCGTAATGGCGTTCGTTGAGCCGCCAGGTCGTCTCAACGGGCAGCCACATGAGGTCCATGCCGTCCAGCACTATCCACAGGGTGCGGATGGCCCGGCGCAGATACGAGGTATGGCAGGCATCAAAGACAAACCCGGACGCCTTGAGCAGCCGCGCCCCTTCCCAGGCCTCGAGCACCCCCTGCTCGGAGAGGTCCACGTCGGTCCAGCCGGTGAAGCGGTTTTCCAGGTTCCAGACGCTCTGTCCGTGCCGGATAAGCACCAATGTATGCATGGTTGACTCCTGTCCTGCGGCGGGTTCGGTGCGCGTGCCGGCAGCTATTTTCTGCCCGCCGCCTTGGCCGGGGCCTTGGCCCCCGGCTTGCCTGCGGGTTTTCCCCCGGACTTGGCCGGGGCCGCAGGCTTGGCCGCAGGCTTGGCCGACGCCTTGGAGCCAGGCTTTTTGCGCGCCGCGCGCCGTTCGGCATCCGCCTCGAAGAGCTCCTTCTTCTTTCCCTCAAAGGTCATGACGCTCCGCAACGAGGCCAGGCCAAGGGAAAACACCGTCACAAGGAAGATGAGGCCCTTCTGGAAGGCCCACTTCTGGGCCAGGATGCCGTCCACCAGCCAGTTGCTGGCGACCTTGGCAGAATAGAAGAGCAGCACCGGAATGGTCAAGAGGGCCAGGGCAAGGCCCACAACCTCCATCCAGATGAAATTCTTGCCCAGGAGCATGGCGAAAAGGGTGCTGTCCCTGACGATGCGCAAGGTCACCAGGCGCTTGGACAGGCTCAGCAGGCGCTCCTCCAACTCCGGCAGGTTGCGTCTGGCGGTGCGGAAATTGACCGCCAGGCGCAGGGGTTGCGTCATGACCCAGTTGATGCGCTTCACGCAGAAATTGAAATCACGGTTGAAGTCGCGCAGGAGCGTGGGAAAGGGGAACCAGCCCGCCTCGTACTGCACCTCGCGCAGACGTTCCGCGTAGAGTGTCACGCGGTCTTTGATGCGCTTGATCTCTTCGTCGATCTGCGACTGCATTTCCTGGAAGAATCCGTCCATGCCGCGCACCACTTCGCGGAAGGCCACGAAGTTCTTCGTTTCCGCCAGGGCGTGCATGCGCTCCAGGTGGTCCAGGCCGGTCTTGCGGAACTCGTGGTCCTCATCGAACCACTGCGGCAGCTCCTTGAGCAGGGCCTCCACGCGCTTGCCCACTTCCTCGGCCTTGGCCTGGGCCTCGCGCCAAGGATCGCGCATGCCGGAAAGCACGTGCACCCGGCCACGCTCGATCTCCGTGTCCAGCAGGATGCGGCTGAATATCTGGGGCTCGCGTATAACCAAATCGCCAAATATCTCAAGTGACTGCCCGGTAAATCCCATCTTCACCATGCATACGCCTTCGCGGTACGAGGGCTCAAGCCAGCGCGGAGAGCCCATGCGCACCTGGCGATACAGGCTCAAGGCGTCCTTGAACTCCCCGGCGATCTCGCTCAGGCGCGCCTGCAGGAACAGGACATAGCCCTGCTGGACGTTGGTGAGGCCGACGCGGGCGGCCTCCTGCCAATAAAACTGCGCCATGTGCGGGTCCAGCGACTCCAGCGATACGAAGCCCTCCAGGCAGGCGGCCTCAAAGCTGCGGCCCTGCTTGGCGCTGACCACGCGCAAGGCCTCCTTGGCCTTCTCCAGCTCTCCGGAGACCAAGGCGTTATATGCGTCACGCAGGGGCCAGGGCTCCTCCGGGCCGAGCTGCTCAGCCTCCACCGGCCATTCCCGGTTCCTGATGCGCGGCAGGATGGTCAGCATGCCGAGCTGGCAGGGGGTGTTGGTGGAGAACATGCCGCGCACAAGGGCGGCCTCCACGCTGCCGTTGCCGGAAATGAGGGCGCTGGCCTGCTGCGCGAATCGCCCGGGCTCCACAGGCTCGTCCAGGCCCTTGAAGGCCTTCTCCATGTCGTCCAGACTCACCAGCCCCAGGGCGCGCCAGACATCTGTCCGGAAGGGCGGCAGCGCGCGGCTGGGGCACTGCGTCGGGGCGTGGTTCTTCATGCCGCAGTAATAGCATTCCTTGCCCGCCCCAGCCAGCCAGCGGCGCGGCAGGGGGACCTCGATGGAGGCCTGGGCGCCCTGCCCCTCCTCGCTGCGGAAGCTCACGTTGCACCAGGAGTCCATGTTCTCCTGGTCGCCGCCATAGCTGATCTCGTTGACTTTGAAGGCGTCGCTGAGCGAAAAGCCGTCGCGGTAGCGCATGTGCAGGAAATCCGGCGTCAGCCTGTTCCAGTCCAGGCTGAAACGGTTGGGCAGGTCCATGGAAAAGGACATGCCCTTTTGCTCCATGAGGGCGAAGACACAAGGCCAGTAGGCGCGCTGGGTGCTCTTCAGGTCGTTCAGCAGCGTGGAGATCTCCACGCAGAACATGCGCTGCTGGCGGTAGTTCTCCAGAGCATACAGGACAAAGCCCACGGCATCGTCCGCCAGATACCTGATCCCCAGGCGCTGGAACACTCCCTGGACCTCGGCGAAAAAGGCGCGCCAGCCAGCGATGGCCTCCCGCTCGCCCAAACGCCCCAGAGGCCGGATAACCCCGAACCAGTTCGTGGGTGAATCGTAGTCCAGGCCCTGATCCACCACCAGAGGCATCCAGCCGGCTCCGGTCAGGCCCTGCATGGTCGTCATGGCGCCAAGGGACAGGCCCGGAACGTTCTTCACCGCGTCCACAAGCTTGGGGTGCACCAGCACCTCCAGGTCATCAGACACATCCGCCTCCTGGCGGGTGAACTCGCGCGGTAAAGAGACGGACAGGCTCAGGTCATAGCCCACCAGGACGGTGATGGGCACCACCTGGCAGAACAGGGGCAGCGCATTCAGCTTGGACCAGATCTGCAGCTTGGCCAAGGCGCGGAAGACCTCAGGCGTGAAGGAGATCCAGAAGCTCTGGCAGGGATCCTCCACCAGCTGCACCAGGCCGTGATCGCGCAGGGTGTGCCCCACGGCGTTGTTCGCCGAGCCGGACCAGACCATCCACAGCCCGTAGCCCGAGCTGATGAGCCGCGCCTGGGCGAAGCTCGGGAGCCTTTGCAACAGCGTCGAAAGCGTGTACATTTTCTCTCCAGGTGCAATATCTACCGGAGGACATTCATGGACATAAGCCAGGCCATCGCGGAACTCAAGAAGACTCCGGGATTTACCGAAAACGTGGGCATGATCCTCGTGCACAACGGCGTGGTGCGCGGCTGGTCGCGCAAGGACCACAAGGACGTCAGCGCCGTGGATATCACCCCGGACCACGCGAAGATCCAGGCCCTCTGCGAGGAGTTCCAGAAACGTCCAGGCATTTTTCGTGCCATCGCCCACGCCGAGGGCGGAGTCAAGCTCCCTGGCGACGATGTGCTGTTCATCATCGTGGCCGGGGACATCCGGGAGAACGTCAAGTCCGCCCTCTCGGACCTCCTCGACCGCATCAAGGCCGAGGCTGTCAGCAAGCGGGAAGTCTTTGCCTAGCCGGGCCAGGCAGGCGGCAGTTCCGTCCCCCCGCGCAGGGGATTGACCCATGGTCGTGTTCCAGGTCGTCAATGTCCGCTGGTTCAACGCCACAGCGTGGTACGCTCTGTACTTGAGCCGCCTGCTCAAGGAGGCCGGGCACACGGTGGTGGTCCTGACCCAGGGCGGCACCGAAAGCCACAGGAAGGCCCTGGAATGGGGCCTCGACGCCAGGCCCGTGGACCTCAACAGCGCCAACCCCCTGCGCCTGTCAGCGGCCCTCGTCCGGCTCATGCGCCTGCTGCGCACGGAAAAGCCGCAGGTGGTCAACTGCCACCGGGGCGAAGGCTTCTTCCTCTGGGGCCTTTTGAAGGCCTTGGGGTTCGCCTTCCACCTGGTGCGCACGCGCGGCGACCAGCGCCCGCCCAGGGCGGACGCCCTGAACCGCTGGCTGCACGCCCATGTGGCCGACGCGGTGGTGGTGACCAATTCGCGCATGGCGAGGCATTTCCTCACCGCCATGCGCACCCCGGAGGACAAGGTCTGGCTCATTCACGGCGGTGTGGACCGCCAACGCTTCCGCTTCGACCCTGCGGGTCGCGAGCGCGTGCGCGCCGAGTTCGGCTATGGCCCGCGCGAGACCGTGCTGGTGCTGGCGGGCCGCTTCGACCGGGTCAAGGGCCAGCGCGAAACCCTCCAGGCCGTGGCCGACCTGATCCACAAGCAGGGATACCGCAAGCTGCGCCTCATGCTTCTGGGCTTTGGCAGCGCCACGGGCCAGGACGAGATCGAGGGCTGGGTGCGCGAGCTCAAGCTGGAGCGCTTCGTGCGCATCACCGGCAGGCGCAAGGACGTTGCCGCCTGCCTCTCCGCCGCAGACCTGGGCATCGTCTCCTCCCTCTGGTCCGAGACCATCGCCCGCGCGGCGCTGGAGATCATGGCCGCGGAAAGGCCGCTCATCTCAACGGACGTGGGCGTCATGCCCGACCTTCTGCCAGCCCAGGCCCTGTTCCCGCCAGGAGACGTGCACGCCATGAGCCGGCTCATCCTCCGGACCATGGACGAACCGGACTTCCGCCAGGAGCTTCTGCGCGCCCAGGATCTGACCCTCTCCCAGCTCTCGGGGCACGACTTCCTGCAGCGCACCCTCACGCTTTACGAAGGCTTCCTGGACTAGCCGTCCACGCGGGCCATGACCTTATTCTTCCGCGCCAGAGGACAGGGCGCTCCCCGAACCGCTCAGGCGGTCGGCCACGGCCATGATGGTGCGCGTGTACGGGTGGGAGTGGTTGTAGCGGTAGAGCACGGCCATCTGCCGTTCACGGGAGAGGTTGGCGGCCCAGCCGTTGGCCTTGAGGAACCGCGCGGTGCTGAGCAGGGCGTCCGCGGCGCTGAACAGATCCACCCGGCCATCGCCGTCCAGGTCAGCGCCGTAGCGCACGGCATTGGTGGGCATGAACTGGCACATGCCGATGGCCCCGTAGACCGAGCCCGGAATGCTGGCCGGGTCGAAGCCCGCTCCCTTGGCGTACACCAGCAGGGCCTTGAGCTCCTTGTAGGCCCAGGCCGCCTTCTGGGCCGTGCGCCAGCGCAGCCACAGGGCCATTTGCGGCGAAAGGTCCCGGGGCTCGATGAGCGGAGCCACCAGGGCGAAGTCCCCGGCCAGGGTCATGCTGGCCAGGGTCGTCAAGGCGCCCTTGCTGCCCACATTGCGGCCGAGCTTGGTCTCCACGAGGAACAGGGCCACAAGGATCTCCTCGGGCACGTCGTAGCGCAGCCGGGCCTCGCGCAGCGCGGGGCGCTGGGCTTCCAGGAAACTCTGGGCCTGCATGAGGAGGAAGGGATTGAGGTAGCTCGTGTACAGCTCCGGGGCCTCAGCCTTGGGCTTGCCGCCGGAGAGCTTGATGTCGAGCAGGGCGTTCATCTTGCGGGCCATGACCTGGGGATCGAAACGCACCTCCGGCCGCGCAAAGAGGGCCTCCATGGCGCGCCGGTCGAACCCGTCGGACTCCAGCCGCCGGACCAGGGGCGTCCACATCCCCTGGGCCTGGGCCATTGCTGGCAGGAACACCAGGGCAACGAAAAGCGCGGCCCCGAAGGACCGCGCCCAGAATCCATTTTGCCGAGCCGGCCGGTTCGAGAACAGCGCCGTGCCAAAGGAGGTGCTGCGGTAAAGGCTACAGGCGGTCCAAAGGCACAAAAGCCATCTCCTCCTCGAGATCCTCATCAAGCTGCCGGGCAAAGGCGCGCACAGGGTGGGACGCGCCGCAAGCCTTGCAGCGCAGGGTCACCTCGCGTCAGGCCCGGCTGAGGGCGAGCCCCCCCCCGCAGGCCGGACAGCGCAGGCCGCCAAGGGTCTTCGGCTCCGGCCGCCTGCGGTACGAAGACAGGAATCCCACGCCCCAGGCCCTACTTCGCCGTGGACAGTTCGGGATTCTTTTCGCCCATGGCCACATACAGGCCCGAAATGGCCGTCTGATAGTCGGAGAGGGCCTGGGAGAGCTGGGCCTCGCTGCTGCTGACCTTGGCCTGGGCGTCCAGCACATCGGTGTTGGTGCCCACCTGGGCCTGGTAACGCGCCAGAGCCATGCGGTACGACTCCCTGGCGGCGTCCACGCTCTTCTTGGCCACGCCGATGCGGTCTGCGGCCTCGCGCTGGCTCAACATGCCCTGCTTGACCTCAAAGCCAGCGCCAAGCCTGGTGTTGTCCAGCTCGGCACGCATCCTGTTCACGTTCTCGTCCGCGCTCTTGTACTTGTAGTAGGTGCTGCCCCACTGGAAAAAGGTCCAGGAGGCGTTGGCGCCAAGGGTCCAATAGGATCTGCTCGTGTCGGACAGGACCTTGCTGCCGGAGAGGCCGGGGTTGTCGCCCTTGCGGTAGAAGTCCAGGTCCGCGTCGATCTGGGGATAGAACTCGCTGGCCGTTATGCCCGCGTCCTTCTCGGCGATGTTCACGCTCTTCATGCCCACGAGGATGTCCGGGCGGTTCTTGTAGGCCCGGTTCAGACACTCCGTCAGGTCCAGGCCAAAGGGGGTGTACTGAAGATCGCCGACATACTCCACCGGTGCCTCAAGGGGCAGGTTGAGCAGGGAGTTGAGCTTGGCCCGGGTGGTGTCCAGGGAGTTCTTGGCCTTGAGCAGGTTCTGCTCGGCCGTGGCCAGGTCCACCTCGGCCTGGAGCACGTCGAGCTTGGGCTTCAGGCCCACGTCGAAGAAGGCCTGGGTGACCTTGAGCTGCGACTGGAGGCGCTCCACGGCGTCCTGGGCGCTCTTCACATCCATCTTGGCCTTGAGATGGGCCAGGAAGTTGGTCTGAATGAGGCCGATCAGGGTCAGTTCTGTCTGGGTGAGCTTGCCCTCGTTCTGTTCCTTGGTCAGGCGCGCCCTCTGGTTCGTGGACAGAAGCTTGAAGCCCGTAAAGATGGGCTGGTGGATGTTCAGCCGTCCCGTCCAGGTGGTCTGGTCCGCGGACTTGGCCCCGCCGACCGTCCTGGGCTGCGAGCCGTAGCGCAGAACGCCATAGTACGCCGTGGCCGTGGGGAAGAAATCAGCCGTGGTCGAGTTGACCATGTAGTCCGACCCCTGCAGCTGGGCCCGGGCCCCGACCATGGTGGGGTTGGCGGCCAGGCCGCGCTCCACGCTCTGCTTGAGGTCAAGACGGGAGGGCACCGGCATGTTCGCGGCCTGGGACTGGGCCTGGGCCAGAACAGGGGTCTGCGCCTGGGCCGGCGCCTCAGCCTTGGCCGGGGCCGGTTCAGCGGCAGGAGCCGGGGCCGGTTCAGCAGCCGGGGTCTGTTCGGGCGGCAGGAAAACCGTCGGGGACTGCTCCTGGGCCAAGGCTGGGCCGGCAAGGCAGAAAGCCAGGCCAAGGGCTACGGCGAGTCGAAGGGCTTTGGTACGCATGGTCAGTTTCCTCATCACAGTATGATAGTGACAGGCAAGTGGTCGCCTAGTGCTGTATCGGCATCATTCAAACATCTGTTTATAGCCATGCGCCTCGTGGACTGCAACATTTCGCAGGCTAGCCTGCCGCGCAATCCGCGGGATCGCCCTGGAGCTTCTCGATGGTGTGCGCCAAGGCCGGAAGCAATGCGCCCAGGCATTCGCGCACCGCCTTGGGGCTGCCCGGCAGGTTCACGATGACCGCTCCCCCAAGGGTGCCGCACACCGCCCGCGAGACCGCCCCGAAAGGAGTTTTCGCCAGGCTCGTCGCGGTCATGGCCCGCTCAAACCCCGGCAGGCGCTTCTCAATGACCGCCGCTGTGGCTTCCGGGGTCACATCGCGCGGGGCCACGCCCGTGCCGCCCGTGGTGCAGATGAGGTCAAACCCGTCCAGCAGGGCCAACTGCGTCAGCAGCGCGCGCAAGCCGCGCTCCTCGTCCGGCAGCACGAATCCGCGCGCCAGAGACAAAGGCATGGCCCCGCGCACCAGTTCTTCCACCAGCGGCCCGGAGGCGTCGACCCGCTGGCCTGCCGCGCCCTTGTCGCTCAGGGTGATCCAGGCCAGGGCAAAGCCGCTGCGCGACAGGTTGAGCTCGCGCTCCTCATCGAGACCCAGGGGCGCCGGCACCAGGGTCTCCAGCAGCCAGCAGCCGGCATCGGGCATCTGGGCCTGGCCCGGCCACCACAGCCGTCCCAGCACCCTGTGCTCCTCCTGCTCCCCGCTCAGCACATGGCCGGGCCGCAGGGCAAGGGGCGCGTCCGCCCAGGCAAAGGGCGCACCCGGATGGGCTGCCGCTCCGGCGAAGAGCAAAAAGCGCTGGCCAGGGGTCTGGCCGGTCTGTTTTGAAAAGTGCAGTGTTATCTTGTCCATAGGGGCACCTTTTTCCTACGCGAGAAGCACCGCGATGATCCCAGCAAGAAAAATGCCATCATACGTCCCGGCACCGCCGATGGACAGCAGGGGCGCATCCAGCATGGCCCAGGTGCGGCGGTTCACCAGGTGCAGGATGTCCGCGCCGATGAGGGTGCCCAAGGTCCCGGCCATGTATGCCGCGCGCGGGGCCACGGACTCGTGGCCGGGCAGATCCGGCGACAGCAGGATGGCCGTGAGCGCCGCCACGGCGGGCGGCAGCAGCACCGGCACGGCGATGCCCACGCCGGGAGTGGGCCGCGCCAGCAGATAGCAGGCCAGGGCCGAGATGACCACGCACAGGAAGATCCAGCCGCCGAGCTGGCCAGTGGAGTGCAGCTGCCACAGGAACCAGGCCGAGAGCAGGCAGGGCACCAGGCAGCCGCCCACGTTCACCGCCACTACCTGCTCGGTGAGCACAAGATCATCGTCCTGCGCCTGCGCGGAATTCCGCTGGCCCATGGCGAACTGGCCGGGCCGCAGACGCTGTATGCGGAACAGGCTGCTTGCCGAGGCGGCCACGCCGCGCACCAATCGGGTGCCCCGGTGCAGGGGGATGTTCACGCTGCTGCCCAGGATGGTGGCCATGAACACCGCCAAACCCTGGAAACCCGTGAGGCCCAGCTTTCCGAAGGCCGTCGCCACGAGGCTCACCGGCAGAAACACGAACAGCCCGAAGAGCACCAGCACCACAAGGAAGATGAGGATGAGCGACGGACCGGACTGGAAGAAAAACATGGCAACTCCCTTGTGCAAGTCACGCGACGTCGCCGTGGCGGATCGGTCTGTGCGGCCTGGACGGTTGCCAGGGCCGCTGGAATCAGGATATCGAAGCGGAAGAGTAGCAACCTGGGCGGGCGATGTAAACCGCGCCAGCCGTTTAAAACACCAGGGAGAGGCGGACATGAAGGGCATCATTCTGGCGGGCGGATCAGGCACGCGGCTGCACCCGCTGACACGGGTCATCAGCAAGCAGCTCTTGCCGGTGTACGACAAGCCCATGATCTACTACCCGCTGTCCACCCTCATGCTGGCCGGCATCCGCGAAGTGCTCATCATCTCCACGCCCGCGGACCTGCCGCGCTTTGCCGAGATGCTGGGCGACGGCTCGACCCTGGGCATGCGCTTCTCCTACGTGGCCCAGCCAAGCCCGGACGGCCTGGCCCAGGCCTTTCTGCTCGGCGCCGACTTCATCGGCAACGACACCGTGTGTCTGGTGCTGGGCGACAACATATTCCACGCCCAGGGCCTGTCGGGCATCCTGCGCAAATGCGCGCAGCTCGAAAAGGGCGGCACCATCTTCGCCTATGCAGTGAAGGACCCGGAGCGCTTCGGCGTGGTGGAGTTCGACCACGAGCAGAAGGTCCTGAGCATCGAGGAGAAGCCCAGGGAGCCCAAGTCGCGCTATGCGGTGACGGGCCTGTACTTCTACGACAACGACGTCATCGGCATCGCCCGCGGCCTCAAGCCCTCGGCCCGCGGCGAGCTTGAGATCACGGACGTGAACAACGCCTACCTCAGGCGCGGCGACCTGCGGGTGGAGCTCACCGGGCGCGGCTGGGCCTGGCTGGACATGGGCACCCACGAGTCGCTGCTGCGCGCGGCCAACTTCGTGCACATGGTGCAGGAGAGCCAGAGCCTGCGCATCGCCTGCGTGGAGGAGATCGCCTTCCGCATGGGGTACATCGACGCGGGCCAACTGGAGCGGCTGGCCGGAGAGATGCTCAAGAACGAGTATGGGAAGTACTTGATGGATGTGTTGCGGGGGTGATCATTATAAACAGAAATGCCATGTATGGGCTCCCTTACTCTTTGCCTTCCTCACAACGTAATCCATTAATGATTTTTTCAACTTCTCCATCTGAACATTGAAGCGTCCTCATTATTGACCATGTTGAAATCATTACATAAAGGTGCTGCACACCACAGCAAAATACTGATTTGTTGTATTTTACGAATCCAAGTCTCCTCATCTCGTGCTCATCAATCTGTTCTACTTTTCCTTCGCACTTCTTTTGTGAATTGTATCATTTGACATTCCATTCTTTAGAGATCTTTCTACAACAATTCAGACCAAAAATACGTCCTTCAATTTCCTTATCAAGAAAATCAATCTTGTTGTATGAATGGGCAGACTCATTTCTTAATTTTCTTATCGCGTTCATGTCATCAAATATTTCTTTTGATATTAGACAAAAAGCATAGCATACAGAGATTTTTGATGAAAAATTTGACAGAGGCCATTCAAATCAAACAACTGATTGATTAATTTATTTGGGATGTTGTTCCTTCTAAACTCTTCACGTAATATTTTTTGCAATTCTTCTTCAAGCATTGCAGCAGCCACAATAAATACGCTGCGATCAGACTCGTCCATTAATTCAATTTTTTCGTCTGTGCCTGCCATGTGCTCACCGACTATGATAGTTTGTGGAATCCAAAAACCTACCCCACCAGCCTTCTCGCCAAACTCCGCGCCGCAACGAAGCTAGTCACCCCACCTACCTCCTCCGCTCCCAACTCTCCCGCAGTTCCGCCTCTCCTTCTCGCCCGCACCACCGCAGCCACATCCTGCCGCCATTCCCGGCGTACTCGTTCGCGCGGATGCTGCGGCGGAGGGCCAGCCGCTCAGAGTTCCAAACCGCTGCGGTCCATGCTGTGGGCAAAGACGACGCTGTCCTTGCCGCCGCGCCTGGCCTCTTCCAGGGCATGGTCGGCCAGCTTCATGACCGCTGCGGGCGTGTCGGCGTCGGCCGGGGCCAGGACGACCCCGATGAGCGCGCCCACGCGCGCCTCCCTGCCGTCGATCTCCTCCGGTTGGTTCACCGCGGCGATGACCTGCCGGATCAGGCGCAACGCCTCCTGATGACCACAGGGCGTCTGCAGGAGCACGAATTTGGCGCTGCCGATGCGGGCGCAGTATTCCTGGTTCGTCAAGCACTGGCGCAGGCGTTCCGCCATGACCTGCAGCATGATGTCGCCGGCCTGGTGGCCCAGGGTGTCATTGACGACCTTGAATTCAAAGAGGTCAATGAGGAGATAGGTCAACGAACTCCCGTTCTGCTGTGCCGCAGCGATCAGCTCCGGCAGGATCTCCGTGAGGTAGAGGCGGTTCGGCACGCCGGTCAGGGTGTCGTGATAGGCCACGTGCCGGATGTTGTTGACGTCGCTCAAGTCCTTGATGACGCAAAAGAACGCCTCGAAGTCCGGGGAATAGAGCACATTCCAGTTGAAGCGCTTGAATTCGCCATCGGCGCAGCGGAACTTGAAGGCGACCGTTGTTGTGGCGGCATTGCCGGTGATGAGGTGCTGGAAGCTGGCCAGTATGCGTTCCCGTTCCTCGAAGTCCATGAACTCAAGAATGTACTTGCCGTGCAACGACTCCTGCGAGTGCCCGGAAGCGCGCGCCCAGGCCGAGTTGGTCGCCTCGATGCAGCACTCCACATCCAGAAGCATAGCCATGTCATACGAAAGCGTCATCCATGCATAGCGTTCGAAGACGAACATGCGTTCAATCTGTTCGCCACTTGCGCCGTCATCTATGAGCGTCTGAATGTCCACAGCTAGCGGATCCTAATTTGTGCCGGGCGCGTGCCGCGCCCTCAATCGGAAGCGTACCGCCAGGGCATCACCATATCGGCGCACACTCCACCTTTCGGTTGAGCCTCCTCTACCACCGCCGCTTTTTGCACAGCCTGAGCTTGTCCGCGCACCCGCGCTCGCACTGACGCAAATTCAGCTTGTTGCCGTTCCCCCCGCACTCCGTGTGTTGGTGACGTTCGCCGTGAGCCAGAACTATTTCTTCGGGCCCTCAACCTGCGCCTGGACAGCCTTCCTCAGCTTGATGACCTCATCGAGGGTGATCTTCTGCGCGTCGAACAGGGCGATGAGCTTGAAGAGCTGCCCCTCGCTGTACACCAATTGCGCAGGGGGGAGACTGACGGCCGCCCCTCCGTTCTCCAGCCCGCCGATGCGCAGCTCGACGGCCTTGCCCTTGAGGCCGAGCACCTTGAACGTGAACTCCTTCCCGATGGGGCGGAGCTGGCACATCCATTTGCCCAGCGCCTTGAATTCCTGCCTGCGGCTGACCATGCATTCTCTCCAATTGGTTTCGAAATATCCGGCCCCGGCAGGCAGACGACAACAGCCAGGCCAGGCACAAAAGGAGCCATGCCCCCTATCTCCTGCCCTCCCTGCACAGCCTGAGCTCCGCCTCGCACTCCCGCTCGCAGTGCTTCAGGTACAGCATGTCGCCGTTCTCGGCGTAGTCGTCCTTGCAGATGATGCGGCACACGGCCAGCCTGTCCGCGCAGCAGTTCGGGTCCGCGGGGTCGCGGCCGGGGCGGCAGTCGCCGCGGTAGTTCTTGAGCGAGGGCGCAACGGCGCGTGGATGCAGCCGGCCCTCGGCATGCACCGAAACCGGATCGCAGCAGACCAGCAGCAATGCGAGAAAAACACACAGCAGCAGACGCACGGCGTCATCCTCCTGCCAGAGGTTCAAACGCTCCCCACCAGCCGCCGCGCCATGTCCAGGGCCGCAGCGAAGCTCGTCAGCCGGGCCTTGCCCGTGCCCACCAGGTCGTAGCCCGTGCCGTGGTCCGGCGAGGTGCGGACCACCGGCAGGCCGAGGGTCACATTGACCGCCTCGCCGAAGTGCAGGAGCTTGAGCGGCCCCAGGCCCTGGTCGTGGTACATGGCCAGCACCGCGGCGTAGCGCCCGCGCGCGGCGAAATGAAACAGCGTGTCCGCCGGGATGGGGCCGTCGCAGTCGATGCCTGCGGCCTTGGCCTCGCGCACGGCCGGACCCACGATCTCCTCGTCCTCGCGTCCGATGCGCCCGGACTCCCCGGCATGGGGGTTCAGGCCGCAGACGCCGATGGGGCCGGACAGGCCAAGGCGCGCCACAAAGTCCGCCGTGTGCTTGAGGCTGCGCAGGATGCGTTCGCGGGACACCAGATGCGGCACCTCGGACAGGGGCGGATGCGTGGTCACGAGGCTCACCCGCAGCACCTGCCGCGGCTTTTCCCCGGGCGCGGGCTCGGGCGGCATGGGCCCGCAGAGGTGCATGGTCACGCCGTCGCGGCCCACCCCCAGACCCTCGGCCAGAAATTCCGTGTGCCCGGGAAAGGCGAACCCGGCCTCCTGCAGGGTGGCCTTGTTCAGCGGGCAGGTCACAATCCCCTCAAGGACTCCGGCCTTGGCCAGGCGCACGGCCATCTCCAGGCTGCGCCCGGCGGCCAGGCCGCCCGCCGTGGCCGCTTCTCCAGGGGGATAATCCAGCCCGGACAGGCCCTTGGGCTCGGAAAAATAGGCCCCAGGCCCGCAGGTGGTGATCAAGGCGGGGTCGTCCAGGACCTCGAAAAAGCGCGGACGGCCCTCGCAGGCGCGCACCAGGGCGGCCAGGGGGCCGAGAATCAGCAGGCGCGCGCCGCGATCCTGATAGTGCTGCGGGCTGTCAGCCAGGGTGCGCACCACCAGCTCCGGCCCCAGCCCGCAGGGATCGCCCAGGGTCACGCCAAGGATGTGTCCGCCCATGCGCCCCCCCTACCCCTGCATGAAGGCCATGGCGGCCAGGGGCGGCAGGGTCAGGTTCAGGTGCGTGGCGCCGCCGTTGTCCCAGGCCTCAGCCCCGCCGCTGTTGCCCACGTTGGAGCCGCCGTAGAGGGCGGCGTCGGAGTTGAAGATCTCCCGCCAATGCCCGCCGCCGGGGCAGCGCACGGCGTAGTCGTGGCGCACCACGGGGGTGAAGTTGAAGACCCAGAGCACCGGAGGGCGGTTTGGCGCCAGGCGCGCAAAGGACAGGGCCGAGTTGCTCCAGTCGTTGACGCCCATCCACTCGAAGCCCTTCCAACTGGTGTCGGCCTCAAACATGGCCGGGGTTTCGCGCAGGATGCGGTTCAAATCTCCCACCAGGCGCGAGGCGCCCGTGTGCGAGTCGAAGCAGTGCAGGATCCAGTCGAGCTCGCGCTTGCAGTTCCATTCGTTCCACTGGCCGAATTCGCAGCCCATGAACAGCAGCTTCTTGCCGGGATGCGCCCACTGGTAGGAGAGGAGCAGGCGCAGGTTGGCGAACTGCTGCCAGGTGTCTCCGGGCATCTTGGAGAGCAGCGCGCCCTTGCCGTGCACCACCTCGTCGTGGGACAGGGGCAGCACGAAGTTCTCGGTGAAGGCGTAGAGCATGGAGAAGGTCAGGCTGTTGTGGTGAAAGGCGCGGTGGACGGGCTCCTTGGCGAAGTAGGCCAGGGTGTCGTTCATCCAGCCCATGTTCCACTTGAAGGTGAAGCCCAGGCCCCCGGTGTAGGTGGGACGGGAGACGCCGGGCCAAGCCGTGGACTCCTCGGCGATCATGAGCGCGCCGGGATAGTGGGCGTGGACCAGGGTGTTGAGGTCCTTGAGGAGTTCAATGGCGGCCAGATTCTCGCGGCCGCCGAACTCGTTGGGGACCCAGTCCCCGCCCTCGCGCGAGTAGTCCAGATAGAGCATGGAGGCCACGGCGTCGATGCGGATGCCGTCGATGTGGAACTCCTTGAACCAGTAGAGGGCGTTGGACAACAGGAAGTTCTTCACCTCGTGCCGGCCATAGTTGAAGATGTAGGTGCCCCAGTCCGGGTGCTCGCCCTTGCGCGGGTCCTCGTGCTCGAACAGGGCCGTGCCGTCTAAGCGCCCCAGGCACCAGTCGTCCTTGGGGAAATGGCCCGGCACCCAGTCCAGGATCACGCCCACGCCCTCCTGGTGGCAGCGGTCCACGAAATGGCGCAGGCCGTCTGGCTCGCCAAAGCGCGAGGTGGGCGCGAAATAATGGCTGGTCTGATAGCCCCAGGACTCGTCCAGGGGGTGCTCGGCCAGGGGCATGAACTCGATGTGCGTGAACCCCAGGGACTTCACGTAGCCGATGAGCTCGTCGGCCAGCTGGTGGTAGGTGAGAAACTGGCCGTCGCGCATGCGCCAGGAGCCCGCGTGGACCTCGTACACCGACTGCGGCCGGTTCAGGGGCGGATCAAAGCGCTTGCGGGCCTCCAGCCACTCGGCGTCGGCCCAGTCGTAGCCCTCCAGGGTCCAGGCCCGGGCGGCGTTTCCGGGCCGCATCTCGGCGAAGAGGGCGAAGGGGTCGGTCTTGAAGGTGGTGTGGCCGTGGCGGTCCTTGATGGCGAACTTGTAAAGCTCGCCCTTGGACAGGCCGGGCAGGTATCCGGCCCAGATGCCCGAGGAGCCCACGGGATACAGCGGGTGGTTCTTGCCCCACCAGTCGTTGAAGGGGCCGACGAGCCGCACCTTCCTGGCGTTGGGCGCCCAGACGGCGAAGCGGTAGCCCGTGGTTCCCTCCTGCTCGTGCGGATGCGCGCCCAGGATGCGGTAGAGATCCCAGTGCTCGCCCTTGCCGAACAGATACAAATCGAAGGGTTCAAGGAACACCGGCTGTGTGGCGTGTTGGCTCATGCTCATGGCTCCGGGTTGGGCAAGACGCGGCGCGGGACTCGGCCTATCCACTCCCTACCCTACTTGCGCCCCGGAGACAACGCCCTTTGCGCCACGCTCCGGGCCTTGCCTCACAGCCCGAGCAGCTCCGCCAGGGGCGGCCAAAGGCGCAGGTGGGCCGCCATCTCGGCGTAGCCGGCGGCGTCCGGGTGGATCGCATCGCCCGCGGCCAGGGCGGACATGTACGGCTTCGAATGCGCCAGTGGGGCGTGGAGGTCGAAGCCCGGCACGCCCATTGCGGCGCAGGCGTCCAGCAGCGCCAGGCCAAGGGCGCGGTTCGCGGCGGACCAGGCGGGATCGCTGGAGGGGGGCGGGGCCACAAACAGCGTCCGCCCAAGGGCCGCGGCCTGGCCCAGCATGCCCCGCGTTGCGGCCACGGCTTCGGCTAGCGCCACCTGCTGGGGCCGGTCCGCCGCGCCGAAACTGAAGACCAGGGCCATGTCCTCGCCGGGACGCCGACGCAGCGCGGTCTCCCCGGACCAGCGCGCGGCCACGCGCAGGGAGGAGTCCCCGCGCAGCCCCAGGTTGCAGAGGGTCAAGGCCGTGGCGCGCTCCGGGGCGAGGGCATAGCTTTCCTGGGCCAGACGCCCCACCCAGCCCAGGGCCTGGGTGTCGCCGATGCCCTGCACGATGGAGTCGCCGAGAAAACAGATGACCATGGCGGACCTCCTAGGTCAGCTTGAGCCTGGCCGTGGCCCGGTCCACTTGGATGGCCACCACCAGGGTCCTGTCCAGAACGGCCTCGTCGTAAGGGAGGTCGTCGCGTCCGGCGTACTTGCGCATGAGGGTGTTCAGGGCCGCCACCTTGTCCGCGCGGGGCTCGATTGCGCGCGCCAGGCCCGAACCCAGCACACTGCGGAACATGTACCCCCACTGGCAGGCCTCCGCGCCGGTCTTTTTCTCCAAGTCCACCGCGGCGGAAAAGGCCACGCGCGTGCCCTGGCTCACGGCCTTAAGCAGCGCCTCGGCCTTGCGGCCCTTCCTCGACGAGTGCAGAAAGAGCACGCCGTCGGCATAGGCGGCGTTCACCGGCACGGAATACGGCCCCTCGCCATCCGAAAGGGCCAGGGTCACATATTCGGCACGGCCCAATATGTCCGCCACCACAGCCTGGTCACTCGTCACGTCCTTGCGCATGAAACCTCCGGATGCTGGTTGGTGATGCCATTTCAGGCCTGCTCCGCCCTTGGCCGCAGGGCCAAATTGCCAGGCGAATCATACCCTGGCGGGGTTGCCAGGCCGGGCCAGGCTGTTTACACTCAGCGGCACGCAGGGCAAAAGCACCGCCCGCGCCACAGGAGAGCCAATGAAATCCGCCCTGCTCGTCTTCGCCAATCATCCCCTGCCCGTGCTTTCGCCTGACGCCGCGCCCGACGAACTGGCCCTGGCCCTGCTGAAGGACACCCTGCGCAACCTGGCTGACGTGGACGCGGACGTCTTCCTCTTTCTCGATCCCGGCCAGGACAAGGAGCAGGCCAGCGCCCGGCTTGGCAAAGGGAAATTCAAAATCGCCAATGCCCTGGGCCGCAACCGCACGGTGCAGCAGCGCAACGCCTTCCGCCTGGTGTTCTCACGCCGATACGAACGCGCCATGCTCCTGGACAACGCCGCCCCGGACCTGCCCGCGCATGCCGTGCAGACGGCCCTGGGCACGCTCAACTGGAAGGACGCCTGCCTTGGTCCGGCGCCTTCCCCGGAAGAGGGCCCCGGCCAGGAGCCGGACCGCCTCTACGCCCTGGGCTTCCACACCGAGGGCTGGATGACCGAGGCCTTTGACCAGGTGGACCACGAACGCCCGGGCCTGTTCAACCGGCTGGAGACCCTCCTGCTCTTCTATGAGCGCAAGGTCCACGTGCTGCCGGCCTATGCCCCCGTCACCTCCCTGGACCAGAGCGCGGCCCTGGCCGCACGCTGCCGAGACACCCGCTTCGCGCTGCTGCCCTCGGTGCGCCTGGCCGAAAGACTCTCCGCCTGAACGCGCCGCCCTAGGCGATGCTCCGGCCTGGCCGAGGCTGCTGGAGCATGAGCTCCAACAGTATCTCCAGGCCGCGCCGGAGCTCCTCCCTGCTGCGCGCGGCGCTCAGGGACACGCGCACGGCCATGGGCGCGGCGGTTTGCCCCAGGGCGAAAGACTCGCCAGCCACCACGATGACCCCTCGCTCCAGGGCCGCCCGTTCGAAATCGGTGCCGCGCCACGGCTCCGGCAGCTCCAGCCAGAGAAAATAGCCGCTGCGGCGGGAGCGGAAGCGTTGCCCGTCCAGCACCTGCCGGGCCAGCTCGCTGCGCCGAACGGCCTCGGCGCGCTTGCGCGCAAACACCGCCTCCGCCGTGCCGTCCGCGATCCAGGTGCAGGCGATCTCCACGCACAGGGGCGCGGCCATCCAGGTGGTGCCGGTGATGCCCTGGGACAGGCGCTCCACGTATTCCTGCGGGCTGGCCACAAAAGCCACGCGAAGGCCTCCTGCAAGCATCTTGGACACGCTGGCCACAAAGAACGTCCGCTCCGGCGCCAGGCCGGCCAGGGTGTCGGCGGGATCCTCGGCAGTGAGCGTATAGGCTCCGTCCTCCAGCACGAGGAGGCCGCGCGCGCGCGCGATGTCCGCCAGACGCGCGAGACGTTCCGGACCGGCGCAGGCCGTGGTGGGATTGTGCACGCCTGGCATCAGGTACAGGCCACGGATGGCTTCGCGGGCGCAGGCCTCGCTTAAGGCCCCGGGAAGGATGCCCTGCTCGTCGCACTCCAAGGGCACCAGCTTGAGGCCAAGCAGGGACGCGGCGGTCATGAGCCCGGGATAGTTCAGGCAGGCGGCGGCGATGCGGTCGCCGGGACGGAAGAGGACCGAAAAGAGCACCAGCAGGGCGTGCTGCCCGCCGCTGGTCACCAGCACCCGCTCCGGGGCAACGGCGAGCCCGAAGCGCCGCAGCCAGGCGGACCCGGCCTCGCGATGCCGGACCATGCCGCGGGAAGGCTGGTAGCGCAGAAGCTCCTGCACGTCCCCGCGTCCGGCCAGCTCAAGCAGGGCTGAACCCAGGTCCGGGTCCAGCCCGTGCATGCCCATGACCAGCCCCAGGTCGATGCGGCCGGATTCGTCGCCATCCTTCCCCCACCAAGACGCGGCGGCTTCCCCGGCCAGGGCGACCACGGTGCCCCGACCCACCTCGCCGCGCACCAGCCCGCGCCGCGCGGCCTCGGCATAGCCGCGCGTCACCGTGCCCACGGTGACGCCAAGGGCGTCGGCCAGGTCGCGATGCGTGGGCAGACGGTCTCCGGGCTTGAGGGCCCCGCTCTCCACGTCGGCCAGGATGGCCTCCGCCAGCCCCAGATAGATGGGCCTGTCCCCCGCCAGTTGCGGCATCCATATTGTCATGGGTACAATAATTACATTGACCACGACATCATGTCAACATATCTCATCTGACAAAGCGTGAGCAACAGAACGCACTGCCCAGAATCGTTATTTTTTGACGCGGCGATGCCTACAATAAGATATTGTATCCATCGCCGCGACATCAAGCCAAGGAGCACAGACATGCACAGACGCCCAACTCTGCCCAGCCAGCCCCAGTGGGGCGCGCCATGACCCCCGAGGCCCTCTTCTCCCTCTGCGTGTTCGCCATTGTCATGAGCGCCACGCCCGGCCCGAACAACGCCATGCTCCTGGCCTCGGGCGTGAATTTCGGCCTCAGGCGCACCCTGCCGCACCTGCTCGGCGTCACCCTGGGCTTCACCTTCATGCAGCTGGCCCTGGGCCTGGGCGTGGGGCTGGTCTTTGAGGCCGTGCCCGGACTGTACCCCGTGCTGCGCGTCCTCGGCGTGGCCTACATGCTTTATCTGGCCTGGGCCATCGCCAGCGCGGCGCCCCCGCTGCAAAGGGAGCCGTCCGCGGCCGGGGCCAGGCCCCTGACCTTTCTGCAGGCCACGGCCTTCCAGTGGGTGAACCCCAAGGCGCTCATGATGTGCATCACTGCGGCCAGCACCTATGCGCCGCCGGATCAGCCGGTGCTGGGCGCGTTCGTGGTCACCCTCGCCTTTCTGGTGCTGGGCATGCCCTGCTGCGGGGCCTGGGCCGTGCTGGGCGCGGGCCTGCGGGGTTTCTTGCAGGACCGCCGCAGGCTCAGGGCCTTCAATGCGCTCATGGCCCTCGGGCTGGTAGCCAGCATGGCTCCCGCCATCAGGGACATGCTGACGGGCGGGTTGTTCTGAGCCCATGGACAAGGGATTGGATGAGGAGGTCGCGTGGTGATGCCGTTTCTTGCAGAGCTTTGGCGGGTGCTGCGCTATGTGTTGAGCCCTGAAGACAGCACGGCCGGGGCCCAGCGCAGCCCCCAGGCGAACCCGGACCTGCGCGCCCCGGGCCTGGCCGGAGCAGCCAAGACCCTGTTCTGGGCCGGTCTGGCCGTGCTGGCCGGCATCGGCCTGAGCAGGCTGAGCGGCTGAGCCCCTATCTGGGGGCGCCGGCCGTGAACGGGGCCGCCTCGCCCAATGCGCCTTCCAACTCGGCAAACACCCCGGACACGGCCGCGCGCAGGGCGCGCACCAGCTCCACCGGCGAGTTGGCGGCCAGGGGCACGGTCTTGCGCAACTCGCGGGTCAGGACCACGCTGCGCTCGGAGCCCGAGACCTTGAGCAGCAGGAACTGCACCTCCGCCACGGCCTGGGCGGGGCCCTTTCCGGAACCAGGAGCGAAGTCGCCGTGCAGGGCGCTGACGTTGCTCTCCAGGATGTAGGCCGGCGTGAGCAGGCTGGAGGGGTCGATGACGTTGGCGAACAGGCCCGTGGCTCCGAGCCAGGCGCGCAGGTCCTGGGTCAGCATGTCCGCCGGGGGCACGAAGAACAGGTTGTAGTAGTCCGCTGTCCAGGCCGATTCCCCGGTGCGGTAGACCAGCTCGCGGCCCGCCACGCGCGGCGAGACCTGCACCCGCCGCACCAGAAGCGTGGCCGAGGAGCGCGGCGCGTCCACTGCAGCGCCGGTGCGGACCACCTCCAAGGCGAACAGGCGCTTGTCCACGGGCTGCCGCTCCAGCTTCACGCAGGAGCATGCGAGCAGGGCAGCAAGAACCAGAACCAGGGCCGTGGCCCGCTGTGCAAGACGCATGTCCCCTCCCTACTGCCCCAGGGGCGATTTGGTCGGCGGCGGCCCGAAAAGCATCCCCGAGGGATAGCGCTTGGCCTCGCCCGTGAGTTCGCGCAGATTCTCGATGAGCTGGCGCGCGTTGTCCAGCACGGACTCCACATTGGCCTGCTGCGAGGCCGTGAGGCTCTCCACGCGGCCCAGCACCGCGTTCAGGCGAACGGCGGCGCTCTTAAGCTCGCCCACGGTCTCCCGCGCCTGCTGCATGGCCCCAGGCATCTCGGAAAGCTGCCGCCTCGTCTCCGGGCTGGTCAGGAAGGCCTCCAGGGCCTTGGCCGAGGCCTTGAGGCTCGCGGTGGTCTCGCGGGCCTCGCGCACCAGGATCGCGGCGTCGCCGCCGGAGCTCTCCAGGAGCTTGCGCACCCCGCCCGCAGCCCTGGCCGCATCCGGCAGCAAGGCGTCCACGGCCGGGTCGGCCATCAGGGTGTTGATGCGCGTGAGCAGCCTGCGCGTCTGCTCCAGGGTGTCGGCAAAACGCTTGCCCACCTCCTGGCCGTTGGTGCCCTCAAGGACGGTGCTGGCGCTGTCGGCGAAGCGCCGAAAGCTCTTCACGGCCTCGGGCAGTTCGGCCTTCTCCAGTCCGCCCAGGGTGTTGCTGATGCCGAGCACGGCCTGCTCCACCCGGGACAGGGTGCTCGGTGCGGAGGGGATGTAGATGTGGTTGGGCTCCCAGTTGATGGGCAAGGGCGGGTTGCGCTCCGGCTCCACGTAGTCCAGGCCCAGGTAGAGCTGTCCCGTGAGGCCCTGGGAGATGGGCCGGGCGCGCAGGCCGCGCGCCACCTCGTCCCCGGCCTGCTCTGCGGAGGCCTTGGAGCCCAGGCCGCCGAAGAGGTCCTTGTCCAGGGTGCACTCCACATAGACATAGCGGTGGCCTTCGGCCTTGGCGCCGTACTTGGCGGCCACAAAGCCTATCTCCGAGACGCTGCCCACGCGCACGCCCCGGTACTTCACCGCCGAGCCCTGCTCCAGCCCGTTCACGGACTCGTTGATGTAGGTTTCCACGATGTAGGTCTTCTTGAAGAAACGGCCCACGCCCAGGGCAAAGAGCACCACCAGCAGAAGCAGCGCCCCGCCGATGACAAACAGGCCCAGCTTGAAATAGTCGCCGCCTCGGATCATGGCCGGGCCTCCTGCTGACAGACTGTCCGGTGTGCGCCCCGGGGGGCCACCGTGCGATCAAAAAACCGGCGCACTTCGGGCTCGACGCTGGCGGCGTTCAAGTCGCGCGGGTCGCCCGCGGCCGCGATGCCCTTGACCCCGTCATCCATGAGGATGACCCGGTCGGCGATGGAAAGGATGCTCGGCAGCTCGTGGGAGACGATGACAAAGGTGATGCCCAGGGTCTCGGCCAGGCTGCGCACCAGGCTGTCCAGCCCGGCGCTGGTCACGGGGTCCAGGCCCGCGGAGGGCTCGTCCAGGAACAGGATGGGCGGATCGAGGGCCATGGCTCGGGCGATGGCCGCGCGCTTGACCATGCCGCCGGAGAGCTCCGTGGGCATGTAGTGGCCGAAGCGCTCCAGCCCCACCAGGGACAGCTTGACCCGGGCGATGGCGTCCACGGCCTCCTGGGGCAGGGCCGTGTATTCCTCAAGGGGCAGGGCCACGTTGCGCAGGATGGACATGGACCCGAACAGCGCACCGCCCTGGTACATGACGCCGATGCCCTTCAATATGTCCAGGCGCTCCTTGCCCTTGGCCGCCACGATGTCGCGCCCGTCCAGCATGATGCTTCCGCCCACGGGCTGGAGCAGCCCGATCATGTGCTTGAGCAGGGTGCTCTTGCCACAGCCGGAACGCCCGATGACCACGAAGACCTCGCCCCGGCAGACCTCGAAGCTGACGTCCTTGAGGACGACCTCGGAGCCGTAGGCGCAGGCCAGGTCGCGTACGCGGATGATGATGTCGTCGCTGTCCATGTGTGTTTCCGCCGCCACTGCTATCAAATCTTCAGGTAATAGAACAGCACCGCGAACAGGCCGTCGGCTATGGTGATGAGGATGAGCCCGCTGACCACGGCGCTGGTGGTGCTGCGCCCCACGGCGCTGGCCCCGCCCCCGGTGCGCAGGCCGCGCAGGCAGCTCACTCCGGCCACCAGCAGGCTGAAGACGAGGATCTTCACCAGGCTGCCGACAAGATCGGTCCCCTTGACGTTGGCGAACACGCGGGAGGTGAAGGTCACCAGCGGGAAGCCGATGGAGAGCATGACCAGGGCCCCGCCCACGAGGCTGGCGAAGTTGAAGAACAGGGTCATGAGCGGAACCATGGCCAGGGAGGACAGGATGCGCGGCCCCACCAAAAAGCGCACCGGGCTGATGCCCATGGTGGTCATGGCGTCCAGCTCCTCGTTGACGCGCATGGTGCCTATTTCCGCCGCGAAGGCCGAGCCCGAGCGGGCCGCCAGCAGGATGGCCGTCACCAGCGGCCCCATCTCGCGGAACATGACCAGGCCCAGCATGTTCGGCACATAGATCTCGCCGCCGAAGCGCTGCAGGGTGATCACCGACTGGAAGCTCATGATCAGCCCCATGAGAAAGCCGATCAGGAGCAGGATGGGCATGGACTCCACGCCCACGGCCAGGGCCGAAAGAAGCACGTTCTTCCAGCGCACCCGCTCCGGGTGGCGCAGGCTCTCCCATACCGCCAGGGAGCATTCGCCCGTGAAGGACACGACCTCGACGATGTTGGCGAGAACATCGGCCACGCCCCTGGACATCATGACCTTGAGTCCCCGGCGGTTGCTGGGCTTCTGGCAGGCCTCGCGCTCGGCCTGGCCGGCCAGGCTGAGCAGATGCTCCTGGTTTACGGACAGGCCCAGAAGCTCCACCTGCGCGCCCCTGGCCTCGGCCTCGGCGCGCAGCTTCACCAAAAGCGCCAGCCCGGCCCCGTCGATGTAGCCGGCCTGGGCAAGTTCCACGCGAATACGCCCCCCGGTCTGCGCGGCCGCGCTTCCACGCACCCGCGCCAGCACCGGAGCCCAGAGCCGGGCCACGGTGACGCTGTTCAGGTCGCCGGAAAAGCCGAGGGTCAGGACGCCGTCGGTGTCTTCGCGCATGTCCAAACCAGCAGGCAAGACCCTGCTCTGGGCAGAGAACTGGCTAACGGGCTGTGGGACAGTCTGCATGATGCCCTCTGGCTAGCGCAAAGTCGCGGGAAAGGCAAAGGCGAACACAGAAAGGGGAGGCACTTGGCCTGTCCGGGCCACCCCTTGACAATTTCATGACACGAACTTTATTCGTCAGATCAGCGGAGGGCAGAATGATTGACAAGGTAGATAAACAAATCCTGAAGATGATTCAGGGCAATGGGCGAATCTCCAATGCGGAGATATCCCGCCAGGTGGGCATGGCGCCCTCGGCCGTCTTGGAGCGCATGCGCAAGCTGGAGCGCAAGGGCGTCATCAAGGGCTTTGAGGCCGTGCTGCGGCCCAAGGACGTGGGCTTCACCATTACGGCCTTCACCTTCGTGCGCGTGGAGGAGAGCGTGGGCGCCATGGACACGGGCAAGGCCCTGGCCCAGGTGCCCGGAGTGCTGGAAATGCACTACACCGCCGGCCAGGACTCCTATCTGGCCAAGGTCCGCGCCCGCGACACCGAACACCTCCAGCACATCCTGCAGCAGTTCGGCGCCATACCCGGCGTGCGCGACACCCGCACCACCGTGGTGCTGACCACCCTCAAGGAAACCCGCGTGCTGCCCCTGTCCATCGCCGCAGGGGAGGCGCCCGACGAGGCCGCCCAAGGATTTGAAGAAGCATAAGCATTGAGGTCCAGCCCCTGGACGTCAAGGTCGTTGCCCGGGGCAGACAGTCCTTTCCGGGCATCGCGGGCCAGGTCCCTAGCCTCTTCAGCAAGGGCTGGTGGTCCGGCAAGATCATGGACTTGGCCATGCGCAACAGGAACTTCAGGTGCCAGATGTTCCGCTTCGTGGACATCGTGCCCTGTCTGGACACCTCCGAGGGCCGTGCGCTGGTGAAGCGCGCCAGGACTGCCGCGTGGGCAATCTGAATCTGAACAAGAGCAGCACCAGGCCCCTGGTGGAGCGCCGCGCCTTTGGCGGGTTCAACATGTCCGTCCTGGGCTCCAAGGCCGGAGGCCCGGATGCCTGCCGCAGTTCATGGACCCGTGCCTGGTTGGCGAAAACACCCTGCGCCGAGGCTTCGCGCCGGTGGAGCAGGACGACGACTGGGTGGCCTGATCCCGCACCAGTTGACGCAATCCGGGCCGGGGGCGTTCGCTTCCGCCCCTGCTTTTCAGCCCTTGCCAGGCAAGGCGAAACCAGGGACAATAGCCTCCGCTCACGTTCATGGCGACGTCCCCCTTCAATCGACCAGAGGAACCAATGCGCAAGCCCAAGCCTTACGACCATACCGACCCCCGGCCGCCCAGCCGCTCCCAAAAGAAGCGCGACAGCGCCGCCCTGCAGGACCTGGGCTGCAAGCTGGCCGAGCTTCCCGAATCGGCCTTGAAGCGCCTCAACCTGGCCGCGCACCTGCTTGAGGCCATCATGGACTACAAGGGGTTGACCAAGCACGAGGCCAAGCGCCGCCAGCTCCAGTTCATCGGCGCCATCATGCGCGAGACCGATTCCGACCCGCTGGCCCGCGCGGTGGAGGACATTGAGGCGGGCAACCGCAGCCAGGCGCGGGAGTTCCACGTCGTGGAGGCCTGGCGCGCCGCCCTGCTCTCCGGGGATGAATCCGGCCTGGAGGACATCGTCGCCCTGGCCCCGGAATCCGAACGGATCCAGGTGCGCAGCCAGATCCGCCAGCTGACGCGCAATGCCCGCGCGGAAGCGGAGAAGAACAAGCCGCCCCGCTCCAGCCGCGCCCTGTTCCGCCTGCTGCGCGAACTGCGGGAGTCCTGCGGCCCTGCCGCTCCCCTTCTGGCGGAGGAAGAAGCGCTGCCGGCTGATGCCGAGGACGACGGGGAACGAAGCAAGGAGACCTCCGCACCGGGCGTGCCCTCCCGCAAGGCCACCTTCTGACCTCCCCTTGACGCGGCGCGCTGAGGACTTACCTTTGCCGCGTCCAACACTTCTGCACCAACAAGGAGCTCACCCACGTGATCCATGAATATGCCGGAATCATCACCGAGCTGGAAGACCGCATCTGCCCGCACTGCGACAAGCCCCTGGACGCCTGGCTGGGCCCCCCGGACAGCGGCTGGGGCGTCATCGTCGTCTGCTTCAACGACGACTGCCCGCACTATGTGGGCTCGGACAAGGACATCGTGAACAAGCGCGGCGCTTCGCGCATGGGCTGCCGCTACGCCGAAAACCCGGACAACAACTACACCCCCTTCAATCTGGTGGCCGTCTGCCGCTAGCGGACCCAAACGTTCAAGACCCCAGAAAGGCGTCCGGGCTAAGCCCCGGACGCCTTTTTTTGGGTCTAACAGGCACGCCCTCCCTAATTCCGCAGCATGGACGCCAGAGCACACGTGCCGGCCGCGCCCGCCCAACTCCGCACAAGTCCGGCCGCAAGCGCCCACATGGTCAGGCAGACCAGGACATCCAGAACCCGCCAGGCTGCCGGTTTGCGCAGCAACGGGGCCAGCAGCCGCCCGCCCAGGCTCAGGGAATAGAACCAGCAGGCCGAAGCCAGCATGGCGCCCAGACCGAAGTTGAGCCTCCCAGGCCCGTCCAGGCGGCTGGACAGCCCGCCGATAAGCACAACGGTGTCCAGCAACGCGTGCGGGTTTAGCAGACTCACCCCCAGGGCCGTGCACACGATGGCCTTGAGCGGCGGCGCTGGTGCTTCGGCCCCCAGACCCAGGGCCTCTCCGCGCCAGGCATGGCGCAAGGCCCGCAGGCCATAGGTGGCCAGAAACAGCGCCCCGGCCAGGGTCAACAGCCCGGAGGCCAGGGGCGATCGAGCAGCCATGGCGCCAACGCCGCCTACACCGGCGGCGATGAGCAGGGCGTCGCAGGCGCTGCAGACCCCGGCCACCAGCCAGGGGCTGCGCCCGCGCGCGCCTTGGGTCAGCACAAACACATTCTGTGCGCCAATGGCCACGATGAGGCCGAGGCTCAAGGCGAACCCCTGCGCCATCTGCGGCCCAGCGTTCTCAACGTCCCACATTCCGTCCTCCCTTTGTCTCGCCCTGAGGTAGATCCTGAGTACGTAAAAGTAAAATTCATTATTTACATATCCAATAAGTACTGCTAATGATCTTGCATGTTCGAGGCAAAATTCCTCACAACCCTATCGGCTGTGGTAGACGAGGGCGGCTTTGAGCGCGCCGCCCGGCGGCTCAACCTCACACAATCGGCCGTGTCCCAGCGCATCCGCCAGATGGAGGAGGCTGTTGGACAGCCGGTGCTTACGCGCTCCCAGCCCCCACGCCCAACAGGGCCTGGCCGTACGCTCTTGCGGCACGCCCGGCGCGTGGAGTTGCTGGAGGCCGAACTCGCGGCGGAGATGTCCCAGGTCCTGGCTCCGACCAAGGCAGGCGGGCCCGCCTGGCAGACCCTGGCCCTGGCCGTGAACGCCGACACCCTTGCCACCTGGTTCACCGCCGCCGTTTTGCCCGTACTCGCCACGGAACCCCTGGTGCTGGATCTGCGCGTGGATGACCAGGAGCGCACCCACGAACTGCTGCGCGGCGGCGAGGTCGCCGGCTGCGTCAGCACGCGCGAGAAGCCCATGCAGGGCTGCCGGTCGGAGTTCCTGGGCGTCATGCGCTACCACTGCGCCTGCTCGCCCGGCTTCGGCGCCCGGTGGTTCCCCCAGGGGCTTACTCCCCGGGCGACCTGGAACGCGCCGGCCGTGGTCTTCAACCGCGACGACAACGTGCACGATCAGTACCTGACCGCGACACTCGGCCACAGCCCGGAAACCGCGCCGCGGCACCATGTGCCTGACTCTGAACGCTTCGTGGACTTCGTGCTGGGCGGGGCCGGATTCGGGCTCATTCCGCACCTGCAGGCAATGGCGCACTTCGCTTCCGGCAGGCTCGTGGACCTCTGCCCCGACGCGCCGCTGCCCGTGCCACTCTACTGGCACTGCTGGAGTGTTCCATCAGGGCTGCTGGAGCGCGTGGGCAAGGCATTGAGGTCCGCGGCGCGGCGAGAATTGGTGTGAGGAGCCAAGACAAGCCGGTTGGCACCCCAGGCCAAGTACGACAAGCGAAAAATCGGCAAGCCTATTGAGGGCGCACACCCCTTACCGGCGAGAATAAAGATCGGGAAAGCAGAGAGCAGCCCCGGAAAAGTGAACGGCGAGGCCCCGGCCCTGTGCCAGAACCTCGCCGATGCAAGGAAGCAGTCAAATTTCAGCGCATTGGCAACCCGTCTCCCTAAAAAGGAGCCTCTGGTGAGCCAGCGACGCCGCTTACTTGTCGGCGCCTTGGCACTTCTTCATGAAAGCCGTCTTTGCCGCACCCACAAGAGGTTTGCCGTTCTTGTCCTTGGCCTTATCTTCACAATCCTTGGCCAGGGCGTCCTTGGCTCCAGGATTCTTGGCGTCCGCCAAGCACTTCTTCATAAAGGATGCCTTGGCGGCTCCTGCAAGAGGCTTGCCGTTTTTGTCTTTGGCTTTGCCCTCGCAATCCTTCGTAGCAGGATCAGCGGCAACGGCTGCGTCTCCAACGCATTTTTTGACAAATGCATCTTTGGCCGCACCGACAAGAAGCTTGCCATTTTTGTCAATAGCCTTGGCAATACAGTCAGAATTCACATCAGCAAAAGCAAATTGGGCCGTTGCAAACAGAAACAGTAAAGCAAACACAAACTTCTTCATACTCCCTCCAGTGCAATAGAATTTTTCGCTTACATTTTTCACAATGCTGAGTACTCACCACACTCGAAGCAATCGCTTGAATGCTTGCAATCCGCCATGCAATGCTCAGAGCATGAGTCCCATGGACGTGCAGAGCTCCAGCGCGGAAAGTTTCGATGCCAAGCCTTGGGGCAACGCCTTCCGCTTTGCAATGTCCGTATCTCGCTTACAGAAGATGGTCAATAGGATTGCACGAATGAGGCTCAAGCGAAAGGGCCGGACTGGGGGAAAGTCCCTCCAGCCCAGCCCTTGTCATCCTCAAACTAGTAGCGGTAGTGGTCCGGCTTGTAGGGGCCGTCCTGGGACACGCCCAGGTAGTCGGCCTGGTGCTTGCTGAGCTTGTCCAGCTGCACGCCCAGGCGCTCCAGGTGCAGGCGCGCCACCTCCTCGTCGAGCTTCTTGGGCAGGATCATGACCTTGGGCTCGTAGGTGTTGGCCGCCAGATCGAGCTGGGCCAGCACCTGGTTGGTGAAGGAATTGCTCATGACGAAGCTGGGGTGGCCGGTGGCGCAGCCCAGGTTCACCAGCCGCCCCTCGGCCAGAACGATGAGGGACTTGCCGCCGGGCAGGGTCCACTTGTCCACCTGGGGCTTGATCTCCAGCTTCTTGCACTTGGGGTCGTTCTCCAGGAAGCTCATCTCGATCTCGGAATCGAAGTGGCCGATATTGCAGAGGATGGCCTCGTCCTTCATCTTGGTCATGTGCTTGCCGTTGATGACATGGTAGTTGCCCGTGGCGGTGATGAAGATGTCGCCCAGCTCACAGGCCTTGTCCATGGGCAGCACCTCGTAGCCTTCCATGGCCGCCTGGAGCGCGCAGATGGGGTCGATCTCGGTGACCAGCACGCGCGCGCCAAAGCCGCGCATGGACTGGGCGCAGCCCTTGCCCACGTCGCCGTAGCCCACCACCACGCAGACCTTGCCCGCGATCATGATGTCCGTGGCGCGCTTGATGCCGTCAGCCAGAGATTCGCGGCAGCCGTAGAGGTTGTCGAACTTGCTCTTGGTCACGGAGTCGTTGACGTTGATGGCCGGGAAAAGCAGCTCGCCCTTCTTCTCCATGTCGTACAGGCGATGCACGCCCGTGGTGGTCTCCTCGGACACGCCGCGCACCTTGGCGGCGATCTTGGTCCACTTCTGGGGGTTCTTCTTGTACTCATGGGCCAGGCGGTCCACGATGATCTGGAACTCCTTGTTGTCGCTCTTCTTCTTGAGCAGCGCGGGCTCCTTCTCGCATTTCACGCCGTGGTGGATCATGAGGGTGGCGTCGCCGCCGTCGTCCACGATGAGGTCCGGACCGCTTCCGTCGGGCCAGGTGAGGGCCTGCTCCGTGCACCACCAGTATTCCTCCAGGCTCTCGCCCTTCCAGGCGAAGACCTTGGCGGTCTTGGCCTTGGCGATGGCCGCGGCCGCGTGGTCCTGGGTGCTGAAGATGTTGCAGGAGGCCCAGCGCAGGTCCGCGCCCAGGGCGGAGAGGGTCTCGATGAGCATGGCGGTCTGGATGGTCATGTGCAGGGAGCCCATGATCTTCAGGCCCTTCAGGGGCTTCTTCTTGCCGTGCTTCTTGCGCAGGGCCATGAGGCCGGGCATCTCGTTCTCGGAAAGCTGCAGCTCCTTGCGGCCCCAGTCGGCCAGAGACAGGTCGGCCACGCGGTAGTTCATGCTGAGATCAAGTTCCATCATCGCTTGTACCTCCAAAGGTGTTTGGGAAATGGGTTGAACCAGGGCCCTGGCTATGGCCTCGCCGCCTCGGCGATGAGCACCAGGAGCCCCTGGTTGACAGGGTGCAGTTCCGTCTGGCCGGGCTCGAACCCGGCCTCCGTGAGCCAAAGATTGAGCATCTGCTGGTCCAGGCCCAGGCGCGTGTCGCCGTACTCCACGCGCATGGCGTCCACCTCGTGGCGGTCGAAGTCCGCGATGAGCAGCAGACCGCCGGGGCACAGCACGCGCCGGGCCTCGGCCAGGGCCGCCACAGGATCCGGCAGGTGGTGCAGCACCATGGACAGCACCACGGCCTGCACCTCGCCCTCGCGCAGGGGCAGGTGCGTCAGGTCGCCCAGGCGCAGGCTGACCCCCGCCCGGACCCCGGCTCCGGCAGTGGGGGCGCCCTTGCCGCCGTTCAGGCGGGCGGCGGCCAGCTCCAGCATGCGCGGCGAGTTGTCCACGCCGATGACCAGGCAGGCCCGCTCGCTCAGGCGCTCCAGAAGCTCCCCCGGCCCGCAGCCCAGGTCGGCCACGCTGGCGCCCTCGGGCAGGCGGCGGGCGATCTCGCCGGGCAGGTCGAAGGCGCCCAGGACCTCGCGCGATAGGTCGCGCCAATGCCCGGCCACGGCGTCGAAGAACCGGCGCGTGGCCTGCACGCGCTCGCGCACGGCGGCCGCAGCGCGGCCCAGGTCGGCCTCGAACTCCGGCAAGGATTCCGCCGCATCCAGAAGCGCGGCGGTGCAGTCCAGCACCTGGCGACCCGGCCCGCTCGACGCGGCGCTGTAGAAGGCCCACAGTCCCTCGCGGCGGCAGTCCACCAGGCCGGCCTCCACCAGGATCTTGAGGTGCCGGGAGATGCGCGGCTGGCCCATGTCCAGCACGCCCACCAGCTCGCCCACGTTCAGCTCATGGCGGCGCAGGATGGCGGCAAGGCGCAGGCGCGTCTCGTCGGCCAGGGCCTTGTGTATGCGCAGGAGGTCGTTCATTCGGCTGCTTTCATTGCCTTTCTGGTGTCACGCTGTGCGCGTCCATGACTATATCAATATATCCTGATGCAACGTTATAATGAGGCAGGGAGGGCCGTCAAGGGAATTTTTGCGGTGCGCGATCATGCTCGCGCCGGAAGATCGCGGGAGGAGGTCAGCCTTGTCGTGGGTGTAGCACATTTAGCGGGGGGTGCAAGGGAGGGGGGGAGATAGGGTGGCCGCCAAGCTGGCCCTTGCCTCGGCCAGCGATGACGGCGAGGAGCAGGACGAGGACGGCTTCCAGAAGCTCTAGGCCTGCCCGGCCAACGCAAACACAAAGCCCGAAGTGAAAGCTCCGGGGCCTGCTGGTTTCAGAACTTAGCAACCTAATTAACAACCTTGCGCATTAATTATTATCGTGGTACTAATTTTAAGACTTATAAACATATAGCAAGCTGCCTCAAGCAGAGAGAAGCAATGCAAGCATCTCTAATTGACATGCCGAAGCGAGATCCTTTTGAGGATCAAGTAATACTAAAGTATTCTTGGGGGAGAGAAGCCGAGCATGACTCTTTAGATGTAGAAGTTTATGGACGTTCGCTTTTAGGCTTTGGGAAAATATATAAAAAGATAAATAGTCAGTTCCTAGAAGCCAGCATTGATGTTCGCATAGTTGCGGAAAAAGATGGATCTTTAGAAGCAATCATTAAATTTCTATCAAGTAACGATGTTATTGCGTGTGCGACAGCGATGCAAATACTAAGCTACTTTGGGCTTGACCACCGGGCTCTTCGCAAATTGCCTGCATATATACTTAAACTGCTGATTGACATCGTCCGTACTGCAAAAGGCAAAAAAGACAAAATTAAGGCCTTGATAACAAAGCTCGAAATCGCGTCAACGATAAAAGACATGTTGGTAAAGCTTTTCGAAAATGCTGATTTTAGAGCATCTTTAGATGAGATGACAGCTTTCTTATCTCACAAAGGGATGGAGTCGTTAACCATTGCACAAATTGACTGCCCAGAGTCCATTATTCACAGAAGAGACAGATTCGCATTTGTAGCTCAGCCAGAAGATGAGGTAAGCGTTGAATATTCGGAGAAATTAGTTTCTGTCACTTATCTCTCACCAGAAAAAAACAGATGGCAATTCAAGTCGAAAAATTTTGAATTTTGGGCAACCGTTACTGATTTAAATTTTTTAGACAGCATGCACGGGAAATCGTTAGAGAATATAAACGACTTGCGATTTATTGCAACAGTAAAAAGAACGACCACAAAGGAAGCAAATACAAAAAAGACAAAAACAACCAGAGAAATATACTCATTTCAGCCTGAGCAAAAACAATCATCGCTATTAATTAGCTAACACATTTCACCCATCCCAGTCCTTCACCTGCAACTCAATCTTCGGAATCCCATCGAATCGGTCGATCCTCGGCGTGAAGGCGAAGCGCATGAGCTTGCCCTGCACCTCGCGGGTCAGTTCATTGGCCTTGCGCCAAACCTTGGCCGGCAGCAGCACCCCCGGCCTGCCCCCCCTGCTCTCCGTGGTGCCCTGCTCCGCCAGGGCAAGCTTCACGTGGTCCTTGCCGAAGACCCGGTAGCTCTTCACCAAGACCGGCGGCGACACGAACAGCGGCTCCGGGTTGCCCATGCCAAAGGGCTGGAGCATCTCCAGCTCCTTCAGAAGCGTGAAGCTGATGTCGCCGAAGGCCAGCTCGCGGTCCAGCTTCAGCGAGGGCCGCAGCGGCACAGGGCCAAGCGCCGCCTCGACGGCCAAATGGAAGCCCTCGCGCAGGGCCTCCAGATTCTCAAGCCGCATGGACAGCCCGGCCGCCTGCCTGTGCCCGCCGAAGCCCAGGAACAGGTGCTCCAGGCCGCAGAGGCCCTGGTGCAGGTCGAACTCCGAGACGCTGCGGCCCGAACCCTTCCAGTGCGCCGCGCCCTTGGCGTCGCCCTCGCCGCCCTCGCGGCAGAGCATGAGCACCGGCTTGTAATGCCGCTCCACCACGCGCGAGGCCACGATGCCGATGATTCCGGCGTGCCAGTCCTCGCCGGCCAGCACCAGCCCCAGGCGCTCCTTCTGCTCCTCGGCCTGGAGAAGGGCCTGTTCCAGAATGTCCTGCTCCTGGCTTCGGCGCTTGGCGTTCAGCCCGTCGAGCTTGGAGGCCAGGGGGTTCGCCGTGTCCATGTCCGGAGCCAGCAGCAGGTCGAGGGCGATCTGCGGGTCGGCCATGCGCCCGGCGGCGTTGATGCGCGGTGCCAGGCCGAAGCCGATCTGCCCGGCCCCCAGCTCGGCCAGGCGGTCATAGCCGCTGTAGACCTTGAGCGAGGCGATGCCCGGGCGTTTGGCCTCCTTGATGAGCAAAAGCCCGTTCTTCACCAGGATGCGGTTCTGACCCTTCAGGTCCACCACGTCGGCCACGGTGCCCAGGGCCACGAGGTCCAGGAACTGGCGCATGTCCAGGGCCTCGCCGGGCAGCAGGCGGTTTACGGCCGCCATGAGCATGAAGGCCACGCCCACGCCCGCCAGCCCGCACATGCCCGAGCATACGCCGCCGCAGGCCTGGCCCAGGCAGAGCTGCGGGTTGCAGATGGCCGCGGCCGCCGGCAGCTCGCCAGGGGGCAGGTGGTGGTCGCTGACCACCACGGTCATCCCCAGCTCATTGGCCCGCGCCACCTCGGCCACGCCGCTGATGCCGCAGTCCACGGTCAGAAGCAGGCGTACGCCCTCCCCGGCCAGGCGCTCGATGCCTGCCATGTTCAGGCCGTAGCCGTGCTCCTTGCGGTTGGGCAGGAAATGGCCCGCCTGCCCCGAGCTGTCCAGGGGGGCGACCTCCGGCCCCAGGCGCCTGGACAGGAAGTCCTTGACCAGGGCGGTGGAGGTGATGCCGTCCACGTCGTAGTCGCCCCAGACGCAGAACTTGGCCCCGGCGTTGAGTCCGCGGGCCAGCACCTGCGCCGCCTCGGCCAGGCCGGGAATGGTCTCCGGGCTGACGAGATGCCGCAGTCCGGGCGAGAGGAAGCGGTCCATGTCCTGGCTTGAGGTGAAGCCGCGCCGCCAGAGCACCTCGGCGATGACCCTGGTGATGCCCAGGTCCTCGGCCAGGGCGCCGATGGTGTCCGGCACGGGCGCGTCGGACAAGAGCTTCCAGTTGCAGGGCATGGGCCGGCCTTAGGCCTTGGCCATGCGCTGAAGGATGTCGCGGGCGGCTTGGGCCGGATCAGCAGCGCGGGTGATGGGCCGGCCCAGCACGAGGAAGTCGGAGCCGGCGGCCACGGCGGCCTCCGGGGTCATGACGCGGCGCTGGTCGTCAGGAGTGGCACCAGGATTAGGAATCCTGATTCCCGGCGTGAGACAGAGGAACTCCGGCCCGCAGGCGGCCTTGACGTGCGCCACCTCCTGACCGGAGCAGACCACCCCGTCGAGCCCGGCCGCGCGGGAGCCCTGGGCCAGCTCCAGCACCACGCCGGCGGGGTCGCGGCCGTTCAGGAGGGGCAGCGCGGGGTCCATCATGCTGGTGAGCACGGTGACGGCGAAGAGCAGGGGCTTTGTCTCCAGTCTCAATTCCGCCACAGCCTCGTCGCGCGCGGCAACGGCCACGCGGGCCATGTCCGCCCCGCCGCAGGCATGGATGTTCAGCATGTCCGCGCCGGTCTTCACGCAGGAGCGCACGGCCCCGCGCACGGTGTTGGGGATGTCCAGGAACTTGAGGTCCACAAAGACCTTGAACCCCAGATCCTTCAGTTCCCGCACCAGGCCCGGCCCCTCGGCCACGAAGAGCTCCAGCCCGACCTTCATCCACGGCGCGACGCCCCGGAGCCTCGCGGCCATGCCCAGGGCCTCGCGTCCGGTCTGAAAATCCAGGGCCACGACCAGCTGGGCGCTGGGGCGGGGGCTCCGGACAATGAGCTCAAGAAGATCCCTGGCCGTGACCTGGGCCATCACGCCCCCCACTGCGACAACAGCGCGTCCAGCAGGCCCGGCCGGTTCGGCGTGCGGGCCCGCCCGGCCACGTAGACCGCGCAGAGCTCGTCCGCGGCCTCCACGAGGTCGTCGTTGACGATGAGGTAGTCGAAACGCCCGGCCTGCCGGAGTTCGCCCAGGGCGTTGCCCAGACGGCGGGCGATATCCTCTTCAGAGTCCGTGCCGCGCCCGCGCAGCCGCCTCTCCAGCTCCGGCAGCGAGGGCGGCAGGATGAACACGAACAGGCCCTGGGGGAAGGTGCCCTTCAGCTGCAGCGCCCCCTGGACGTCGATGTCGAAGAGCACGTCGCGCCCGTCGGCGAGGAGCTCCTCCACCGGGACTCTGGGCGTGCCGTAGAGGTTGCCGTGCACCTCGGCCCACTCGGCGAAGTATCCGGCCTCGCGCCGGGCCAGGAACTCCTCGCGGGTGAGAAAATGATACTGCTCGCCCTGCCTCTCGCCGCCGCGCGGGGCGCGGGTGGTGCAGGAGATCGAATAGGCGAAATGCGGGAACTTCTTGCAGAGGCGCTCCACCAGGGTGCTCTTTCCCGCGCCGGAGGGCGCGGAGATCACCAGGCACAGGCCCAGGCGCCGGGTCTCGGCGATGCTTTGTGCGCTCTTCACTGGGTGCTATTCCTCCTCGCGCCTGGAGCCCGAGTCCTCGGCCTGGAAGCGCTGTCCGATGGTCTCGGCCTGGATGGCCGAGAGGATCACATGGTTGGAGTCCGTGACCACTATGGCGCGGGTCTTGCGGCCCTGGGTGGCGTCAATGAGGCGGTTCTCCTGGCGCGCGTCCTCCCGCAGGCGGCGCATGGGCGCGCTGGCCGGGTCCACGATGGCGATGACCCGGGCGGCAACCACAAAATTGCCGAAGCCCAGGCTCACCAGACGCTGGCGCGCTTTCAGCGCAGTCTTTTCCATGCTCCACCTACTCCAGGTTCTGCACCTGTTCGCGGCATTTCTCCAGTTCCACCTTGAAGTCCACGGTCAGGCGGCTCACCTCGACGTCCTGCGCCTTGGTGCCGCAGGTGTTGATCTCGCGGAAGGCCTCCTGGATGAGAAAGTCCAGGCGCTTGCCCGCCTCGCCCTTGGCGGCCACAGCCTCGTCCAGGCGGTCCAGGTGCGCGGCGAGCCGGGTGATCTCCTCGCTCACGTCCAGGCGGTCGGCCAGCACGGCGACCTCCTGGGCCAGGCGCTCCTCGGTGAAGGTCATGCCCGCCTGGGCCACCAGGGTGGTCAGGCGCTCTGCCGTGGCCGCCTGCTTGTCCTTCAGCACCACGGGCACACGCTCGCCCACGGCGGAAGCCAGTTCCCGCAGCCGGGCAAAGCGGGCCCTGAGATCGCGGGCCAGCTCCTCACCCTCCACCCGGCGCGAATTGTTCCAGTCGTCCAGCGCCTTCTGGAGCCCCTGCCCCAGGCTCGCGGCCAGGCCCGGGTCCGGCTCGGCGGAATCGTCGCGCCAGAGATGCGAGGCGGACAACAGGCGGTTCATGTCCGGCACGAACTCCACGCCCTGGGCCTTGGCCAGGTCGCGCAGCTGGTCGAGCATGGCCCCGGCCTGGGCGGCGTTCAGGCTGACGCCCAAGAGCGCCGCCGAGCGGGTCTCCACGCTCAAGGACACGTCCACGCGGCCGCGCGCGGCGTTCTTGCGCAGGATCTTCTCAAAGCGCGTCTCCAGGCTGCGCAGCACGGAGGGCATGCGCCATTTCATGTCCAGGAACCGATTGTTGACGCTGCGGATTTCCCAGACGTGGCTGAAGTCTTCGCTGATGGTCTCAAACCGGCCAAAACCGGTCATGCTTACGGGCATTGGTGGTCTCCTTCGTCTGCGGCCCAGGCCGCAGCCTCACTGGTTGTTTTGTACAGCGCGCGCAATTCCGTCAAGCGCCGTTTCATGTCTTCCGTCGCATAATCGGGAAAGGTCCAGGGCAGGGCGACCCAGCCCGACTTCCTGTTGTAGATGAGCGTCAGGTCGGCCCAGATGCCCTGGCCCAGATAGACGCGGTGCGTGAAGTTCTTGCCCGAGGCCAGGATCAGCCGCTCCAGGGTCAGCAGCCCGGGGTCCAGATTCACACGGCGCGAGCCGTCGGGCCGGGCCTGGCCGCGCTCGTCGGTGTTGGTGGCCAGCTTCACGGCCACAAGCCCGTCCAGGGGCACCAGGCGCGCAAAGCCCAGGAGGCGCCGGAACAGTTCCCCGTGCGGGGGCCTCCCCAACTCCTGATTGTAGTACGCCGTATGGTCGAAGGGCAACAGCGGCGTCTCATAGTCCACAGGGCCGTGGCGTTCCACGAGCCCCGCGCGGAAGTCCGGCCAGGCGTCGGCCCACCAGTCCGCAGCGGCCAGCACGGAAAGCACCAGCTTGCCCGGGGAAGGCTCGCGCGGGGTGCTCACGCGCGCGCCCCGTCCAGGACGGAACCCACGATACGGCCCGCTTCAACGCCCTCGGGCCGCAGACGCACGAGGCTTCCGGGGCGGAGATCCTGCCCGAGCACCACGCATGGCGCATAATATTCGCACACCCCGGCGCCCAGCCCGGGTTGCCGAGGGCCGTGCTGGGGGCTGTCGGCCGTCTCGTCCCGGCCCTCCACCAGCACGGTCAACTCCGGCTGGGCGGCCAGGACCTTGAGGAAGGCCCGCTTCTTGGACTCCGCCAGGGCGCGCAGCCGGGCCGCGCGGGCGGTGCGCTCGGCCTTGGGCAGGACGTCGGGCAGCTGGGCAGCCGCAGTGCCTGGCCTGGGCGAATACGGAAACACGTGGGCGTAGGTCAGGGGCAGTTCGCGGCAATAGGCGCAGGTGGTCTCGAACTGCGCCGCGGTCTCTCCGGGAAAGCCGATGAGCAGGTCTGCGCCCAGGCCCAGGCGCGGCCAAGCCCGCCCGAGGCCGGCGAGGAACTCCAGCACCTGCTCCGGGCGGTAGTGCCCGCGCCCCATCCTCCGCAGCACCTCGCCGTCGCCGCTTTGCAGGGACAGGTGCAGGTGCGGGGCCACAAGCCTGGATGCCGCCAGCACATCCAGCGCCTTGGCGTCCAGCTGGCCCGGCTCAAGGGAGCTCAGGCGCAGGCGCGCCCTGCCCGCCCACTGCGGGGCCAGTTCACGCTCCACGCAGGCCAGCAGGTCCCAGAAGTCCAGCTGCCTTGCAGGCGTTGACGCCTGGGCCAGGTCGCGGCCATACTGCCGCAGGTTTACGCCGGAAAGCACCAGCTCGCGGTACCCGGCGTCCAGCAGGCGCCGCATTTCCGCAAGCACCTCGGCCGGCTCGCGGCTGACGCTGGGCCCGCGCGCAAGGGGCACGATGCAGTAGGTGCAGCGGTGCGAACAGCCGTCCTGCACCTTGACCACGGCCCGGGCGCGCCGGAAGGCGCCGATCTCGAAGGGCGGGAAGGAGCAGGCCGGGACATCGCCGGGCGCCGCTCCGCCCTTGGAGGCCTTGATGGGGCCGGCCAGAAGCCGGGCCTTGTGCTCCTGGAGCACCACCTCGTCCACCTCGGGCATGGCCAGGAGCTCCTGACGCAGCACCTGGGCCGCGCAGCCGGTGACCACCATGCGCGCGCCGGGGTTCTTCTGACGCAGGCGCCGCACCAGGGCGCGCAGGTCGCGCACCGCGCGGCTGGTGACGGCGCAGGAGTTCACCAGCAGGATCTGGGCGTCCTCCGGGCGCTGGGCCTCGTCCAGGCCGCCCGCGCGCCAGGCCTCGGCCAGCGCCTCGGATTCGTACTGGTTGATTTTACAACCAAGTGTGGACACATGAAATTTTTGCATGACTCCAATCTTTTCATGGCATACATTGGGCATTCGCATCGCTCTGCATGCACACTATCCAGGGAGGTCCCATGCGCGCCATACCCCTCGCACTGTGCCTCTGGTCTGCGTTTTTGCTCTCGGGCTGCGCAGCGGGCCTGGACGGAAGGCTGATCCTGTCCGACGCGGACCGGCGGCAGGCGGTGGTGCGCTACCAGGATGCCCTGGCCAGGGAGCCGGGCAACTGGCTCCTGCACCGACGCCTGGGCCTGGTCCAGTTCGTCCTGAAGGACTACGCCCCGGCCGAAAGGAGTTTCCAGGAAGTCCTGGCGCTCTCGCCCGGCGAACCGTTGAGCCTGTTGTACCTGGGCCTGTCGCGCATTGGCAAGGGCGAGCGCGAGGCCGGGCTGGCCGGACTTGAGGCCTTCCGCTGGCCGGGAAAGTTCTACCACCAGAAATTCGTGCAGGAAGAGGCCGCCCGCTTGCGCAGGCACCCGGAGGCCCCGGCCGAGGACGTCATCGGAGACATCCTGAAGGCCCTGGAGGACGGGCGGCGCGAGCAGGACAGGATGGAGCAGGACATGTTCCAGGGACTGTCGTAGCGCCGGGATCAGCCCGCCACCACGCAGCCAGCCAGAACCACGCCGCGCGAATCGAACAGCGCGGCCACCTGCCCCGGCGCAGGCCGCACCTCGGGTTCCGCGAAACGGATGCGCAACCCCGCGCCGGCGAGCTCCGCCCGGGCGGGCTTGGCCGCCTCGCGGTAGCGCGTCTGCACCAGCACGGACGGCGGCCACAGGGCCGGGTCCACCAGCAGGTTCACCTCGCCCGCAGCAAAGCCCTCCACCAGCAGGGCCGGAGCCGGGGCCACCACCAGGACGTTGCGCTCCATGTCCTTGTCCAGGACGTAGAGCGGCTCGCGAAAGGCGATGCCCAGGCCGCGGCGCTGGCCGATGGTGCTGCGCCAGAGGCCCTGGTGCGTGCCCACCACGCTGCCGTCGGGCAACTGGGCCGGGCCGCCGCCCGGCAGCTCGGCCATGCGGCCGGACAGGAAGGCGCGGTAGTCGTCGCCCGGCACAAAGCAGATCTCCTGGCTTTCCTCCGGCAGCGGCGGAAGGATCCCGCGCGAGTCCAGGTCCCCGCGGACCTCGGCCTTGCGCCGCGTCGCCAGCGGAAACACCGCGCGGCGCAGGCGCTCCTGCGGCACCAGGGACAGGAAATAGCTCTGGTCCTTCACCGGGTCCGCCCCGCGCCCAAGGGCCCAGCCATAGTCCGGATGCGGGCCGCTCTGCGCGAAATGCCCGGTGGCCAGGGCCTCCGCGCCCAGGTCCAGGGCGCGCTCCAGCAGGAGGCCGAACTTCATGGCCGCGTTGCAGCGCGCGCAGGGGTTGGGCGTGCGGCCGGCCAGGTACTCCGCGGCAAAGGGCGCGGCCACCAGACGTTCGAACTCCTGGCGCAGGTCAACCAGATGCAGGGGCACGTCCAGCCGGGCGCAGGCTTGAGCGAGCCCCCGGGCCGCCTCTTCGTCAGCCTGAGGCAAAAAAAGCCCGTGCAGGGCCAGGACCTCGCGCCCTGCGTCGCGCAGGGCCAGCAGGGCCGCGAGACTGTCGCCGCCCCCGCTCACGGCCACGGCGATGCTCAAGGCTTGGGCTCCCAATCCTCGCGTTCGCAGGCGCGCACGTGCTTGAGAAAGGCGTAGAACGCCCCGTGCGCGGCGTTGATGAATCCGGCCCGGCCGTCCAGCAGACCGAGCTTGAGCAGGTAGAGCTTGAAGAAGCGCGCCAAGCCGTGGACGATGCCGACCAGCACGCCGCCGGGGCGGCCCTTGGCCTTGAGGTCGTCGGCCCCTTGCTGGGCATAGGAGTTGATCTTGTCCAGATGCTCGCGGAAATTGCGGTAGGGATAGTGGATGATGTCGCCGGCCAGCCTGCCGGTGTCGCCCTGGGGGTGGAAGCTGTAATGCGCGCCGCTGACGCGGACCTCCATGCCCGAAGGCCTGAACAGGCGCAGCAGCCGATCCGGATACCAGCCGCTGTGGCGCATGAAGCGGTTGAAATAGAAGGAGGAACGCGGAATCCAGTAGCCCGCGAGCTCCCGGTTTTCGGCCACTGCGGCCCGGATGTTCGCGGCCAGCTCATCGCTCAGGTACTCGTCCTGGTCCAGGCTGAGCACCCATTCCGCAGGGGGCTGCATGGCCCGGATGTATTCCAGCGCAAAGCAAAACTGCGGCCCCGGCCCCTCCCAGCGGCGCTCCAGCACCACCGCCCCGGCGGCGCGGGCGATGTCGCAGGTGGCGTCCGTGCTGAGGGAATCCACCACAATGATCTGGTCGCAGAAAGACAGGGACGCCAGACAACGCGGCAACAGGCGTTGGCCGTTGAAGGTCAGGATGAGTCCGATTGTCCGTGGGGCCATGTGCGCTCGCGGGGTTGCAGGGCCAGTGTCGACAGGCCGGTTTCGCAGGGATCGTCGCGCCCGCCTTGTACGACGCGCGCCCTTGGGGGTCAAGCCGATACGGCCGCTGGGCCGGCGCGGGCGGATTTGTGCTTTTGCACTGGCCGCGCTATACAGGGGCATATGAACGAGACCCTAGAGACCCTCTGCCTTGAGCGCACCGTCACCCTGAAGGACACCGGAACGCGGCTGGACCAGTTCTGGGCGCGTGAACTGGCCGAGGCCGGGACCTCCCGCGAACGGATCAAGGACTGGATACTGGCCGGGTACGCCGCCATCAACGGCAAGGCCAGCCGTAAGCCCGGCCAGCGCCTGGAGGGCGACGAGAGGCTGACCCTCATGGCCCCGGCGCCAACCTCACTGGACTCCCCACAGGGCGAAGACAGCCCGCTGACCGTTGTCCACCGCGATACGCATCTCGCGGTCATCGACAAGCCCTCTGGACTGACCACACACCCCGCACCCACCCAGCCGGAAGGCACCCTGGTGAACCGCCTGCTGCACCATTTCCCGGAGCTCGCCCCGGAAGTTTCGGGCATGGAGGGCGAGCGGCCAGGCATCGTGCATCGGCTGGACAAGGACACCACGGGCCTCATCGCCGTGGCCCTGAACGAGGGCGCCCGCCTGGCAGTTTCCGCGGACTTTGCCGCCCGGCGTGTGAGCAAGACCTATCTCGCCCTGGTGCATGGCCGCCCGCAGTCCACTCTGGGCGACCAGGACGCCGGCGACATCGACCTGCCCATGGGCCGCCACCCCAGCATCCGCACCAAGATGGCCGTGCTGCAGAAGGGCGGGCGCGAGGCGCGCACCTCCTGGCGGCGCCTGTGGACCGACCGCCTGGGCCGCGCCAGCCTGCTGGCCGTGCGCCTGCACACAGGCCGCACGCACCAGATCCGCGTGCACCTGGCGCACATCGGCCACCCCCTGGTGGGCGACCCGGTGTACGGACCGGCGCAGCATGCGCACTGGCTGGCCCAGCCAGGACTCCTGGCGGCCCTGGCCACCCGGCAGATGCTCCATGCCTTCCGCCTGGTGCTGCGCCACCCCGAGTCCGGCGAGAGCCTTGATTTCCGTAGCGACCCGCCCGAGGATTTCCTGGCCCTGGTACGGGCCCTGGCCGCAGACTGCCAGCGGGTGGTGCTCACGGGCATGCCCGGATGCGGAAAATCCGCCCTGCTCGACGCCCTGGCGAGCACGCCCGAAGCCCCGCCCACCTTCAGCGCCGACGCGTGCGTGGCCGAGCTCTATGCCCCTGGCAGCGACGGCGCTGAGCTCATCGCCCGGAGTTTCGGCCGCGACGTCCTGAACGCCGACGGCGCCGTGGACAAAAGCCGCCTCCTTGGCCTGCTGCTGGACAAGCCCTTTCTGCGCCGCGAGCTGGAGGACATCATCCACCCCCTGGTGGAGCACGCCCTCAAGGACTTCTGGACCGCCCACGCCACGGAGGTCCTGGCCGTGGCCGAGGTGCCGCTGTTCCTGGAGGCCGGCTGGCGTTCGGGCCTGAACAGCTTCGCCGATGTCCTGGTCGGGGTGCGCTGCCCGGAGGAGCGGCGCCAGGGGATCATGCTCCAGAGCCGCGGTCTTGCGCCCGAAGTGCTGGCGGTCTTCGACTCCTGGCAATGGCCGGCGGAGCGCAAGCTGGCCGCCTGCTCCCTGGTGGTGGACAACGACGGTGGGCTGGACAGCCTGGGCGCCAAGGCCGGAGGACTCCTGGAGGCCCTGGCGCTGCAGCGCCGGGAACGTTCGGCGCGCTTCGAGACCCGGCTGGCCGCCCTGCTGGACGGCGTGGCCGCCGAGCCGGTGGAGCTGCCCGGAGACGCGGTTGAGGCGGAAGACTTCGACTGGGAGGAGGACGAGGCGTGATACCGCTGCGCGACGAAATCCCGCGCGTGCACACGCCCTACGCCGTCATCCTGGTCATCCTGGCCAACGTGGGGATGCATGTCCTCCTCGGCACGGTGAACCCCTTCGCCCAGGAGCACCTCTACCACCTCTTCGGGGTGGTGCCGGCGCGCTACCTGTTCCCGGACTGGGCCGCCTTCGTGGGCTTTCCCGCCATGGGCGCGCTGCCTTTCCTCACCTACATGTTCCTGCACGGGAGCTGGTGGCACCTGCTCATGAACATGTGGATGCTCTGGATCTTCGCAGACAACATCGAGGATGTCATGGGTCCGGGCCGGTTCCTGGGCTTCTACCTCCTCTGCGGGCTGTCCGCCCTGGCCCTGCACCTGTACTTCAACACCACATCCACCATGCCCATCATCGGGGCCTCCGGGGCCGTTGCCGGGGTCATGGGCGCCTACATCCTGCTGTATCCGCGCGGGCGCGTGCTGACCTTCATCCCCATCATCATCATCCCCTACATCGTCCGCCTGCCGGCCTGGCTGTTCCTGGGCTTCTGGTTCCTGACGCAGATCCTCTCCGGCCTGTTCGAGGGATTGACCGGACACGCCCAGGGCATCGCCTGGTGGGCGCATGTAGGCGGATTTGTGGCGGGCATGGTCCTGGTGCGCCTGTTCATGAAGCCGGAACGCTGCTATTACTGCGAGTACAAGGGAGCGAACCAGGACTTCCGTTTCGAATAGGCCGCGCTGCCCAGACAAACCCTGGGCCAGCCTGTGGAAAACTCCCTTGACTTGCCGGAAACACACATTATTGTGGCATACTGGAACCGCGTGGCGCAGCCTCTGGCGCGCAAGGAGCACAACCCGCAATGAGCGTTGAATACAAAGACTATTACAAGATCCTCGGGGTGCCGCGCACTGCCAGCCAGGACGAGATATCCAAGGCCTTCAAGAAGATGGCCCGGAAATTCCATCCCGACCTGAACCCCGGGGACAACACGGCCGAGGCCAAGTTCAAGGAGGCCAACGAGGCCAACGAGGTGCTCAAGGACCCGGAAAAGCGCAAGCTCTACGATCAGCTGGGCGCCAACTGGCAGCAGGGCCAGAACTTCCAGCGCCCGCCGGGCTTCGAGAACATGCACTTCCAGTTCACCGGCGGCCCTGGCGGCGGTTTCGGCGCGGGCGGCTTCAGCGATTTCTTCGAGACCCTGTTCGGCGGGGCCGGTGGGCCACCGCGCGGCGGCTTTAGCGGGTTTTCCGGCGGTCAGCATCCGCGCTCCCGGCGCGGCCAGGACGCCGAGGTCACCTACGAGATAGCCCTGGAGCAGGCCTACGCGGGCGGACCGCAGTCCATCAGCCTGCAGGAGCAGGTCCTTGGGCCGGACGGGCGGCCCACGCTGCAGACCAAAACCCTGAAGGTCAACATCCCGCCCGGGGTCAAGGACGGGCAGAAGATCCGCCTGTCCGGGCAGGGCAGCCCGGGCCTGGGCGGCGGCGAGGCCGGGGACCTGTATCTCAGGATCAAGCTGGCCCAGCACCCCAGATTCAAGGTCAAGGACGACAACATCATCTTTGATCTGAGCCTGAGCCCCTGGGAGGCCGCCCTCGGCGCCACGGTGCGGGTGCCGACCCTGGACGGGGCCGTGGAGATGAAGATACCGCCGGGCGTCAGCTCCGGTGCCCGACTGCGCGTGCGCGGCAAGGGCATGGGCGCAGCGGGCAGGCGCGGGGACCAGATGGTGCGCATCATGATCCACACGCCCAAGGAGCTCACCCCAGAGGAGCGGAAGCTTTGGGAGCAATTGGCCCAGGTGTCCAGCTTCGCGCCCAGGGATTGATCCGAACCTCCTCTTTCGAACCGACGAGGAACCGACATGACGCTGAAGAAAAATGATCCCGGCACCCTGCCCATTCCATCGGAGTTCATCGCCTGGACGCGGCTGGTGGAGCTGACCTGCGTGGAGCCCGCCACCATGGCCGAGCTTCTGGACATGGGCTGGATCGACCCGGTGCGCACCCAGGCGGACGAATACCTGTTCCGCACCCGCGACGTGCTGCGCATCCAGAAGCTCCAGCGCCTCTGCCGCGACCTGGAGATATCCTTTGCCGCGGGCTGCATCATCGTGGATCTCATCGACCGCGTGGAGCGCCTGGAGCAGGAGCTCTTCGAACTCCGCCGCCTGCTGTAAGCCGGCTGGCGCGCCAAACAAGCTCGCTGGGCGCATCCGCCCGGCCAAAAAAGCTGGAGGACACGCCGTGGACCCCAACAGACTGACCCAGAAATCCCAGGCCGCCCTGACCGAAGCCCAGAACCTGGCCATCCGGCACGGCCACCAGCAGATCGACGCCGCGCACCTGCTCTTCGCCCTGGCCGCCCAGGACGGCGGGCTGGTGCCGCAGATCCTCGCCAAGTGCGGGCTGGAGGCCAAGGCCTATGTCCAGGCCGCCCAGGCCGAGGTGGACAAGCTGCCGTCCGTCTCCGGCCCCGGCGCGCAGCCCGGGCAGGTCCACCTGACCCAGGCTGTCAACGCCGTCCTTGTGCGCGCCGACGACACCGCCCGGCGCATGCAGGACGAGTTCGTCAGCGTGGAGCACATCTTCCTGGCCCTGCTCGACGAGGCCCCGTCCACGGGCCCGGGCCGCGTCAACCGCCAGTTCGGCCTCACCCGCGACAAGTTCCTCCAGGCCTTGACCGAGGTGCGCGGGAACCAGCGCGTGACCTCGGACAACCCCGAGGACACTTACGACTCCCTCAAGAAATATGGCCGCGACCTGGTGGACGAGGCGCGCAGCGGCCGCCTCGACCCGGTCATCGGCCGCGACGCCGAGATCCGCCGCGTCATCCGCATCCTCTCGCGCCGCACCAAGAACAACCCCGTGCTCATCGGCGAGGCCGGCGTGGGCAAAACGGCAATCGCCGAGGGCCTGGCCCAGCGCATCGTCAAGCAGGACGTGCCCGAGGGCCTGAAGGACAAGACCATCTTCGCCCTCGACATGGGCGCGCTCATCGCCGGGGCCAAGTACCGCGGCGAGTTCGAGGAGCGCCTGAAGGCCGTCTTGAAGGACGTGCAGAAGTCCGAGGGCCGCATCATCCTGTTCATCGACGAGCTGCACACCATCGTGGGCGCGGGCAAGGCCGAGGGCGCCATGGACGCCGGCAACATGCTCAAGCCGCTGCTGGCGCGAGGCGAGCTGCACTGCATCGGCGCCACCACCACCGACGAGTACCGCAAGTACATCGAGAAGGACCCGGCGCTCGAACGCCGCTTTCAGCCGGTCATGGTCGACGAGCCGAGCCTGGAGGACACCATCTCCATCCTGCGCGGCCTGAAGGAGCGCTTCGAGGTGCACCACGGCGTGCGCATCAGCGACTCGGCCATCGTGGAGGCCGCCACCCTCTCCAGCCGCTACATCACCGACCGCCAGCTGCCGGACAAGGCCATCGACCTGATCGACGAGGCCGCGGCCATGATCCGCACGGACATCGACTCCCTGCCCACGGACCTGGATGAGGCCAACCGCCGCGTGCTGCAGCTGGAGATTGAGCGCGAGGCCCTGAAGCGCGAGACCGACGTCGCCAGCCGCGACCGTTTGGAGAAGCTGGTGGAGGAGCTGGACGAGCTCAAGCTCAAGCAGAACGAGCTCATGGGCCAGTGGGAGCGCGAAAAGGGCGCGATTGAGGGCGTGCGCCGCATCAAGGCCGACATCGAGCAGACCAAGCTGGACATCGAGGAGGCCGAACGCGCCCTGGACTACAACCGCGCGGCCGAGCTGCGCTACAGCAGGCTGCACGGCCTGGAGAAGCAGCTGGCCGAGAGCGCCCCGGATGCCGAAGGCGAGGACGGGCCGCGCCTGCTCAAGGAGGAGGTCGGCCCGGACGACATCGCCGGCATCATCGCCCGCTGGACCGGCATCCCGGTGGCGCGCCTGCTGGAAGGCGAGCGGGAGAAGCTCTTGCGCCTGCCGGAGCAGCTGCACGAGCGCGTGGTGGGCCAGGAGGAGGCCGTTACCGCCGTGGCCGACGCCGTGCTGCGCGCCCGCGCGGGCCTGAAGGACCCGCGACGGCCCATCGGAAGCTTCCTGTTCCTGGGCCCCACGGGCGTGGGCAAGACCGAGCTGTGCAAGACGCTGGCCAGCGCGCTCTTCGACACCGAGGAGAACATGGTGCGCCTGGACATGAGCGAGTACATGGAGAAGCACGCGGTGAGCCGGCTCATCGGCGCGCCTCCGGGCTACGTGGGCTACGACGAGGGCGGCCAGCTCACCGAGGCCGTGCGCCGCAAGCCGTACTCCGTGGTGCTCTTCGATGAGATCGAGAAGGCCCACCCGGACGTCTTCAACGCCCTGCTGCAGATTTTGGACGACGGGCGGCTGACGGACAGCCACGGCCGCACCGTGGACTTCAAGAACACCATCCTCATCATGACCTCGAACATCGGCTCCCAGGCCATGCTGGAGGGCATCCGGCCCGACGGCACCTTCGCCCCCGGCGTGGAGGACCAGGTCATGGAGGCCCTGCGCCGCCATTTCCGGCCGGAGTTTTTGAACCGCGTTGACGAGACCGTGCTCTTCAAGCCGCTCTTGCAAGAGCAGCTCATGGCCATCATCGAGCTCTTGGCCGGCAGCCTGCGGCAGCGCCTGGCGCACCGCAAGATGGGCCTGACCATCACCGACGCGGCTAAGGCCTTCATGGCCGCCGCGGCCTACGACCCCATCTACGGCGCGCGGCCGCTCAGGCGCTATCTGCAGACGCACCTGGAGACGCGCCTGGCCAAGGAGATCATCTCCGGCCGCATCGAGGACGGGGCCGAGGTGGTAGTGGACGTGCTGGACGGGAAGATAGTGTTCCATTAAGCATTGGGGCGCCCGGGCGGCTTCCCTCTGCCCACGCGCCCAATCCGTTTTTCAGGACGTGGTGTTGCGCATACTGATGAAGAATCTTCTCGCGCTGGCGCTGGGGCTGGCCGTGGCCGCAATGGCGGCGGAAGCCTGCCTGCGCCTCTACAACCCTTTGCCCTTCCGCGTGAAGAACGCGGACATCGTCCTGCCGCTGAACGCACGCTACCACATCACAACCCACGCCGGTTCCAAGCTTGACCCGGAGGTGGTGCACACCAAGAATTCTCTGGGCTTCCGCGGTCCAGAGCCTCTGGCCGATAAGGTGGCCGCGCTGCGCATCGTCACCATAGGCGGCAGCACAACGGAATGCTTCTACATCAGCGACGGCAAGACCTGGCCGGACCTTTTGCTGGCGCGCTGCCGCGCAGATCTTGGGCCGGGGGTCTGGCTGAACAACGCCGGCCTCGACGGGCACTCCACCCGTGGGCATGCCCTGCTGCTGCGGAAATTCCTGGGCCGCCTGAAACCGGACGTGGCCCTGTTCCTCGTCGGGATCAACGACCTGGACATCGAAACACGCGCCGGCTACGACCTCGCCATCGACCGCAGCGCGGACCTGGGCAGCCGGGCATCCCTCGCGGCCCGGCTCCGCCAGCTGTCCTTGCGCTCGGAGCTGGTGGACACCCTTGTCAACCTGCGCCGGGCCTGGTTCGCCAAGCGCGCCGGACTGCACCACGCGATCCTCGACTTCCGCAGCCTGCCCAGCGCGGCAGACCCAGGCCGGGCGGAGCTTCCGGAGGCGGACCGGCTCAACGCCTATGCCGAACGCCTGAGGGAACTGCTCGCCCTGAGCCGCGCACAGGGCATGACCCCCGTGCTGCTGACGCAACCCGCGCTCTATGGCGGCGGCCTGGACCCGGACACGGGCCTGGACCTGGGCACCGTGCAGACGGGCGGAGGCCTGACGGGCCACATGGCCTGGGCCAGGCTGGAGGCCTACAACGATGTCACCCGGCGGGTGGCGCGGGCCGAGGGCGCAGAGCTGGTGGACCTGGCCGCGGCCCTGCCCAAGCGTTCCGCATTCTTCTACGACTTCATCCACTTCTCCAACGCCGGCAACGAGGCCGTGGCGGACATCGTGTTCACGGCCCTGCGGGACTTTCTGACCCGCGCCGCAGCGGACAGAAAGGGGGCAGACCGTCTATGAGCAGGCGCTAGAACGACGAAGGGAGCGTGGTGTTTGACGACGTAACGGCGGTGGTGGCCAAGGCGGTCTAGGGCGGCAGGGTGCAGTAGAATATTTTGGAGCTTGGCGCGCACAACCTGAGAAGGTTCTGCCTGCCTGAACGGAGGTTTGCCATTGCCCCAGATCTTCCCGCGACTCATGACTTCGTGTCTGCTTGCTCTGCTCCTTTTCAGCGGGTGCAGCGCCTCGCCGGAGGCTCACCCGGCCGCACCCCTGCCCCCCAAGACGAAAGACCAGTTGATTGTTCAGAAATATGCAGCCTTCCTCACGGCAGAACAGCAAGGCGAATGGGCAAAGGCCAGAGCGATCCTCACAGAGCTGGCCGAGTCGGGCCATGCCTATTCGCAGTCACGCCTCGGCCTTCGGCTGCTCAGCGGACGGCAATATACGCAGGACCTGCCCGGGGCTCTGCACTGGCTCACCAGGGCATCTGAATTGGGGAGCGCGCGTGCGCAAAACGGCCTTGCGAGCATGTACGCAAACGGACGCGGCGTCCCTCGAAACCATGAGATCGCCTTCAGGTATTACAGCATGGCGGCAAGGGGAGGCGATGCCGATGGCTGCTACAATCTAGGCAATTGCTACGGGAGTGGCCGTGGCACCGCGCCAGACCTTGCGGAAGCGATACGCTGGCACAGGCGGGGTGCGGAGCTGGGCGGCAAATGGGCGCAGGCGTCGCTTGCGAAGTGCTACCTGAAGGGACTCGGTGTGGAGCGGGACTACCGGCAGGCCTTCCAGTGGGCCACCTTGGCGGTCACGGCATGGAATCTCGACGCCGTGCAGACACAGAGCAGCGCGGCAGCGAACCTAACACCCCAGCAGTTACGGGAGGCCCATGACTTTGTGTCGCAATGGCGCCCGCTCAAGCCGTGACGCCACAGCGCACTCTGCGCGGGTATGGCAGGAGAGTGTGTCCAGCCTGCTCGACAGGACAAAGGACTGGGCGCGGGCCGATGTCGAATGGGAGACTTCATGCCATTGTTGACTGAAGACCACCTCGCCTCCTACGCCGAGGTCCTCGTCTGGGCCATGCGCACGTCCCGCGCCGTGCCCTTCAAGAACGGCGAGCTGGTGCTCTTGCGCTACGACCACGACGCCCTGCCCCTGGCCGAAGCCGTCTACGCCGCGCTCATGGACGCGCACCTGCACCCCCTGCCCCAGGCCCTGCCCACAAGCTTCATGCAGTCCGAGCACTTCGGCAACTCCAGCTTCGGCCAGCTCACCTTCGCCCAGCCCGGGCTGGACGAGCTGCACAAGGCCGCCGCCGGGGTCATCACCATCCTGGCGCCCGACGACCTGACCAGCCTCGCCCACATCGACCCGCGTACCATCGCCGCCGGGGAGCAGACCGAGATGCGCTCCCTGGGCGTATTGGACCGCCGCCGCCGCGCCGGGCTGCTGGGCTCCACGGTCTGCCTGTACCCCACGAGCGCCCTGGCCGAGGCCAGCGGCATGGAGCTGCCCGAGTACGCCGAGCGCCTGGCCCGGGCCTGCCTGCTTATGACGCCGGACCCCGTGGCCGAGTGGAAGCGCGTGCGAAAGGAGCTGGCCGCCATGGGCAAATGGCTGGACAGCCTCAACATTTCGCGCCTGCACCTGGAAGGACCGCGCTGCGACCTGACCCTCTGCCCCGGCGAAAAGCGCAAGTTCGTGGGCGTCACGGGCCGCAACATTCCCGGCTTCGAGCTGTACCTGGCCCCGGACTGGCGCACGGTGGAGGGGGTCTTTTTCGCCGACCAGCCGAGCCTGCGCTGGGGCAGGCTCATGTCCGACGTGCGCCTGGAGTTTCATGGCGGCGTGGCGCTGAACACCACCGCCGGGCACGGCGGGCAGTTCCTGGCCGGGCGGCTGGCGTCGGATGCCGGCGCGCGCCGTGTGGGCGAGTTCTCCCTCACGGACAAGCGCCTCTCCAGGGTCGAGCGCTTCATGGCCCACACCCTGCTGGACGAGAATTTCGGGGGCGAGTTCGGCAACTGCCACATCGCCCTGGGCGGGGCCTCGGCCGCCAGCTTCTCCGGCCCGCCCCAGGAGCTCACCCAGGAGCGCGAGGCCGAGCTCGGGTTCAACGCCTCGGCCATGCACTGGGACCTGGTGAACACGGAGCAAAAGCGCGTCACGGCGGTCATCCCGGGCGTCAATGGCGGCACGGGCCGGCGCACCATCTACGAGAACGGCCACTTCCTGGTCTGACTGCTGAAATTTCCGCCCCCGGGCCCAGCAAATCCGCCCCCCGGCCTGTTGACATCCCCCAGCTCATGCTTACTCCTATCAAAGACGCGACGCCGGGTCAGCTTGTGTTGAAGCCGCCCGGCGTCCTCGCACGTTTAAGACCAAACATGCACACGACGGAGCCACGATGCCGGAAATCGACGAGAGCAACGAGGAACAGGCCCTGGACGCAGGCGCCGAAGCGCCCAAGGTGGACATCAGCGAGGAAGAGCTGACGGCCCTGTGCAAGGCCCATGTCTGCAGCAAATGCGCGGTCATGGCCGAGGCCGAGGACATCAAGCTGCGCGCCCTGGCCGACAACGAGAACTTCAAGCGCCGCATCAGCCGCGAGACCGACGAAGTGCGCCGCTACGCCACGGAGTCCGTGCTGTCGGACCTCCTGCCCGTGCTGGACAACCTCTCCCTGGCCATCGAGCACGCCGGAGACAGCGACGCGTGCAAGAACATCGTCATGGGCGTGGACATGACCCGCAAGATCTTTCTGGACATCCTCAAGCGCCACGGCCTGGAGTGCGTGGGCTCCTGCGGCGAGGCCTTTGACCCGGCCATGCACGAGGCCATCGGCGCCGTGTGCGAGGAAAACAGCGCGGAGGGCTGCGTGGTCAAGGTGGCCCAGAGCGGCTATGTGCTCAAGGGCCGCGTCATCCGCCCGGCCAAGGTGCTCGTGAACAAGAAACCGGAAGCTTAAGCCTTCCGGTCTTTACATCGGCGAAACCGGACTTACTAAAAGACGCAACAGAAACACCATCCCCCACCCCTGGAGGTTCGCATCATGGGCAAGATTATCGGCATCGACCTTGGGACCACAAACTCCTGCGTCTACGTCATGGAAGGCAAGGACCCCAAATGCATCACCAGCCCCGAGGGCGGTCGCACCACCCCGTCCATCGTGGCCTTCACGGACAAGGAGCGCCTCATCGGCGAAATCGCCAAGCGCCAAAGCGTCACCAACCCCGAGAAGACCATCTCCGCCATCAAGCGCCTCATGGGCCGCCAGTTCGACGCCCCGGAGGTCAAGAAATGGCGCGAGCATTGCCCCTACAAGATCGTGGCCGGCAAGAACAATGACGCCTGGGTCGAGATCGGCGGCAAGAAATACAGCCCCCCCGAGGTTTCCGCCTTCATCCTGCAGAAGCTCAAGAAGGACGCGGAGATCTACCTGGGCGAGGCCGTCACCGAGGCCGTCATCACCGTCCCGGCCTATTTCAACGACTCCCAGCGCCAGGCCACCAAGGACGCGGGCAAGATCGCCGGCCTTGAGGTCAAGCGCATCATCAACGAGCCCACTGCGGCCTCCCTGGCCTACGGCATGGACCGCAAGAAGAACGAGAAGATCGCCGTGTTCGACCTGGGCGGCGGCACCTTCGACATCTCCATCCTGGAGGTGGGCGACAACGTCGTGGAGGTGCGCGCCACCAACGGTGACACCTTCCTGGGCGGCGAAGACTTCGACCAGAAGGTCATCCAGTTCCTGGTGGACGAGTTCAAGCGCGACAACGGCATCGACCTGACCAAGGACCGCATGGCCCTGCAGCGCCTGAAGGAGGCCGCCGAGAAGGCCAAGCAGGAGCTCTCCTCCACCATGGAGACCGAGATCAACCTTCCCTTCATCACCGCCGACCAGAACGGCCCCAAGCACATGATGGTCAAGCTCTCCCGCGCCAAGCTGGAGTCCCTGGTCATGGACCTGGTGGAGCGCACCATCGCCCCCTGCAAAAAGGCTTTGGCCGACGCCGGCCTTGCGGCCAAGGACATCGACGAAGTGGTGCTGGTGGGCGGCATGACCCGCATGCCGCTGGTGCAGCAGAAGGTGGGCGAGTTCTTCGGCAAGGAGCCCAACCGCTCCGTGAACCCGGATGAGGTCGTGGCCATGGGCGCGGCCATCCAGGGCGGCATTCTGGCCGGCGACGTGAAGGATGTGCTGCTCCTCGACGTGAGCCCGCTGTCGCTGGGCATCGAGACCATGGGCAGCGTGTTCACCAAGCTCATCGAGCGCAACACCACCATCCCCACCCGCAAGAGCCAGGTCTTCACCACCGCGGCCGACTCCCAGCCCTCGGTGTCCATCCACGTGCTCCAGGGCGAGCGCCCCATGGCCAGCGACAACATGACCCTGGGCCGCTTCGAGCTCACGGGCATCCTGCCCGCCCCGCGCGGCGTGCCGCAGATCGAGGTCACCTTCGACATCGACGCCAACGGCATCGTCAACGTCTCGGCCAAGGACACCGGCACTGGCAAGGAGCAGTCCATCCGCATCACCGCCTCAAGCGGCCTGTCCGAGACGGACATCGAGCGCATGGTCAAGGACGCCGAGGCCCACGCCGAGGACGACAAGAAGAAGCAGGCCCTCATCGAGGCCAGAAACCAGGCCGACTCCCTGGTCTACAACACCGAAAAGTCCCTGCGCGAGATCGGCGACAATCTCGACGCCGTGGTCAAGGGCGACATCGAGAGCAAGATTGAGCACGTGAAGAAGCTGCTGGAGAGCGACGACGCCGAGGCCATCAAGGCCGGGGTGGACGAACTGACCCAGGCTTCGCACAAGCTGGCCGAGCAGCTCTACGCCCAGAAGCAGGGCGAGGGCGCCGGCGCGGCGGGCGCAGGCGGCTGCGCCGGCGGCACGTGCGGACCCCAGGGCGGCGCCCAGGGCGGCGGAAAGCCGGCGGACGACAACGTGGTGGACGCCGACTACACCGAGGTCAAATAGCCCGCCATCCCGCGCCGCTTGCCTTGCGGGGCAAGAGTGGGTACCTTTATCCCGGCCTGCGGATCACCGTGGGCCGGGATTTTTTTTGCACCCAGCCAAGGGGAGACACCCGCATGAAACGCACACGACGCCCGCTGGGTGCCCTGTTTGCATCAGCCAGACTGCTGGCTGCCCTGATCCTTCTTCTGTCCCTCATGGCTGCCGGCTGCGTGGAGTTGAGCCTGCCCGCCCCCAGCGCATCAAACTCGGACGCGCTGGCGGAGCAGTCCACCGAGGATCTGCACAAGGAGGCTGAAGGCTTCTGGACAACGGGCAATTTTCCGCAAAGCGAGCTGCTGTTCTCCCGCCTGCTGGAGCGCGAGCTGCCCCTCGAACTGCGCCTTCAGGCCCTGGATCGCCTGGCCGACAGCGCCTTCAAGTCCCGCCACTTCCACCAGGCCAAGTCGGCCCTGGACCGGCGGGTGGTGGCCGACGGCTCCGTCCTGGCCACCTGGCCCTGGCATGAGCTGTACATCAAGACCCTGAGCGCGCTGAACCGCAGCGACCTGCTGGAAAACCACCGGGCCTGGATGACGGCGCACACGGAGCTGCCCTTTGAGGTGCGCTCCCGCGCGGCCCTGGCCTTTGCAGCAATATACTGCCGCAACGGCGAAATGCTCCAGGCCGTGGACATCCTGGCGCGCACCCACAGCCTGGCCCCAGACCGCAGGGCCAAGGCCGCCATGGAAGCCGAGTACGCCGCGCAGCTGCGCGAGCTGCCTGAGGCCCAGTTGCAGGGCCTGGCGCGCAGCGTCGGCCAGAATGGCTCCAAGACCTTCCCCCAGGCCTTCATCCAGCGCGAGCTGCAGCGCCGCGCCATGTCCGCCCGCGCTGAGGCCCCAGTGCTGCTGGCCCAGTCCGGCAGGCGCACCGTCTCCGACCAGCCTGGCGTCATGATCCCCGGCGTCGGCCCGGTGCGCGTGGCCCTGGTGCTGCCCCTGACCGGGCGCTTTGCCTCCACAGGCGCGAAGGTCCTGCGCGGGGCCGAGGTGGCCCAGGCCAGCCTCGCGGCCCAGGGCCGCAGCGTGGAGATCAAGGTCATCAACGCCGACGCCCCGGATTGGCGCGAGCAGATCTCCGCCCTGCCCCGCACCTTCACCGTGGTCGGCGGCCCCATGCAGGCGGACCGCTTTCAGGAGACGCACAGCGCAGGCCTCACCTCCTCGCGCGCGGTCTTCGCCTTCTTGCAAGACCTGGGCGCCGTGCAGGAGGGGGTCCAGGCCTGGCGGTTCTTCCCCAGCCCCAGAGACCAGGTGCGGGCCCTGGTGGACATGACCGCCGACCAACTGGGCATACATTCCGTGGCTGTGCTGGCGCCCAAGAACCGCTACGGCCAGCGCATGACCGAGGTGTTCCAGGCCGAGGCCAAGGCCAAGGGCCTGCGCGTGGCCTCCAGCGAATCCTACCCGCCGGGCGACCACCCCCGCTGGATCCAGAGCGTGAGCCGCCTGCTGAAGATTCCGGACAGCTTCCGCCGCAACAAGAACGTGCCCCTGCCCATGCCGGATTTCGGGGCCGTGTTCGTGCCCGAGGACTGGGCCCAATCCGAACTGCTCGTGTCCAACTTCCACTTTTTCGAAGGCCAGCACATGGTCTTTCTCGGCACGGAGCTGTGGAGCGTGGCCCTGGACGGCGCCAAGGACATCGACGACAGCTATTTCCAGCTGGCCGTCTGCCCCGGCGCCTGGTGGGCCGAGGCCCCGTCCGCCCAGGCGCTGCAGGCCAAGCTCAGCGGCCAGCCCCAGGACGTTGCGGACTTCTGGGTGGCCCTGGGCCATGATTTCATCCAGTTTGCCGCGCGCCTGAACCTGCCTGCGGACTGGACCCCGGCCCTGGTCAACCAGCGCCTGGAGTCCCTGCGCGGCATGGAGTTCAGCATGGCGCCCATCACCTGGGATGCCGCAGGCCGCGCCCGTCAGGACCTCTACCTGTTCAGCCCGCGCAAGGACGGCAAGATCCTCACGGACCCGGACGAACTGCGCGCCGCCGCCGACAAGGCCAAGGAGCGCCGCGTGAAGCGCCTGGCCTATTCGCGCCAACTGCAGAAGGCCAAGAAGCTGGACGGCCCCTCCGGGAGCCTGACCCTTGAGCCCAAGGACTAAGGAGCATCCAAAGATGAAGATCAGCCCGGAAGAAGTGGCCAAGGTGGCCAGGCTCGCCCGCCTGGACCTTTCGCTGGAGAAGATCAGCCAGTACGCCGGACAGCTGGACGGCATCCTGGCCTACATGGACAAGCTGGGGGAGCTGGACACCAGCGCCGTGGAGCCCATGTATACGCCCGTGGACCAGGTGAGCGTCATGCGCGACGACGTGTCGCGCAAGGAGTTCTCCCGCGAGGACATCCTGAAGAACGCCCCCGAGACCGACGGCAGCTTCTTCATCGTGCCGCGCATCGTCTAGACCCCCTTTGCGCCTGACGCATTCTTGCCAGCAACCCGGCCCAGCCACGGAAACGACACCATGCCCCACTTGACACAACTGACCCTGTCCCAGGTTCGCCAGCAGCTGGCGGATGCGTCGCTCTCCGCCTCCGAGGTGGCCGAGGCCGCCCTCGCGCGCATCCAGGCCACGGAGCCCAAGGTCCAGGCCCTGCTCTCGGTCCAGGCCGAGGAGGCCAGGGCCCAGGCCAAGGCCCTGGACTCAAGCGGCCCCGACCCCTCCAAACCGCTCTGGGGCGTGCCCCTGGTGGTCAAGGACGTGCTGGCCACCAAGGGCGTTCCCACCACCTGCGGTTCGAAGATCCTGGAGAACTTCCGGCCCGTGTACGACGCCACGGCCGTGGCGCGGCTGAAGGACGCCGGGGCCATCATCCTGGCCAAGGCCAACATGGACGAGTTCGCCATGGGCTCCACCACCGAGAATTCGGCCTATTTCGCCACCAGGAATCCCTGGGATCTCGAGCGCGTACCCGGCGGCTCCAGCGGCGGCTCCGGGGCCACGGTGGCCGCCTGCCAGTGCTATGGCGCCCTGGGCACCGACACCGGCGGCTCCATCCGCCTGCCCGCCAGCTTCTGCGGCATCGTGGGCCTCAAGCCCACCTACGGCCGCGTGTCGCGCTTCGGCATGGTGGCCTACGGCTCGTCCCTGGACCAGATCGGCCCCATGACCCGCAGCGTGGAGGACGCCGCGCGCCTGCTGGCCGTCATCGCCGGACACGACGAGCGCGACTCCACCTCGGTTAACGCGCCCGTTCCGGACTACGTGGCCGCTTTGTCCGAGCGCACGGACCTGCAGGGCCTGACCATCGGACTGCCTGCGGAGTACTGGGACCAGGGGCTCTCGCCCGAGGTTGCCGAGGCCTGCGCAGCGGCGGTGCAACAGTCCGAGGCCCTGGGCGCCAAGACCGTGCCCGTGAACCTGAAGCTTTCGGAATACGCCATCGCGGCCTACTACATCATCGCCGTGGCCGAGGCGAGCTCCAACCTGGCGCGCTTTGACGGCGTGCGCTACGGCCTGCGCGACAAGAGCGCCGAGGTCCTCATGGAGATATACGTCAAGAGCCGCACCCAGGGCTTTGGCGAGGAGGTCCAGCGGCGCATCATCCTGGGCACCTACGTGCTCTCCTCCGGCTACTACGACGCCTATTACCGCAAGGCCGCCCAGGTGCGCCGCCTCATCCGCCAGGACTTCGAGGCCGCCCTTGGCCAGTGCGACGTCATCATGGGCCCGGTGTGCCCCACCACGGCCTTCAAGGTCGGCGAGATGACCGCCGACCCCCTGCAGATGTACCTCATGGACATCTTCACCATCAGCACCAACCTGGCCGGGCTGCCGGGCATGAGCCTGCCCGTGGGCCTGGGGCGCGACTCCGGCATGCCCGTGGGGCTCCAGCTCACGGGCCGGGCCTTTGACGAGGCCCGCCTGCTTCAGGTGGCGGGGGTGCTGGAGAAGAACGTCCCGGCCACGGGCCTGGCCAAGGTCTAGGAGCGCGAGCATGCCCGTCACCCTGGTGAGCGCCGTCAAGGGCCGCGACAGCGCGGCCAAGCTGGCCCTGCTTGAGGCCGTGCAGGGGGCCATTGCAGCCACGCTCAAGCTGCCGTCCCTGGACCGCTACATCCGCCTGGCCGAACACGGGCGCGACGAGTGGCTGCTGCCCGAGGGCAAGAGCGACGCCTTCACCCTCGTGGAGATCGCGCTCTTCGAGGGCCGCACCCCGGAGACCAAGGGGGAACTCTATGCGGCCATTTGCGACGCCCTGGAGGCCCTTGGCGTGCCGCGCGCGGACGTGTTCATCCGCATCATCGAGCAGCCGCGCGAGAACTTCGGCATCCGGGGCGGCCAGCGGGCCGACCTGCTGGACCTGGGGTATCAGGTCAAGGTGTAGTCCGCCCGACTCAGCGCCGCCCAAGCACACGGCCCGGCCTGGACGGATGCGTCCGGGCCGGGCCGTGTCCGTAGGGAAATCCGTTTTCAAGAACCCAGGCAGCCCTCGCAGACCCCGCCCAGGGTGACCTCGGCCATTTCCACACGCATGGGCAGCCCGGACAGGATGCGCGAGAGGCCCGGCTCCAGGAGCCTGGAATCCAGGCACTGGGTGGCCCCGCAGCGCGTGCAGCGGAAATGCGAATGCCCGTGCGCGCCCTGGCCCAGGCAGTAGCGGAAGGCCCGCTCGCCCGCGTTGTGCCGGGCCACCACCCCGCGCTCCACAAGCAGGTCCAAGATGCGGTACAGGGTCACGCGGTTCATGCGCGCCCTCAGCCCGGCCAGGAGCTCCTGGGGCGTTTGCGGGTGCTCCGCCCCTTCCAGGGCCCGCACCACGAGCAGGCGATTCTCCGTGGCCGCCACGCCGCAGCAGTCCAGGCGCTGTTCCGCGTCCATGCCCCCTCCTGCTAGCGCAAGGCGTCGCGGAAGCTCTCGGCCACCGCGCGCAGGTTCCCGGCCCAGTCCGCCGCCAGGGGATCAGCCGCCAGCACACGGGCGCCGATGGCCTGGGCGATGCTCTCCGCCGTGCGGCGGCTCATCTGCGGCTGCACGAAGATGACCCGCACGTCCCTGGCCCTGGCCTGGGCGATGATGGCCCCAAGACGCCTTGGCGAAGGCTCCTTGCCCTCGAACTCGATGGCCATCTGCGTCAATCCGTAGTCCCGGGCCAGATAGCCCCAGGCCGGGTGGAAGACCAGAAAGCTTCGCCTGTGCTCCGGAACCCCGGCGAATACGGCGCGCAGGTAAGCATCCAGGGCGGCGATATCCCTCTCAAACGCGGCGAGGTTGTCGGCATAGGCCTTGGCATGGGCCGGGTCGGCTTGGGCAAACGCCTGCTGGATGCGCGCGGCCATGAGCCGGACATGCGCGGGCGAGACCCAGACGTGCGGATCGCTTTCGGCCGCATGGCCGTGCGCATCCAGGGCCTTGCGACCACCCTTGTGCTCTTCGCCAACCCCTTCGGGCATGTGCATCCGGGCCAGGCCCTGGTCCGTGCGCACCACCACGAGCTTCGGATTGGCGGCCCTGAGACGTGGCTCCCAGGCGTTCTCGAACTCCAGGCCGGCCGAGAGGTAAAGGTCCGCAGCGCTCAGGGCGCGCATCTGCGAAGGCTTGGGCTCGTAGGTGTGCGCGTCGGCCCCGGCGGGCACCAGCACCGTGGTCTGGATGAACGGCCCGCCGATCCTCCTGGCGAAGACCTCCAGCGGGGCCACGCCCACGGCAACATGCAGGGGCCCTGCCGCCGCAATCGCAGGTGAACCGGCCAGGGCCAAAATAGTCCAGAACGCGGCCGCAGCAGCCATCAACAGTACTTCCCGCATGGCCGAACCTCCGAAGTGCCCATTGGATTTGCAACTCAGTTGCAGACTCTATGCAATAGAGTTGCGCGAACGTCAAGCAAAAAACGGGGGGCCGCAACCACGGCCCCCCGTCAGGTCATGCAGCGCAGGGGTCTGCCTTAGAGGTTCGCCAGCACGGCGTCGGCCATCTCCACGCAGCCCACAAGCCGACAGCCCTCCTCGCGGATGTCGCCGGTGCGGTAGCCGGCCTGCAGGGTCTTCTGCACGGCGGCCTCGATGGCCAGGGCCTCGGCGTCCATGTCGCTGAAGCTGTAACGCAGCAGCATGGCCACGGAGAGGATGGTGGCCAGGGGGTTGGCCTTGTCCTGGCCCGCGATGTCCGGGGCCGAGCCGTGGATGGGCTCGAACAGGCCGGGGTTGCCCACGCCCAGGGAGGCCGAGGGCAGCATGCCTATAGAGCCGGTGATGACCGAGGCCTCGTCGGAGAGGATGTCGCCGAAGAGGTTCTCGGTGACGATGACGTCGAACTGCGAGGGGTCGCGCACCAGCTGCATGGCCGCGTTGTCCACGTACATGTGCGAGAGCTCCACGTCCGGATAGTCCCTGGAGACCTCGATGACGATCTCCCGCCACAGGCGCGAGACGTCCAGCACGTTGGCCTTGTCCACGGAGCAGAGCTGCTTGCGGCGCTTGCGCGCGGCCTCGAAGCCCACCTTGGCGATGCGGCGGATCTCGTGTTCGGCGTAGATCATGTTGTTGAAGCCCACGCGCTCGCCGTCGCGCACCTCGACGCCCTTGGGCGTGCCGAAGTACGCGCCGCCCGTGAGCTCGCGCACCACCAGCAGGTCGATGCCCTTCTCCACGATGTCGGACCTCAGGTAGCAGGCGTGGCGGAGCTCCGGGAACAGGCTGGCCGGACGCAGGTTGGCGAAGAGCCCCAGTTCCTTGCGGATGCCGAGCAGGCCCCTCTCCGGGCGGATGGACGGGTCGATGGCGTCCCACTTGGGGCCGCCCACCGCGCCCAGAAGCACGGCGTCGGAGGCCTTGCACAGGCGTACGGTCTCCTCCGGCAGGGGGCCGCCCGTGGCGTCGATGGCGCTTCCGCCGATGAGGGCTTCCTCCGTCTCGAACTTCCGGCCGAACTTCCGGCTTACCTTGTCCAGCACGCGCAGGGCCTGGGCCACGATCTCGCGGCCGATGCCGTCTCCGGGCATGACGCAGATTTTCATGCTCTACGCCCCCTGCTGCTTATGGGCCAGGCGCTTCTTGACGTAGGGCACCAGTCCGCCCGCATCCACCAGTTCCTGCATGGACGGCGGCACCTTGGCGCAGGCCACGTTCTCGCCGGTGGTCAGGTTCCTTATCTGCCCTGCCTCAGTGTCCACCTCCAGCTTGTCGCCGTCGCGCAGCTTGTCCACGCCGTCGCCGACCTCCAGGAGCACCAGGCCCATGTTGAAGCCGTTGCGGTAGAAGATGCGGGCAAAGCTCTTGGCCACCACCACGGGCATTCCCGCGCCCAGGATGGCGATGGGGGCGTGCTCGCGCGAGGAGCCGCAGCCGAAGTTCTCGTCGGCCACGAGGATGTCGTTCTTGCTGACGCGCTTCACCCAGCCGGGCTCAAGGCCCTCCATGCAGTTGGCGCCCAGGACGGCAGAGTCCGTGGTCACCAGGAAGCGGGCCGGAATGATGGCGTCGGTATCGATGTGGGCGCCGACCTTGTGCGCCTTGCCTGTGACGAGCATGTCTTTCTCTCCTTGTAAGCCGCCCAGGCTGACGTCCGGGCGGGGGGTTGGCGTCGTGCGCGCCGTTCTTGCAGCCCGGCGGGACTAGAGCTTGCCGGGGTGGATGATCTCCCCGGCCACGGCGCTGGCTGCGGCCACCGCAGGGTTGGCCAGATAGACCTCGCTCTCCAGGCTGCCCATGCGGCCGCGGAAGTTGCGGTTGGTGGTGGCGATGCAGCGCTCGCCGCCGGCCAGGATGCCCATGTGGCCGCCCAGGCAGGGCCCGCAGGTGGGCGGTCCCACCACGGCCCCGGCGTCCAGGAAGATGCTAAACAGCCCCTCGTCCATGGCCTGCCGCCAGATCTTCGGGGTGGCGGGCAGGATGATGAGCCGCACATTTTTGTGCGCCCTGCGGCCCTTGAGCACTGCCGCGGCCTCGCGCAGGTCCTCGATGCGGCCGTTGGTGCAGGACCCGATGACGGCCTGGTCCACGCGCAGGCCCTTCAGCTCGTCCACGGGGCGCACGTTGTCCGGCAGATGCGGGCAGGCCACCTGCGGCCCCATGCCCGAGACGGACAGGAGGAGCTCCTGCTCGTATTCTGCGCCGGGATCGGCCTTGAGGACCTTGTCGCCGGTGCGGCCATGGGCCGCGCAATAGGCCAGGGTCTTGGCGTCGGCCTGGAACAGGCCGACCTTGCCGCCGGCCTCGATGGCCATGTTGGCCATGGTCATGCGGCCCTCGATGCTCAGGGCGTCGATGACCGGCCCGCAGAACTCCAGGGCCTGGTAGAGCGCGCCGGAGACGCCGATGCGGCCGATGAGGTGCAGGATGAGGTCCTTGGCGCCCACAAAGGGCTCAAGCTGGCCGGTGTACTCCACGCGGATGGTGGTCGGCACCTTGAACCAGGTCTCGCCCAGGGCCATGGCCCCGGCGATGTCCGTGGAGCCCATGCCCGTGGCAAAGGCGCCAAGCCCGCCGTAGGTGCAGGTGTGCGAGTCCGCGCCGACCACGATGTCGCGCGGGCCCACCAGGCCCAGCTCCGGCAGCAGGGCGTGCTCCACGCCGCAGTCGCCGCCCTCGTAATAGTGCGTGACGCCCATTTCGCGGGCGAAGTCGCGCACCACCTTGACCTGTTCCGCGGAATCGATGTCCTTGTTGGGCGTGAAGTGGTCGCAGACCAGCGCCACCTTGTCCTTGTCAAAGACCTGGGCCGCGCCCATGCCCTTGAAGGACTTGATGGCCAGGGGCGCGGTGATGTCGTTGGCCAGGACCAGGGAGACGCGGCAAGTGACGATCTGCCCGGAGCCGGTGATCTCCTCGTCCGTGTGGGCCTGCAGAATTTTTTGGGCTAAATTGTGGGGCATTCGCTCTTCTCCTCTCTCATTTTCTCCAACCTATTGAGTGCGTTGATAAAGGCCATGGCGCTGGCCACAAGGATGTCCTCGTTGGTGCCGCGGCCCACGGATCTCTTCCCGTCATGTTCGATGCGCACGGTCACCGTGGCCTGGGCGTCCGTGCCGCCGGTGACGGCGTTGATCTGGAAACGGTCCAGGGCGGGCGCGTAGCCCACCATGACGCCAATGCATTTGAACAACGCGTCCACGGGCCCCTCGCCAAAGGAGGAGTGCCGGCGCACCTCAAGCACCTGCTCGCCGTCCAGGACTTCGAGCACCATGGCCGCATGCGGCGGCACCCCGCCCGTGCCGGAGAACACGCTCATGTCCTTCAGGCGGTAGCGGTCGCGGCGGCGGTAGACCTTCTCAAGCACCAGGGCCTCGACGTCCTCGTCGAAGACCCGCTCCTTCTTGTCCGCCAGCTCCTTCACCGCGGCGAAGACCAGGGCCAGCTGCGGCTCGTCCAGGGCATAGCCCATCTCGGTCAGTTTGGCCTTGATGGCGTGGCTGCCGGAGTGCTTGCCGATGACCATGTCCGTGCCCTTGCGGCCCACGGACTCCGGCGTCATGATCTCGTAGGTCAGGGGGTTCTTCAGCATGCCGTCCTGGTGGATGCCGGACTCGTGGGCGAAGGCGTTGGCCCCGACGATGGCCTTGTAGGGCGGGATGGGCTGGCCGATGATCTGCGCGAGGCGGCGGCAGGAAGGGTACAGCTGCCGGGTCTTGACCCCGCAATCGATCTTGTAGAGCTCGTGGCGCGTGTGCAGGGCCATGACCAGTTCCTCAAGGGAGGCGTTGCCCGCGCGCTCGCCGATGCCGCAAAGGGTCACCTCGGCCTGGCGCGCGCCCGCGCGGATGGCCGAGAGGCTGTTGGCCACGGCCAGGCCCAGGTCATTGTGGCAGTGCACGCTGAAGATGGCGTCCTTGGCGTTGGGCACGTTCTTGATGAGGTAGCTGATGAGCTCGCCGTACTCGAAGGGCTGGGCGTAGCCCACTGTGTCGGGGATGTTGACGGTGGTGGCCCCGGCACGGATGACCACCTCGCAGACCTGGGCCAGGAACTCCCAGTCCGAGCGCGAGGCATCCTCGGCCGAGAACTCCACGTTGGGGGTCAGGCTCGCGGCATGGCGCACCGCAGCCTCGGCCATGACCAGCACCTGCTCGCGCGTCTTGCGCAGCTTGTGCGTCATGTGGATTTCACTGGTGGCCAGGAAGGTGTGGATGCGCGGATGCGCGGCGTCCTTGATGGCCTCCCAGCCCCGATCGATGTCCGAGGTCAGCGCCCGGCACAGGGCCGCCACCTGGATCGTCTCGACGGAGCGGGCGATGGCCTGCACGGCCTCAAAGTCGCCCTGGCTGGCGGCGGGGAAGCCCGCCTCGATGATGTCCACGCCCAGGGCTTCGAGCTGGCGCGCGAGGCTGACCTTCTCCTCCTGGTTCATGGTGGCGCCGGGCGACTGCTCGCCGTCACGGAGCGTGGTGTCGAAGATGTAGACACGGTCTGACATATATCCTCCTAGCTTCGCTTGGGGATTGTAGCTGTTTCACGGTTGGCTGGCAATAAGAGCGGGCGCACACCCGCAGGAGGGACGTCCCAAAAGGAGGCTCGCGCAAGCCGGAAGGCAGATGTCTGCGGCTTACGAGGGTTCCTTCTGGGACTCTCGTAGGAGCTTGGAGCTGCGCGGGGAGAGGACGAACAGGGTGTAGACGGGGCCGGAGACGAGGTAGCCCAGGAAAAAGAGGAAGCCCAGCATCTTGGGGCGCGAGGCCACCATGACGAAGAGCAGGATCACCGTGACCATGGAGCTGAAGGGATGGGCCTTGATGAACCCGTACTCCTTGAACGAGGCGTAGCGCATGGTGCTGACCATGAGGAAGGACAAGATGTAGACCAGGACCAGGGTCGCCGTGGGCAGGACCTCCGTGATCCAGGCCTCCGGCAGGTGCGGGGCGAAGAGGATCAGCGTGGCCAGGGTGCTGGCCTGGGCCGGGATGGGCAGGCCCACGAAGAATTTCTTGGAGGTCACCGCGGTCTGCACGTTGAACCGCGCAAGGCGCAGCGCGCCGCAGGCGATGAGCAGGAAGGAGGCCATGAGGCCCAGGGTGCCGAAGGTGTGCAGCTGCCACAGGTACATGGTGAGGGCCGGGGTGGCGCCGAAGGCCACCAGATCGGCGAGGGAGTCGAACTGCACGCCGAATTCGCTGGTGGTGTTGGTGAGCCGGGCCACCTTGCCGTCCAGGCCGTCAAAGAGGCAGGACCCAAGGATGCACAGGGCGGTATGCTCGTAGAGCCCCTCAATGGCCCAGATCATCCCCATGAAGCCCAGGAACAGGCTCGCGGTGGTGAACAGGTTCGGCAGGATGTACACGCCCTTGTGGCGCGGCAATGCCCTTTCCTTGGCCATAAAACTCCCCAGGTACCCCAGAATCTACTTGCGGACGGCGAGGGCCGTCTCGCCCGCGCGGACGCTTTCGCCCACATAGACCTTCACAGCATAGCCGTCGGGCAGGTAGAGGTCAACTCTGGACCCGAACTTGATCAGCCCGAAGCGCTCGCCCCGGCGCAGGATGTCTCCGGCCTCGGCCCAGCAGACGATGCGCCGCGCGATGAGCCCGGCGATCTGCACCACGGTGAAGCGCTCCGCGCCGCGGGCCAGGACCAGGATGTTGCGCTCGTTGTCTTGGCTGGCCTTGTCCAGGCTGGCGTTGAAATACTTGCCGGGGACATAGCGGATGAGCTCCACGCTGCCCTCCACGGGCGCGCGGTTCACATGCACGTCAAAGACGTTCATGAACACGCAGACCACCTGGCGCATTTGCCCGCTGACGGGGTCCGGGGCAAAGTCGACCTTGATTACCCGCCCGTCGGCCGGGGAGACCACGGCGTCCGGATCCTCGGGCGCCACGCGCTCGGGGTCGCGGAAGAAGTTCACCACGAGCACGCTGACCGCCAGAAGGATCAAGGCCAGAAGCCACCAGCCCATGGCCGCGAAGACGAGGGTGGCAAAGGCCGAAAGGCCGATGGCCGGCAGGCCCTCCAGGCTCAGTCCGATGGTCGGTTTGCGCATGCGCTTCAGTCTCCTTAAAATCGTGCTCGTGAATGTGCCAGGACTGCTGATTTACCCGCCATTCAGGCCAAGGTCAACAGCCATGCGCTTGGCAGCGCCCGGGAGAAATGATACAGGCGCGGCCATGGAGCCTGTTACGCATCTGGCCGCCGGGCTGCTCACGGCCCAGGCATTGCGCCCGCGCCTCGGCCCTGCGCGCGGGCTCACCCTGCTCTGCGTGGTTTCGGCTATGATTCCGGACATGGACGGCATCACCAGCTGGTTCGGCCCGGAGCTCTACCTGCTCCACCACCGGGGCCTGACCCACTCCCTGTTCCTGCTGCCGCTGCTGGCCCTGCTCCTGGCCTGGGCGGCCCGCGGCCTCGGCGCAGCGCTCTCCCTGCGCGCCGCCTTTCTCGCGTCCTGCCTGGCCCTGGCCGGGCACCTGTTTCTGGACGCGGCCACGGCCTTCGGCACGCAGCTCTTCGCCCCCTTCTCAGACCTGCGCCTGAGCATGGAGGGCATCTACATCGTGGACCCGGCCTTCACCTTAAGCCTGCTGGCCCTGGGCTACCTGGCCCGCGCAAATGCGCCGCGGCCCCCGGAGCGCAAGGCCTTTCTGGCCCTGGCCGGCCTGGCCTGGATGCCTCTGTACCCGGCCCTGGGCGTAGCCCTGCGAGCAGACATGCAGACGCGCTACCAGGACCTGCTGTCCCGGCGCGGCGTGGCCTACGACCGCGTGACCCTGACCCCGGACGCCCTGGCGCCGTATTACTGGAAGGTGGTGGTGGAGACCGGGCCGGACATGCTGGTGACCACGGCCAACGCCTTGGACATCGCCGCGCCCTACCCGGCCCTGCATCTCAAGCGCGCGGACCGGAAAGAGCTCCGGCGCCTGGGCAGGGAGGCCAGCATCTTCCGCACCTTCGCCTGGTTCGCGGCCTTTCCCTTTGCCGAACCCGCGCCCGCGCCCAAGGGCGGCCAGGCGACGCGCTACGCCGACGCGAGCTTCCTGAGCTCCGGCCCGGTGCTCAGCGCCCTGTTCAAGGGAAAGGCTGTGTTCGCGGAGTTCACGGCCGTCCTCGACGAGGCCGGGCGGCTTACGGCCTGGCGCGACGAGCAGGGCCGGGAACATCCCGTGGCGCCCGGCTGCTGCGGCATCTAGTTGAAGAGCATCACGGCCGCGAGGCCCACAAGGGTGAGCACCAGGGTGTACGGCAGGGCGAGCAAGGCCATGCGGCCGTAGGTCAGGCGGATGACCGGGGCCAGGGCCGAGGTCAGCAGGTAGAGGAAGGCGGCCTGCCCGTTGGGCGTGGCGATGCTTGGAATGTTGGTGCCCACGTTCACGGCCACCACCAGGGAGTCGAACTGCGCGCGGTCCAACACCCCGCCGGCAAAGGCCTGCTGCAGCTCGGTGATGTACACCGTGGCCACGAAGACGTTGTCGCTCACGGCCGAGAGCAGGCCGTTGGCCAGGTACATTGCCGCCAGGCGCAGCCCGCCGGACAGGGCCAGCACCTCGCGCACCAGCGGCGAAAACAGATGCTGCTCATGGATCACCGCCACCACGGCGAAGAACACCACCAGCAGCGCGACAAAGGGCATGGCCTCCTCAAAGGCGCGGGCGATGCGGTGCTCGCCGGTCTCCCCCGTGGTCGCGGTCAGCAGGATGATCACCGAAAGCCCGATGAGCCCCACCTCGGTCAGGTGCAGGGCCAGGGCCAGCACCAGCCACACCGCCGCCAGGGCCTGCAGCCCGAGGCGCACCCGCATCCGCGCGGTCATGCCGGCCTGGGCCTTGAGCGCCATCTGCTCCATGGCCGTGCGCGCCTCCACAGGCAGCTCCACGCCGTAGCCAAAAAGGCCTTTGCGCTCCACCAGGGTACAGACGCAGAGCCCGGACACAAACACCGGCACCGTGACCGGGGCCATGCGCAGGAAGAAGGTCATGAAGTCCCAGCACGCGACCTGGGCGATGAGCAGGTTCTGGGGCTCGCCCACCAGGGTCATCACCCCGCCCAGGGCGGTCCCCACGGCGCCGTGCATGAGCAGATTGCGCACGAAGCCTCGAAACTGGCGCAGCATCAGCTTGCGCTCGTCGGCATCGCCGGCCAGGCCCAGCTCGCCCATGCGGGACAGGTGCTCGTGCAGGGTGTCATTGAAGCCCGCAGCCACCGCGACCATCACCGCCATGACCGTAAGCGCGTCCAGGAAGGCCGACAGCACGGCCCCGGTGAGGCAGAACAGCAGCGACAGAATGGTTTTGGAGCGCACGTTCAGGATGAGCCGGGTGAAGATCAGCCGCAGCAGGTCCTTCATGAAATGGATGCCCGCCACCATGAACATGAGCAGCAGGAGCACGGGGAAGTTGCGCACCGTCTCCTCGTAGGCGGCGGCGGGGCTGGCCAGGCCGAGGGCCACGGCCTCCAGGGCCAGCAGGCCGCCGGCGGGCAGGGGATGGCAGGAGAGGGCCAGGGCCAGGGTGAACAGAAACTCGGCCAGAAGCGCCCAGCCGGTGACCACCGGACCTGCCAGATACAGCAGCAGCGGGTTCAAGACAAGGAACGCGGCGATGGAGGCCTTGTACCACCAGGGCGCATCGCCCAGGAACAGTCCCCGCAGGGCCGCTGAATGCGTTTCGTTCTCAGCCATTGCAGCCCGCTTCAGCGCCCGATTCCATAGTGCCGGATGCCGAACCGGGCCAGGAGGGAGCGGGAGTAGAGGTTGCGGCCGTCAAAGATCACGGGCTCCGCAAGCTGCCTGGCGATGCCCGCAAAGTCCGGGTTGCGGAACTGGTTCCAGTCCGTGACCACGGCCAGGGCGTCGGCGCCGGCCAGGACCTCGTACTGGGCGTCCACCAGCTCCACCAGATCGTTGCCGCAAAGCTCCGCCCGGGCGCGGTCGCGGGCCACGGGGTCAAAGGCGCGCACGCGCATGCCCTGGGCCGTCAGCTCGCGGATGATGTCAAAGGCCGGGGCCTCGCGCACGTCGTCGGTGTTGGCCTTGAAGGCCAGGCCCCACAGGGCCAGGGTCCGTCCCGCCACTCCGCCGAGGGGGGCGTAGTGCGCCAGGATCTTCTGCGCCAGCACGGTCTTCTGCCGGGCGTTGACCGCATCCACGGCGTCGATGAGGCTGGCCTCATACCCGGCCTCGCGCGCCGTGGCCAGGAAGGCCTTCACGTCCTTGGGGAAGCAGGAGCCGCCGTAGCCCACGCCGGGGTAGATGAAATCATAGCCGATGCGGTGGTCCGAGCCGATGCCCAGCCGCACCTCGGAAACGTCCGCGCCCACGCGCTCGCAGATGTTGGCCACCTCGTTGATGAAGGATATCTTGGTGGCCAGCATGCAGTTGGCCGCGTACTTGGTCATCTCCGCGCTGCGCACGCCCATGATGATGAGCTTCTCGCGGCTGCGGGCAAAGGGCGCGTACAGGGCCTTGAGCATCTCCGCGCTCTTGGGGTTCTCGGTGCCCACGATGACGCGGTCGGCTTCATGAAGTCCTTCACCGCGTCGCCCTCCTTCAAGAATTCCGGGTTGGACACCACGTCGAACTCGATCCCGGCCTTGCGCGCGGCCAGCTCGCGGCCCAGGATGGCGCGCACCCGGTCGGCGGTGCCCACGGGCACGGTGGACTTGTTGACCACGATGAGCGGGGCGCTCATGGCCCGGCCGATCTGCTCGGCCACGGCATCGACATAGCACAGGTCGCAGACCCCGTCCGAGCCCGAAGGCGTGCCCACGCAGATGAAGGCGAACTCCGCCCCGGCCAGCCCCTCGGCCAGGCTCGTGGTGAACATCAGGCGGCCCTCGGCGCTGTTGCGGCGCACCAGTTCGTCCAGGCCGGGCTCGAAGATGTGGATGCGCCCGGCGCGCAGGGTGTCCACGACCTCCTGGCTCACGTCCACGCAACGCACGTGGTTGCCCATTTCCGACAGGCAGGCCGCCGTGACCAGGCCCACATAGCCCGTGCCGACTATACAAACATTCATAGAATCTCCTCAAATGACGCAGAGCTGTGCTTCGGAGGTTCTGGGTACCGTTCCCCCGGCTCGATGTCAACGCGCCGCCGCCGGAACACGGCGCGCGCGCGGCGGCGGTTGCCTTTGCCGTGCGGAAGGCATAAGATTGCGATGGATCAAGCAATCTCTGGAGGTATGCATGCCCCTTTTATGTGTCAACGTGGACCATGTGGCCACCCTGCGCCAGGCCCGCCTGGGCCGCGAGCCAGACCCCGTCCTGGCGGCCCATGAGGCCGAGCTGGGCGGCGCTTCCGGCATCATCGTGCACCTGCGCGAAGACCGCAGGCACATCCAGGACCGCGACGTGGAGATACTGCGCCGCACGGCGAACACCAAGCTGAACCTGGAGATGGCCGCCACGGGGGAGATGCAGGACATCGCCCTGCGCATCCGCCCGGACACCGTGTGCCTCGTGCCGGAAAAGCGCCAGGAGCTGACCACCGAAGGGGGCCTCAACTGCGTGGGCCGCGAGGGCGAACTCTCGGCCTTCCTGGCTCCGCTCCTGGCCCAGGACATCGAGGCCAGCCTGTTCATCGACGCCGACCCGGCCCAGATCGAGGCCGCCAGCCGCACCGGCGCGCAGTTCATCGAGATCCACACCGGCCACTACGCGGACGCCGTGAGCCCCGAGGCCACCAAGGCCGAGCTGGAGAAGATCCTGTCCGGCATCCGCCACGCCCAGGGCCTGGGCCTCAGGGTCAACCTGGGCCACGGCCTGAACTACGTCAACGTCATGCCCTTCGCCCACGTGCCGGGCATTGCGGAATACTCCATCGGCCACAGCATCGTCTCCCGCGCCGCTTACGTCGGCCTGCGCCAGGCCACCCGCGACATGGTGGAGATCCTGCGCGGCTTCGTGGACTAGGGAGGCAGATGATCCTGGGCATCGGACTGGACGTGGCGGAGATCCCGCGCATCAGGGACTCCCTTGCGCGCTTCGGGGAGCGCTTCACCGGCCGCGTACTCACAAAGGCCGAGGCTGCCGGAATGCCGGCGGCCCGCCCGGAGGCCTATGTGGCCGCGCGCTTCGCGGCCAAGGAGGCCTGCGCCAAGGCTCTGGGCACGGGCTTTGCCGGCGGCGTGGCCCTGACCAGCATCGAGGTGCTGAGCCTGCCCTCCGGCGCGCCGACCTTGCGCCTGCACGGCAAAGCCCTTGAAATCGCCTCCGGCATGGGCGTAGAGAGGATACACGTCTCCCTGACCCACGGCCGCGATATCGCCGCCGCAACTGTGATCCTGGAGGGCGTTGCCGCCTTGTGACCCGTTCCCGGCCTGAGCCCGCCCCAAACCTCCAAGGAGGACAGCACGCCATGCCACAGCCCAAGCCCCTCGACCTCTTCGACCCCCTGCCCACGCCGATGGAGATGGCCGCCTGGGACCTGGCCGCCATCCGCGACTTCGGCCTCAAGCCCGAGCTGCTCATGGAGAACGCCGGGGCCGAGGCCTTGTCCGCCCTGCGCGAGGCCTACGGGCCCCTGGCCGGGGCGCGGACCCTGCTCATCGCCGGGGGCGGCAACAACGGCGGCGACGCCTTCGTCCTGGCCCGCAGGCTGCTGGACGAGGGCGCGGAGCCCCTGGTGCTGCACACCCGCCCCATGTCCGCCTACCGCGCCGAGGCCCGCTACCATCTGGACCTCGCCAGGCGCGCAGGCGCGGTCTTCCGCCACCTGCCCCCGGCCCGCGCCAAGGCCGTTTTTGCCAGCTGCGAAGCCCCGGACATCCTGGTGGACGGCCTCATGGGCACTGGCTTCAGCGGCGAGCTCTCGCCCGAGGCCCTGGAGCTGGTGCAGCTCATGAACGAACTTGGCCAGAACTGCTTTGTCCTGGCCCTGGACACCCCTTCGGGCCTGAACGGGCTCACCGGCCAGCCCCGGCCCGAGGCCGTGCACGCGGACCTCACCGTGGCCTTCCACGCCCCCAAGCTGGGCTCCGCCCTGCCCCTGGCCGCGGCCCATGTGGGGGAGCTCGCGACGCGGGCCATCGGCATTCCCCGCGCGGTGATGGAGGCCTCCCCGCCCAGCCAGGTGCTGCTCACGCAGCGCCTGTTCAGCCTGCTGCCTCCCCCATCCGCAGAAATGCACAAGGGCCGGGCCGGGCATGTGCTCGTGCTCGGCGGCAGCGAAGGCCTGACCGGAGCGGCGCAGCTCTGCGCCCTGGGCGCCCTGCGCGCCGGGGCCGGGCTGGTCACCGTGGGCTGCCCGCACGGCGTCCTGCCCGAGGTCAAGGCCGGCATGCCGGACATCATGGCCCTGGGCCTGGGCCAGGGCAGCACCTGGACAGAGGGCTGCATGGACTCCCTCCTCCCGTCTCTGGGCCGCTACGACTGCGTGGTCATCGGGCCGGGCCTGGGCCGCAACCAGGAGGCCGCGGACTTCCTGGCCCTGTTCCCCAGGGCCTTTGCCAGCGCCTTTGACAAGGGCTGGGCCACGCCCTGCATCTACGACGCCGACGCCCTGTATCACCTGGCCCTGGCGCCCAAGCTCATGCGCGAGCTGCCCAAGAACGCCGTGCTCACCCCGCACCCCGGCGAAATGGCCCGCCTCCTCGGCATGGGCATGGGCGAGGTCCAGGCCGACCGCGTCTCGGCCGCGCACCGCTTCCTGTCCACGCATCCGCAGGTGCTGACCCTGAAGGGCGCCGGCACCCTGGTGGGCCAGGGCGAAATGCTGCACCTGTCGCCCATCACCGCGCCCAATCTGGCCGTGGGCGGGTCCGGCGACGTGCTGGCCGGGGTCATCGCAGCGGTGCTGGCACGCGGCATCCCCCCCCTGCAGGCGGCCTGCCTCGGAGTCTACTGGCACGGGCTCTGCGGCCTGGCCCTCGCGCGCGAATTTCCAGGCCGGGGCAATCTCGCCTCGGAAATCGCCCATGCCCTCCCACACGTCCTCAAGGAGTACACCCCATGCTAAAGGCCATCGACATCATGACCGCAGATCCCGTGACCCTGGCCCCGGAGACCGACATCCGCACCGCCGCCGCCCTGCTGCTGGACAGAAAGATCAACGGAGCTCCCGTGGTCGACGCCCAGGGGCGCCTGGTGGGCGTGCTCTGCCAGAGCGACCTCGTGGCCCAGCAAAAGCAGGTGACCCTGCCCTCGGTGTTCGCCATGCTCGACGGCTTCATCGCCCTTTCCAGCCGCGACGACTTCGAGCGTGAGCTCCAGAAGATCGCCGCCACCAGCGTCGCCCAGGCCATGACCGCCAGCCCGCGCACCGTGAGCCCGCAGACGCCCATCGACGAGATCGCCACGGTGATGGTCAACGAAAAGCTGTTCACCCTGCCCGTGGTGGACTCCGGCAGGCTCGTCGGCGTGGTGGGCAAGGAGGACATCCTGCGCACCCTGCTCACGGTCAAGGCGCCCTGACCCAAGGAGAAGGACATGCGGGTGCATCTGCCGACCCCTGACGACACGCTGGCCCTGGGCGCGGTGCTGGGCCGCGGCCTGGCCGGCCTCTCGCCGCCTGCGGCCCTGCTGCTCCAGGGGCCCCTGGGCTCGGGCAAGACCACCCTGGTGCGCGGGCTGGTGTCCGCCCTGCCCGGCGCGGAGGAGGCCGAGGTCTCGAGCCCCAGCTTCAACCTGATGAACATCTATCCCACCAGGCCGCCGGTGGCCCATTTCGACCTCTACCGGGTGGACGCCCACCCGCTGGAGGAGTTCGAGGAGGTGCTGGGCCAGGCCGGCACCCTCCTGGTGGCCGAATGGATCGACAGGGTCGAGAAAAAACTGTGGCCGGACGAGGCGCTGCACATCGAATGGGTGCCGGTTGCCTCTGGACGGGCGCTCAAAATCAGGGCATGGGGTAAGGCGGCCAGCGGACTGCTTGAGACCCTGGCCCCGACGCTCAACCAATGGCAGAAGGGCACTGACGTATGAAGAACATCGTGGTCCAGAAATTCGGCGGCACCTCCGTGCGCAACTTGGAGTGCATGAAGCAGGTGCTGAACAATGTCCGCCGCCCCCTGGCGGAAGGCAGCAAGGTCATCGTTGTGCTCTCGGCCATGGCCGGGGAGACCAACCGGCTGCTGGCCCTGGCCAAGGAATGGTCGGCCACGCCCGACGCCGCGGAGCTGGACAGCCTCGTGTCCACCGGCGAGCAGATCTCCGTGGCCCTCTTCGCCATGATGGCCAAGGACCAAGGGCTGCGCGCCCGGTCGCTGCTGGGCTTCCAGATTCCCATCGTCAGCAACGCCTCCTACGGCAAGGCGCGCATCGAGAGCATCGACGGCGCCCGGATCACGGAGATGCTCAAGGACAACGACGTCCTTGTGGTGGCCGGGTTCCAGGGCGTGAACGAGCACGCCCGCATCACCACCCTGGGCCGCGGCGGCTCGGACACCTCGGCCGTGGCCGTGGCTGCGGCCCTGGACGCCCGGATGTGCGAGATCTACACCGACGTGCCCGGCGTGTTCACCACCGACCCGAACATGTGCGCCGACGCCAAGAAGATCGACCGCATCTCCTACGACGAGATGCTGGAGATGGCCAGCATGGGCGCCAAGGTACTCCAGATCCGTTCCGTGGAGTTCGCCAAGAAGTACAACGTCACCGTGCATGTGCGCTCCACCTTCAGTGATGAGCCCGGCACCATAGTCACCCAGGAGGATGCAAACATGGAAGCAGTGCAAGTCGCCGGCGTCGCCTACGACAAGGATCAGGCCCAGATCACCCTGGTGGGCGTGCTCGACGAGCCCGGCGTCTGCGCCTCCGTCTTCACCCCCATCGCGGAGAGGAAGATCCTCGTGGACATGATCGTGCAGAACCCCAGCCGCGAGGGCCGCACGGACATCACCTTCACCGTGCCCCGGGCCGATCTGGACCAGACCCTGAAGCTCATGGAGGGGCTGATGCCTGAAATCGGCTACAAAGCGCTGCTGTCGGACAAGAGCGTCAGCAAGGTCTCGGTCATCGGCGTGGGCATGCGCAACCATTCCGGCGTGGCGGCCCAGGCCTTCCGCGCCCTGCGCGACGAGAACATCAACATCCTCATGATCAGCACCTCGGAGATCAAGCTCTCCTGCCTCATCGAGGACAAGTACACGGAGCTTGCGGTGCGCACCCTGCACCAGACCTTCCTCGGACAATATCAGGTGGGGTAGCGGCATGCGCCAGGTCAGCATCTACGACACGACCCTCAGGGACGGCTCCCAGGCCGAGGAACTGAACCTCACCACCGAGGACAAGATCCGCATCGCCTGCAAGCTGGATGAGCTGGGAATCCACTACATCGAGGGCGGCTGGCCAGGCTCGAACCCCACGGACAAGCTGTTCTTCAAGGAGATCAAGAACTATTCCCTGAAGAACGCCAAGGTCTCGGCCTTCGGCAGCACCCACAACAACAAGAATGCGCCGGACTCCGACCCGAACCTCAAGGCCATCCTGGACGCCGGGGTGGAGGTGGCGACCATCTTCGGCAAGACCTGGGACTTCCATGTGACCCACGCCCTGCGGGTGAGCCTGCCGAGAAACCTGGAGCTCATCGGCGGCAGCCTGGGGACGCTGCGCCCCGGCGTGAGCGAGCTGTTCTTCGACGCCGAGCATTTCTTCGACGGCTTCAAGGCCAACCGCGACTACGCCCTGGCCTGCCTCAAGACCGCCCTGGAAGCCGGGGCCGAACTGCTGGTGCTCTGCGACACCAACGGCGGCACCCTGACCGGCGAGCTCTCGGAGGTCATCCGGCAGGTCCAGGCCGCCCTGCCCGGGGCTGCCCTGGGCATCCACGCCCACAACGACGCCGAGGTGGCCGTGGCCAATTCGCTGGAGGCCGTGCGCCTGGGCTGCGTGCAGGTGCAGGGCACCGTGAACGGCTATGGCGAACGCTGCGGCAACGCCAACCTCTGCTCGGTCATCCCCAGCCTGGAGCTCAAGATGGGCGTCTCCTGCATCGGGGCGGAGAGCCTGAAAAAGCTCACCGGCGCGGCCCACTACATCTCCGAGACCGTCAACGTCCGGCCCTTCCCGCGCCAGGCCTACGTCGGCGCCTCGGCCTTCGCCCACAAGGGCGGCGTGCACGTCAGCGCCGTGGTCAAAAACCCGCAGACCTACGAGCACATCCGGCCGGAGCAGGTGGGCAACACCAACCGCATCCTGCTCTCGGACCTGGCCGGGCGCAGCAACATCCTCTTCAAGGCCAGGCAGTACGGCTACGACCTGGACAAGGAAGACCCCGCCGTCATGGACCTCCTGGCCGAGCTCAAGCGCCGCGAGGGCATGGGCTACGAGTACTCCGTGGCCGAGGCCAGCTACGAGATCCTCTTCTTCCGCATGATGGGCTGGAGCAAGCGCTATTTCCAGCTGGTGAACTACCGCGTGCTGGACTCCGTGAACGAGGAGAGCGAGCCCTTCTCCGAGGCCACGGTGATGCTCCAGGTGCGCGGCGAGGTGGTCCACACGGCGGCCACGGGCCGCGGCCCGGTGAACGCCCTGGACACGGCCCTGCGCCGCGCGCTGGAGCTCTCCTACCCAGGCCTGGCCCAGATGCGCCTGCTCGATTTCAAGGTCCGCGTCATGTCCATGGCCAGCAAGGAGGGCGGCGGCACGGCGTCCTTCGTGCGCGTGCTCATCGAGTCCGGCGACAAGCGCGACCGCTGGACCACGGTGGGCGTGTCGCACAACATCATCGAGGCCAGCTGGCAGGCCCTGGTGGACTCCATCAACTACAAGCTCTTCAAGGACGACCCGCAGAAGTGGCCCCAGCCCGGCGGAAAGCACGACAAGCCCGCCCGGTCCTGATGCGGCAGGAGCAGGCAGGGCCGCGGCGCGCCCCCTGCCGGATCACCGTCCTGTGCGACAACGAGTCCGCTGACCCGGGCTGCGGGTGCGAATGGGGCCTGGCCCTGGCCGTGGAGCTGGACCAGGGCGGCCTGTGGCTCTGGGACGCGGGCCAGACGGACCTGTTCCTGCGCAACGCGCGCCACCTCGGCATCGATGCCGGACAGGCCAGCGGCCTGGCCTTGAGCCACGGCCACTACGACCACACCGGAGGCCTGGGCGCCCTCTGCGCCGCCACGGCTTTTCGCGGCCCCATTTACGCCCACCCGGCCTGCGCCCGCAGGCGCTACGCCCAAGAGCACGGCCGGCCAAAGCCCATCGGCCCGCCGCTCCCCCTGCCGGACTTCACCCTTGCCGGCCCGCTCACTGTCCTCGCCCCGGGCCTGACGCTTCTGACGGACATTCCGCGCGCGCCGGGCAGGTTCCAGGCCGTGCAGGGCTTCTCCCTGGACCCCTCGGGGACCGAGCCCGATCTTGTGCCCGATGACGCCTTCCTGGTCCTGGACAGCGCCTCCGGCCCGGTGGTCATCCTGGGCTGCTGCCACAGCGGCCTGGCCAATTCCCTGGCCTGCGCGCGCCAGCGCCTGGGCCTGGACCGGGTCTTCGCCGTGCTGGGCGGCCTGCACCTGTTCAAGGCCGGCCCAGAGGCCCTGGAGGAGACGGCCGGAGCCCTGGAGGAGTTCGGCGTGCGCCGCCTGCTGGCCGGGCACTGCACCGGGCCGGACCGCCTGGCGCGCCTGAAGCGGCGCCTGCCCGACCGCCAAGTGCTCCCCCTGGCCGCCGGGCAGACCTGGTTCTTCTGAGCCCATACCAAGAAACATTTCCTTTGACCTTTCCAATCACGCGAATCTGGTCTAAAGCGTGTACAGGGTGCATGTTCCCCAGGCTGTGCGCCCGCATCGATTCTGGACCGCAGGAGGCGAGCCCATGACCACCGACGCGCTGCTTGATCTGCGCAAGTTCCTGGCTCCGGAAACGGTGTTCGGCGCAGACGCGGGACGCCTTGCCGGCCGCTACGCCCACAACCTCGGCGCGCGCCGGGTGCTTCTGGTCACAGACCCGGGGGTGGCCGCGCAGCCCTGGTTTCCAGGCATCCAGGCCACCCTGGCCGAGTCCGGGGTGGAGCACGTGCTATATTCCGAAGTTTCCCCAAACCCGCGCGACACCCAGGTCATGCACGGGGCCGAGATCTACCGCGCCAGCGGCTGCGACGCCCTGGTGGCCGTGGGCGGGGGCAGTCCCATGGACTGCGCCAAGGGCATCGGCATCGTCTGCGCCAACAACCGCGACATCCTGACCTTCGAAGGCGCGGACAAGGTGCCTGTGCCCGGCCCGCCGCTCATCTGCGTGCCCACCACCGCGGGCAGCTCGGCGGATGTCTCCCAGTTCGCCATCATCAACGATACGACGCGCCAGGTGAAGATCGCCATCGTCAGCAAGGCCGTGGTGCCCGACGCCGCCCTCATCGATCCGACCCTCACCGTGACCATGGACCGCGAACTGACGGCCAACACCGGGGTGGACGCCCTGACCCACGCCATCGAGGCCTACGTGTCCAACGCCCACGGCCCCATCACCGACCTCTTCGCCCTGGAGGCCGTGCGGCGCGTCCACCGGCACCTTCCCTTGGCCATACAGAACCCTGACGACCTGGACGCGCGCGCCGGCATGATGCTCGGCAGCATGTACGCGGGCCTGGCCTTCTCCAACGCCATCCTGGGCGCCGTGCACGCCATGGCCCACAGCCTGGGCGGGTTCTTGGACCTGCCCCACGGCCAGTGCAACGCCATCCTGCTGGACCATGTCATGGACCACAACTTCGCCTCCGCGCCGGAGCGCTACACGGACATCGGCCTGGCCCTGGGGGCGAGCATCCCCCCCGGAGCGGGCCAGGAGGAAATACAGGCGCTGGTGCTGGCCCAGGTGCGCGCCTTCAAGGCCAGCGTGGGCGTCACGGCGGGCCTCGCCGCGCTCGGAGTGAAATCCGGCGACCTGGACCGCCTGGCGGAGTTCGCCCTGCTGGACCCCTGCATGATCACAAACCCCAAGCCCCTCACGACCGGGGACATCCGCGCGTTGTTCGAACATGCCCTCTGAAGCGGACGAGAACCTCAGCACCCTGCGCGACCGGCTCATCGGCCTGGGCGAGCGCAGCATAGCCAAGAGCTACTACCCGGAGCTCAAGAGACGGCTTGAGGACCTGGAGCGCTTTCGCGCGGTGATGCACCACGCCGACGACGCCATCTTCATCTTCGAGACGGCCGGCTGGACCGTCACCGATGTCAACGAGACGGCGCTGAACCTCCTGGGCCTGACGCAGGACAAGGTGATCTCCGCCCACATCTCCCAGTTTTTGCCGCTGGAAATCACGGCCCGCTATGCCGGGGCCGCTCCCGAGGATGGGGACCTCGACCAGGACAGTCGCGGCAACGGCCACCTGATGACCGTGCTGGCCGGCAGGGACGGCCGGCACACGCCCGTTGAGATCAACGTGGCCCGGCGCAGCTTCGCGGGCGCGGGCTATGCCGTGGTGATCGCGCGCGACGTGACCATGCGCAGGCAGATGGAGGCCGAGCTGGACAACAGCCGCCAGCTCTTCACCTCGTTCATGGAAAACTCCCCTGTGGTCGCCTTCATCAAGGACATGTCCGGCCAATACATCTTCATCAACCCGGCCTACTGCGCCTTGCTGGACGCAAAGCCGGAAGACATCCTTGGCCATTCGGACCTTGACCTCTGGCCGCAGGACGTGGCCGACATGCTGCGCGAGAATGACCGCTACGTGCTCTCCGAGGGCCGGCCCCTGGTCATCGTGGAGGCGGTGCGCCTCAGGACCGGGGGAGCGCCAAGGCTGTACCAGGTGACCAAGTTCCCCCTGTTCCAGAACGGCGTCAGCTTCGCCCTGGCGGGCATCGCCGTGGACATCACCGCCCAGATACGCACGGAGCAGGCCCTGCAGCGGAGCGAAGACCGCTACCGCATCGTGGCGGACTACACCAACGCCATGGAATGCTGGATCAGCCCCACAGGCGAGATGCTCTACGTCAGCCCCTCCTGCGAACGCATCACCGGCTATCAGCTTGATCATTTCCTGAGCGATCCGAGTGGCTTGGAGCACCTCGTGCACCCCGAGGACCTGGAGGCCTGGCAGGGCTTCCACGCTCGCGTCCTCCAGAGCGAGGACGACAGCCTGGACTTCCGCATCAGGCACAAGAACGGCGACCTGCGCTGGGTCAGCGAGACCAAGCGCGAGGTCATGGGCGGCAACGGCGGCTCCATGGGCAGCCGCATCTCGCTGCGCGACATCACCAGCCGCAAGGAGATGGAGCTGCAACTGCGCCATCTGGCCCTGCACGACCCGCTGACGGGCCTGGCCAACCGCACCCTGTGCCTGGACCGGCTGCGCCAGGTCATGACGCGGGCCCAGGGCCCCCAGCCCTACCATTTCGCCCTGGTCTTCCTGGACCTGGACCGCTTCAAGGTGCTGAACGACAGCCTGGGCCACGCCTTTGGCGACAAGGTGCTCATGGCCGTGTCCGACGTGCTGCGGGGCTGCGTGCAGGGCCAGGACACCGTGTCGCGCTTCGGCGGCGACGAGTTCGTCATCCTGCTGGAGGAGGTCCGCACCCCGCGCGAAAGCATCCAGGCCGTCCAGCGCATCCGGCAGGCGCTGGCCCTCCCCCTGCTGGTGGACGGGCTCGACATCCAGCTCACGGCCAGCCTGGGCATCACCCTGGGCGCGCAGCAGGCCGTGACCCCGGAGGACCTGTTGCGCAACGCCGACGTGGCCATGCACCAGGCCAAGAAGGCCGGGCGCAACCGCTTCAAGGTCTTCACCAGGGCCATGCTCGCGCGCGCCAGCATGCTTTTGTCCATGGAAACCGACCTCAGGCGGGCCATAGCCCGGCAGGAGTTCTTCGTGGTTTACCAGCCCATCGTGCGTCTGGACGGGAAGGCGACCCTGCAAGGCTTCGAGGCCCTGGTGCGCTGGAGCCATCCGGAGAACGGCCTCATCTCCCCCAATGAGTTCATCCCCGTGGCCGAGGACACCGGGCTCATCGTTGAGCTGGGGATCATGGTGCTGCGCGAGGCCTGCAGGGATCTCATCGCCTGGCGCGAAACATCAAAGCTGGCCAGGACCCTGGTCATGTCCGTAAACCTCTCGCCCCGCCAGTTCTCCGAGCCCCTGCTGGTGGAGACCATCCGCGCCGTGCTTGAGGAAACCGGCCTGCCCCCCGAGGCTCTGAAGCTGGAGATCACCGAGACGGCCATCATGGAGAACGCAGGCAGCGCCGTGGAGAAGCTGAAGAAGCTCAAGGCGCTTGGCATCACCCTGTCCGTGGACGATTTCGGCACAGGCTACTCGTCCATGAGCAGCCTGCAGCAGTTCCCGCTGGACACCCTCAAGATCGACCTGAGCTTCATCCGACGGCTGGACACCAGCCAGGAAGGCCTGGAGATCGTCAAGGCCATCATCAGCCTGGCCCATTCCCTGAAGCTCCAGGTGGTGGCGGAGGGTGTGGAGCGCGCCGAGCAGCAGATGGTCCTCACCGTGCTCCAGTGCGAATACGCCCAGGGCTACCTCTACGCCAAGCCCCTGCCCGAAGCCCAGGCCCGGCAATACCTCCTGGGTTGCGTCGACGGCTGCAAATAGCCCGCCTCAAGGCCGCGTAGCCGAGAACCGGAAGCCCCGCCCCGGAGCGCTCCAGGCCAGCTCCAGCATGCCGGCGTCCGACGTGCTGGCAAGGGGGATGCCGCGCCGCGAGAGCTCGTCGGCCACCGCCTGGTTCGGGAAATGGAACTGGTTCAGATAGCCGCAGCTGACCGCGGCCTGGGCCGGGGCCACCGCCTCGTACAACATGCCAGAAAAGCTCGACTTCGAGCCGTGGTGCGGCAGCACCAGCACCTGGGCGCGCAGGTCGCGTCCGGCATCGATCATGTGCTCGATGCCCGCGCGCTGCACATCGCCCGGCAAAAGCGCCAGGGGCGCGCCACGCCACAGGAGCCGCAGCACCAGCGAACGCTCGTTGGTCCCGGCGCCGTCGAAATCCTCCGCCGGGTGCTGGGCCGCAAGCAGAACCCCGGAGCCCAGGTCAAGGCTGTCGCCCGGACGGAAGACCTCCGGCCGGGGGGCGCCTGCGGCCAGCGCCGCGTCAAAGGCCTCGCCCAGTTCGCCCGCGGGCCACTGGCCGTTGGTGATGAACCGCCCCACGCGGAACTGGCGCAGGATGAAGCCCAGGCCCTGGGCATGATCGGCGTCCGGGTGGCTCATGACCACGGCGTCAAGCCTTGGCGGACGGCCCCAGGCAAGCGCCGGGCCCACCACGGAGCGCCCCAGGTCAAAGGTGCGGCTGCTCGTGCCGCCGCCGTCCACCAGGACACGCCGCCCGCCCGGGGCCGTCACCAGCAGGGCCTGGGACTGGCCCACGTCCAGCAGGGTCAGGCGCACCTCGTCCCTGGCCTCGTCCCAAAGCATCCGCCCGTGGGCAGCGGCCATGAGCAGAAGCCCGCCCAGAACCAGCAGCACCGGCGCGGTGCCTGGCCTGCGCCAGCAGCAGGGAACCAGCGCCGTGACCAGTCCGGCGCCCAGGAGCTCCGGCCAAAGAGGCCGGAATAGCGACCACACGGGCAGCCACCCGGCCTGGGCCACGGCATGGAGGGCCTCCAGCATGAGGCCCTGCGCCTGCGCGGCAGCCTGGAGCGGCCAGGCAGCGGCCTGCTCCAGGCCCGGCACCAGGGCCAGGGCCATGCCGACCATGCCCAGCAGCTGCACCACCAGCCCCTGCACCGGCACCCAGGGCAGGTTGAGCAGAAAATTCGGCTGGAACACGCCGAAATACCAGGCCAAAACAGGCAACAACGCCAGGTTGGCGGCCAGGCTCATGGCCAGGGCGTCCCAGCCCAGACGCAGCGCCCGGCCCAGAAAACCGGCGGGCGCAGGCACAAGCCCGCGCAGCCAGGGGAACAGAATCGCCAGGCCGCCCACGGACAGGGCCGACATCTGCAGGCCCAGGTCGAACACCGCCAGAGGCTCGGCCAGGACCATCACGGCCAGGGCCAGGAACAGGCCGTCCACCAGGGCGCGGCCACGGTCGAAGAGCAGGAGCAGGCCCCAGAACCCGAACATGCAGGCCGAGCGCACCAGCGAGGGGCTGGCCTGCCCGACCCAGACATAGGCCGCCACCAGGGGCAGGGAGATGAGGATGGCCAGCTTCTGGCGGGGGATGCGCAGGAACAGGGCCGGCCGGGCCAGTCCGGCCAGCCAGGCCAGGCCCCAGCCCAGGAGCGCCGCGTAGACCACGTTCAGGCCCGACAGGGCCAGGGTGTGCGCCAGGCCCGCGGCGCGCAGCTCCTCGGTGACGGTCTGGTCGATGCGCGAGCGGTCGCCCATGAGCAGGCCCAGGACCACGGCCCCGCCCTGGGTGGGCGGCAAAAGCCGCAGCAGGCTCCCGCGCAGGGATTCGCGCAGGTCCCACCAGAAGGACGCGGGCCTCGGCCCCCAGGCGGCGTCGGCCAGTTCGCCGCGCGCATAGGCCCGGTGGAAGACCCCGCGCAGGCGCTGCTGCCAGTCGAAATCCGCCCCGCCCGCATTGCGGAACCCGCGCACGGGCCAGAGCCGGAGCCGGACTTCGACCTCCTGGCCGGGCGCCGGCCGGTAGCTTGGCTCATCCCAGTCCCAGGACACCAGGCCCGGCACAGCCTCCGTGCCCGTGTCCGCGCCTTCGGCCCGGACATGCTCCAGCAGAATCTCCTGGCGCCCGAAAGGCTTGTCGCTGACTGCGGCCACGCGGCCGCGCAGCAGGGCCTTGCCCCGGCCCTGGACCACCGCCGCCGGGGCGGATGGAGGCCTTGGCAAAACCAGATGCGCGTGCCCCACGCCAGCGCCGAAGCACAAAACGACCAGGGCCAGGGTCAGGAGACTCTGCCGCCAGCCCCCGGCGCGGATCCCAGCCAATGCGGCCCAAAGCAGCCCGGCCAAAGCCAGGGCCGGTTCCGGGTGGCGCAGGCTCCAGATGCCCGCCACATAGGCCAGGAAATACACCTGCCAGGCCAGCAGGCCGGGCGGACCGCCGCAAGGGGCGAAGCTGTCCTGGCGCTGGCTGGCGAGCATGCCCCCTCCTGGCGTGGCCACCCTGGATCGGACGGGCCGCTGCCTCCCCGTCCGCGATATTCGATAGCACACCCGTCCCGTTCGGCCTTCTCCCGACCGGCCATTGCTTCTCCCGCCCGGCTATTCCTTTTCCCGGCGGATGCGCGCGCCCACGGCGGCCAGCTTCTCTTCCATGCGCTCATAGCCCCGGTCCAGGTGGTAGATGCGCTGGACCTCGGTGGTGCCCTGGGCCACCAGCCCGGCCAGCACCAGCGAGGCGCTGGCCCGCAGGTCCGAGGCCATCACCGGCGCGCCCACCAGCTGCGGCACGCCGCGCACCATGGCCGTGCGGTCCTTGAGGGAGATGCGCGCGCCCATGCGCCCCAACTCGGACACATGCATGAAGCGGTTTTCGAAGATCTTCTCCTGAATGGAGCCGGAACCGGAGGCCACGCACATGAGGGCCATGAGCTGGGCCTGCATGTCCGTGGGGAAGCCCGGGTGCGGCTGGGTGGTCAGATCCACGCCCAAGAGCTCGCCATTGCGGCGCACCAGCACGGTGCCGTCCTCCTCCGCGGTCACCTGGACATTCATCTCGCGCAGCTTGGAGACCACCGCGTCCAGTTCGTCCAGGGGGCAGTCCTTCAGCCGGAGCTCGCCATCGGTGATGGCCCCGGCCACGAGATAGGTGCCGGCCTCAATGCGGTCGGGCATGACGCGGTACTCGCAGCCGGTGAGTTCGCGCACGCCCTCCACCTCGATGACCGCCGTGCCGTGGCCCCGGATGCGCGCACCGCAGGCGATGAGGAAGTTGGCCAGGTCCACCACCTCGGGCTCGCGGGCGCAGTTCTCCAGGATGGTGCAGCCCTTGGCCACGCTGGCGGCCATGAGCAGGTTCTCCGTGCCGCCCACGGTGGGGAAATCAAAGACGATGCGCGCGCCGATGAGCCCGCCGCAGACGCCGTGGATGTAGCCGGAGTCGAGCATGAACCGGGCGCCCATGCGCTCCAGCGCCTTCATGTGCAGGTCCACGGGCCGCGCGCCGATGGCGCAGCCGCCGGGCAGGGCCACCTTGGCCTCGCCCAGGAAGCCCAGGAGCGGGCCAAGGCAGAGCACCGAGGCGCGCATGGTCTTGACCAGCTCGTAGGGGGCCTCGTGCTTCAGGTTGGCGACCCTGGCCGTCACCGTGTTGCCCTCGAAGGTGGTCTCGCAGCCCAGGATGTTCAAAAGTTTCAGGGTGGTGAAGATGTCCCGCAGGCGCGGCACGTTGGTCAGCCGCACGGTGCCCTTGGCCAGGAGGCAGGCGATGAGGATGGGCAGGGCCGCGTTTTTGGAGCCGCTGACCTGAATGGTCCCCTTGAGCGGCACGCCGCCCTCGATGATGAGCTTGTCCATGCTGTGTCCTTGTGTTCCCCGGCCGGGCGCGCATCCTGGCCGGATTCGTTTTTGAGGGATTTAGTCCTTGACCACCAGGGGGGACGTCGTATAAACATCCTTCCTCTCGTGGTGGGTGTAGCTCAGTTGGCAGAGCACCAGGTTGTGGCCCTGGGGGCCGAGGGTTCAAGCCCCTTCACTCACCCCAAGAAAGACTTGACAGGCCCCGTGCTCCACGGGGCCTTTTCTTTCGTCTTCGGCCCGGCCCAACAGGGCCTCGGGCGGCACTCTGCGAAACTCCTCCCGGAAAAGCAAGGCGAAATATTAACGTTTAGTCTCAACCGCTTACCCAAGCCCTAACGCTTGCGCAGCTTGCGGTTGTCGCCCACGCGCACGGTGAGCTTCTCCTTGTCGAAATACTCCAGCAACGGGATGGCGTACTTGCGCGACAGCGCCGACACCTCGCGGAAGTCCTGTGGATTCATGTCCTCGTGGCTGGCGAAGAAGGCCACGACCTTCTCCTGCAGTCCCAGCACCGCCGCAGCGTCAAAGTACATCTCCTCCTTGATCTTCACCAGCCGGCCCTCGTCCTGCAGCACCTTGAACACCGCGGCCGCCTCCTTGAAGGTCAGGGAGAGCGGTTCGAGCACATCCTTCATGTTCGGCGGGGTCAAGCCCCCGGCGGTGTAGGCCTCAAGCAGCTTCTGGCGCAGGGACGCCGCGTCCGAGGCCAAGGACACCCTATGCCCGGGCAGGCGCAGCATCTCCTGGTCGCTGGCGATGCTCCCCTTGCGCAGGAGCCCCTCCAGCACGAAATGGAACAGCTTGGGCGATAGCCGCCTGCCCCAGGTGGAGGAGAGCCCGCCGCGCGCCACGCCGGGCTTCATGGGCTCGCGGGCGTGGAAGTCCGCCAGGTGGGCCAAAAGCCCCTCGGACAGGGACTGGACCACCGCGCCGGAGACGTAGGACCGGGCCTCGCGGTCGGTCAGAAAGGCCTCCTGCCGTCCGCCCATGAGCTGCAGCGCCTTGTCCAGGGCCTTGGACTCCATGCTGCTGGCCACCAGGAGCTGCGCGAAGGTCAGCCCGCCGGCGCCCGCCAGCTCCAGTTGCGCCTGGACGATCTCCTCACCGGAGCCGGAGCCCAGGCTGCGCAGGGTCTCCACCGCCGGGGAGAAGCGCTTCACCCGGTGCGGCAGGGGCGAGAGCAGGCGTCCGCCAGCGATGGTCCTGAGCGGCGAAAAGGAGCGCGCCACCACCCGGTCGCCGTGGACCCCGGCCAGGGGCTCGGCAAAGCGGATGCGGCAGATGGCGGTCTGGCCCGGCTCCAGGGACTCGCCCTCCAGCATGTAGACGCGGGCCAGGACCTCGCGCGCGCCGTGGTGGAAATGCACCTCCTTGCGGTGCTTGATGGGCCGGGGCGAGCTCTTCAGGCAGGTCAGCTCCACATCCCAGAAGGGGCTGGGAAACAGCGACCCTGGCCGGGCCAGCACATCGCCGCGCGCCAGGTCCTCCACCTCCAGGCCGGACAGGTTCACCGCCGTGCGGCTGCCGGAGGCCACCTCCTCCACCTGAGCCCCGTGGGACTGCAGGGTGCGCACCTTGGACGAAAGCCCGCTGGGGTACACGGCCACATCCTCGCCCACGCGGATCTTTCCGGAGACCAGGGTGCCGGTTACCACCGTGCCGTAGCCCTTCATGGTGAACACGCGGTCCACAGGCAGGCGGAACAGGTCCGAACGGCGGTGCGGCTGAAAGGCCTCGGCCAGACGCGCCAGCTCGGCCTTGAGCGCGTCCAGCCCCTGGCCGGTGTGCGCGGACACGGGGATGCACGCCGCGCCATCGAGGAAGGTGCCCTTGAGGTAGCCGGCCACCTCCTCCTGCACCATCATGAGCCAGTCCGGCTCCACCATGTCCACCTTGGTCAAGGCCACCACGCCGGTCTGGATGCCCAGGAGGGAGCATATCTCCAGGTGCTCGCGGGTCTGGGGCATGATGCCCTCGTCCGCGGCGATGACCAGCACCACGAAGTCGATGCCGGCCGCGCCGGCCACCATGTTCTTCACAAACCGCTCATGCCCGGGCACATCCACCACCCCGAGCCTCCTGGGGCCGGACTTGCCGGGCGGCAGGTCCATGAAGGCGAAGCCCAGCTCGATGGTGATGCCGCGCTTCTTCTCCTCGGCCAGGCGGTCGCAGTCGATGCCCGTGAGGGCCTTCACCAATGTGGTCTTGCCGTGGTCGATGTGCCCGGCGGTGCCCATGATGACCGGCATGCGCGCCCCTAGCTCTTGAAGAAGGCCCGGAAGGCCAGGACCGTGGCGTAGAGGTCGGCCTTGCCGAGCACCTCGAAGGGGCTGTGCATGGACAAGACCGCAGGGCCCATGTCGATGACGTCCATGCCGTAGACGGCCAGGAACTTGGCCACGGTGCCGCCGCCGCCCAGGTCCACCTTGCCCAGCTCGGCCATCTGCCAGGGCACCCCGGCCTTGTCCAGGATGCCGCGCAGGTAGGCCACGTATTCCGGGTGCGCGTCATTGGCCCCGACCTTGCCCCGGTGGCCGGTGAACTTGTTGAAGCAGGGCCCGTAGCCCATGTAGGCGGCGTTGCGCTTTTCAAAGACGTCCAGGTGGTCCGGGTCCACGGCGGCGTTGACGTCGGCCGAGATGGCCATGCCGCGACGGAAGACCTCGGGCAGCCGATCCTTGGGCGACCAGGCGTCCAGGATGTCCTGCACGGCGTACTCGAAGAACAGCGACTGCGCGCCCGTGGCCCCTTCGGAGCCGATCTCCTCCTTGTCCCAGAACAGGGCGAACTGCGTGTGCTCCGGGGTCTTCTCGGCCAATAGGGCCTCCAGGGCGGCGAACACGCAGGAGCGGTCATCGTGGCCGTAGCCGCCGATCATGGAGCTGTCCAGGCCCACGTTGCGGGCCGGGCCGGCGGGCACCAGCTGGAGCTCGGCGCTGAACAGGTCGCTCTCCGTGATGCCGTAGCGCCTGTGCAGCAGCTCCAGCACCCTGCCCTTGACCCGGTCCTTGTCCTTGAGGCGCTTGGTGTCGCCCGCGCCGCTGGGCTCGTGGGCCACCACGGCGTTCAATTTCTCGGCCTCGAAGGCATCGGAGACCTTCTGCTCCACCTGCTTCTGGGCCAGATGCGGCAGAAGGTCCGTGATGGTCAGCACCGGATCGCCCAGGTCCTCGCCCACCATCACCTTGACCACGCTGCCGTCCTTCTTGACCACCACCCCGTGCAGGGCCAGCTCCCGGGCCAGCCACTGGTACTTGCGGATGCCGCCGTAGTAGTGGGTCTTCATGAGCCCAAGGTCCGAGTCCTCGTAGAGCGGATGCTGCTTCAGGTCGATGCGCGGGGTGTCCACATGGGCCCCGATGAGCCGGAAGCCCTCGCCGAGGGGGCGCCTGCCGCGCCGGGCCAGGAGAATGGTCTTGCCGCGCTGCACCCGCGCGTAGGCCTTGGATTTCGCTCCCAGCTGCTCGCTGAACCCGGCGGCCTTGGCCGCGGCCAGGATGTAGTCCACGGTCTCGCGCTCGGTCTTGCAGACGGACAGGAAGCGCATGTAGCCGTCGGCGCAGGCGGCCAACGCCTTGCGGTCCGCGGCGGAGGCGTAGACATCCCAGCAGTTGCGGGAAACATGCTCCAGTTCAGGCTTGTACTTGCTCACGAATATGCTCCAGGCCGGTTCAGGTGTGGTTCAGCAGCCGAAAAGGTCTCAACCCGCGTCAGTCAGGGCCTGGCGCAGGGCGTCCAGGACAAGGGCATGCTCCGAGGGGGCCAGGGTGCGCGGATCCAGGCACAAGGCGCCGTCCTCCACGCGGCCCACCAGGGGCGGGTCCGTGGCCAGCAGGGCCTGGCGCAGGGCGTCCACGTTCAGGGCCAGGCCCGCGCAGGGCACAAGGGCCACTAGGGCCGTGGGCAGGTCGGCCTCGGGGAAGGCCCCGCCACCCACGCGCGAGACGCCCCGCCGCACGCTGACGTCCAGCCTTCCGGCCAGGCGCCTCCTAAGCAGCGCCGCCAGCCGCGAGGCCTGGGCGCGGAGGGACACCAGGGAGCGGGTCATCATGCCCAGGGTGGGCACGCGGCTCTTGGCCAGCTCCGGGTCCAGGTACAGGCGCAGGGTGGCCTCCAGGGCGGCCAGGGTCATCTTGTCGATGCGCAGGGCGCGGTTCAGCGGGTTCTTCTTGATGCGCTCGATGATCTCGCGGCGGCCCACGATGAGACCCGCCTGCGGGCCGCCCAGGACCTTGTCGCCGGAGAAGGTGACCACGTCCGCGCCCTCGGACACGGATTCGGCGGCCGTGGGCTCGCCCGGCAGCCCGTCCGCATCCAGGCGCAGCAGGCTGCCGCTGCCCAGGTCCTCGATGACCGGCAGGCCGAAGGTGGCGGCCAGGGTCTTGAGCTCGGAGAGCGGGACCTCCTTGACGAAGCCCACCTGCCGGAAGTTGGAGGTGTGCACCTTCATGAAGGCCGCGGTCTCCAGGGTGATGGCCGCCTCGTAGTCGCGCAGGTGCGTGCGGTTGGTGGCCCCCACCTCGCGCAGGATGCAGCCGCTCTTGGCCATGACGTCGGGGATGCGGAAGCTTCCGCCGATCTCCACCAGCTGCCCGCGCGAGACAATGACCTCGCGGCCCTTGCACAGGGTGTCCAGCACGATGAGCACCGCGGCGGCGTTGTTGTTCACCACGAGTGCGGCCTCGGCTCCGGTGAGGCGGCAGAGCAGGCCCTCCACGTGGGCGTAGCGGCTGCCGCGCTCGCCGCTGGACAGGTCGAACTCCAGGTTGGAGTAGTGCGCGGCGGCCTGGGAAACGGCGAGGACGGCCTCCGGGGCCAGGAGCGAACGGCCCATGTTGGTGTGCACCACCACGCCCGTGGCGTTCAGCACCCGGCGGAAGCGCGGGCGCGCGCCGAGGCGCACATAGGCCAGCAGGCGCGGGTACAGGGCGGGCAGCGAGAGTTGCGACTCGTCCTTGTGGGCCCCGGCGCGGATCTCCTCGCGCACGAGGTCCAGAAAGTCGTTCACCAGGCCCTTGATGAGCGGGCGCGGCACGGCGGGCAGGACCGCGCGCAGGGCCCGGGCCGCGCGGCCCGTGTCCGCTGCCAGAGCGCCGAGGGCCTGGTCCACGGCGGGCAGATGGCGGAAGAGTGTGGTCACGGCAGAACCTCCAGGGCGGCCAGGCGGCGGATCATCCCGCACGCTCAAGCAGCCCAGGGTGTGTAGTATAAAACTCGCCCAGCAAATACAAGGAACCGCAGACAAGCACCGGCCCGGCGCCGGCCGTCCCATCGGTGCCCAGACAGCGCCGCAGGGCGGCATGCACATCCGCCACGGGAAGAACGCCGGGCCCCATGAGCCCGGCCAGTTCCTCCGGCGCGCAGGCCCGCGGGCAGGTGGGAATGCCTGCGGCGTAGACCGGGCCTTCCGTAAGCGTCCGCACCAGGGGCAGCAGGTCCGAAAGGGGCTTGTCGCGCAGGCAGCCGAACACCACCGCCGCGGGGCGAATGCCGTCGGCGTCCAGGGAGGCCTTCAGGGCGGCCAGGCCGTGGGCGTTGTGTCCGCCGTCCAGGATGAGGTCGGGATACAGGCCCGGCGAACCCGGCGCCATCTGCATGCGGCCGGGGATGAAGGCGCGGGCCAAGGCCTCGCGGCAGCCGGACTCGAACACCGGCAGGCGCAGGCGCGCGGCCCAGAGGGAAAAGGCGGCCAGGGCCGTGCGCGCGTTGTCCTGCTGGTGCAGGCCGGGCAGGCCCAGGCGCAGGCCCGACATGGGCCGCACAAAGGCCTTGCCCAGGGGGCCGGGCGCCACCCGCCCCTTGGCGCGCGAATAGGACAGCACCTCGCCAACGGGCACAAGCTCCGCACCGGTCTCTGCGGCCACGCTCCGCAGCTGGTCCCAGGCCTCGGGCTCCTGGTGCGCGCTGATGGCCAACCCGCCCGGGCGCATGGCCAAGGCCTTGTCGCGCGCGATCTCCGCCAGGGTGCCCCCCAGCACGTGCATGTGGTCCAGGGCCATTGGCGTGAACACCGTGAGCGCCGGCTCCAGCACGTTTGTGGCGTCAAAGCGCCCGCCCAGGCCCGCCTCCATCACCGCCACATCGGCGCCGGCCTCCTCGAAGGCCAGCACGGCCAGGGCTGTAAGCAGCTCGAAATAGGTCAGCCCCAGCCCGTGGGACTGGCGCAGGACCACGTTCCCCAGCCGCGCCCAGGCGTCTTCCGGCAGCATGGCCCCGTCCACAAGGATGCGTTCGCGCACGCTGACGAAGTGCGGGCTGGTGAACAGGCCCGCGCGCAGGCCGTGGGCGCGCAGAAGCTCCGCCAGGATGGTGGCTGTGGAGCCCTTGCCGTTGGTGCCCACCACGTGCAGCACCGGAAAGCGCACAGGCCCGTGGCGCTGCGTGAACGCGGCCATGCGCTCCAGGCTCAAGTCCATGTGGAACAGGCCCAGGCTGTCCAGCCGGGCCAGGAATTCCTGAAAGGAGAGGTCGTGCGTCACATGCGGCCTTCTGAGCGCGGGCCTTGACCGCGCCCCGGAGCTTGATTAGTGAATGGGTCCCCACGCGTGCCAGTAGCTCAGGTGGATAGAGCAACGGCCTTCTAAGCCGTCGGTCGAGGGTTCGAATCCTTCCTGGCACGCCACTTCTAGCAGAACCATCAGCCCGACACAAATCTCCGCGTCGGACTCACATTTCCCCCGCCCACTCTGGACATGCCCGCACTCTGGGGGTAATGTGCGATCATGAACCAAAAAACCAACACCTCCGCCGATGTCATGCAGACCGGCATCCTGTTGGATACCGGCACCAACGAGCTGGAAATTTTGGAATTCCACATCGACAGCGACGCCGGCCCAGGAGGTCCGGGCGAGCGCCACTCCTTTGGCGTCAATGTGGCCAAGGTGATGGAGGTCATCGAGAGCCCGGGCCTGGAGGCGCAACCCGGCGCCGCGCACCCCAGCTACCGGGGGATCATCCCCCTGCGCAGCCACATCCTGCCTGTCATCGACCTCGCGGTCTGGCTGGGCATCCCCAAATCCCCGGCCCCCCTCGACAACGTCATCGTCACCGAGTTCAGCAAGGCGGTCACCGGGTTCGTGGTTTCAGGCGTCACGGGGATCCACCGCGTGGGCTGGCCGGAGGTCATCCCCCCGGACGGCTACCTGCCCAAGACCGGAATCCAGGCCATCATCGGACTGGTGGAGCGGGACGGCCACTTCATCCAGCTCCTGGACCTGGAGACCATCATCGCCGACCTCACCCCAGCGGACGACTTCGAATCAACGGCCTCGACCTTCGTTGCGCCCCAGGAACTCAAAGCCCTGGTGGCGGACGACTCCGCCACCATCCGGCTCATGCTCAAGAAAAGCCTCACCCGCGCCAACATTACGCCCACCATCGTCAACAACGGCATGGAGGCCCTGGAGGCCGCGCGCGGCCTGGCGCGCCAGGCCCTTGCGGAGGGCAGGCCGATCCAGGAATACCTGAACGTCATCATCTCAGACATCGAGATGCCCCTCATGGACGGCTTCACCCTGACCAAGAACATAAAAAGCGACGCCGTGCTGCGCGAGATACCAGTGGTGCTGTACTCCTCGATCATCACCGCCGAACTGCGCCACAAGGGCCAATCCGTGGGCGCGGACCGCCAGATCAGCAAGCCCGACCTGGAACACATCCCGGAAACCGCCGTGCAACTGGTGCTGGAATACGAACAGAAGCGGGTGCCGCGCGATGGCTGAGAGCGACCCGGAAGTCCTCGCCGCCTTTGCTGAGGAGGCTTCGGAGCGACTGAGCACACTGGAATCCGGCCTTCTGGAACTGGAGCGGACGGCGAAAGCGCCCCAGCCCGGGCTGCTCAACGCAGTGTTCCGCGACGCACACTCCATCAAGGCCGGGGCGAATCTGCTGCACCTGAGCCTTCTGGAAACCACTGCGCACCGGCTGGAGAACGTGCTGGACAGCCTGCGCAAGGGACAGCTCGCAGCGGGCGGGGACGTGATCCAACCCCTTCTGGACGGCGTTGACCTGCTGCGCGAGCTGCTGGAAAAGCCAGAGGCCCCCGCCCCGGCCGACATGCCCCGGCGCCTTGCCGTCCTGGCGACCCTTGCCGGCCGGATCCCGGAGAATACATGACACGCTCCGGCTTCGGCCTCACCCTGGCCGCCCTGGTCCTGCTCTCGGCCTGCGCCGCCACGCGGCCCGCGCCCTCGGCGCAGAACGCCCAGCGCGGCAGCCTGGGCGCGGACCTGGTTTCGCAATCCGCACGCACCCTGCAGGAGCTTCGCAAGGCCATCCCCCAGCGCATTCTTGACCATGCCCTGGAGGACGCCCGCGCCGTGGTCATCCTCCCCGGCGTCTATCAGGCCGGATTCTTCTATTCGCTGCATGGAGGAAGCGGCGTCGTTGTGCGGCGCAACACCAACGGGGGCTGGGGCGCGCCAGCCTTTGTGAGCGTCGGCGGAGCAGGATTCGGGGTGCAGGCCGGGCTGGAGAAACAGCGGCTGGTGCTGGTCGTGCAGGAGCAGGAGATGCTTGAGGGCATCCTGCGCAGCGGGCTCAACTTCGACGCCATCGCCAAATATGATGTCCTGGGCGTGCGCGAGGAGGCCGGCCGGGCCTCCCTCACGGAACACAGGCCGGTGCAGGCCTTCAGCGATGGTGTTGGGCTCATGGCCGGAGTGGCCCTGCGCGGGGCGCTGCTTACGCTGAACGAAGGCCTGACCCAGGCCTACCACGCCCCAGGCTCGGGCGATGCCCAGGCCATAATGACAGGCGCCAGCGCCCCGGGCATTGAGGTCTTCGAACTCTGGGACGCCCTGACCGTGGTCCTGCCCCAGGAGCATATCCAGCTGGTGCGCCAGCCCTGAGCAGGATCAGCAGCGGGGAGCGCGCAAACGGTTGCGGACGGTCTTGATGACCCAGGCCAGCAGAATGACGCCGAACAGGCCCCCGGCCACCCACCACTTGGCTTCCTGAAGGAACCGCTCCAGGACGTCGCCCAGATAATACCCGCCCACGCCAAAGGAGATGGCCCAGATCCCCGCGCCTATGCCGTTCAGGGCAAAGAAGCGCCAGGGCGAGACGTTGGTCGTGCCCACGGCAAAGGGCGTGATGTTGCGGAAGCCGTAGAAGAACCGGAAGGAGATGAGCACAAGGACCTGGTGCTTCTCCAGCAGCCGGTGCACCTTTTCGATGCGGCACTCCCACTTCTTGAGGCGCTTCTCCAGAAAGGACTTGTTGTAGCGGCCGATGTAGAAGGCCGTCTGGTCGCCCGCAAAGCTGCCCAAAAAGGCGGAGAGGATGCACAGGGTCAGGGACAAATGGCCGTTGTACGCCGCAAAGCCGGCAATGATGAGGATGGTCTCCCCTTCCAGGAAGGTGCCGATGAACAAGGCCAGATAGCCGTAAACGCCGTAGTTTGAAAGATAATAGGTCAGGTCCACATTGCCGCCAGAGGGATTAGAAGGCGACGAGGCACGGACGACGGGCGCCGGTCCGGGGGAACCGGACCGGAACGCCCGCGGCAATGCACAGATGAAGGGGCAGAGCAGCCACTACGCGCTTTTCTGCTCCTGCTTGGGAGTCTCGGCCTGGGCCTGGGCGGCCTGAGGCGGGTCCTGGGCTGCCTGGGCTGCCTGGGCCTGCGTGGGCTGGGCCTGCGTGGGCTGCTGGGCGGGCGGAGCAATAGTGATTTCATCCTGAGCGCTCAGGGCGCCCTTGAACTCACGGATGCTTTTGCCGAGGTTGGCCGCGATCTGCGGCAGTTTGCCCGGGCCGAACAACAGCAGGGCAATGACAAGGATCAGAAGCAGGTGCATGGGCTGAAGCAATTCGCCAAGCATGATGGCCTCCAAGGGTTTGGCTGAGATCAATCATTATCCTACCTGGCGGGGTTTGAAAAGCCCCCGCAGGCCATGGGCGTGCGGAAATTCCGCAGTATGTCCAGGCCGTCATCTCCCTGCGCCGCATGCCCCCTGCGGAAGGCCTGCGCCTTCCATGCGCCTCGGCTCACGATTGCTCATTCCATCAAGAATGTTGGCCTTGCCGGACGGATGTCAAGGCCGCTTGCGAAGCACTGGCCTGCCTGGCCCCGCTGACAGGATTGGAAACCAACGCCGACACGCATGGAACACGGCTTCATGGGTGACAGGAATTGCCAGGCCCCAGGGCCGGGGCTGGAGCATGCGGACGAAACGGCGCGGACTACTGGCAGGCCGCATGTGTTGGCGCAACGCCTCCCGCGACTGCGCCAATCAGACGCCGGCAAGGCCGGAAGCTCTCACGCAATTTTGGTTGTTTGACAATATTGTCAATTCGCCGGCTAGCTGCTATATACAGAGGGGAAGAGTTTCAAATATGGTCCGGCAAGTCTAAACATCTCCAAATTGATCCTAACAGGCTGGGCACCAATCTTATGTCAACATGCTTAATTTAAAGTTAAAATTATTCACGAATCTTAATTTTACAACAATTTTACATTATCGAGACAATGCGGATGCAATCAGCGTTGCGGCCAAGCCATTGCCAGCACATCACATTTCAAACAAACAGGTTACTTTCAGTATTACATGTAGTTAGATTCACAACAAGCCATTGGTGAGAATTGTGTGGTTGTGAAAAATGTTTTCTATTCTACATAAACGTCATCGCATGTGACGACTGGGCTTCTGGCTTGTGATGCTTTGACCATAATTTCAACATGTTATACCATGTGGCCCACTTCTTGCCCTATGCTGGCAATTGGATTGTTTTTCCTTACACCACATGGAGGGCTGCATGATTAAGAACATTTTCCTGGCACTCACACTTGCTCTGGTCGTCCTGGCGGGGACCGGCACCTGCTTTGCGGGCGATCCCCCGAAGCCTGACCCAACCGGCGCGTCCATCGGCACCGCCGCGGACGTGGTCAACGCCACCAGCGGCGCGCCAACGGCCGAGGACATGGAGAAGATGGCGCCGGCTGAACCCTTGGCCACCAAGCTGGCCGACGTCGTCGGGCACAACCGCATCTCCATCAACATGACCTGGGTGCTCATCTGCGGCTTCCTGGTCATGTTCATGCAAGCCGGCTTCGCCCTGGCCGAGACGGGCTTCACCCGCGCCAAGAACGCTGGCCACACCATGGGCATGAACATGATGGTCTACGCCATCGGCATGCTCGGCTTCTGGGCCACGGGCTTTGCCCTGCAGATGGGAGGCAGTGGCGGCGCGGCCTCCCTTGGCGGCGGCGGCGTGCTCGATTCCGAGTTCGTCATCAACCTATTCGGCAAGGACTTTGGCCTCTTCGGCACAAAGGGCTTCTTCCTTGGCAACGACGTGTATGACGGCACAGTGCTGACCATGTTCCTCTTCCAGATGGTCTTCATGGACACCACGGCCACCATTCCCACGGGCTCCATGGCTGAGCGCTGGACCATGAAGCACTTCTGCGTCTATGGCTTCTTCATCTCCATGTTCGTCTACCCGCTGTACGCCAACTGGGTCTGGGGCGGCGGCTGGCTGTCCCAGCTCGGGGCCAACTTCGGCCTGGGCCACGGCCTGATGGACTTCGCGGGCTCCTCCGTGGTGCACATGACCGGAGGCGTGGCGGCCCTTGCAGGCGCCATGGTCCTCGGACCGCGCCTGGGCAAGTTCCGTGCCGACGGCACAGCCAACGCCATCCCCGGCCACCACATCCCCATGGCCATCGCCGGCTGCCTCATCCTGGCCTTCGGCTGGTTCGGCTTCAACGCCGGCTCGACCCTGGCCGGCGGCGACATGCGCATCGGCGTCGTGGCCGCCAACACCATGCTGGCCTCCGCCGGCGGCGCCATGACCGCCATGCTGTACATGTGGATGCGCTTCGGCAAGCCCGACGTCTCCATGGCCGCCAACGGCCTGCTGGCCGGCCTGGTGGCCATCACCGCGCCCTGCGCCTTCGTCACCCCCATCATGTCCGTGGTCATCGGCGGCATCGGCGGCGTGCTCTTGTGCGTCAGCGTGCTCTTCATCGAAAACACCCTGAAGATCGACGATCCCGTGGGCGCCATCTCGGTCCACGGCGTCAACGGCGCCTGGGGCATGCTGGCCCTCGGCCTGTTCGCCGACGGCACCTACGGCGACGGCGCCAACGGCGTGAAGGGAGCTGTCACCGGCCTGTTCTACGGCGACGCCAGCCAGCTCTTCGCACAGCTCGTGGGCATCACCACCAACATCGTCTTCGTGTTCGTGGTCATGTATGTCTTCTTCAAGGTCTCCAACAAGTTCGTGAAGATGCGCGTGGCCCCGGAGATCGAGCAGGAAGGTCTGGACATGGCGGAAGTGGCCGTCATCGGCTACCCCGAGTTCTCCATCAACAAGACCCACCGCTAGGATTTAGGAGATATCGCCATGAAGAAGATAGAAGCCATCATCAAGCCCCACAAGCTCGACGAGGTCAAGGACGCTCTGGACAAGGCCGGCGTGCACGGCATGACCATCACGGAAGTGAAGGGCTACGGACGCCAGAAGGGCCACGTGGAGATGTACCGCGGCGCGGAATACCAGGTGGTGTTCAAGGCCAAGGTGAAGATCGAGGTGATTGTGGCCGACGCCCTCGCAGCCCCGGTCGTGGACGCCATCCGCGCGGCCGCCAACACGGGCGCCATCGGCGACGGCAAGATCTTTGTCCTCAATGTCGAAGAAGCCGTCCGCATCCGCACAGGCGAGCGCGGCGAGACGGCGGTGTAACTCTCCCCTCCCATGCGGTGCGGCCGCGCGTGTCGTGGGACGCGCGCGGCCGCCATGCTCTCCGGCCCCTGCCTGCAACGCCCAGGCAGGGGCCAAATCTTTTGGCGAGAACCACTGCCCCCTCCCCTGCCCCGTCCGTCGCCATTACGCCAGCCCACGCATCGGCAGACCGCAGCCCTGAGCGTATGCAAGAACTGGCCGCCCGCGTCCTGAACGCTGCGCGGCCCCCGACCGAAACCTTCCGGCAGGGGCCGCTGCCAGTCAACAACTGCTTCGAGCGGGCTAGTCCACGATCTTCAGGTCAAAGGCCGCGATGGAATAGAGCACCGGCACCATGAGCAGGGTCACGAAGGTGGCCACGGTGAGCCCGCCGATCTGGGCGTAGCACAGCGGCTCCCAGAGCGGGCCGCCATGCAGGGCCAGGGGCACCAGGGCCAGCACAGTGGCGCCCACGGTGATCATCACGGGCCTGAGGCGCATGATGCCCGCATCCAGGATGGCCTGCCGCAGGTCCTCACCCTCGGCCCGGCGCTCCTCGATGAAGTCGAAGAGCACGATGATGTGGCTGACGATGACCCCCATGAGGCTGACGATGCCCAGATAGGCCATGAAGCCGAAGGGCTGGCCCATGAGGTACAGGGTGCCGAAGGCCCCGGCCATGCCGTAGGGCACCGCGGCGAAGACGATGAGCGGCTTCACGGCGTTCTTGAACTGGAAGAGCAGCGCCAGGTAGATGGACAGGATGGACACGGCCATGACCACGGCCATTTCGCCGAAGCCCTTGGTCTGCTCCTCATATTCCCCGCCGATCTCCATCTTGTACCCCGGAGGCAGCTGCGCCTGGAAGGCGTCGAGCTGCGGCCTGGCGGCCTGGATGACCTCGCTGGTGAGCACGCCGGGGCTGGTGAAGCAGGACACGGTGATGGTGCGGAAGTGGTTGCGCCGGGCGATCTTCTCCGTCTCAAGCCCCCAGGACACCGTGGAGATCTGGCCCAGGGGCACCTTCTGGGCGCCATCCGCCGAGGAGACATAGAGGTTTTTGATGTCCTCCATGCCTGCGCGCTCCTCCATGCGCAGCCGAGCGAACACCGGCACGTCGAGGCGGCCCTGGCGCAGGCTGGTCACCGCAAAGCCGTTCATGGCCGCGGCCGAGGACCGCGCCACGTCCAGGTTGGTCACCCCGGCCAGGGCCGCCTTGTCCGGGTCGATGGACAGCTGCGCGCGGAAGATCTCCGCGCCCCAGTTGTCCTGCACGCGGTCGGTGTCGGGCCGGGCGCGCAGGATCTCCTTCAGCTTCTCGGCCTGGGCGCGCAGGGTGGGCATGTCGTCGCCGGAGAGCCGCAGCTGCACGGGTATGCCCACGGGCGGGCCGCTCTCCAGCCTGCGTGCGCTGACGCGCACCCCGGGCATGGCCTCGGCCAACCGGGGCTGCAGATAGCGCATGAAGCTCTCGGTGTCGTGCTCGTCGATGACCTCCAGAAGGATCTGGGCGTAGTTGGGCTGGCCCAGTTCCGGGGTCACGGAGAACCAGAAGCGCGGCCCGCCCGCGCCGATGAAGCTGGTCATGGACTCGATGACGTAACCGTCATGGCCGCCCTTCTGCGGATGGTCCGCGGCATACTGGGCCGCCGCCTTGCGGATGAGTTCGTCGGCCTGGCGCGCGGCGGCGTCCGTGGCCTGGACCGAGGCGTCCTCGGGCAGCCAGAGGTCCACGTAGGCCAGGTGCGAGAGGTCGTATGGGAAGAACTGGTCCTTGAGCTGGGCCTTCATGACAAAGGCCACGGCCACGATGGCGAGCGACACCGCCAGGGCCTTGAAGCGGTGCTCGATGAGCGCGCTGGCCAGGCGGTAGTAGCGCCCGGTGAGGCCCTGCTGACGCATGTCGGCCACGGTCCGGCCCGCGTTCCTGCCCGGCCGCAGCAGATACTGCCCGAGAAAGGGGATGAAGGTCATGGACACGATGCGCGAGGCCACCAGCGAACAGGCGATGACCACGGGCAGGGAATACAGGAAGCGGCCCTTGTCGCCGGAGAGCAGCAGGTACGGCAGGTAGGCCACGATGTTGGTGATGGTGGCGTAGAGGATGGCCTTGGCCAATTTTGTCGGCCCGAGCCAGGCGGCGACATCCTGGGCCCTGCCCGCGCGCAGTTCCAGCTTGATGGCGTCGTTGGCCACCACGGGGTCGTCCACCAGCAGGCCCAGGGCCAGGATCAGCGCGGCGATGGAGATCTGCTGGATGTCGATGCCCAGCATGTGCATCATGCCGTAGGTCATGGCCAGGGTGATGGGGATGGACAGGGCCATGAGCAGGGCCGAGCGCCATTCGCGGAAGCCCACGAAGGCCACGAGGACCACCAGCAGGATGGCCTCGTACAGGCTGGTGGTGAACAGGCCGACCTTGTCCGCCACCTGCCTGGGCTGGTCCGAGGTGCGCGAGAACACGAGGTCTGCGGGCAGGCGCTTCTTGACCCGCGACAGGGTGGCGTCCACGGCCTTGGAGAAGGCGCCGATCTGCTCGCCGTTGCGCATGGTGATGGCCAGGGTGACGGCGGGCATGCGCGCCCACTGGCCCGCGGCGTCGCGGCCGATGTGGTAGTGCAGCTTGGAGGCCGGGCTCACGTAGCCGCGCTCGATGTCCACCATGTCGCGCAGGTAGGTCAGAGCGCCGTTTCTGGCGCGGCCCACGGCCACGCCGCCCAGCTCGGTCTCGCTGGTGATCTCTCCGGAGGGGTCCACCAGCATGGACTTGCCGGCCGCCTCCACCACGCCGCCGCCCTGGCGGATGTTGCGCGCCGCGAGGGCCTCTTTGATGCGCCAGGGGCCGAAGCCGTAAGCGGCCAGCCGCTCCTGGGAATAGTTCAGGTACACGGCCTCGTCGCGCACGCCCCAACGGTTCACGCGCGAGACCTCGGGCAGGGTCTGCAGGGTGCGCATGAGCTCATCGGTGTAGGCCTCCAGGTCGCGGTGCGAATATCGGCTGCCGGCCACCGAAGCCAGGGCCAGGGCGGCCCTGGACGGATCGCGCACCACGGCCACGGGCCAAGCGTCCGGATGGAGCTCCGAGGCCCGCAGGCGGTCCTCCACATAGCGCCGCACAGCCCCGAGCAGCTCCGCATCGGTCTTTTCCGTGCGGGCGTCCAGCAGGGCCAGGCCGGGCTTCAGGCTTATGCGCGCGTCCCGGACCAGTCCCTGTTGGGTCAGATGCCGGGCGAAGAGCTCCACCTTGCGGCGCACGGACTGCTCGTTGGCCGAGGCGGGCAGCACCTGCACAAGGGTCACGCGGTCGGCGGCGTTTGTCTGGCCGGCGGCGGGCGCCGCCCCGCGCAGGGCCAGGATGCCCTGCTCCACCTGCCGGGCGCGCAGGGACAGCTCCACCTCGCCCTCCAGGGGCGAGGCCACGGTGAGCATGAGGGTGCTGGTGTCCCCGAAGTCCTTGATGAAGTTCACCGGCCCCGCGCCCTCGGGCAGGCCGCCCACAGAGGCCAGCTTGAGGTTCAGGTCGTCGAACACGTCGCTGGGGCTCTTGACCTCGTCGTGCAGCTTGATGATGACCACGGCCAGGCCGGTGCGCGTGGTGGACTCGATGCGGTCCACCTTGTCGTTCTCGGCGATGCGCTCCTCCAGCCTGCGCGTCACCAGATCCTCGACCTTCTCCGCGGACACGCCGGGCCAGGAGCAGGTGACTGCGGCCACGCGCATGGGGATGTCCGGGTCCTTGCGCTGGGGCATCTTGGCGTAGCTGAACACGCCCCAGACAAGCACCGCGAAGAGCAGCACCAGGGCGATCTGGCGGTTTTCGACGAAGAAGCGCGCTGTGTTGTGCTTCTCCAGCAGAAGAGTCTCGTCCTTGCCGTGCATGGCAGGTTCCTTGGATGCCCGCTTGAGGCGCGGGGTGTGAGGGTGCCGGGCTCTGCGGGTCTAGGGCACCACGGTGACAGCCGCGCCGTCGTGGACCAGGGTGGCCCCGTTGGTGATGATGCGCTCGCCGGGCTGCACGCCCCCGCGCACGGACACGTTGCGGCCGGTGACGTCGTCCAGCTCCACGCGCCGGGCGCTCGCCAGGGTATGGCCGTCCTTGTCCACCACCACGAAGACCATGTAGCCGCTGGGATCGTCCGGCGGACGCACCACGGACTGCAAGGGCACGCTGGCCGCTGCCAGGGCGGGCTGCGCGGGCTGGGCGCCGGCCGCCTCGAGCCCCTCAAGGAGCACCGTGGCTATCATGCCGTCCTTGAGCACGGCGTCCGGGTTGGGGATGGTCACCTCCACGTCGAAGACGCGGCTCATGGGATCGGCCGAGGGCGATACAGAGGTGACCTTGCCCGTGAACTCGCGGCCGCCCAGGGCCTCCACCAGCAGGGACAGGGGCGCGCCGGGCTTGACCCGGGCCTGCATGGAATCCGGAACGCCGAACACGGCCTTCACCGCGGACAGATCCACCAGCACAAAGGCCTTGGTGCCGCCGGAGACAAGGGTGCCGCGCTCCACGCCGCGGCTGGCCACCAGGCCGTTCAGGGGGGACTTGAGCTGGGAGTCGGCCAGCATGATGCCGGCCTGCTCCAGCTGAGCGCGGGCGCCATCCAGCCTGGCGCGGGCCACCTGCATCTTCTCCAGGGAGCGGTCGAACTCGCTCTTGGCCAGGTAGCCCCCGGCCACCAGGCTCTGGGCGCGCTCGTAGTCCTTCTGGGCCTGGGACAGGGAGGCCTTGGCCTCCTCCATGGAGGCCCTCGCCTGGCCCACGCGGGAGGCGTGGTCCTGCTGGTCCAGCCGGGCCAGGACCATGCCGCGCGTGACCTTGTCCCCGGCGCGCAGTTCGCGCGGCACGCCGTCCGCGCCGGGCACGGAGACGATCTCGCGCACGTAGCCGCCGACCTTGAAGGCCAGCTCCACCTGCTCGCGCGGGGTGATGTTGGCCGAATAGCGCAGGCCCGAGGCTCCGCCTGCGCCCTCGACCGCAAGGACGCGCACGGGCACCGGGGCGCTTCCCTGGGGCTTGGTCTTGGAAAAGGTGGTGGCGGCCAGGGCCAGGACGGCGATCAAGACGAGCGCCCCGATGCCCAGGGTCTTCCTGTCCATGCGGCTGGTCAACTTCTCCCAGCTCTGGTGGAGGTGCAGCGTGTTCAGCTTCATGCCCCTATCCCTTGAATGTCTTCATGCGTTCAATGCCTGCCAGGGCGAAATTGAAGACGAAATTTGCCACCAGCTCCACGCCCAGGTTCTCCAGGGCCATCTCCGGACACATGCGGCGGATGAGCTGCTTGGCATGGTCAAAGAGCAGGCAATGGCCAAGGACCCCGGCGGCGCAGAGGTGCACTGTGCGCTCGTCAGTTCCGGGCATCAGCTCGCCCACAATGCCCAGCAACACCCCATGCTGCGGCATAAGGTAGCGATCGGCAACGGCACCGAAATGCTCCGAGGGCTCGATCATCTCAGCCGTGAACAACTGCCCCAGACGCTCGTAGAGGGGATCTCCGTCGCCCGCCAGCTTAAGCAGCAAGGAGCGGATATATGCCTTGAGGCGATCACGCGCAGAAGCATCGGGCGCAAGGCCCATATGCGTGGGATACATCTCCTGGGCAGAGTGCAGGTAGTCGGCCAGCACGGCCATGAAGAGCTTCTCCTTGCCGCCGAAATAATAGTTCACCGCCGCCACGTTGGCCCCGGCCCGGGCGCAGATCTCGCGCACCGTGGCCTCCTTGACCCCGCGCTCGGCAAACACCGTTCGCGCGGCTTTCAGCAGCCTGTCCTTGGTCCCGGCATCGGTCTGGTCCTGCATGGCCCCTCCAAAACATCGTTTCATACGCTCAATGAAACAGCGTTTAATACCGTGTTCATCGGCTGTCAACCACGAATCTTGATGGTGCGGCCGCGATTTCCGGCCAGGCTGTCGGCTTGTCAGAGTGCTGGCGGGTGGGGTAGGATGCGAAAAACGACCCCCCGCGAGGATTCCATGCCCTACAAGGATTTGCAGGATTTTCTGAAGCATCTGGACAAAGGCGGCGAGCTCAAGCGCATCGACGCCGAGCTCGACCCCTTTCTGGAGATCGCCGAGGTCACGGACCGCGTGAGCAAGAAGTTCGGCCCGGCACTGCTCTTCGGCAAGGTCAAGGGTTCGAAATTCCCGGTCCTGACCAACATGTACGGCTCCTACAAGCGCATGAACATGGCGCTGGACAGCGAGAACCTGGACGCCCTGGGCGAGAGGATCCACGAGTACCTGGAGATCGAGCGGCCCGACGGCATCATCAAGAAGCTGCAGATGATCCCCAAGCTCTCCAAGCTGACGAACATCTTCCCGGACCACGTGAAGCGCGGGAGCTGCCAGGACGTGGTGCTCACGGGCGAGGCCGTGGACCTGTCCATCATGCCCGTGCTGACCACCTGGCCGGGCGACGCCGGGCCCTTCATCACCCTGCCCGTGGTCTTCACCAAGAACCCGGAGACCGGCGTGCGCAACGCGGGCATGTACCGCATGCAGGTGTACGACAGGAACACCACGGGCATGCACTGGCACCGGCACAAGGGCGGGGCCTACCACTACCACCTGGCCGAGAAGGCGGGCAAACGCCTGGAGGTGGCCGTGGCCCTCGGACCGGACCCGGCCGTGACCTACGCAGCCACAGCGCCCATCCCCGACGAGATCGACGAGATGCTCTTCGCCGGCTTCCTGCGCAACCAGCCCGTGGAGCTGGTCAAGTGCAAGACCGTGGACCTGGAGGTGCCGGCCACCAGCCAGTTCGTGCTGGAGGGCTACGTGGACCCCAGGGAGCGCCGCCGCGAAGGCCCCTTCGGCGACCACACGGGCTACTACTCCCTGGCCGACGACTACCCCGTGTTCCATGTCACGGCCCTGACCCACAGAAACGACGCCATCTATCCGGCAACCCTCGTCGGCCCTCCCCCCATGGAGGACTGCTTCATGGGCAAGGCCACGGAACGCCTGTTCCTGCCGCTGATAAAAAAGCAGCTGCCCGAGGTCATCGACATGAACCTGCCGCTGGAGGGCGTGTTCCACAACCTCTGCTTCGTCTCCATCGACAAGCGCTACCCCGGCCAGGCCCGCAAGGTCATGTACGCCCTCTGGGGCATGGGCCAGATGATGTTCACCAAGATCATCGTGGTGGTGGACAAGAACATCAACGTGCAGAACGTCTCCGAGGTGCTCTGGCGCATCGGCAACAACGTCGACCCCAGGCGCGACGTTGCCATCCTGGAAGGCCCGCTGGACGCCCTGGACCACGCCTCGCCTTTGGCCTTTTATGGCGGAAAGATGGGCATCGACGCCACCAAGAAGGGCCCGGAGGACGGGCACCACCGCGAATGGCCCAGCACACTGCACATGGACCCGGGCGTCAAGGCCAGGGTCGACGCCCTGTGGGAAAAGCTGGGGCTGTAAGATTAATATGCCTCCAGCGGCCAGGGGGTCTGAGGCCCCCTGGCCCCCCCATATGGGGATTCCTAAGGCATGAGGGCCACCGCAGTGAGAAACGCGGCAAAGCGCCTTGCCGCGCTCCTGGCCTGCTGCCTTGTGGCCTTGGCGCTTTCGTCCTGCGGCGACAAGGACAAGGCCGAGCCAGAGGCGCAGAAGGCCGCGCAGCAGCGGGGCAACACCCGCGAGGACTCTTTCCAGGGCGCCAAGCGGACCCTGGAGCGGCTCGTCTACCATGACCACCGCATCACCCTGTACTGTCAGGCGCCCTACGGCGAGGACGGGGCCGTCCGCCTGCCGGAGGGCTTCAGGGCATCACGGCACCAGGCCCGGACCAAGCGCATCGAGTGGGAGCATGTGGTCCCGGCCGAGAACTTCGGGCGCACCTTCCCGGAATGGCGCGACGGGAACCCGGACTGCCAGGACAGGCGCGGGCCCTTCAAGGGCCGCAAATGCGCCGAAAGGGTGAACAAGGAATACCGGCTCATGCAGGCGGACCTGTACAATCTCTACCCGGCCATCGGCGCGGTCAACGCCCTGCGCAGCAACAACAACTTCGCCATGCTTCCGGGCACGCCCAGCGCCTTCGGCTCCTGCGCCATGAAGATCGAGGGCAACAAGGCCGAACCGCCGGAGCACGCCCGGGGCACCATCGCCCGTAGCACCAAGTACATGGCCTGGGCCTACCCGCGCTTCAAGCTCAGCCGCCAGCAGGAGCAGCTCATGGACGCCTGGGACGCCCTGCACCCGGTGGACCAGTGGGAATGCATTCGCGCCAGGCGCATCGAGGCCATCCAGGGCAACGAGAACCCCCTGGTCAAGGGGCAGTGCCGGGAGGCCGGGCTCTGGCAATAGCGGCAACGGGTCCGGGCGCGCCATCCGTGCCGCCCGGCGCATTGCAAATCGCTCGGAGTTTCCTTAGGCTTGATGGGGCCGGAAAATGATTCTCCGGCAAAGGGAAAACATGACCGCACAACGCATTCTCCTCGCCGTCACCGGGGCCAGCGGCCCGCAGTACGCCCTGGCCCTGGCCAGGGCCTTGTCCGGCCGCGAGGACGTCGAGCTGCACCTCATCGTGTCCGAGGCGGCCAGGAAGGTCATGGCCCTGGAGGCCGACTTCGGCCCCGGGGACCTGAGCAGGCTGGCCCACGCCAGCCACGACGAGAAGAACATCGCCGCGCCTCCGGCCAGCGGCTCCTGGCGACACGCGGGCATGGTCGTCTGCCCCTGCTCCATGGCCTCCCTCGGGGCCATCGCCCAGGGCCTGGGCACCAACCTCATCCACCGCGCGGCGGACGTGACCTTGAAGGAAGGGCGCAAGCTGGTGCTCGTCACCCGCGAGACGCCGCTGTCCCTCATCCATATAAAGAACATGCTTGCCGCCAAGGAGGCCGGGGCCACCATCGTGCCCGCCAGCCCCGGCTTCTACCACAGGCCCAAGACCATCGACGACCTGGTGAACCACCTGGCCGGGCGCATCCTGGACCAGCTGGGCATCGACAACGCGCTGTTCCGGCGCTGGGGCGAATAGCCGCCCGCCGCAAGACCAGCAGGAGGAACAGGCCATGCTGCTCACCTGGTACGGGCATTCCAACTTCCGGCTGCAGCAGGACGGGGCAACCCTCGTCATCGACCCCTTTTTCGAGGGCAATCCCAAGGCTCCAGTCAAGTGGCAGGACATCGGCAAGGTGGACGCCGTGCTGGTGACCCACGACCACCCGGACCACGTGGGCCAGGCCGCGGAGATCTGCCGGGCCCAGGGCGCGGAGCTGGTCTGCCTCTTCGACACGGCGCCGAAGATGAAGGGGCTGGGCGTGCCCGCCGGGCAGGTGCTGGGCATGAACATGGGCGGCACGGTGGTGGCTGCCGGGGTGCGCGTGAAGATGGTCCAGGCCGTGCATTCCTCGGCCACGGGCGCGCCCGCCGGCTACATCCTTACCTTTCCTGGCGGCTTCTGCTGCTACCACTCCGGCGACACGGCCCTGTTCTCGGACATGAAGCTCTTCCGGCGCTTCTTCGACCTCGACCTGGCCATCCTGCCCATGGGCGGCTGGTTCACCATGGACGCCCTCGAGGCCGCCGTGGCATGCTCGTTCCTGGGCTGCCGCAACGTGGCGCCCATGCACTGGGGCACCTACCCCATCCTGGCCCAGAACACCGACGCCTTTGCCGCGGCCCTCAAGGAGCACGCGCCCGCCACGCAGCTCGTGGCCCTGGCCCTGGGCCAGCCGGTGGAGGTCAGCTAGGGCTTCGCCTGTTCCGGCGGCGCCCCGGCCAAGGCCAGGGCAATGCGACCGGCCAGCGCCGGCCCCACCCCGCGCACCTGGGCCAGCTGCTCCGCCGAGGCCTCCCGCATGGCTGCCAGGCTGCCGAAGGCGTCCCAGAGCCTCCGCGCCAGCGCAGGCCCAAGCCCGGAGATATGCAGCAGCGTGCTGTCCAGCCGGGTCTTGCGCCCGGCCTTGCGGCTCTTGCCGATGGCGAAGCGGTGGGCCGCGTCGCGCACGCGCTGGAGGAACAGCAGGGCCGGGCTGCCGGCCTTGAGGGCCACGGGGTTCCTGCGCCCCGGGCGGAACACGCGGTCCTCCAGCTCTCCGGCGCGACGGCTGGGGCCCTTGGCGATGGACGCGCATTCGAACTCCCCGGCCGCGCCGGCCTCGTTAAGCGCCCGCTGCACCGCCGCCAACTGCCCGCGGCCGCCGTCGATGAGCAAGAGGTCCGGCCAGGGCGGGCCGGACTGCACACGCCGCACGGCCCACTGGGCCAGGGCAGCGTAGTCGTCGCCCGAGCCCTCGACGCCGGGAAGGGCGTAGGCCCGGTAGTCCGGCTTCGCCTCGGCGCCGTCCTCGAACACCACCACTCCGGCGCGCACGCCCCGGCCAGCCAGATGCGAGATGTCCACGCACTCGATGCGCCGGGGCGCGCCCGGCAGGCCCAGGGCGCGCTCAAGCTGCCCGGCCACGTCCTGCCTGGCGTCGCTGCTGTGGGCCGTGAGGGCCAGATCCGTCGCCAGGTCCAGCAGCCGGCGCTCGTCCGGCCCGCGCGGCGGCCCCAGGCGCACCAAAGCGCCCCGGCGCTCGGCGAGCACCTCCGCCAACTCCGGGCCTAGGCCGGCGTGGGAGAGCACCACGCGGCCGGGGATGTAGCGCCCCGGCCCATAGAACTGGGCCAGAAAGCTCTCCAGGGCCTCCGGGATGTCGGCGTTGCCCAGGCCCGGCCAGTGGAAGGTCTTCTGCTCCAGGAGCTGCCCGCCGCGTACGAAGAGCAGGCCGACGCCCAGGCCGTCCCCGGCCGTGGCCACGGCCAACACGTCGCGGTCCAGGGCGTCGCGCAGCACCGAGGCCTGGCCTTCGGTGGTCTTTTCGATGGCCGCCACCTGGTCGCGCAGCAGCGCCGCCTCCTCAAAGCGCAGTTCCTGCGAGGCCTGCTGCATGCGCCTGCGCAACTGGCGCACCAGGGAGCGCGAGCGGCCCGAGAGGAACTGCTCCACCTGCACGACCAGCTCGCGGTAGCGGGCGGGATCCACAGGCAGGCAGCAGGGCCCGAGGCACTGGCCGAGCTGGTGGTACAGGCAGGGCCGCACGCGGTTTTTGAACTGGCGGTCCGCACATTTGCGCAGGGGGAAGATGCTCCCCACGAGCTTGAGGGTGGCCCGCGCCGCAGAGGCCGAGGAGAACGGCCCGAAGTAGGCCGAGCCGTCGCGGACCACCTGGCGGGTCATGGTCAGGCGCGGAAAGCTTGAGCGCCTGTCCAGGCGGAACAGCAGCGAGCGCTTGTCATCGCGCAGGACGATGTTGTAGCGCGGCCGGTGCTTCTTGATGAGGCTCTCCTCGAGGAGCAGGGCCTCCTTCTCCGTGGAGACGAGGAGCATGTCTATATGATGCGCCTTGGACAACAGCGCCAGGGTCTTGGGCGAATGGTCCGCGCTCGGGCGGAAATAGGAGGACAGGCGCTTGCGCAGGCTCTTGGCCTTGCCCACATAGATGATGCGCCCGGAGGCGTCCTTCATCAGGTAGACGCCGGGGGTGTCGGGATAGTCGGAGCCGGAAAAAGGCATCATGCTTCACCCCAAAGGCGCTGCCATAAATTGAAGCCGTTGCGCTGGCAGCTGCAGAACCTTACCGGAGAGAAATTCCCTGGGAAAGGATAAAAAACTGGACGGTAAAAATATTTTTACTTTTTTTCAAAAACTGGCGCCCAGCCCCTTGAAAATCCCTCGGGGAAGGGCTAGAAGCTTACATCTAGTGTGGGTAAGGCTCGTTTGGAACTTCAAGCAAAGGAAGGAAACGATGAACAAGAAATTTGCACTGCTTCTGGTGCTCCTGGCCGCCCTGGTTATGGGTTCGGTCTCCAGCGCCGCAGCAGCCGAGATCAAAGCCAGCGGACAGTGGCAGGTTGACGCCCAGTGGGTCAACAACCTGGACTTCCAGAAAAAGGGCGCCATCTCCCAGGACAAGGACTTCAACATCGGTCAGCGCATGCGCACGGCTTTCGTGTTCATCGCCAATGAGAACCTCAGGGGCATCCTTGAGACCCAGATCGGCACCGGCAACTGGGGCAATGGCATGTTCGCCATCGGCTCCGGCCGCGGCACGACCAACAACGTGGCCGCAGCTGGCGGCACCGCCACTTCCGCCGGCAACGGCGGCAACGGCAACCTCATGCTGCGCAAGGGCTACATCGACTTCAAGTGGCCCAACACCCAGGTCAACTTCCTGGTTGGCTTCCAGACCCTGAGCCTGCCCTCCGCCGTTGGCGGCGGCAGCCCGGTCCTGGACGACCAGTTCGCCGCTGCCGCCGTGGTTGTGCCCGTCACCGACGGCGTCTCCCTGGTCGGCGGCTACGGCCGTCTGTTCGACGCCAACTCCGCCGCCACCGCCACCGCCAGCACCCTTTCCGGGTCCGGCACCACCACCGACGCGGCGTTCCTCATCGCCAACCTGGACTTCAAGGGCGTCTCCGTCCGGCCCTGGGCCGCTTACGCCACCTCCGGCGCGAAAACCGCCTCCTTGGCCGCCGGCGCCACCGCCCTGGACGGCTTCCGCGGCTCCAACTCCTCCATGTCTGAAGGCCTCCGCGCCTACTGGGGCGGCGCTGCCTTCACCATGACCGCCTTTGACCCCTTCAAGGTCATGGCCGACTTCAACTACGGCAAGGCCACCTGGCGTAACGGCACCGGCACCAGCACCAGGGCCGAAGGCGGCCGCGCCGGCTGGCTGGCCGACATCGCCATCGACTACACCGGCCTGTCCATGATGACCCCGTCCCTGTTCGCCGCTTACTCCAGCGGCGAGAGCGGCAACAGCACCAACGGCGGCAAGTCCGACCGCATGCCCGTTGTCGGCTCCCCGCAGAACTACGCCCTGGGCTCCTTCTTCCTGGGCGGCGGCGACACCCTCTCCGGCACCATCGGCACCCCTGAGACCAACATGGGCTACTGGGCCGTCGGCCTGTCCCTCAAGGACATCAAGCTCATCGACAAGCTGAGCCACACCTTCCACGTCATGTACGTGAAGGGCACCAACGATGTGGACTTCCTGAAGGAGAACGGCGTTGTTGGTATCCCCAACGGCGTGCAGTACGGCAAGTTCTTGACCACCAAGGACTCCCTGTGGGAAGTTGACTTCAACACCAAGTACCAGATCTACGACGGACTGGCCCTGGGCGTTGAGCTCGGCTACATCAACGCCGACTTCGACAAGGCCACCTGGGGCGCGGCCAACGCCCAGCTGAACACCTACGGAAGCGCCAGCGCCTACAAGGCCGCCATGCTTCTGAACTACAGCTTCTAAAACGCCTGACGAGCCTGACCACGGGGCCGGTGCGCAAGCGCCGGCCCTTTTCTTTTGTCCAGAACAGCGGCCCGGCATGGGTTCTGCCAACCAAAAGGACTATTGACCGTGGGAGAATCCAAATATTGGTACGGTAAAATTTTTTTAACTTTGGTCAAGATTTCGCTTGAAATATTTTGATGGGCTGTGTACATGTCTTCCTAAGAATGGCTTGGGTGGTTTTTCTTAACCGCAAAAGAGGGAAGGAAACATGAAAAAATTGAGCGTTTTCGCCATCGTTGGACTGCTCGTCCTCGGCTTGGCGGCGTCTGCCTCGGCAGCCGAAATCAAAGCCTCCGGTTCGTTCAAGATCGAAGCCAACGAATATGCTGGCACCGACTTCCTGAAGAACGGCGCCATCGGCCAGGGCAAGTCCTTCAACATCGAGCAGCGCATCCGCACCGCCTTCACGTTCATCGCCAACGAGAACCTGAAGGCCGTCCTCGAGACCCAGATCGGACCCACGAACTGGGGTAATGGACAGTTCGCCATCGGCTCCGGCCGCGGCACCACCAACAACGTGGCCGCTGCAGCCGGCACCGCCACTGCGGCCGGCAACGGCGGCAACGGCAACCTCATGCTGCGCAAGGGCTACATCGACTTCAAATGGCCCGGCACCAAGACCAACTTCCTGGTGGGCTTTGAGACCGTGTCCCTGCCTGCCGCCTTCGGCGGCGGCAGCGCCATCCTGGACGACCAGGTCGCCGCTGCGGTCATGGTCACCCCGGTCACGGACAACCTGACCCTGCTGGCCGGCTACGCGCGTCCCTTCGACGCCAACTCCGCCGCCACCACCACCGCCAGCACCCTGTCCGGTTCCGCCACCAGCACGGACGTGTTCTTTGCCGCCCTGCCCATCGACTTCAAGGGCTTCAACATCACCCCGTTCGCGGCCTACGCCAACGCTGGCGCTGAAACCGCCGCTGACTCCCTTGGCGCCACCGCCCTGCCCGGCTTCTACGCGGCCAACGCCTCCACCAGCGAAGGCGTCCGCGCTTACTGGGGCGGCGTGGCCACCACCATCACCGCCATCGACAACTTCAAGATCATGGCCGACTTCAACTACGGCAAGGCCACCTGGAACAACCAGGGCGTTGCCAACAAGGCTTCCGGCGGCCGCTCCGGCTGGCTGGCCGACATCGCCGTGGACTACACCGGCCTGAAGATGATGACCCCGTCCGCCTTCTTCGTGTACTCCTCTGGTGAGAAGGGCAACTCCACCGACAGCGGCAGCAAGTCCGGCCGCATGCCTGTTGTGGCCAACCCGCAGAACTGGGCCGTGGGCTCCTTCTTCTTCGGCGACCGCAACTCCGCCACCAACCCCACCAACGGCGGCACCACCTCCCGTCAGCTGGGCTTCTGGGTTGCCGGCGTGTCCTTGAAGGACATGACCTTCATCGACAAGCTGTCCCACACCGCCCACCTGATGTACGTCAAGGGCACCAACGACAAGAAGTTCCTGTCTGAGAACGGCAACAACGGCATCAGCGCCCTGAACCGCGCCTACTACGGCTCGTTCCTGACCACCAAGGACTCCTTGTGGGAAGTGGACTTCAACACCAAGTACATGATCTTTGACGAGCTGGCCCTGACCGTGAACCTGGGCTACATCAACACCAGCTTCGACAAGAACGTCTGGGGCGCCGCCACCTCCGTCACCAACGCCGCCGACATCCGCACCTACGGCGACCAGGACGCTTACCGCGCCAGCCTGGGCCTGACCTACAGCTTCTAGTCCAGAGACCACGCCAACCACCTGACGCCTTCCGGGGCCGGAACGAAAGTTCCGGCCCCTTCTTTCGCCCAGGGCCCGGCCTCGACTTTCCGGCGCCCCTGCGATAGACATTGACGGCCTGCACGGCGAAGACACCAACACTCCACGCCCATTCGAGGTTCCTCATGCCCTGCCGCATTGTCCGCGTCCCCGCCGAGATGACCCAGCCCAGCCTTCTGGCCTGGCTGAAGGAGCGCAAGGATCCCGGCCTGGACATCTCCGACACCGTGCGCCGCATCCTGGACGATGTCCGCCAGCACGGCGACAAGGCCCTGCGCCGCTATTCCCGCCGCTTTGATGCGCCCGACCTGCCCGCGCGCATGGCGGTGTCCGCCCGGGACATCCAGGCGGCGCGCAAGGCCGTGCCCGCGGCCGACCTGGACATCCTGCGCGAGGCCATCGCCAACGTGCGCGACTTCCACGCCCGCCAGGCCGAGCAGTCCTGGTTCACCACCGCGCCAGACGGCAGCATCCTGGGCCAGATGGTGCGCCCCGTGGACCGGGTGGGGCTGTATGTTCCCGGCGGCCAGGGCGGCGAGACCCCGCTCATCTCCAGCCTGATCATGAACGCCGTGCCCGCCCAGGTGGCCGGGGTGGCGGACATCGCCGTGGTCTCGCCCCCGCGCACGGATTCGACCCTCAACCCGTACATCCTGGCCACCGCCGCCCTGCTCGGCATCACGGAGATCCACCGCGCCGGCAGCGCCTGGGCCATCGCGGCCCTGGCCTATGGCACGGCGTCCATCCGCCCCTGCGACGTCATCGCCGGCCCGGGCAACATCTACGTGGCCACGGCCAAGTCCCTGCTCGTGGGCGAGGTCGGCATCGACATGATCGCCGGGCCCAGCGAAATCGTCATCCTGGCCGACGACACGGCCAACCCGGCCTGGCTGGCCGCGGACATGCTCTCCCAGGCCGAGCACGACCCCCTGGCCGCAGCCCTGTGCATCACCGCCAGCCCGAAGCTGGCCCAAGCCGTGCGCGCGGCCCTGGCCGTGCAACTGCCGAGGCTCAGCCGCAATGACCTGGCCCGCAAGGCTCTGGAGCAGTGGGGCGCGGTGCTTGTGGTGGAGTCCCTCGACCTCGGCCTGGACCTCGTGAACGCCATCGCGCCGGAGCACCTGGAGCTGGCCGTGGCCGAGCCCTTCGCCCTGCTTGGCCGCGTGCGCAACGCCGGGGCCATCTTCCTGGGCCAGCACTGCCCGGAGCCGGTGGGCGACTACTTCGCCGGGCCGAACCACGTGCTGCCCACCCTGGGCACCGCGCGCTTCTCCTCGGCCCTGTCGGTGCAGACCTTCTGCAAGAAGACGAGCATCATCGGCACCACGCCGGACTATCTGCGCCGGCACGGCGCCAAGATCGCCCGCATGGCGCACCTGGAAGGGCTCTCCGCCCATGCGCGCAGCATCGAATGCCGCCTGGAAGACCAGTAACCAACACGCCGCAGCCAACGGAGCACAGCATGCAATGCCTCACCGCCTCCAACCTCCCCGAGTACCCCCTGCTCTCGCGCGGGAAGGTGCGCGACATCTACGAAACCGGGCCGGACACCCTGCTCATCGTCACCTCGGACCGCATCTCGGCCTTTGACGTGGTCATGGACGACCCCATCCCGCACAAGGGCGTGGTCCTGAACCAGATCACCCTGTTCTGGATGGAGAAATTCGCCCATCTGGTGCCGAACCACCTGCTGGCCACGGACGTGCGGGACTTCCCCAAGCCCTTGCAGGCCCACGCAGACCTCCTTGAGGGCCGCAGCGTGCTGGTGCGCCGGGCCAAGCCCCTGCCCATCGAATGCATCGTGCGCGGCTACATCACCGGAAGCGGCTGGAAGGACTACCAGAAGACCGGCCAGGTCTGCGGCCACAGTCTTCCCGCAGGCCTGCGCGAATCCGACAAGCTGGAGCAAGCCCTGTTCACCCCGTCCACCAAGGCCGAACTGGGGGCGCACGACGAGAACATCTCCGTGGCCGAGGCCATGGCCATCACGGGCGCATCCCTGGCCACCCGGGCCCAGGACCTGGCCCTGGGCATCTACTCCGCTGGGCGCGACTACGCCGAGGGACGCGGCATCCTCATCGCCGACACCAAGTTCGAGTTCGGGACGGTGCAAGAGGGCGGCGTGGAAACCTTGATCCTCATCGACGAGGTGCTGACCCCGGACTCCTCGCGCTTCTGGCCCATGAGCGGCTATGCCCCAGGCCGGGGGCAGCAGAGCTTCGACAAGCAGTTCCTGCGCGACTGGCTGGAGTCCATCAAGTTCGACAAGCGGCCGCCCGCGCCGAAAATTCCGCAGGACATCATCGACCAGACCAGGGCCAAGTATCTGGAGGCCTACCGCCTGCTCACCGGGCGCGACCTGGGCCTATAGGGGGACATCATGGACGCAGTATGGATTCTTTTGGCCGTGGTGGTGGCGTGGTTCGCCATAAGCCGCCTGGTGCCCGGCCTGGGCGGGGGCTGAGGCCCCAAGAAGGAGTGCGGCTGGACGCCGCCCAAGGATGCCCCGACGAAGGACCTGCACCAGAACGGCAAGGACAAATAGCCCGGAAGCGGGCGCGCCAGGCTCGGCCCAGGGCCCTGCCCCCGGAGGTCCGGAAAACCGGCGGCAACAGCGGGGATTGCCATGAGGCTTGACAGAGCCGCCCCGAGCACGTAAGAGCTCACCTCTACCTTGCTCTTCCCCCGTGCGGGAAGGGCCAATGCCCAAAAGGAGACCAACATGCTCAACAACTATGAGACTCTGCTGCTCTTGAGTCCGGAACTGGCGGAAGAAAACCGCAAGGAGATTCTCACCAATCTCTCCGGGATCATCGAGCGCGACGGGGGCACCATGACCCTCGTCGACGACTGGGGCATCAAGACCCTGGCCTACCCCGTCCGCAAGCTGACGCGCGGCCACTACGTCCGCCTCGAGTACGCCGCCCCCGGCGCCCTTGTGGCCGAACTGGAGCGCAACGTCCGCATCACCGACGGCATCTTCAAGTTCGTCACTGTCCGCCTGGGCGACGCGCCCGCGACCAAGGAGGCGTAAGTCATGGCCTTTCGCAAGAAGTTCACCCCCAAGAGGAAATTCTGCCGCTTCTGCGCGGACAAGAACATGCCGCTGGACTACAAGCGCGCGGACATCCTGCGCGACTACATCACCGAGCGCGGCAAGATCATCGCCCGCCGCATCACCGGCACCTGCGCCAAACACCAGCGCAGCCTGACCACCGAGATCAAGCGCGCTCGGCAGATGGCCCTGTTGTTCTACACCACCGTGCACAGCACGGACGTCAAGAAGAAGACGGTTTAGGAGGGCATGAGCATGAAACTCATCTTGCGCGCCGATGTGGATGCCCTGGGGCGCCTGGGAGATATCGTCCCGGTCAAGCCCGGCTTTGGACGCAACTTCCTGATCCCTCAGGGCCTGGCCATGCTGGCCACCGAAGCCAACCTGAAACAGTTTGCCCTGGAGCGCAAGAAGCTGGCCACCAAGGCCGACGCCAAGCGCGCCGACGCCACTGAGCTGGCCGCCAAGATCGCCGCCGCCACCGTGGTCATCACCGTGCGCGTGGGCGAAGGCGACAAGCTCTACGGCTCCGTCACCACGGCCAACGTCGCCGACGCCCTCCTCGAGCAGGGCATCGACATCGACCGCCGGAAGATTGATATGCCTGAGACCATCCGGTCCCTGGGCGAGTATGACGTGGAGATCCGCCTGCACCCCGATGTGCGTGGCGAGCTGAAGCTCCGTGTAGTCAAGCATGGCCAGCCGGAAAAAGCACCCGAACAGCAGCCCGAGGCATAGCCAGGGCGACAAGCGAGACAACGGCGCGGAGGCCCTTGAACGGGCCTCCGCCGCTCTCTCGCGCAAAATCCCCCCCCAGAACCTGGAAGCCGAGCAGGCTGTTCTTGGGGGGGTTTTTTTGCGCAATTCCCTGTTCCACTCCCTGGTGGACCTCGTGCGCTCCGAGGACTTCTACTCCCCCGCCCACCGCATCATCTTCCGCTGCTTCGAGAACCTCTACGCCCAAAACTCGCCCGTTGACCTGATCACCGTGAGCGAGCACCTCTCGCAGACCCAGGAGCTGGAGTCCGTGGGCGGGCCGGTGTACCTGGCCGAGCTGACGAGTTCCCCCGTGAGCGCGGCCAACGCCCTGCACCATGCGGGCATCGTTCGCGACAAGGCCGTGGCCCGGCGCCTCATCGAGGCCGCCAGCGACATCATCGGCAACTGCTATGATTCCCAGGACGTGGAAGGCCTGCTGGACCAGAGCGAGCAGGCCATCTTCCAGATTTCCGACGTGCGCACCAAGACCACCATCCGCACCGGCAAGGAGCTGGTGGACCGCGTGTTCAAGGAACTGGAGAAGCGCGTGGGCCGCCAGGCGCTGGTCACCGGCATCACCACGGGCTACACCAAGCTCGATGAAATGACCGCCGGCCTGCAGAACTCGGACCTGGTCATCGTGGCCGGCCGCCCCAGCATGGGCAAGACCGCCTTCGCGCTCAACCTGGCCCTCAACGCCGCCATCCAGGGCGAGGCGCCCACGCCCACGGCCATCTTTTCCCTGGAAATGTCCATGGACCAAATCATGATGCGGCTCTTGTGCTGCCAGGGGAAGGTGGACCTGGGCAGCCTCCGGCGCGGCTATCTGGAGGACAAGGACTGGGCCGATCTTTATGAGGCCGCGGATGTCATCTCCAAGGCCCCGCTCTTCGTGGACGACACGGCCGCACTGTCCACCATGGAGCTGCGCGCCCGCTGCCGCAGGCTGAAAAGCGAGCACAATCTCGGCCTTGTGGTGGTGGACTACCTCCAGCTCATGCGCGCCAGCCGCGACATCGACTCCCGCGAACAGGAAATCTCCGACATCTCGCGCAGCCTGAAGGCCCTGGCCAAGGAGCTGCACATCCCGGTCATCGCGCTTTCGCAGCTCAACCGCAAGGTGGAGGAACGCAGCGACAAGCGGCCCATGCTTTCGGACCTGCGCGAATCCGGCGCCATCGAGCAGGACGCCGACGTGATCATGTTCATCTACCGCGACGAGGTGTACAACAAGAAGGAAGGCAACCCCAAGGCCGGCATCGCCGAGATCATCATCGGCAAGCAGCGCAACGGCCCGGTGGGCGACACCGAACTGCACTTCCTGAAGAATTACAGTAGGTTCGAAAACCTTACGGCGACACCCTATCCTTCGGAATATTTTCAGTCGAGCTGACACACAACGCCACGCAGGGGGAGCATATGCATTACGAAGCCGCAGAGGGACTGGCCCGCGAATCCTTACGGAAACTGCAGACCGAGCGCCTCAAGCGCACCATCACCACCTGCATGCGCTCCAGCTTCTATGCCTCCCGCCTGGGCGCCCTCGGCATCACCACCGACCAATTCACCTCCCCCGACGACATCCGCCGCCTGCCCTTCACCGTCAAGGACGACCTGCGCAGCAACTATCCGTACGGCCTGCTGTGCCAGCCCATGGACCAGTATGTGCGCCTGCACGCCTCCAGCGGCACCACCGGAACGCCCACGGCCATCTTCTACACCCAGAACGACATTGATTCCTGGGCCAGCCTGGTGGCGCGCTGCATGTACGCCGTGGGCCTGCGCAAAGGGGACGTGTTCCAGAACATGAGCGGCTACGGCCTGTTCACCGGCGGCCTGGGCATCCACTACGGCGCCGAGCGCCTGGGGCTTTTGACCGTACCCGCGGGCGCGGGCAACTCCAAGCGCCAGCTCAAGCTGCTCAAGGACTTCCATGTGGGCGGCATCCACATCATCCCCTCCTACGCCCTGCACTTTGCGAGCTTCCTGAAGGATGAGGGCATCAAGCTGGGCGACCTGGACTTCCGCATCGCCCTCATCGGCGCGGAGCCGCACACCGAGGAGGTCCGGGGCCGCATCCAGGAGCTCCTGGGGCTCAAGGCCTACAATTCCTACGGCCTGACCGAGATGAACGGCCCCGGGGTGGCCTTCGAATGCGAGAAGCAGGCGGGCATGCACCTCTGGGAGGACGCCTACATCGCCGAGATCATCGATCCCGAGACCGGGGAATGGGTCGAGGAGGGACAGGTGGGCGAGCTGGTCATGACCACCCTGTGCCGCGACGGCATGCCGCTTTTGCGCTACCGCACCCGCGACCTGACGCGCTTCATCCCCGGTTCTTGCGCCTGCGGCCGCACCCACCGGCGCATCGACCGCATCACCGGACGCGCGGACGACATGCTCATCATCAAGGGCTGCAACATCTACCCCATGCAGATCGAGCAGGCCCTCATGTCCCTGCCGGAAGTGGCGCAGAACTACGTCATCGAGCTCTTCAAGGAGGGCGAGATGGACCAGCTGCGCATCAAGGTGGAGATCAAGGACGAGTACTTCGTGGAGGAGATGCGCTCCCTCAACAGCCTGCAGAAGAAGATCGCCTCGCGCCTGCGCGACGAGATCCTGGTCACCCCGCGCGTGGAGCTCGTGCAGCACGACTCCATCCCCAAGGGCGAAGGCAAGGCCGTGCGCGTGGTGGACCTCCGGGACAAATGATGGACCTGCTCTGGGGACTTTGCCTCGGCCTGATCCTGTTCTGCTTCCTCTGGCTCAACCTGCTTTCCCTGCCGGGCAACTGGCTCATGCTCGGCGTCCTCTGCCTGGCGGCCTGGCTGGGACCGGAGGGCCGCATCACCTGGGCCTTTGTGGGCCTCATGGGGGCCGCGGCCGTGCTGGGCGAGGTCCTGGAGCTCGCCGCCCAGCTCATCGGCGGCAAGCGCGGCGGGGCCAGCGGGGTCGGAAATTTCGGCGGCATCGTGGGCTCCATCGCCGGGGCCATCCTGCTCGCGCCCTTCGCTCTCGGCCTGGGCAGCCTGGTGGGCGCGCTGTTCGGCGCCTGGGTCGGCTGCTTCACGGTTGAGCTCATGCGCCAGGAAACGCGCCAGCGGGCCGCCGAGGCCGCCTGGGGGGCCTTCTGGGGCCGCAGCTTCGGCCTGGCGGCCAAGTCGGCCGTCGGCGCCACCATCATCATTATGAGCATCCAGAGGTTCGTGGCCTAGGGCCAGAACCGGACACACCAGCAGCGAGGAGTCAAGATGACCTTCCCCACCTACCGTGGCCACATGCAATACGTCTGTCTCGGCTGCGGCGCCAGCTACGACATCGGCGAGCTGCACTACACCTGCCCCAAATGCGGCGGCGTGTTCGTGCTTCAGGACCTGACCTTCAAGACCCTCAAGGACACCCCAGCGGCCGAGTGGCGCAGCATCTTCGACGCGCGCGCGGCCAGCAAGATCCCGGCCCTGCGCGGCATCTTCCGCTTCTACGAGCTCATGGCCCCGGTGCTCGAAGAGGAGGACATCCTCTACCTGGGCGAGGGCAACACGCCCCTGGTGGACTCCCCCCCCGCTCTGCGCGGGGAGCTGGGCCTGACCACCGTGTACAAGAACGACGGCCAGAACCCCAGCGCCTCCTTCAAGGACCGGGGCATGGCCTGCGCCTTCAGCTTCTTGAAGAGCCTCATCCGCACCCAGGGCTGGACCGAGGTCCTGGCCATCTGCGCCAGCACCGGCGACACCTCGGCCTCGGCCGCGCTGTATGCGTCCTACGTGGGCGGAGCGGTCAAAAGCGCGGTGATCCTGCCCGCAGGCAAGGTCACGCCGCAGCAGCTGGCCCAGCCCCTGGGCAGCGGCGCCGTGGTGCTGGAGGTACCCGGCGTGTTCGACGACTGCATGAAGGTGGTGGAGCACCTGGCCGACCATTACCGCGTGGCCCTCCTGAACTCCAAGAACGCCTGGCGCATCCTGGGCCAGGAGTCCTACGCCTTTGAGGTGGCCCAATGGTACGACTGGGACATGACGGGCAAATGCGTCTTTGTGCCCATCGGCAACGCGGGCAACATCACGGCCATCATGGGCGGCTTCCTCAAATTGCACGACCTGGGCCTCATCGAGACCCTGCCGCGCATCTTCGGCGTGCAGTCGCACCACGCCGACCCGGTGTACCGGTACTATGCGGCGGATGCCCAGCACAGGGAGTACAAGGCCGTGACGGTTTCGGCCAGCGTGGCCCAGGCGGCCATGATCGGCAACCCGGTGAGCTTCCCGCGCGTGCGCCACTTCGCCGAAAAGTATGAACAGCTCGGCGGCGCGGGGTCCTTCCAGGTCATCCAGGTGACTGAGCAGCAGATCATGGATTCCATGATCCAGGCCAACCGGCACGGGCACATCGCCTGCACCCAGGGCGGCGAATGCCTGGCCGGGGCCAAGCGGGCCAAGGAGCTGGGACTTGTCAGCGAACTTGAGACCGTCATCCTCGACGCCACGGCGCACCACCTGAAGTTCATCGGCTTCCAGGAGATGTACTTCGAGAACAGCTTCCCGGCGGAATTCGGCGTGACGCCGAAGCCGGAGCTGGCCAACCGGCCCCAGCTGATCATCACCCAGGGCGACAAGGACCGCCTGGGCGAGCAGGACTACGTGGTCAAGGCCGCCGAGAACGTGGTGGCGCGCCTGGGCCTGGCCAAGAAATAGCCCGGAGCCGCCCGTGGCCCCGCAGCCCCCTTCGAAGAAGGCGAAGACAGCCCCCAAAGCCCCCTCGAAGCGGGACCGCGCCGATCGGCTCGTGTTCGAACAGGGGCTGGCGGAATCCCCGGACGCGGCCATGCGCCTGATCATGGCCGGGGCGGCGCACTACTACGCCGCAAACGGCGAAAAGGTCCCCGTGGCCTCGCCCGGGCAGCAGTTGCCTGCGGATACGGAGTTCGCCCTGCGCGGCCAGGACCGCTTCGTCAGCCGCGGCGGCTACAAGCTGCTCACGGCCATCGAAGGGCTTGGGTTTGCCCCTGCGGGCAAGGTTTGCCTGGACGCCGGCGCATCCACGGGCGGGTTCACGGACTGCCTGCTCCAGCACGGCGCCGCACGCGTCTATGCCGCGGACGTGGGTTACGGCCAGCTGCACTGGAAGCTGCGCCAGGACCCTCGCGTGGTGGCGCTGGAGCGGCTCAACCTGCGCCAGCCCCCGCCCGAGCTATTTCCCGAGCCGCTGGACGCGCTCACCGCCGACGTCTCCTTCATCTCGCTCACCGCCATCCTACCCGGCTGCCTGGCGCTCTTGAAGCCCGCCTGCGAGCTGGTGCTGCTCATCAAGCCGCAGTTCGAGCTGCCCGTTGGGCGCACGGACCGAGGCGTGGTGCGCAACGAGCCGGACCGGCAAGAGGCCGTGGAGCATGTGCTGGCGTTCTGCCGGGACACCCTCGGCCTGACGCTCAATGGCGTGGCGCCCTCAAGCCTGCTGGGGCCCAAGGGCAACCAGGAGTATTTGGCCCTCCTGAAAAGGGTCTGAGCGCAGAGACGCGGCCCCTTGGAACCTCAGCTAAGCCGAAGGGCCGGATCAAGCATATCTCGATCCGGCCCTTCGGCTTAGCTGAGGAGACCCGGGGGAAATCATCTTCCCCGGCCGCCAAAGGCCGCTCTTCGGCTAGGCCACCTTGCCGCCGTCGTCCACGCAGCCGGCGGAAGTCAGAAGCCGCGTCACCTCGGCGTCCTTGGCCACCAGGATCATTCCCTGGCTCTGCACGCCCCTGAGCTTGCGCGGGGCCAGGTTGGCCACCACCACCACCTGCCTGCCCACAAGGTCCTCGGGGCTGAAGCGGTCGGCCAGGCCGGCCACGATCTGCCGGGGCTCGGGCTCGCCCAGGGCCACCTGCACCACCAGGAGCTTGTCCGCATCCGGGTGCTTGGCGCAGGAGAGCACGGTGCCCACGCGCAGGTCCAGCTTCTGGAAATCCGCAAACTCGATGGCTTCCGCCGGACCGGCAGGCGCCTCAAGGGCCTTGGGTGGGGCCTTCTTCTTCGGCTCCGCCGCCTGGGCCTTGGGCGCTTCCTTCTCCAGGGCGGCGGGCGGCGTGGGCTCGGGCACCTCCACCCGCGGAAACAGGTTGGACGCCTGCGCCACCACCAGGCCGGAATCGAGCAGGCCCCAGACCTCAGGCTCCTTGGCCAAGAGCACCTTGTCCTGGTCAAAGCTCAGGCCCAGCTGCTCATACATCTTCACGCTGGCCTCGGGCATCACGGGCCACAGGTGCACGGCGATCTTGCGCATGTGCTCCAGCACCATGTACATCACCGTGCCCAGGCGGCTCTTGTCCCTGTTCTTGAACAGGGTCCAGGGCGCGGACTGGTCGATGTACTTGTTCAGGCCCCGCACCAGCTCCCAGAGCGACTCCAGGGCGCGCGCAGTGCGGAACTCCGCAAAATTGGACTGGAAGTTGCGCATGGCGTCGCGTCCCAGGCGCTTGAGCTCCGCGTCCTCCAAGGTCTCGTCCGTGGGGCTGGGGATCTTGCCCTCGAAATACTTGTGCATCATGGCCAGGACGCGGTTGAACAGATTCCCCAGGTCGTTGGCCAGGTCGGCGTTGAGCCGCCCCACCAGCGCCTCTTCCGTAAAGGAGGCATCCGACCCGAAGGCCATCTCGCGCAGCAGGAAATAGCGGAAGGCCGAGACGCCGTAGGCGTCCACCATCTGCCGGGGTTCCACCACGTTGCCCAGGGACTTGGACATCTTGGTGTCGCGCACCAGCCAGTAGCCATGCACGTTCAGGGACTGGTAGGGAGCCAGGCCGGCGGCCTTGAGCATGGTGGGCCAGAATATGGCGTGGGGCTTCAGGATGTCCTTGGCCACCACATGATTGGCGGGCCAGAACCTCTTGAACTTCTCGCCGCGCGGGTAGCCCAGGGCGCTGACGTAGTTGATGAGCGCGTCGAACCAGACGTAGCAGACGAAATCCGGGTCAAAGGGAAGTTCAATGCCCCAGGTGAGGCGGCTCTTGGGCCGGGAGATGCAGAGATCCTCCAGCGCGCCGGATTCCAGGAGGCTCAAGACCTCGTTGCGGTAGCGCGCCGGGCGGATGAAGTCCGGATTCTGGTTGATGTGCTCGATGAGCCAGGCCTGGTACTTGGACATGCGGAAGAAGTAGTTCTTCTCGGCGATGTATTCCGGCCTCGTCTTGTGGTCCGGGCACATGCCGTCCACCAGCTCCTTCTCGGTGTAGAAACGCTCGCAGCCGAAGCAGTAATGCCCGCCGTATTCCCCGAAATAGATGTCCCCGCTCTCGTAGACCTTCTGCAGCACCTTCTGCACGGTCTTGATGTGCTCCGGGTCCGTGGTGCGGATGAAGTGGTCGGGCTTGGCCCCCAGGAGCGGCCCCAGGGAGCGGAACAGGCCGCTGATCTGGTCGGCGTATTCCTTGGGCGACTGCCCGGCCTCTTCCGAGGCCTTGGCGATCTTGTCGCCATGCTCATCGGTGCCGGTGAGGAAATAGGACTCCTCGCCCATGAGCCGGTGGAAGCGGGTCATGGCGTCGGCCAGGATGGTGGTAAAGGCGTGGCCCAGGTGCGGCTTGGCGTTGACGTAGAAGATGGGCGTGGTGACAAAGAAGCGGCTCAATCTCGACTCCTTGGAGCGTTGGCTTTCCGGGACAGGTGGGGTCTGGCCGGTCGGCTAGGCCGGCTTGGGGCCTTTGCCCTTGCGGCGCTTGCGCCTCGGACGGGTGCGTCCCAGCTCGCCCTCGGGCCTGGCGGGACGCTCGGCGTTGCCGGCCGCCTCGACGCGGGGCTCGGCCACCGCGGCCTCCGCACCGCGCAAAAGGGCCTCCGGGGCCGCAGCAGCCTGGGCCTTGGGCTCGGCCCGGTCAGCCCGGTCAAGCCTCTCCGAAGGCTCGCTGCGCTCCGGACGCGGCGCGCGCTCCGGCCGCACC